>CAWGQZ010000029.1:0-94603 GCA_963824805.1 uncultured Acidobacteriaceae bacterium | reverse complement strand
TGTGTTCTTGAAGACTTCCGACTATTTACCTTGTCTTGAGGAACTGACGCGACTACTTGGGCCGGCTCGTCTTCAATACTTGCTGTTGTTCCTGGCGTTTGTCCGGGCGGCGCACTATTGGACTGAAACCCATCCCGAGATCGCTCTGGAAGCCGATATCGACAAGCTGCTGGCGACACATGAAGAACTGGCAGAGTGCATTCTCAATGACCCGGAGGCGAGGGACAGCATCAGCCAGTCGTTGTTGGATGAGTTGCCTGCCCTGCGCCTCAGAGCGGATAAAGCTATCGGCTTGCTCGCCGCAATCGTGGATTCCTGTGAGGATGCCATCGTCAGCAAGACGCTGGAGGGCGTCATAACCAGTTGGAACGCTGGTGCGGAGCGGGTATTTGGTTATACGTCCGCTGAAGCGGTTGGCCAGCACATTTCGTTGATTATTCCGGTCGATCGTAGAAACGAAGAAACGACCATCATCGAACGAATCAAGCAAGGCGAGCGAATCGAACACTTCGACACCATTCGGGTGCATAAGGACAAGACATCGCTCGATATTTCGCTCACCATTTCGCCGGTTCGGGATGCCAAAGGGAAGATTATTGGAGCGTCCAAAATTGCTCGGGACATCACTCAGCGTAAGGAAATGGAGCGAGCCTTGCGTGAGAGCGAAGCACGTTATCGAACGCTGGCGGCGGCGCTCGACACCCAAGTGCAGGCGCGCACCGAGGAACTTGAGAAGAGAAACTCGGAACTGCATGACCTTTCAGGGCGGCTCATGAAATCTCAAGATATGGAGCGACGGCGCATTGCTCGTGACCTGCATGACAGCGCTGGGCAACTGCTCACTGCAGTCTCAATAGATTTGTCGTTGGTTAATCAGCAGACAAGCGACATGAGCCCTCGGGCTGCCGAGGCTCTTTCCGAAGCCGCAGATCTGGTTCAGCAAACCATCAAGGAAATCCGAATTGCGTCTCACCTGCTGCATCCTCCATTGCTGGACGAATCGGGACTTGCATCGGCTCTCAGCGAATACCTGGAGGGCTTTTCAGAACGTGCGGGGATCAAGATGAAACTCGTCACACCGGAAGAATTTGGAAGGCTGTCCATTGATCTTGAGACCGCACTTTTCCGTATAGTTCAGGAATGCCTTACCAACATTCATCGCCATTCCGGCAGCAAGATCGGACAAATTCGGTTGACCCGCTCTTGCGACGAAATCCGGGTTGAAGTTTCTGACTCCGGCAGAGGGTTCACTGCTGGGAAAGCGGCGGGCGTCGGGTTGCGGGGTATGAAAGAACGGGTGGCTCAGTTCGGCGGGAGCTTGGAGATCGTTTCCAGTGAGAAGGGCACCACAGTGATGGCGAAAATCCCTTGGAAGACGTCACCGATCAATTGTTGACATCGATGTTTGGGCTGTGGCTAATCCGCTAGTTGTCTCATCGATAGACAATGACCGAAGGATTTGCCAGAGATTCTGCGGATCGGTAAATCAACCGGGCGAGTGGACTACAGGAGCCCGCTGGTGGCAAGATGTGCTGCCTTGCACCAGACCTTTCGCACTACGACCTAAGACTTGCTTTAGCAGGCGCTGCCAATCATCGCAGAACACCATTTCATCCTGCACTCTCGCGAAATACAGGAAACCATCCATCAATATGCCCCACTCGCCCGATTCTGTTCGAAGCGAGCGCATGAGATTGTCTATGGGCTACAGAAAGGAGCACAAATTGAAGAGGATGGTAATTGGAACACTGGCGTTCTTTCTACTGGCGTGCTTGGGTTCCATAGCTCAGGACGTTCCCAGTCAGACTGCACCGGACAACACAAAAGTAAATGAACGGGATCGACAGCCCTCCGAACGAACGGCTGACCAGCAATCAGAACATACATCGGATCGTGATCTTGCAAAGCAGATTCGGCAGACTATCGTCAAAGACGATTCCTTATCGACGTATGCCCACAACATAAAGGTCATCGTTAAGAATGGCACCGTGACCTTAAAAGGCCCCGTTCGCTCCGATGAAGAGAAACAAGCAATCGTTGCGAAGGCCGCCGCCATTGCCGGAGACGGCAAGGTCACCGACCAACTTGAAGTTTCACCCAAAGATAGAAACTAATCCCACAAAAGGAGCTTCACTATGGCAGGGAAGAACACAGCTGCATTTGGAATCTACAAGACGCAGGTAGGAGCCGAGCAAGCCGTCGATGCTCTCAAGACGGCAGGCTTCCGCAATACCGACATCTCGGCACTGCTACCTGAAAACGAAGGCACGAAAGATTTCGCTCACGAGAAGAACACAAAGGCACCAGAAGGAGCTGCTACAGGAGCCGGGACAGGCGCAATCGTTGGTGGCACACTCGGCTGGCTCGCTGGTATCGGTGCGCTAGCGATCCCCGGTGTAGGCCCCCTCATCGCTGCAGGGCCCATTATGGCGGCTTTGGCAGGCGCTGGTGTGGGAGGCACAGTTGGTGGACTCACGGGTGCGTTAGTTGGAATGGGTATCCCCGAATACGAAGCCAAGCGCTATGAGGGTCGTGTAAAAGAAGGTGGAATTCTGCTCTCCGTTCACTGTGATAGTTCAGACTGGACGAAGAAAGCGAAGGAAATATTGGAGCGCACCGGAGCGGACGATGTTTCCTCCACCGGCGAGGCGAGTGCGGATTTCTCCAAGACCGATAAACCAATGCCACGAGCTAGCTAGCACGCAAATAGGGTCTGGCCCTTCGGTTCGCCGAGGGGTCTTTTTCCCCCGCAGACTATCCACATTGCCGCAACAAAAGAACCGAGCCGCTCGCATCCAGTTAACTGGTTTCTCGTCCTGGTGAGCACCACGGTCTCTATCGCCATGTTCGAGAGTCCGTCACTCAGTCGCTTCCGGAACCATGAAGTTAATTTAGCGCTGGTCTACCAGTAACTAAACTTGAACTTGTCGAGGTAAACGGTGTAAGGCGTCTGGTGGTTGTCGCCGTCAATTTGGTAATTGATGGTCACGCCGTACCAGCCCGGTTTCGCCCGGTTGCCTTCTTTGTAGTTTAGGGTTGCCACGTTCCCATTCAGTTCGATCGTCTTGAACAAAACTTTGTCATCGCTAGTCCGTTGCACTCTGAGAACCAGGTGATTCCACTTGCCGCTAACCGGCCTGCAAGGGATACCGGTCTTGATCCAGTGCTCGTTTACGTTGTCCCAGATGTCCCACTCATGACCGCCTTTGATACGGCATTCGTGGCCCCAGATGAAACCCTTGCCGGGCATGAATTGGTTAAGATCAAATTCGAGAGCTTCAGAGACTTCCAGATTGTTCCCATAAAACCACACGTCGTAGACAAAATTGTGCAGTGAGGGAATAAGGGTCTTGCTGTCGTCGTGTAAACCTTGGGTGGTGAAGTCGCCGATCAGCTTGTTGTTCCAAAACGCGTCGGAGTAAACCTTGTTGCCACCGATTGTGGTTTTGGTGGCGTTTCCACTTAAGGACGGCGAGCTGATTCCTTTGCTCCACGACCACTTGGTTTCTGGTCCGCTGGGAGAGCACCAGGTGCAAAGAGGATAATTCGGTGGTAACAAGGCATAACCATGCCAGCCGCTTGCTGCCTGCAGATTGTTGAAGGTTCTGGCATTCGCCGGCAGTGCGGAGGCGGAGGCGGTGACGATGATCTTAATCTGCACTTTCGAGGTGCCACCGCAATTGTCCCACTCCTGCACGGTAGTTCTGTAAGTTCCCGGGCTCAGGGTGATGGTTTCGTCCAGCTTGTTTCCATTGTCTACGTGGACCAGGTGGTCGTCGGCAGTATAGATGCCAACTCCTGCAACACCTTTGGCGCAACTGCTGCTGGCGGTGGCGACGTAGTGAACGGAAGTTCCCACGGTCGCACCGTTAGTAGGGCTACTTACGCTGACCCCGGCAAAAGAAAAGGCAGCGAACAGGGTTAGAAATAGAAACACAACGAAATAGGGGAAGGCATTACGGCCGTGTGACATGCAGGATTTTCTCCAATGCGTGAGGGGTTTAGGGGATACTACCGGGCGCGATCCTGCAGGAGCAATCCGTGGAAGAACTTAGATTGGTACTCGAAGGTGCACCGATCTCGGATTTCCTACCAGAACAGAAGCATCACGGTCGCGCCCGGTTTAGCGAGAAGCAAGAAGCTTCCTGTTGAACAATTTGAAGGAGTTTTTCAGGCTATAGGGAAGAAGACCTTGGAGAATAAAGTTGAATCGAAGGAAAGAGGTGGTCGATTCCATTTGTCCTTATTGGGATTAATCTGAGTTGTCGCGCCGATCTGCACAAGGCGGCCCATGCAACCGATTGCTGATAATGACAAATCCCAAAAGTAGCAAAGCTCATCCTCATTTTTATCGATGAAGTCACCGAGTTACTCCGACAGCGCTTTCATGGCCTCGTAGGGTTGAACTAAAATCGACGTCCGTTTCGGACCTCGATTCCGGGCACGACCTAAACAGCTGGGCGCGGGTTACTTGCTTCTCCCTGGTCATGCCGCCGGTAGCTGCGCCGCGATTTTCTTCAATGATTCGCTCATCTGTGCGAACCGCTTGGCAAGGCCTTCGACGGTCGATGGCGGGAGTCGCACCTCGCCGCTAGTCTGCGCGCTGGCAGCGAGCCCTTTGAATGTTTCCGCTTCCTGTCCCAGTTGATCGGCGATCTTTGTTATTTCTTCCATTGCCAGGTGGCGCCTTTCCGCTTGTAGGTTTCTTGTCTGGGTTGGAGCATGCTCAATTGGACTTGTTGCCAAGAAGTATATGACAGAACTCCGTCAATCGATGGTGCCTCGGCTCATCCGTCAAAAATCTCCGGCGAAAGTGGCCGGGCGAACAGCAGAGACCTGGCAGCGAAAGCCGGGACAGATGGTGCCCAATCAGCGGTGGGGTGTCCAGACAGGAACTCCCTTATCGTCACGCAGAACCAGAGTTTCGTTACCCCTCACCACCTCGCGCGCCAAAAGGAGATCTGTGCCATTCTGCTTCACCTTGGAGGCGGTGAAGCCGATGCTGTCACCTTTGACGAAGGTGACTCCCATATCCTTGAGGAAAGACTCGGGGCACAGATAGATGTCTTCGGCTTCTGTATCACCCTTCACCGTTAGATGAATGACCTCTTTTTCATTCCCTTTTGGCGGGAGATTGATCTCCTCGACGACGCCTTTCATCTTTGACTCAGTGCTAACGTCGTACTTGGGCGAGTTGGGTTCCTTAGCCTTCTGCCCCATGAGGGGCGCAGTACTGGAAACAGCGAGACAGCCAGCCAGGACGGCTAGCGTCAAGAAACTGCGGCGCGGATTGGATTCGTATAGCTGACGCAAGGGCTCCTCCGTTCCACCGAGACGAAGGGAAACCGGCGAGGCGGCCACCGCACAAAAACAGTTGTTGCCGTCTTCCTGTTGCCTTCGCTTGGATGAAGCCACTTTATGAACGGCACCATCGTACTCTTCTCCGAGGGATTTCCAATACCTTCTTTGAGGCGGGATGGGGCGCCGCCTCGGAGGGTGTCTTCAACCCGCGAGCGAGGGCCACTCGGCAGCCGATCCGCCGGTCAATGCCTTGCCCCTTTGCTTTCTGATAGTTATCTGTCAGCACATTTCTGTCTAGCCGGTTTCGTGATGACGATGTGTTCCGCGCGGAACACCCGGCAGAGGCGAAAGCACGAACCAGTGCGTCCCTTCTTTACCTGGCGGTCCAACCACCGTCGATCAGGAGGGTGTGGCCGGTGATCAGAGATGCTGCGGGCGAGGCTAGAAAAACCACGGCGCCTGCAACCTCCATGGGCTCGCCGATGCGGTGCAAGGCAGCGATACGCTCGACCACATCGGCGCGATTTTCGGGGATGGCAAGGAACTCGTCGGTTCCGGGGGTCTTTATAAACGTAGGTGCCACCGCATTCACGGTGATGTTGTGCTTGCCCCACTCAACCGCCAGGCATTTGGTCAGGTGGGCGATGGCGGCTTTGGTCATGCAGTAGATGGATTCGCCAGGGAGGGCTGCAAATCCTGCCTGCGAACTCATGTTGATAATGCGCCCTCGTTTTTGGAGGATCATCACGCGGCCCGCCGCCTGGCTGGCAAGGAATGTTCCTTTCAGATTCACGGCAAGGGTATCGTCGAAATCTTTCTCGGTCACATTCTCGAAGAGATTTTCTGGCGCAATTCCGACATTGTTGACCAGCACGTCCAATCTGCCGAAATGGGCGACGGTATCGTCTACGGCTCGGAAGATTTGGTCGCGGTTGGTTGCGTCCATCTGTAGGGGAAGCACCCGGCGGCCGAGAGCGGCAATTTCCTGCTCCAAATCGTTGGCAGTGCGCACGTCACGCAAGCCAAGGGCAACGTCCGCGCCGGCATGGGCCAGCGCCAGGGCTATGGCTCGCCCCAGGCCGCGGGCCGCTCCGGTCACCAGTGCCACATCCCCTGTTAAATCAAAGCGCGGAAGGTCGTTCATCCTATTCCTCTCGAGTTCCAGTTGAGCCGGTCCATTATGCACCGGATTTACTCGAGGTTGTTAGAGCGGGAGCATGACAAACTCCATGGTTCTTGCAGAGTTATACTTAGCCGCCAGTAAGTGCGATGCGCAAATGACATTCCAACTAAACGGAGTTGCACGATGAAAGCCAATGGTTTGAAAGCGTTGTTGGTCTCAATTCTTCTGAGCACGGTCACTCTTTCCGCGCAAAAAGCTCCGGAAGGAATCTGGCAGGGTTACGACGGCGAGTGGCTGCACGTCTCGCAGCAGTTGATCGCGCTGGCCGAAGCCACGCCGGCGGATAAGTTCTCATGGCGTCCAGCACCGGGAGTGCGCTCCACCAGCGAAGTGTATATGCACATCGCGATTGCGAATTTCTATCTGCTGGGCATTACCGGTCCGAAGATGCCGGCGGACATCAAAGAAGACACCGAGAAAACCGTGACCGCGAAGGCCGACGTCATCACTTGGCTGAAGCGTTCGCTGGACGCGGTAAAAGAGGCTCACTTAGCGGCTAAGCCCAAAGACCTGGAGCGCAAAGTTCATGTGGCCGATCGTGACGCGTCGGTGGATGGCATGTATCTTCGCATCATCGTTCACGCCAATGAGCACATGGGACAACTGATCGCCTACGCGCGCATGACGGGAGTGGCGCCTCCCTGGTCGAAGGGTTGAGGTGCTCTGTTGGCGATCATTTCCTCTGGCGGGCCTCCGCTTCATCCAGCCATCCACGCCGCAGCTGGTCGGAGGGAATGCTGGACAAGTAAGGCTTGATATCAAGAATGGGCGTACCGTCCAGCATGTCGACGCCCCGAACATGCAACTCACGCCCTTGACGCCGAAGCAACTCGACCGTTGTCAGCGCAATCGGATTCGGGCGCCGCGGAGACCGGGTCGCGAACACTCCGTGCTGACGATTGTCCGAGGGCGGTGAACCCAGCAATTCGAACCCCTGCGAGCGATCGAACTCCCATATGACGATGAGGTGCGAGAAGCCCTCGATGTCGGTGAGTCCCGCCTCAAATTCAGGCAGGATGACGAGTACTCCGTCAGCGTCGTGTTTGGCGCCGAGACCCTTGGGAATCTCGCTGGTATGTTTAAATGGGCTGGTTACGAATCCGATGGGTCGCGAGGTGAACATGGGAACTCCTGGCTCCCCATGCTAACTAAAGGGAAGCCGGGGCACGATGGGAAGTCCACAATATTTCGTTCGGGGTGGGGAATTTCTGTCCAATGCCGGGCACACACTTTTAGCGCATCAGAAAGAAAGAGTCATTTCGACATCTCAGCCGGGGGTGCGGCCAGTGCCTTGGATTCCGCGGAAGTAGATGCCCAACGTTGCAAGATAGGCGTCAATACTGGATCGGCGCGTAGTGATTCCGGGGTGGCCCAATCCTCGGCGGAAGTTCCCGGTCACAATGTGGATGAGGCCGAAGGGAACGCCTAACCGGTGGTAGAGTTCCTTGCCGAAAAAGTAGGCAACGGCTGAGAAGCTCTTTGCCAAGTCAGGGGTGCATGTCTCCCATCGGGCGTTCAGATTGTTCTGCAGCTCCAACACATTCTTTTCCCGAACCGTAAACAGACGGGGGCGCCGATGCGAAGAGGATGCCGGCACTTCATTATTGAGGTCTGCCAGGTCAGCCTGCTCTCTCCTACCAGTTGAATCGCACGCCAATTCGACTCCGCTCAGTATGACAAATCAATTATTGCGGTGGCGGTGGCCATTTAAATAGCTTTACTATCTCCGGATTCACCCTAACGCTAAGCCTCGAGCGTGCGGCACTCTTACGTGTCTCGCTTTCGACTGCGGTATTTAAGAAATACGTCAACGGCACCCAGGGAATTTGCCAGCCAGCCTCATTACTGGACGTCGTCAAATCTCCCTGTGAATTGGTTGCCGGAGGCGAGAAGCAGCATCAAGTCGGTGCCGACGGCATAGCAAACTCTATCGTTCAACGTGTGCCGCGCATCTAAAGCTTGCGTGACAAAACCCAGAAAAATCGACATCAAAGAGGCGACGCCGACGTCACCGTTGGAAATCTTCCACCCTGCCGTACGAACCTGGTTTGAGGACGTCTTTCATTCGCCCACTGCTCCTCAAGTTGCCGGATGGCCGGCGATTGCTCGTGGCGAGTCTACCCTCATCCTCGCGCCAACCGGGACTGGCAAGACCCTGGCGGCGTTCTTGTGGTGCATCAATCGCATCATGTTTACGCCTGCTCCAGACAACATGAAGCGTTGCCGGGTTCTGTACATTTCGCCGATAAAAGCGTTGGCGGTCGACGTCGAACGCAACCTGCGCGCGCCGCTGGTAGGTATTGGACAAGCTGCCCAGCGATTGAGATGTACTTTTCACACGCCATCCATTTCTATTCGTACCGGAGATACGTCGGCAGCCGAACGGGCCCGGTTTGCGCGCAATCCCGCCGACATTCTGATCACAACTCCGGAATCCCTCTATCTCCTGCTCACCTCTAACGCTCGCGAGGTGTTGCGTTCCATCGAGGTTGTGGTCACTGATGAAATTCATTCCATCGTTCCCACCAAGCGGGGATCGCATCTAGCCCTTTCACTGGAGCGCCTAGAACGTCTTGCCGGTCGGAACCTTCAACGGATTGGACTTTCTGCTACGCAGCGGCCGCTGGAAGAAGTCGCTCGCTTTCTGGGAGGCGCTGAGACTCCGCGGAAGAGCGCGTCGGTAAAGCCACAAAAATCCGAGAAGGCTGCAGAAGCAGCCGATATCCCCGCAGAGGCTCTCTCCGAATTTGAAACCAGTGTATTTGTGCCCGTCTATCGCTCCGTTACCGTGGTTGACGCAAGCGCACCCAAACGCCTTGAGCTTCGCGTCGAAGTCCCGGTGGAAGACATGGCGCGCCTCGATGATCTGGACACTCTCCCCAGCGGACCCGCGTCGCAAGGGCCGGTGCGCAACTCGATATGGAGTGCCATCCACCCAAAACTGGTGGAACTGGTTCGTACGCCATCAATCAACCTTGATTTTCGTCAACAGCCGGCGACTGGCAGAACGGATTTCCGGCGCAATGAATGAACTGGCTGGCGAATCACTTGTCCGCGCTCATCACGGGAGCGTTGCGGTCGGGCAGCGCAAGGAAATTGAAGATCGCCTGAAGCTCGGCACCCTGCGCGGCATCGTTGCCACCTCTTCGCTTGAACTCGGCATCGATATGGGCGCGGTGGATCTGGTGATACAGATCGAGTCTCCGCCGTCGGTCGCGAGCGGCATGCAGCGCGTAGGACGTGCCAGCCACCACGTGGGGGCAACCAGCAATGCCGTGATTTTCCCCAAATATCGTGGCGACCTGGTCGCGTGCGCTGCCATAACCCGAGCCATGTATCAGGGGCAAGTGGAGGCTGTCCACTATCCCAGAAACCCGCTCGATGTGCTCGCCCAGCAGGTCGTGGCGATGGTTGCGCTTGATGATTGGACCGTCGAAGACCTCTTTAACGTGATTCGCTCTGCGGCTCCCTACGCCGCGCTCACGCGTTCAGTCTTTGAGAGCGTGCTCGACATGCTTTCCGGCCGTTATCCTTCCGACGAATTTGCCGAACTGCGGCCCCGCATCACCTGGGACCGCGTCGCCAACACGCTGACCCCGCGCCAAGGGTCGCGTCGCGTAGCCATTATTAACGGGGGCACAATTCCTGACCGGGGACTCTATGGGGTATTTCTCGCCGGGGGCGCCAAAGGCGCGCGCGTCGGTGAACTCGACGAAGAGATGGTGTTCGAAAGTCGCAATGGCGACACCATTGTTCTCGGCGCATCGACGTGGCGGATTGAAGAAATATCGCACAACCAGGTGATGGTTTCGCCTGCTCCCGGCGAACCTGGCAAAATGCCGTTCTGGCATGGGGACAGCGCAGCCCGTCCGGCGGAGTTCGGCCGTAGAATCGGCGAAATGAGCCGCGATCTATTGCGGCTGCCACGGCCAGTGGCGTTTACCAAATTAGTCGAAGAGCACAGCCTCGACGCTGCCGCGGCCGAAAATCTTCTTAAATATCTCGAGGATCAGGTCGCCGCAACCGGTCGCATTCCCAGCGATGAAGATGTCCTGATTGAAGTTTGCCGGGACGAGTTGGGTGACCGGAGAGTATGTGTTCTTACTCCGTTTGGCAGCTCCGTTCACGCGCCTTGGTGCATGGCTGTAACCTCCAAACTGCGTGCGGAATGCGGGGTGGAAGTCGAGTCCATGTGGTCAAACGATGGGTTCGTCTTGCGTATACCGGAGAGTGAAGAAACGATTCGCACAGAAGATTTGCTGCCGTCCCCGGCGGATTTTAGAAACTTAGTTCTGCGCCAGGTAGGCAGCACCTCGCTGTTTGCCGCGAAATTTCGCGAAGCGGCCGGCCGTGCTTTGCTTTTACCAAGACGCCGCCCGGGGATGCGGGCGCCACTTTGGCAGCAACGCAAACGCGCCGCCGATTTGCTTGCAGTGGCGTCCCGATTTTCATCGTTTCCAATTCTGCTTGAGACTTACCGTGAATGTATCCGGGACGTTTTCGATTTGCCGGCGGTTGAAAATATTCTCTCCGGAATTCAGCGGGGCTCAATCCGCGTCACCAGCATCGAATCGGACCACCCCTCGCCTTTTGCCGCGTCCCTCCTCTTTTCGTACGTAGCAAATTACATCTATGACGGCGATGCACCTCTCGCGGAACGCCGGGCACAGGCGCTTTCCATCGACCAGTCGCAATTGGAAGAATTGTTAGGGGATACCGATTTTCGCGAACTCCTCGATTCCACGACCCTCGACGAAGTGGAAACACGGTTGCAATTTCTTGAGCCCGATTACCACGCCCGCCACGTCGACGGTGTCCACGATCTGCTCTTGAAACTGGGCGATCTTTCCGAACCGGAAATACGGGTTCGCAGCGAGAACGAGGAAGTCGCCTCGACGATTACTGATCTCGTGAAGGCTCGCCGCGCTGTCCGGGTGCGCATCGCCGGTGAAACACGCTTTATTCCTGTGGAATATGCGTCACGTTATCGGGACACGCTGGGCACTCCACTGCCTCCGGGACTTGCAGAAGTATTTGTCGCCGAAAGCGAAAACCCCTTGCGCGAATTATTGCGCCGCTATGCGCGTACCCACGGCCCCTTCACCACAGCCGATATCTCGGCGCGATATGGATTGCCCGCCACCGCAGTGGATACGGGTCTCCATGGATTGCGTGGACTCGGCAAGCTCCTTGAAGGAGAGTTCCGTCCGGGGGGAGTGCATCGTGAATGGTGTGACCCCGACGTAATGCAGCAGATTCGCCGAAAAAGCCTGGCGCGCCTGCGCCGGGAAATAGAACCAGTGGAGCAGCGAACATTCGCGCGATTGACGGCGCGCTGGCAGGGGGTCAGTGTCCGCCGTCGCGGGCTGGAATCATTGCTTGACACCGTCGAGAACTTGCAAGGGGCGGCTTTGCTGGCTTCCGAACTGGAACGGGAGATTTTGCCGGCACGTATTGCCAACTATCGTCCCGGCGATCTCGATGCAGTCATGGCCGCGGGCGAAGTGGTGTGGGTGGGTGTCGAACAGGTCGGCGTCCGTGATGGGCGCGTGGCGCTATATCTCAGCGAATCGCTTCCACTGCTTTTTCCGCCCGAGGAACTTCGCGGGGAGGGCGCGGCGCTTTCTGAGCGGGCGGCGCGCATTGTGGAGTTTCTGGCCGAGAATGGCGCCTCTTTTTTTGCTCCAATCAATGCCGGCACAGGCGGCGGATTTCCGGGAGAAACTCGAGACGCGTTATGGGAACTGGTGTGGTGCGGCCGGATTACAAACGATACCTTCAATCCAGTTCGCGACCTTTTGCACCAACGTGAAGCAAAAAATGACCGGCGCGGCAATTTTGACGGCGTCCCACCAGGCTCGGCTGACTTTCTCCGCCGATTGCGGTCACGATCAGGTAGTGGTCCAATCCAAGGACGATGGTCGCTGGTCCGCGAACGCCTGACCGAACCCATTACCGTCACTCAGTGGAGTGCCAACGTTGCGCAGCAGTTGCTGGTGCGTTACGGCATTGTATTGCGCGAGACGGCCATAGCGGAGAATGTGCCGCGGGGTTTTCCCACCATTTATCCCGCGCTTAAAACCATGGAGGATGGCGGTTGGATGCGGCGTGGAATGTTTGTCGCCGGGCTGGGCGCGGCGCAATTCGCGATGCCTTCGGCGATCGACATGCTTCGCAGTCTTCGGACAGAACCATCCACGCCGGAGGCATTGTTTTTGGCGGCAACCGATCCCGCGAATCTGTATGGCGCCGTCCTGCCCTGGCCGCGACGCGACGGCGATTCACCCACTGACGCGTCACCGGCGGATGTCGGGACGCTGGCCTCGCATTCCATGTCGCGTACCAGCGGAGCCGGCGTAATTCTGATCAACGGAAGTCTTACCGGCTTTTTCCGCCGCAAGAATCCGGATCTCCAGATTTTTCTGCCAGACTCGGAGCCCGAGCGCACCCACTTCGCTCGCGAGCTGGCAAAGAAACTGGCCGAGGTTGCCATTCGCCGTCAGGGCCGAAAATCCGGGCTGCTGATCGGCACCGTCAATTACGCTCCCGCTCGCGAGCACTTTCTCGCACGTTTCCTGGAGGAATCCGGCTTCGTGAACACGAGTCTTGGTTTCCAGATGCGCCGGGTTAGTCGGATCGCTCTTCCGAATGAGGAGCAAACATCAGACGAAGGCGATCTCGAAACTGACGACAACGACTCTGAGGCAACGGAGTCTGCCTGATGCCGGAAGGCGACACCATCTTCAGGGCGGCGCGAACTTTGAATCGGGCGCTCGCGGGAAATATCGTCACCGGATTCGAAAGCGTCTTTCCCAAGCTCACTCGGGTCGAATTCGATGCCGGGGTAGTGGGGCGAACCGTGGAGCAAGTGTCGGCTCAAGGGAAGTGGCTTCGTATGAACTTCTCCGGCGACCTGATCTTGCTGACGCACATGTTAATGAGCGGAAGCTGGCATATCTACCGGCCCGACGAAACCTGGCAGCGGCCGCGCAATGACATGCGGATTGTGGTCAAGACGAAAGATATCTGGGCGGTCGGCTTCAAAATCCCGGTCGCAGAGTTCCATACCGCGGACACGCTCCGGCGTCGCGCCGGGTATCGCCACTTGGGACAGGATGTGCTGGCTGAAAACTTCGATGCCGGCACGTCCATCGTAAGTCTGCGGGCGAGAGGCGAAGTTGAGGTAGGAGCAGCCTTGCTGGCGCAATCCATCCTGGCTGGCTTAGGAAATGTCTACAAGTCGGAGGTTTGTTTCGCTTGCGGCGTTAATCCGTTCCGGAGGATTGAAGAATTGAGCATCGAGGAACTGGCTTGTCTAGTCGCGACTGCGAGAAAATTTCTGCAACAAAATGTGACCGAAACATCCGGTAGTCAAATGGTGACCTACACCGGATTACGCCGGACCACCGGGCGCTCCAATCGCGAAGAGCGATTATGGGTTTACGGGCGGAGAAACGACCCATGCCGACGCTGCGGCACGACAATCGAATCGCGTAAACAGAACCCGGACGCACGAACCACATTTTGGTGTCCGCAATGCCAGCCCATGGTGAGATAGCAGCGCAGTTTATTTAGCCTCGAGAAACGCCAGGCTAACCGGAGAGATCACTCCCCCCGTTTCCTCGACCTTGGTCAATCGCCCGGATTTGGGATCAATTCGAAAGGTAACGATGTTGTCCGAATCCTGGTTCGCCGCCAGCAGAAACTTACCGCTGGGATCAATGGCAAAACAGCGTGGCCGCTTCCCGCCACTGGACACTGTCTCCACCATTTCGAGTGTGCCGTTGGCGGGATTGATTCGAAATAGCGCAATCGTGTCGGGCCCGCGGTTGGAGACATAGACAAACCTGCCCGCAGCGTCCATATGAACTTCCGAGGCATCGCTGTGCCCCTTGAAATCCTTTGGCAAAGAGGAGACCGTCTGCTTTTCCTGTAACCTGCCGGTTTTCGCATCATAAGAGAATGCTGTGACCGAGGAAGTTATTTCGTTCACCAGATAGAGATAACGATGGTTGGGATGAAATACGAAGTGACGCGGCCCTGAGCCGCTTCGGAGCTTGGCAAAAGGCGTGGGGGCGGGAATCAGGGAACCTTTGCTGGAGTCGAATTTGTAAACCAGAAGCTGATCCAATCCCAGGTCAGCAACCAGCGCGAATCGGTTATCGAAAGTCGTCTCGATAAAGTGGGCGTGCGGTCCCTTTTGCCGGTCGGGGTGAACGCTGGAGCCGTGATGCTGAACCGAGGATGATGCCTCCCCCAGCTTTCCGTCGGGAAGCAACGCAATCGCGGCGACGCTACCGCCTTCATAGTTTGCCGCCAGCAAGAACTTTCCGGTCTTGTCCAGCGATAGATAACAAGGCCCTGCGCCAACCGAACTAACCTGATTAAGAAGGGTGAGGGCTCCGGTTTTCGCGTCGGCGCGATAAGCAGAGATGGCGCCGCTGTGCTGCCCCTGATAGTTGTCAATTTCATTGACGGAATACAAGATGTTGCGCTTGGGCGCCAGTCTTAGGAAAGCAGGGTTACTTGCTTCTGCCTGCAAACCGATCGTCGAAAGCCGGCCATTGCTCGAATCGAAACGGTAGGCATAGATTCCCTTGCTGCCCCGCTCCTGATAGGTCCCAACATAGGCGATATAACTATGCACTTTCTGGTCCGACGCCGGACTTGCGGCGGAGAAATTGCCCAACAGCAAAAGCCCAGTCGCAATGCGCAGGGAGATGGATTTCAGACGAAAGAAAGGGATCGGTGAATCTTGCATGAGTTGTTGCCATACCTTCGTGGTGGTCAAGATATCCTACCCTGAAATTTCGAGACAAACCTATGTCGAACCCCTCGGCTGGCCCGTTCCAGTTGCGCCGTTCTTTGGCGCGACCAAGGCTGGGATTTTTCGCACCATCTACCTCGAACCGTTTGCAGTGACGAGGTTAACCTGCTTTGACCCCGCATTTTCAGCCTGTTAGACTGAGAGACGGTCAACCCCACGTTATTGGCAGAAGGGATATCTGTGCGCGCTCAAGCCCGTCATCAACTGAAAGAAGATAAGTTCAGCAAGACCACCATCCGGGTGGCCGAAAACACAGTCCATTGGACGCAGGAGCACCAGTCCAAGCTCATCCTCGCGGCTGGCATCCTGGTTGTAGTAGTGGCAGCTGTGATAGGTGGCTGGTACTACCTGAATCGGCAGGACCAGCAAGCTAGCCTGGGGCTAAGCCAGGCACTGCGCACACTCGATACACCGATTCGCCCTGCCGGTACGCCCGCCCAGGCGGAAGTACCCAGTTTTGCCTCCTCTAAGGAGCGCGCGACTGCGGCCCGAAAACAACTGCAGGAGATCGTTAGCCAGTACCCTCATACCCGTTCTGCCGATATGGCCCACTATTTCATAGGGTTAACCTCAGTTGACTTAGGTGACAACACAACCGCCGAACGCGAATTGAAGGAATTAGGTTCCTCTCACAATGAGGAACTGGCAGCATTGGCGAATTTTGCCCTGGCTTCGGTTTACCGTCGTGAGAATCGAAACAAGGACGCCATTGAGCTGTATAAGAAGATCGTCGACAAGCCCACGCGCACGGTTAGCAGGGCGACGGCGCAACTGGAATTGGCGACTACCTACCAGGCAGACAATCAGCCGCTGGAAGCCAAGCGAGTCTATCAGGAAGTACAGAAGCAGAATCCCACCGGCGAGGCTTCCCAACTTGCCACCCAGAAGCTTGAAGCGCTGAAATAACTCCCACTAAAATCATCCGGCCCGTTGCCGCCCGGACCCATTAGTGAGATGATGGCCGGCGTCTTTTGAGGACGTCGTGAGCACCGCAACCACAGCGCTTCCGGTTGAAAGAGGGCGGGCCCTGCCTGCAATTCTATGGGGCGGTCTCGTCGCTGGAACTCTCGACATCACGGTAGCCTTCATTCGCTGGGGCCATCCACTCAGAATTCTGCGCGGTATTGCCGGGGGGTTACTCGGTCCGAGGGCCTTCCAAGGAGGAGTGGCTACCGCAGCTCTGGGTCTTGCCCTCCACTTCTCGATTGCCTTGTCTGCTGCCGCCGTCTATTACGCGGCCAGCCGCAAGATTGCATTCCTTTACCAGCGGGCCGTGATATGGGGACTGTTTTACGGCATCGCAGTCTACATGGTGATGACCTGGATTGTGGTGCCTCTTTCAGCTCTGCCCAAGAGCAAGGCACCCTTCACCTTAACCGGGCTGATTCTGAGCCTGCTAACCCACATGTTCTGCGTGGGATTGCCGATTGCTCTGGCGACCCGGAAGTATTCCTGAAGGTTATGGGCATGTCTCAATACACAGACGGGAGAAAACTTTTCAGCCATGAACCCGGTGGATCTTCGCGAAAAAGCCAGCAACGCGATCCGCTTCTGGGAGCGTTGGCGGATCGCTTACAACCTGGTTCTGACCGGCGTGGTGGTTTTGCATTTTGTGGCCGCTTACCCGGCCTCCAAACAGGTTCTCTCGATCAATTTCTGCCTGGCGCTGTTTCTGCTCGCCGTAGTGGCCAATATTCTCTACTGCACCGCGTATCTCCCCGACATTTTCGTTCAAGCGTCGGGATTTCATCGAACTTTGGCGGAATTTCCGTTGGCTGTTGCTGTTGGTAGGGACAACCTGTGCGGCGATCATCACTCACTTCGTTTCCACGGCCATGTTTAGCCGGGCCTGATTTGCTCGTACCCATGTCGCCCCTACAATAGAGCATGGATATTCGGAACCTCACTCGTGTCGATGCGGATGCGTTTTGGCATCTTCGGCTGGAAGCACTGGAGAACGAGCCGCTCGCCTTTACCGAATCGGTTACCGAGCACCGCGCGAAATCGATCGAGTCGATCGCCGAACGCCTGGGATCAGGGCAAGATGAGAATTTTGCCATGGGAGTCTTCCTCGCCGGCCAGTTAGTCGCTGTGACTGGTTTCTACCGTCGAATGGAAGAGAAAACCCGTCACCGGGGCGTCATCTGGGGCGTGTATGTCAAACCTGATTTTCGGCGCAAAGGTGTTGCCCAGGCGTTAATGTCCGCAGTCATCAGCCGCGCACGGACTCAAGTTGGGCTGGAACAGATCACCCTTGCGGTCTCCTGCGACCGCCCGGCTGCGAAGGCACTTTACACCGGCCTCGGATTCACCTCGTGTCAGCTGGAACCACGTGCGCTGAAGGTTGGCGACAGATATGTTGATGAAGAATGGATGATGTTAAAAATATAAGGCACCCGCCGAAGCGGCGATTATCCTTCAAGCAGGTCAACCGCGGTTACGGCGTCCCGCGCCTTCCAGGCCACCTGCCGCACCGGGCCAACGAAAACTGTCCAGGACAGTAGACCGACGAGGCTCATCCCCGCGGTGATTAGGAAGGGCCAGAAAAACTCACCGGTAAGATCGACGATCTTTCCTGTCAGTGCCGGCGCCACCATTCCTGCCAGGTTTCCCATGAAATTCTGCACGCCCGTCCATCGCCCCGCGGCCTGCGGCCCGGCCAACGTTTGGGTGATGGCCCACACATTCGAGGAGCAAATTCCGTAGCCAACGGTTGCCAGTACGACCATCAGGATGGAAAGATTCGTGCCCGAAGCTACGCATCCAATAAGGAAAACCGCGGCAAATGCCATGCCTCCGCCGGTGAAAGTCTTGCGTACTTTCGAGGGCGTTCCTCCTGCCACGATCCAGCGGTCCGAAAGCCATCCGCAAAATGTCCCAACGATTGCCGCTGATATGTAAGCCGTCCCTGTAATCTTCGCCATCTGGGTCATAGCAAACTGGCGTTCATGTACAAGGTAAAAGGGGAGCCACGTAATCAAAAAGTACGACAAGTAGTTCGTACAGAAGAGTCCGGCACAAGTGCCCCATGCCGAGCGTTGTTGCAAAATCTCGAGAATGCCCGGTGACGGCAAGAAGTGCGACGGCTCAGTATTGCGGCTGCGCGGCATCAACCGAAACCAGGGCCAAAGCCAAAACATGCTCAGCGTTCCCATGGCCAGAAAGAACCATCGCCAACCGAACATCGCCATTAGCATGCCACCGGCGTACATGCCGAACCCCGGCCCTGCGGCCTGCCCCGCGACAATTGCGGAATTGGCGAAGCCTCGCTGTTCCTCGGGGAAATAACGCGCCAGTATCTTTGAATAGGACGGATAGGCGACCGACTCCCCGGCTCCGAGGACCAGCCGTGCGATCAGCAGCAGCACGAACCCATTCACCATCCCGGTCACAGCGGTCGCAGCCGACCAAAGAAAAAACCCCGCAGCCATTACCCACTTCACGTCGAAATGATCCACCAGCCAGCCTGAGACCACCTGGAAGCAGGCATAGGTCATGAAGAATGCGGACAACAGAACACCCAGCTGTGATGCGGAAAGGCCGAATTCCCCTTTCAGCATGGGAGCAGCAGTAGAAAGGCTGCCGCGATCGATGTAGTTGATGAAAACGGAAACGCCCATCAGTCCCAAGATGGTGGCCATCTGGGGAGAGATCTTTCTACGCCGATTGGAGGGAACCGATGGGGTCGGCAAGCTCCGGGTATTCTCTGTGACTACCTGAACGATTGCAAGCTAAGTTCTGGCGAAACCCGTTCCGCGTCAATACTGAAACCTGATCAGAGGCACCGGCATCTACTGCCTATGGAATTTCGACAGCTGGGCTACTCCGGATTAAGAGTCCCCGTCTTAAGTTTTGGCACCGGTACCTTCGGCGGCCGGGGAGATTTTTTCAAACAGTGGGGAAACAGCGATGTCAGTGAGGCCACTCGCCTGGTCGATATTTGTCTGGAAGCCGGGGTCAATATGTTCGACACCGCGGACGTTTATTCAAAAGGCGTGTCGGAAGAGATCCTCGGAAAAGCCATCGCGGGACGCCGTGACGCAGTCTTGATCTCCACCAAAGCGACATTTTCCATGGGAGATGGCCCCAACGATCTGGGCTCTTCCCGCCATCATCTATTGCAAGCCTGTGAGGCCAGCTTGCGCCGCCTGAACACCGATTACATCGACATCTATCATCTACATGGGTTTGACGCGGTAGCCCCAGTCGAAGAAGCGCTCAAAACACTGGATACGCTTGTGCAGAGCGGCAAAGTCCGTTATATCGCATGCTCAAATTTTTCCGGGTGGCATTTGATGAAGTCGCTGTCGGTTTCAGAAAAATATGGATGGTCGCGCTACGTGGCTCACCAGGTTTACTACTCTTTGGTCGGACGCGACTACGAATGGGAGTTGATGCCGCTAGCTATCGACAAGAAAGTGGCCGCCATCGTGTGGAGTCCACTGGGCTGGGGGCGCCTGACAGGAAAGATCCGCCGCGGACAGCCGCTTCCCAAAGTGAGCCGATTGCATGGCACAGCGGACCAAGGCCCGCCGGTTCCTGACGAATACCTCTATAAGGTCGTTGATGCGCTCGACGAAGTGGCCCACGAGACGGGGAAGAGCATTCCCCAAGTTGCTCTCAACTGGTTGCTGCAAAGGCCGACGATTGCCAACGTGATCATCGGCGCCCGAAATGAAGAGCAGCTCCGCCAGAATCTCGGCGCGGTTGGATGGAACTTGACCAAAGAGCAAGTGGCTCGTCTCGACGCCGCCAGCGAGGTCGTGCCGCCATACCCCTACTGGCATCAACGACAGTTCGTTCGCAATCCCAAGCCGGTATAGGCGGACACTTCCTGTATGCCCGGCCAGATACTCGATACAGACAAGGCACCGCCTGTCAACTTGCGCCGCCGCTAGTGCCTGTCTTATATACGAGCGAATGAGCACGCCAGAAAAGCTTTACCTGCTGCAGTTATCAACCACGGATGTGCCCTTGCCGGGTGGGCACGTATTGGAGATGGTCACCCCGAGCTATCTGATCGAGATGAACGATGGGCAACGAATCCTAGTCGACAGCGGATTCCCCGCGGACGTGCCAGCACCTTCGCAAGCGCCTCCGCCACAAAACGAAAAGAATGTATTGGAGCACCTAGCGGACCTGAAGCTATCGACTGACGACATCAATACGGTGGTTTGCACTCATTTCGATGTAGACCACGCCGGCTATCACGACTCATTCAAGAAAGCCGAATTTGTGGTTCAGCGCCGCCATTATGAGTTGGCAAAGGGAGGAAACGCGCGCTACACAGCTGCCCGTTCTCATTGGGACGATCCAGCACTTAGGTACAAGTTGATTGACGGTGATTTTGAACTGGTGCCCGGCGTAAGGCTGATCGAAACCAGCGGACACGCCCCTGGTCATCAATCCGTTCTCGTGCAGTTGCCGCGATCTGGTCCAGTGTTGCTGGCGATCGATGCCGTTGTGATGAAACGACTGTTCACCACCGACCGCAAAGCATGGCCTATCGATGACAACGAAGAGGAACTGCGTGCCAGCACGCAAAAACTTCTCGACGTAGTCCAGCGTGAGAAGGTGCCTCTCACTGTTTTCGGACACGACGGAGCCCAATGGAAGACGCTCACCAAAGCGCCACACTGCTACGACTGAGGCAGATCGCCCTACCCGCCATTCAAGCCTTTATGCGATGATAAATCAGCACGAAGCAGGCCTGCTCCGCGGAGGGATGTGTGAGCGGTTGAAACAGGCGGTCTTGAAATACTCGCGGGACCGCCGCTCTCCTGTGCAATCAACGCTTTAATCTGCGTCTCTTAGTCTCTTTTGCCGTCTTTTGGACACACTAGGGCCACATCAAGGGACAAACGAGAGACGCCATAAGGGACAGGCGGACTCTTCAATCGCGGCCTATCAGGCCCGCTTGGTGAAGAAACGAACAGCCGCAATAATTACCACAAGTACCACCACGATTTCGATAACAGCTGCAACCGTCATCCGAACACCCCCCTCGGCAAGTCACGGAATCGTACCACGTATGAATCTTGCGGGATATCGTGCGCATTATTCTGCTCACTATCTTGCGCGCAATCGTGATTTATTTTTTTAGTTAACGTCCATTCGTGCTGGTTGTATGTACGAATGTGCCATTGCAGCGTGAGGCTGGCGCCGCTATAGTCGTCCCTGTAAGCGGTTCGGTAAGCTGTTGGAGTCGACCTACCGAACCTAACGAAGATGCAATGTACTAGGCATCGCATTCCGCTTGGTGGATTCTCTCACAAACGGTTGCGGCCATCGGTCCCCTACAGAATTAACGTTCGCAACCTATTAGGAGAATTCAAAATCAGCCGAGTATTCAGCGTGATCAGGTTTCAAAAAACAACCGGTAAAGATCAGGCCAATGTTATCGAACTAGCGTGGGCTAAGCCCGCTTTTCGTAAGAAACTATGCTTGCACGCAAGGGATTCGATTTTCGAGTCCGGCCTGAAGGCCGCACCTACCGTGTTCATAGCATTCAAGATAACGTAGCCTGCCCCCAGGCTAACAGGAGGTTTATGCCTGAGTTTGCATTGATGGTTAAGCAATGTAATCGGCAGTTTCAATCGTGCAGTTCTTTACCGGAGTGTATGGCCGTTGCTGAGTGGGCTGGAGAAGTGGGCCGCATGAAGGCTCAATGGCCAGAAAATGTATTTGCCTTTTGTGTCTTGATTCGGGACTGCTTCGATTTTGTTTCGTGGCCAAAATTGGCGATTGACGGGGTTATTTGGCGGTATTAACTTGCTCGGCCTCAATGAAACCTGTTCTGGTTCTAGTACTGACGTTCTGCTTTGTCCTTGTCGCTTGCGATGAGAATTCGGTAAATGCGTCCACTCCGTCTCAGGCTGACTTGCAGGCAAAAGAGATTAACGATTTAAAAGCTCGCATCTCCGCCCTTGAACACAAACCAGTTCATCATTACGAGTTCAAGTCGACGGGTAGTCGGATGTGGCGTCTCGATACGACTACTGGAGAATCCTGCATTGCCCTAGCCGATCAAAAATCATGGGGTGATCCAGACATAAAAAGCCAAGCGTGCAAGGAGATAAGTAGCGACGACCCGCCGAATTGAACCAGGCGAAAGAAGCTGAAGCCGAGCAGATTCGGCCATCCAGCTGCGGTGTATACCATAGGCGAACCTCCGCCTGACTGCATTAATTGCATTCCCAGAGTTTATCTCCTTGGATTTGCGTTATCGGGTTGGAACTGTTCGATGACCTGGTGTCGCGCGAGCGTGTTCGATCTGGCTTAGGACATCCACAGAATGTTGCTTTATTCCGATTACTTCTTGGCTCACGCGCTGAGCGTCTTTGCCTACGCGGACGGCGGCCGCTATTACTTCTGTGGCGTGTTGGCTCACGGTGGCGACGGAGTCAGCGAAGGCAGCTTTAACGGCTACCACTTCTTTTTTTACTAGCTCACGGCTATAGAACCGCGCCACCAAATATCCAGCTAAAGGCGAGAAGGAGGAGTGATGCGATGGATACGATGAGGAGGAGTAAAGCTATGGATAAAAGCAAGCTGGTTGTCATTGGGTTGCGCTCCTTTGCGCTGTGAGGGCTGGGCCTGGCTCCCTCGTGCTAGTGACGTAACGGATTACCTGTACCACGTCGGGTTGGCTGCGAAACGACCTAGACGCGTGTGGTTGGTGCACTTTCGTTCTAGAATGTGGCTATGCAATTCCTAGTAGTTTTTGCTATCACCACGGCTCTATTGGCGGCATTCTCGCTGCTAATGACGAAGCTCTGGGATAGCTAGAAACCGGGTACGTTCTGGTCACTCAGGCCCTTATTAACTCCACCAGATAGGACGCTCCCCAGCCCAGAGCCTAACGACGTTTTGAATGCGTTCCAGAATCCGCCCTGTTTGCTCTGGTTGTAGGCGCTTCCTAATCCTGCCAATGCTCCGGCCCCGCCATTTACGGCGCCCGTGAAAGACTGTGGCGAATAGCTTTGGGCGTTACCCGAAAGGGCGCCGATGGCTTGCCAATAGTTCTGTGTTTTTGCTGCGCATTGGCGAGCGTGATCTGCTGTTGACTGGCAGCATTAGCGGCAGCGGCTTGGTTTGCATTCTCAGCGTCAATCTGCGCGTTGACGCCTGACGGCAATTGGCTGCCTCCGCGGGCCGCCTCTGCTGCATGCGTGGCTTGCTGTGCCTGAGCGTAGCTCCTAGCAGTTCCTTCGGTGGCTCCGCTGCGTAGCGCGGTCATGGCCTCAGGACTGTAGCCTTGCGGGTTCTGGATAACGTTCTGTAGCTTGTCCTTCAAGAAATTCAGAACGCTGGACTATTGGCCAAATTGCTGCTGGAGCATATTCATAAAACTGGGTGTTTAAGCCCAATTGCTGCTCGCCGGCCTGTAGCGTCTTATCGCCCTTGCACTCTGCGACCGGGCCGTCGTATTCGTAGCCCTCCACAGCGACGGTCTTGTACTCACCAATGAGCGACTATCGCCCCTATCACGCCGTCCGTTTTCTAGATTCGCTCGCTCCGACCATGGCAGCGAACAGTCTCATGCATGTGCGTGCTTTGATGTCCGGTATTTTTGCTCACGCCGTAGGAGAAGGGCGCTTGGATGTAAATCCAATCCGCGATGCGAAACGCCGAGAGGAAACAAACCCATTGAGACCGACGGAGCACTACTCGTTGACCGAGATTGTTTCTATACTCCGAGCGCTGGAAGGGCACCTGGACGCGCAGCTAGCTATCGCTCTGGGTTACTTCGGCGGAATGCGTACAGCGGAAATCTCCGGCTTGCAGTGGGGCGACATCAGCAATGATTGGAGTTCAATCGCGCTCACTCGCTCCGTTTGGAAAGGGCTCGCGGCGCCATGCAAGACGAAAGGGAGTCAAAGAACTATTCCGCCGTCAGAACCGTTGCGTTCGATGCTTCAAAAGTTTAAGGCCACGCAAACCGCTTCCGAAATGCAGTACGTGCTTGTAAACTCATTATTGCGCCCGCTGGATCTTGGTGGCCTGTCGCGTAGAACCATTCGCCCAGTTCTCAAAGCGCGTGGTCTATCGTGGAAGGGCTAGTATGCGGGGCGCCGTGGTCTGGCAACGAAGTTAGCAGCGAAAGATCAGATGGCGCAGCTATGGCGATGTTTGCTTTGAGGGACAATCAAGGTACAGAGTCAGTAGCACTTCCCGGAAAGTGACTGATTCTGAAATGCGGAGGGATGTGTGAGCGGTTGAAACAGGCGGTCTTGAAAACCGCTGTGCCTGAAAGGGCACCGGGGGTTCGAATCCCTCTCCCTCCGCCATATTAAGTTGTTGAAAATCAATAGTTTGGTTTGTTTGTTTCGACCTACACCCGTGGTGTCCCGCACTCGGGCCATATGGACCCCCTACGTCCGCGTTCATTACAAAGTGCGTGGGCTTATGTAGTTCCTGGACTATTCAGGACTTCGGATCTCGGACGCGGTAGCGTTGACGCCGGACCGGATCGACAAAGAAAGGCGGCTTTTCTCTATCAGGCGGAGGGGACGGCGCGGCACCATTCGGATTCTCCGCGCGGGCGAATGAATTAACTAGACGGATGACACCACCCAATTTACCCCCGTCATTGTCCCTTCGTTGAAGAAACGAATTATTTTCTCTATTTGATAAGAGGTTGATACAGCCCATGCACGGCGAACGCTGCCAACAGGGCGCCGACGGTCTGAAATCCCAATCGATTCAATCAGCTAATAATTCGCCTCCCTTGCGGACTCCGGAACGTTTCATGAACCAATCGGGTCTAACAATGTGACCAATCCCCACCACCAAAAATAATACGAGGATAGAACTAATATTTGGGATTCCCCATCCGTTGTCCATTAAGGATTTTCCGTTCTACTGAGGCGAGTTCGCGGAGAATTCTAACCCAGCTCCCCCTTTAGCTCTGATCTTCCTTTTGCTGTTCCCGAGAGCAAGCAACTTCCCCGCTGAATAAAGTTTCGGTCGGGCGAAGTCGCAATCCTTCCGTGTTCCCTTTTCGCTATTGCGATGAAACCGCGTAGAAGTAATTCTCGGGAAGATTAGGGACAGGGGTTCTCACAGCCAGGGCGCAGGGCTCGCCCCGTTCGAGGAAATTGAGTTTCAGATTGAAGGGTGTCCATTGCGCCGAAGGGACTGCATCTTTGCCGGGTAACCAGTTGCCAAAAATCGGTGCAGATCACGGCGGAGCTTCCATAGCGAAGCCGCTTCAGGGAGAGGTCTGTCTTGCTGCCTTTGCTACGGTGTGTCGCATCCGCTCCCGAGTTTGCAGGTCGAGCATCTCAACCAATACTTTGTTGAGCTCCGTGGTGAGTCTGATCATCCTGTTCGAGTCACTTTCCAGCCGTATGCGATTGGTCAGATCGAGTATGCGTTCAAAAAGGGTGTCACTCTCCGCTGCCATGAATGGGCCCCCCCGAATACACGAATGCCTTTAGCGAAAAACAGCCGATGACGGGGAAGCGTCCTCAGCGAAACAAGGTGAATGTAGCAGAAACATACTAGCGGATATATACAGCGGTTACCTGAGGGGACTTCCTTTCTGGTATTGGTGTTCATGAATGCCACACCCACGCTGAGATACCGGGTCTTGATTCATGAAGCACGCTCCCATCTGCGTTGGAGCTGCTCGGGCTCAGCCTTTGGGTTTCCGCTCGATCGCGGCGCGGCGATCCTATTGAGGAGTGGACAGGCTTCCCGGAAGTTCACGGATCGTCTTCGGGGGAGGGAGTTTCCCAAGGAAGGCGCGAGATCCTGCATGGCTCCCCTTTATTTCGAGCTGAGTCTTGGAAAACTATTCTCCTGCCGCGGCCGATTTCGAATGGCTGTACCGTGCGGCGCGATGCTTGTCGTACTGGTCGCGGAAATAGATCTCTTTGCTCTGGTTGGGGTTCTGCGGCGGGGCAAACCGTTCGCCGCAAGCGCACTTCGCTGAAGTAAGGATGCGCTGGACGTAGTTCGGTATGAATTTGCACGAGGGTTTTTCTGATTCACTCATGCTTCTATTTTAGCGAAAAAATGCTGTGTTTTACGATGGGTAGGTAGCGCCGGTAACCGGGTTGGAGGAAACGGCGGGATGGTTCTGAGTCTTCGCTCCAGTCTTTTGGATAAGACTACCGAGCTGGCAATTCGACCCCAATGAGATAACGTACTCGGTAGAGGAGTTCGCTGTTTCGATTAGGACCACGTCCCTAGCGTTCAATAAAATTCCATATTGTCAACACGCGGTAGGTGTCCGCACCTTTTCGCCAACTTCAAAATGTTCCACCTTTTCACTTTTGCGAAATTGAGCCAATCGGGGGAGAAATTTTGACTCGTCGGGGGAGATCTACTGCTTTGCGCGGGGGATCAGTGCAGCAATTCGGCGTGGGTTCCAGCCAGGGCTTTTGCCTTTTCCAATAGATGGGTAACCGGCTCGGTCTTCGAGCAGACTGCAGAAATTCCGGCAGCCGTCGCCTCTCCCATCGTGAACAGATCGCCGTGACCCGTGAATAGAATCAGATGAACCTCAGGACACGTCCGTTTGAGAACGCGCGCGGTGGTGAGCCCGTTCATCTCGGGCATTGCGAGGTCGAGGACGATCACATCAGGTAAAAGTTCCTCGGCTTTAGCGATCGCATCGTGGCCATTTGCCGCTTCACCGCAGACTTCCCATCCGGCGCGCTCGAACTCTCTAGATAAAGCTCGCCGGATGGCTGGGTGATCATCGACAATCATGACCCGATTTCGGGAATTACTGGTGTTGTGACGCGCAACAGGGTAGGACCCAACAACGGGCATAGTGAAAATCTCCATTGACGAGATTCTCTAGCCTGCCCCGATTTCGCACAATCGGGGAGATGCTTTATTACCATGAGTCATGTCCACAAACCCATTCGTGTTGGAGAATGGTCCAATGAAATTTTCGGTTAGGTACATGGCATGCTAGGGGACGAAATTCTCATTCATTCTGCTCTAATTCTTACGTAGAAAGCCTAGTGTCGCGCGCGTATTACAAAGGTTTGTGCAACGAGAATTCAAGACTGTGCAGAGCTTTTTCGCCACGCTATGTTGGAAGAGTCGCGGATGAATCAGAGGGGTGATTGATCCGTGCAAAACGCGCATAAAGGAAGCACAGAAGACCGTGCTTCTTTTTTTGTATTGCATAAGTGCCCCGTCGGCACAGAAATGGCCGCAAGTCCGCTGGATGTAGGTGATTCGTCAGTTCTCGTGCGATTTGTTTCGGGTGCGCAACTCCACCGTGGGCCAGTCGAGCTTGGCTTGCGTCTTCGAGTCCATCGAATCCGACGCCGATACATCTTCCAATTCTTTTAAGACCCTGGCCTTCTGTTCCGAGAGAACTGCGAGAATCGCGAAGCGTTCGCAAAGGCCCATGGTGTCGGCGCTTTCAAACATCGCAGCCAGCATCCGGAATTTTCTCGCTTGTTTAGCTTCGTAGTTGGGACTAAAGGGATTGGACATCTCATCCTTTCCCGTACCGCCTTGTGATGGCGCCAAACCTGGTTATGTTGGCGGGCCAACACAATTACTTTTACTCCTCCGTCAGATGCCGGACTCAGTAGTTGGTCTTGCATCCTCAGTGCTGAGCCTCCAGGCTTTGTTCTGCGACCCCCTTCTGCGCCGTCTTAACCACTGTGGTAAAGTTTGGAGGTTCGCATGCAACCCTGTTGATTTCTAGACCCGCCTGAGTAGTGATGGCGAGCATCTCCCAAGCCGCCGAAGTACGGACCCGAATTCAGGTGCAGGGAATTGTGCAAGGAGTCGGATTCCGGCCTTTTGTTTTCAATCTGGTAAAAAGGCTTGGGCTTCGCGGATTCGTGCTTAATTCCACCTCGGGCGTAGATATGGAGTTAGAGGGCGAACAAACTGCAATTCAGCAGTTTTTGGAAACTTTAAAGCAAGATCCGCCTCCACTGGCGCTGATCGAGTCTATAGACCTCAATGAACTGCCTCTTTTTGGGTATTCCGATTTCATCATCCGCGAGAGCGTCAATCAGGAGAACGAGTTTGCTTTGGTGTCGCCGGATGTCGGAACTTGTGCAGATTGTCTGAAGGACTTCACTGATCCGGCAAATCGACGCTTCGGATATCCATTCACTAATTGCACGAATTGCGGGCCCCGCTTCACCATCATTCGCGACATTCCCTACGACCGCCCCTTCACAACCATGGCGGCATTTGAAATGTGCCAGACCTGCCTGGCGGAGTACCACGATCCCACCGACCGGCGTTTTCACGCTCAGCCGAATGCTTGCTCGGAATGCGGACCCGGTCTCTCTCTGGTCCAATCAGGCGGATCTTTTTCGGATATTAAGTTTGCAACCGGAGTGTCATCGCTTTCGATTCTGGCCCAGGTCCGTGGTCTTCTGCACGAAGGACAAATCATTGCGATTCGGGGCATGGGTGGGTTTCATTTAGCGTGCGACGCTTCCAATGCGAAGGCATTATCTCGATTGCGTCAGCGCAAGCGCCGCAGCGACAAACCTTTCGCCGTGATGGTGCCTGATATTGGTGTCGCCGAAGCCCTTTGCGCGGTTACGCCGGGGGACCGCGAGGCACTCCTGAGTCTTCAGCGGCCTATCGTTATTCTGCGTCGCCATCCAGAAGCCGCACTCCCGGCCGAGATCGCACCCGGCAACAACACCTTGGGTGTGATGCTGCCCTATACCCCGCTTCACTACCTCATTTTCGGAGAATCGCCCGGCGCTCCCGAGTTCCCTGCGCTGGTAATGACCAGCGGCAACCTCAACGAGGAGCCAATCGTTATCCAAAATGAGGAAGCCTGGCAAAGGTTAAGTGCGATCGCCGACTGGTTACTTTTTCACAATCGGGATATCTACATGCGGGTCGATGATTCCGTGGTGCGCAGCATCTCGGGCCAATCGAGAGTGGGTCGACGTTCTCGGGGTCATGCGCCATTCACCGTGGATCTTAAGAGACCGATGCATCCCATTCTGGGAAGCGGGGCCGAACTCAAGAATACCTTTTGCCTCACCAAAGACCGCTATGCGATCCTCAGCCAGCACATCGGCGATCTGGAAAACTACGAAACCCTGCGATTCTTCGAGGAGAGCCTGCACAATCTAAAGAAATTGTTTCGAGTGGAACCGGCGACGGTTGCTTACGACCTTCATCCGCAATATATGAGTACCCGATTCGCACTGCAGACCGGGCTGCCGTCGGTCGGAGTGCAGCACCATCATGCTCACGTCGCCAGTTGCATGGCGGAGAACGGTCTTTGCGGTCCCGTAATCGGCGTGGCACTCGACGGGACCGGTTACGGAACCGATGGCCAAATTTGGGGGGGTGAGTTCCTGGAAGCCGACTTTAGCGGCTTCGAGCGGCGGGCTCATTTCCGCTACATTCCGTTGGCCGGCGGCGACGCTGCAATTCGACAGCCCTGGCGTTCCGCCCTGAGCTACCTGCGCGATGCCTTCGGCGCGGACATTCCTGACGGCTTGCCGGCCATGAATGCGATTCCGGTGAAAGAATTTACCGTTGTGGATGCGATGCTGCGACGAAAGTTTAGCGTCATTCAGACCTCTTCCTGTGGAAGACTGTTCGACGCAGTCGCATCGATTCTCGGATTGCGCCAGCGTGTCACCTTTGAAGGACAAGCCGCGATCGAACTGGAATGCCTGGCTGGCAGCTGACGACAATTCCTACCCGTTTGAAATTTCGCCTTCTGAAGAAGTCGATTTTCGTTCTACGATCCAGGCTACCGTGCGCGACTTTCGTGCATCCGAGCCGCTGGATGTAATCTCCGCCCGGTTTCACAACACTGTCGTGGATGCCATCGTGGAAACGTGCCGGCGAATTCGCGCAAGTGGCGGCCTGAAACAGGTCTGCCTCAGCGGTGGCGTCTTTCAAAACAAATACTTAACGGAACGTAGCGTGGAACATCTTCGAGGCTGCGGCTTTGAGGTCTTCCTGCACTCCCGGGTACCGGCAAATGATGGCGGTATAGCATTGGGCCAGGTAGCAATCGCAAACGCAGTTTTGCAACGGGGAGATACTTATGTGTCTGGCAATTCCCGGTAGAGTGATTGAGCAATTCGAGCGGCAGGGAATGCGAATGGCTCGCGTGCAATTCGGCGGGATCGTGCGTGAGGCCTGTCTGGAATATGTCCCCGATGCTCAGATAGGCCAGTATGTTCTGGTGCACGTCGGCTTCGCTATCAGTGTGGTTGACGAAGAAGAAGCCCGTCGCACCTACGAGTTGCTCGAGCAAATGGACCAGCTTTCCGAACTGGATGCGCCGGAGGTGGATGAAGCCCCCGCTGGAGGTAAGCCGCAATGAAATATCTGGATGAATATCGCGACGGAAAGCTCGCGCAAAAAGTAGTCAACGAGATTCGCAAGGTGCAAACCCGGCCGTGGGTCATTATGGAGGTGTGCGGGGGCCAAACCCACTCCATCGTGAAGCACGGAATCGATTTCCTGCTGCCGGAGGGAATTGAGCTGGTGCACGGGCCGGGCTGTCCGGTATGTGTCACACCACTCGAAATGATCGATAAGGCGCACGCCATCGCGCGCCAGCAGGAGGTTATTTTCTGCTCCTTTGGTGACATGCTACGTGTTCCCGGCTCCGAAGGTGACTTATTTTCCATCAAATCGCAAGGTGGTGACGTGCGGATTGTCTACTCGCCGCTTGATTGCATCAAGATCGCACGCGCCAATCCGGACAAGATGGTGGTGTTTTTTGCCATTGGTTTCGAGACCACGGCTCCGGCGAACGCCATGCTGGTGTGGCGGGCTCACCAGGAAGGCATCAAGAACGTCTCGGTGCTGGTTTCGCATGTGCTTGTTCCGCCGGCCATCTCATTCATTTTGGATTCATCTCAAAATCGCGTGCAGGGATTCCTTGGCCCAGGCCATGTGTGCACGATCGTCGGCTACAGCGATTACGAGCCGATCGCCGAGCGCTACCACGTCCCAATTGTCATTACTGGTTTCGAGCCCCTTGACCTTCTGCAGGGAACATTGATGACCGTGCGCTTGCTCGAAGCAGGGCGCAATGTCGTGGAAAACCAGTATGCCCGGGTACTTGGACGCGAAGGGAACCGTGCGGCCCAGAAATTGGTAGAGGATGTCTTCGAGGTGAGTGACCGGAAGTGGCGAGGAGTTGGCAACATTCCTGCAAGTGGACTTCAATTGCGTTCCGAGTTCCGCGAGCATGACGCCGAACGGCTGTTTGATGTAGGCGAGATCGATACCAAGGAACCTGAGATCTGCATCAGCGGCCAGATTTTGCGTGGTATCAAGAAGCCTCATGACTGCACCGCCTTCGGAACGCTTTGTACTCCCCAGAATCCGCTGGGCGCGACCATGGTTTCCGCCGAAGGCTCTTGCGCCGCTTATTACACCTATGGGCGCCATTTAAAGAAGGAGCCGGAACTCGTTTCTATCGCGGCGCCTTCCCCAGGCGGAGTGGCATGAGCCCGTCCTCAAAAGAGATAGACGCGGTTGTTGTTCAAGATCCGCTCGAGCCGTCGAGCAAGAGCAGCGCTATGCCTGGTGCGGTCTGTCCCACGCCGATTTTCGATCACAAGCAGGTCGTGCTCGGACATGGCAGCGGAGGAAAACTTACGGCGGAACTGATTGAAAAGCTGTTTCTGCCTGCCTTCACTAATCCTATTCTCGAGCGTCTGGACGATCAGGCGGTGCTCGAAATCGGCGGATCGCGATTGGCCTTCACTACCGACTCATTTGTCGTCACCCCCATTTTCTTTGCCGGCGGGGATATTGGTGATCTGGCGATTAACGGGACAGTCAACGATCTGGCGATGAGCGGCGCCCGGCCTCTCTATTTATCCGCTGCGTTCATTCTGGAAGAAGGATTGACCATGGACGAACTGCGGCGCGTGGTCACCTCCATGCAGAGGGCGGCGGCTTCTGCGGGAGTTCAGTTGGTTACCGGCGATACTAAGGTCGTCAATCGTGGTAAAGGGGACAAGATATTTATCACAACTACAGGCATTGGGCTGGTCGAAGGCGCTGTGAATATCTCGGCCGCCAACGCACGTCCGGGAGATGTCGTAATACTTAGCGGTTACATCGGGGACCACGGTATGGCCATTCTCTCTCAAAGAGAGAACCTGGAATTTGAAGGAGAGATTCGCAGTGATACGGCAGCCCTGCACGGCCTAGTAGCAGCCATGCTGGAGGCTAGCCCGAACATTCATGCCTTGCGCGATCCTACTCGCGGCGGGGTGGCAACCACTCTTAATGAGATTGCTGCACGTTCGAAAGTAGGAATTCGCCTGAATGAAACCGCCATTCCCGTGCGGGATACGGTCAAAGGCGCGTGTGAGATTCTCGGTCTGGATCCACTGTTCGTGGCCAATGAAGGAAAGCTTTTGGCAATTGTGGCCCCGGATGCCGCCAGCGCGATTTTGGAGCGGATGCGTATTCATCAACACGGAACCGGCGCCTGCATTGTCGGCGAAGTGGTTTCCGAACATCCCGGAATGGTTCTGATGAAAACTGAAATTGGTGGCACCCGAGTGCTAGATACGCTATTCGGAGAACAACTGCCGCGAATTTGTTAACAGGGCAACCCCCTCTCGATTTTCTGACATCTCTAATCCCGTCTCCCGGGGTTTAATTCGGCCCTCGCGAAGGGCTCGAATAGATTCCTCTCTTTTTCGGTTCTGTTTCTGTAAAGTCAGCGCAAGCTGGCAACTCGAGGCGCATGAAGTCCGGCCCTCCAGCACGTCGCTTCCGAGCGGTTCTACACCCTAACTGTTGCCCTCTCTCTTACTCGGTAACTTCACTCGCGCCAACTTTCGGGTCATGCGACTGGCACCCCAGTCCGTGGGCCAGCTAGGAGAAACTAATGCCTTCCCAACCTATCTCCATGGGGAAAACTTCGCCGAAGCGTTCCACGCCCAGTGAGGTTCACGTTGTCTGGCTGACTGCAGGTCTTAGTTGCGACGGAGATTCCGTGTCAGTGACGGCCGCGGAGCAGCCCAGCATTGAGGATCTGATTCTGGGGGCGATCCCGGGGCTCCCTAAAGTCGCCCTGCACAACCCCGTGCTCGCCTACGAGAACGGTGACGACTTCATGAAGTTTTTTTACGAGGCTGAAGCTGGTCGTCTCGATCCGTTCGTATTTGTGGTGGAAGGCTCCATCCCCAACGAAAAGATCAAAGCGGAAGGCTACTGGGCGGCGCAGGGAACCGACCCGATTAGCGGCCAGCCGATAAAGACGACCGAATGGATCGACCGTCTGGCTCCCAAGGCGCTGGCTGTCGTTGCTGCCGGAACCTGTGCAACCTACGGGGGCATTCATGCGATGGCCGGCAATCCCACCGGAGCCATGGGCTTGGCCGATTATCTTGGCTGGAACTTCCGCTCGGCTGGCGGATTTCCCATCGTCAATGTCCCTGGCTGTCCGGTGCAGCCTGACAACATGACGGAGACGCTGCTGTACCTGGTCTACATGGCGGCGGGAATGGCCCCTGTAATTCCGCTTGACGACCAACTTCGCCCCACCTGGCTTTTCGGAAAGACCGTCCACGAAGGTTGCGACCGCGCCGGCTACTACGAGCAAGGAGATTTCGCCCTCGAGTACGGATCCCCCAAGTGCATCGTGAAGTTGGGCTGCTGGGGCCCGGTAGTCAATTGCAACGTCACCAAGCGCGGCTGGATGCGTGGCATTGGAGGGTGCCCCAACGTGGGCGGAATCTGCATTGCCTGCACCATGCCGGGTTTTCCGGACAAAGCCATGCCTTTCATGGATGAGCCTCCCGGCGCGCGCCTTTCAACCGTCTTGTCCGGCTCTTACGGAAAGATGATTCGCGCCTTGCGTGAGGTCACTAACAACGCCCTCAACAAAGAGCCCAAGTGGCGGCATCGCAAGGGTGAACTAACAACCGGCTATCAGCCGAGAACCTACATCGCCCCGGTTCAAAACCGGCGCCCGGTCTAAAGACTTCCGGAATCTAAAGAGGAGAAATTTCGATGGGAACGACGACCCAAGCGATGCCACAAACTCCATCCGGCAAACGCAACCTGGTAGAGATGAATTGGGACCCGATCACCCGCATCGTCGGATCACTGGGAATCTTTACCAAAATCGACTTCGAAAACAAACAGGTTGCGGAGTGCCACAGCACCTCTTCCATTTTTCGCGGCTACAGCATTTTTATGAAGGGGAAAGATCCCCGCGACGCTCATTTCATTACCAGCCGCATCTGCGGTATCTGCGGCGATAACCATGCCACCTGCGCGACTTATGCGCAGAACATGGCGTTCGGTTGCCGCCCTCCAGATTTGGGCGAGTGGATCGTCAACCTTGGCGAGGCCGCCGAATACATGTTCGATCACAACATCTTCCAGGACAATCTGGTCGGCGTGGATTTCTGCGAAAAGATGGTCAAGGAGACTAATCCTAGTGTTTGGGAGAAGGCGCAGAAGAAAGATGCGCCGCATGCCAGGATTCACGGCTACAAAAAAATCAGCGACATCATGACGTCACTGAATCCATTCACGGGCGAGTTCTATCGCGAAGCCTTGGTGATGAGTCGCATGACCCGTGAAATGTTCTGCCTAATGGAAGGCCGCCACGTGCATCCGTCGACTCTCTATCCCGGTGGCGTTGGCACAGTTCCAACTCAGCAATTATTTACCGATTACCTCGTCCGGCTTATGAAGTACGTGGAGTTCATGAAGAAAGTCGTGCCTCTGCACGACGACCTCTTCGATTTCATGTATGAGGCTTTGCCGGGATACGAGAAGGTAGGGCAACGGCGGATCTTGCTGGCGTGTTGGGGTTCATTCAACGACCCAAAGGTGTGCGACTACACCTACCAAAATATGTCTGAATGGGGGCGGGCGATGTTTGTCACCCCCGGTATCGTAATCGACGGAAAGCTGGTAACTACCGACTTGGTGGAAATTAATCTCGGCATCCGTATTTTGCTGGGCCATTCCTTCTACGACGATTGGGAAGATAGTGGCGAAGTTTTCGTCCGCCAGGACCCTCTCGGGAATCCCGTCGACAAGCGCCATCCCTGGAACCAGACCACGATCCCGCATCCTCAGAAGCGCGACTTTACCGGCAATTATTCCTGGGTGATGTGCCCGCGCTGGTATTACAACGGCGAATATCTTCCCCTCGATACCGGCGGTGGACCGATTGCCCGGCTGTGGGCCACGGCGCTAGCGGGCTTGGTTGACATCGGCTATGTGAAAGCGACCGGTAACAGTGTTCAGATCAATCTCCCAAAGACGGTTTCCTTGCCCGAGGCCCAGTTTGAGTGGAAGGTTCCGCAATGGAGTAACGCCATCGAGCGCGACCGAGCGCGCACTTACTTTCAGGCCTATGCTGCGGGTTGCGCTCTGCACTTCGCCCAGAAGGCAATGGAAGACCTGCACGCCGGCCGCACCAAGACCTGGTCGAACTTTCAGGTTCCTGATGAGGCGATTGCTTGCGGATTCCACGAAGCGGTGCGCGGGGTGTTGTCGCACCACGTCGTCATTCGCGACGGCAAGATTGCCAACTATCATCCCTATCCGCCGACGCCGTGGAACGCGACCCCGCGGGATATCTTTGGAACTCCTGGTCCCTATGAAGACGCGGTGCAGAACACCCCAATCTTTGAAGAGAACGGTCCGGAGAACTTCAAAGGTATCGACATCATGCGCGCCGTGAGGAGCTTTGACCCCTGCCTGCCCTGCGGCGTACACATGTATTTAGGGAAAGGGAAGATGCTTGAAACCTTGCACTCGCCCATGTTTGGTGTTCAAGGGAAGTAGCACCCATGGCCCACATATCTGAGGAAACGGAATTCCTTCAGCGCGCTGCGGAAATCGAGCAGCTCGCGCTGAAGGCCAGGGAATTAATCGATCCCGAGGCACGCACGCTGGTGCAAGCATTACTAAAAGAAGTAATGAGCCTGCACGGCGACTGCCTGGAGCGATTGCTCCAAGTGGTGGAAACGGAACAACCGTCTCTGCTAGACAGGTTGGAAAAGGAGCCAATCGTCAACGCGCTGATGGGGCTTTACGGTTTGCACCGCGAGCCTTTGAAAGAGCGCGTGAAAGACTCCATCGAGAAAGTCAGGTCCTATGTGAAATTGCACGGCGGCGAGGTGGAGTTGCTGGATGTCGTCGGCAGCATGGTCAAGGTCCGAATAAGTTCCAAGGGCCATGCTTGCGGCCTGGGATCGCTTCAGGAAGTAGTGGAGAAATCCATTTACCAGAGCGCGCCGGAAGTCACTGAAATTGTTGTTGAGCAGCCAGTGCCGGCGCCCCAATTGGTTCAATTGCGCTAGGCACACGCAAGAGCGAGGAAAATTATGCCAAGGCAAGACACAAAGCCCGATTCTCCTTCTCACGTTCCAGGCACTCGCAAAGGAGAGGAGTGGTCGATCTACGGCACCGAACCCGGACGCGAAGGCAAAACTCCCTCGGCAAGAAATTCGACCGGGATCAATGCCAAGAAACGTGAACCGATCGATCCGCGGATGCCTCATCTGACCCCCCCGTGAGGAAAGCACTTGGGTGAATTCGAATAACGGCAATATGGTGTTCTCTGCGTTTCGCGATCTGGTACGGAAACGTGTGCCCGAGGAGAGTTGTGATCTGTGCTCGGCGCCCTTGGACTCAAGGCATGCCCACCTTCTCGAAGTCGCGCAACGGCAGGTGATGTGTGCCTGCACTCCCTGTGCAGTGCTCTTTACAGACAGCATGACGCGCTTCCGGCGGATTCCGCGGGATGTTCGTCATCTCCCAGACTGCCGCCTTACCGATGAGCACTGGGCAGGGTTGGGTATTCCGATCAATCTTGCTTTTGTGTTTCGTTCCAGCGTGACCGGGCTGATGACGTCCTTATATCCAAGCCCGGCGGGCGCAATCGAATCTTTGTCGCCGGCAGATGTGTGGGAAGAGATTGCCACCGATGAGCCGCGCCTCGCTAAAATGCAGGACGACGTGCAGGCGTTTCTAGTGAACCGTCTGGCTGAGCCCTATCAGTACTACATGGCTCCGATCGATAAATGCTTTGAACTGGTCGGTACCGTCCGCCTGTATTGGAAGGGATTTACCGGTGGCACCGAAGTCTGGAAGCAGGTCGCGAACCTGTTTGCTCGGCTAAAGGCAACCGCCGAATGCGGACCCGAGGTCTGGCATGCCTGATCTGCGATTCTCCGTGGATGCAATCAAGGTGGCGAGCTCTGCCGCGGTTCCAACACTGTTGTTTAGGTTACGTATTGAGAACTCGACCCCGGAAGAACGGATTCATTCCATCCTGTTGCGGTGTCAGGTCCAAATTCAGGTTGCGCGGCGCAGCTACACGGCGGAGGAGAAAGAAAATCTCTACGAACTCTTCGACCGGACCGAGCGTTGGGGCAAGACTCTGAAATCACTGGCGTGGACGCAGCTAACGTCGGTTGTCCCGGGATTCGAGAAAGACACCGTCGCCGACTTACAGGTGCCGTGCAGCTTCGATTTCAATGTCGCGGGCACAAAATATTTCCATGCGCTTGCCGGTGGGGAAGTACCACTCAGCCTACTGTTTACCGGGACAGTTTTCTATCTGGGCGAGGACGGACCTTTGCAAGTGGCGCAAATTCCCTGGGATAAAGAAGCTGAGTGCCGTTTTCCGGTCAGCATCTGGCGTGCGCTGATGGAAGTCTACTATCCCAATGGTGTCTGGCTTTGCCTACGCAACGATGTCTTCGACCGGATTAATGAATTCAAGGTGCGTAATGGGCTGTCGAGCTTCGACGCCGCGCTAGAAAAAATGGCTGAGGCTGCGGAAGAGGGCACGACCGTCGGGGAAGGGGTGAAACGATGAACATCGCTCCCGCCGAGAAGATCGCCCATGCAATTCTCTACGAGGGATATCTGTTGTATCCCTATCGTCCGGATTCCACCAAGAACCGCCAGCGCTGGAATTTTGGTACGTTGTTTCCGCCCGCAGCGGCAACGATTGGTCTGAGTAGTTTTCACGCTGAAGTGTTGGTCAATGGCAATGACGACAGCCAACTGGAACTTAGAGTTCGTTTTTTGCAATTCACAAGCGCAGAACACGAAAGCATCGCCGAAGCCATCGAGCGGTATTGGGAACCACCCTTGGTCAGGCTTGGTGATCTTCTAGCGGGGACGCAGCTAAGCTTTGCTTTCGCAGCCGGGCAGATGGAAATGGATGGCAAACCTCGTCGGCTGCAAGACATCCATGGAAACATCGGGTTGAGGGCAGTGCGGGTTTCGCCAGGACTCTTTCAGGTGGCTCTGGAAGTTGCAAACGCGTCTCCCTCGACGGCGAAGTCCCGCGAAGACGCTCTGCTGTATTGCCTGACCTCGGCTCATGCCATCCTACAGGTTCAAAAGGGCAAGTTCATCTCCTTGCTCGAACCGGACGCAGAATTCTCCGAAGCTGTGGGACGCTGCCGCAACACTGGCGTGTTCCCTGTGCTCTGCGGAGATGCGCCAGCAGCGGATACCGTGCTGGTTTCACCAATCATCCTCTACGACTACCCACAAATCGCACCGGAAAGTTCAGGTGATTTTTTCGACGGGACCGAAATGGATGAAATGCTGACTCTGCGGGTAATGACTCTCTCGGACGACGAGAAGAAGCAATTAATAGCGGGGGACAAACGCGGCCGCGAGATCCTCGAACGAAGTTCGGCAATAGGGGAACAACAGCTTATGAAGGTTCACGGAGCGATTCGGGGACTGCGAAAGGTAAGCGGAGAATGAACGACGACTTCGATCCTTTCGCTGCGCCACAACCGCTTGAAAGCGTGCAGGTTTTCGGAGTTCAAGTGCGCCCCGGAAGCAGGGTCCGGCTATGGCCGCAGAAACGCTCCGACATTCTCGACAGCGCGTTAGCCGGCCAGGTTGCCGTCATCGAAGCCATTGAACAGGACTTTGAAAATCAGGTCCACCTTGCGGTCGTGCTGGAGGATGATCCCGGACGCGACCTCGGACTGAGGCGTCAGCCCGGCCATCGATTTTTCTTTTCCCCCGAAGAGGTCGAACCGTTGGCTCTGGGAGAATCGATGGCGGCGGATGGATAGCATTCTGGTTGCGTGTGTCGGGAACATCTTTCTAGGTGACGATGGGTTTGGTGTCGAAGTCGCCCAACACCTGAAGCGGCGTGAAGCGCCCGCGGGGGTCCGGATCGAGGACTTTGGCATTCGTGGCTTTGACCTCGCCTACGCTCTGATGGACCCGTGGCAGCACGTGGTGCTAGTGGACGCGATGGATCTCGGCGGTGCACCGGGCGACGTATCGGTTGTCCAGCCGGACCTCGAATCGGTGGAAGCTCCGGAAAACGAGTCATTGGACAGCCACGGAATGCACCCAATTTGCGTGTTGCGCATGGTAAAGCAGATGGGCGGCACTCCGCCGCCGCTGACGCTACTTGCCTGTCAGCCCCTGGACTGCGGTGGGGAACAAGGGCGGATGGGGTTGAGTCCGGTGGTGGAGGCGGCAGTGCCAACCGCGATTGAGGTCCTCGACGGTCTGCTCGAAGAATTGTCAGGCAGGCGCGGGCGAACCAATTAGTTGAAATGGAGGAAAGCAGACTATGAGTGTCACGCGTAAGATTATCTGGAGCGCAATCGCGCTCGGTGCAGTAGCCATGTTCATCTCGTTAGCGCCGGATATGAGGCGCTACATAAAGATGGAATGCATGTGAAACTATGCATGAGCTTTCCATTGCCTTGAGCATTGTGGAAGGGGTTGAGGCGGAAGCAAAAGCGCGCGGCATCCCACGCGTTGTTGCTGTGCACCTCAAACTTGGCCCATTGTCAGGCGTGGTGAAAGAAGCCTTGTTGTTCTCCTATTCTCTGGCCGCGGAGGGCACGATCGCGGAAGGTTCTCGCCTGGAGTTTCAGGATTGCCCGGTTCTCATCTTTTGTCCTAGATGCCAACGTGAAGTGCCTCCGGTTTCCTGGCAGCAGCTTACCTGCTCGTTCTGCGATACCCCGGCTGCGCGTGTCGTAAGTGGCACCGATCTGGAAGTGCTGGCGCTGGAGGTCGCCGCAGATGAGCCAGCCCCGATTGGTTGAAGTCAGGCGAAAGGTGCTAAAGCAGAACGACGTGCTGGCGGCCGAACTCCGCGAGCGCTTTCAGCGAGCAGGGGTCGCGGTGGTGAGTCTTGTCTCTAGCCCCGGATCCGGAAAAACCCGTCTGCTGGAACGGATTCTGACTGATCTGCACCCAAAGCATCGGGTGGCAGCCCTGGTTGGCGACCTCGCGACCGAAAATGACGCCGCCCGATTGGCCCGTAGTGGAGCCCGAGTCCAGCAGATTGTGACAGGGACCGTTTGTCATTTGGACGCGCAGATGGTCCACGCCGCGCTCGCAGATTGGCCGCTTGAGGAACTCGATCTCTTATTCATCGAAAATGTGGGGAATCTCGTTTGCCCATCCAGTTACGACCTCGGGGAAGACTTGCGGCTGGTGTTGATGTCGGTAACCGAGGGCGAAGACAAGCCGCTGAAATATCCCACTATCTTCAACACGGCCGATGTAGCCGTCATCACCAAAATGGATATGGCGGCGGCTGCGGAATTTGACCAGCAGGCTGCCGAGCGAAATATTCAATCCGTCCGGCCAAAGATGCGCACGCTGTGGGTTTCCGCAAAGACCGGCGAAGGCCTGGCAGAACTCCTGGACGTTTTCACCCGCTTGCGAAAGCCTGCCGAGGTACCGGGCTAAGCTTACCCCCCGATGTGCACCATGGTGCGAGAGGCGGGGACGAAGTCTGGTTCCCCGATATGGTGGCGGGCTTCCTTGTTCTCTACCACTCCGCGAATGAATTCCGCGAGTTCCTCATCCGAAGCGCCGCCGCGCACGCGCCCGTAAAGATCGTGGTCCCAAACCGAAAAAAGACAGGTCCGGATCTTTCCGTCTGAGGTAATTCGAATGCGGCTGCAGTGGCCGCAGAACGGATGCGAGACAGGAGCAATGATGCCGATCTCTCCCATGCCGTCATCGAAGCGATATCGACGCGCGGTCTCGCTACGTCCCCGTGGGATTTCCACCAGAGGCCGATATTCGCTCATACGGGTCACGATTTCGTCGAGTGAGACCACGGTGTCCGGCGACCAGACCCGCTCTTCCTCGAGCGGCATGAACTCTATGAACCGCACAATCACGCCCTCTTCGCGGGCGAACATTCCAAATGGAATTATCTGATCTTCGTTGAAGCCGCGCATCAGCACGCAGTTAACTTTCAACGGCCATAGGCCAACCCGTCGGGCCGCCCGGATCCCCGCCAGTACGTTGTCGTAGCCATTAGCCACACGAGTGATCCGTGCAAAGCGATCGGGATCGACGGCATCCATACTCACTGTAACTCGATTAAGGCCCGCATCTTTCAGCGCTTTGGCCATATCCGCCAGAAGGTGGCCGTTGGTCGTCAGTGCGAGGTCGAGCGCTTCCCCTTTAAGAGTTTGCATTTTCGCCAGTTCGTGAACGAATGCAATCACGCCATTGCGCAGCAGTGGTTCGCCACCAGTGATGCGGATCTTTTCAATCCCCATGGAAACAAGTACCTGCGACATGCGCAGGTAGTCGGAGAATGGAAGATCGCCATAGAGCGCCCCCTCGTTGCCGGTACGGCAGTAGACGCACTTGTAGTTGCACCGGTCAGTGATCGAGATCCGCAGATCGGTGATGGCGCGGCCGAATTTGTCGGTAAGAGGCATGGACGCTGAATGCTAAGTGCTGTCTGCTGAGTCTCTTGGAAAAAGAAAAAAGGCGGGCTACTACCTGCCATTTCCTTTCCAAGGGCTCACTTGCGAAGCCGGGAGGCGCTGGCGTTTCCGCCACCACCCTTGGAAGACGCGTGCCAGAGCACGCTCTTCACCGCTGTCGTCGCCAGGGTATTCCCGAAGGCTTCGAAAGTCGGAAACTCACTTTTGATTATAGCCCTTAGGTTCATAACCGCCACTGTTCTCACCTGCAGCAAATTCCAGCACAAACGTATAAAAATATAGGGGCAGCTTTGCATTTCGCACATATTGGAGGGGAAGTGTCTCTACATAAGTTCGTACTGGTGCCTATTCTGGTTTTCTTCTCGTCTCAACTCCTGCTGGCAGGACAGATCACGCTACAAAATGGTGACCGCCTGAGCGGCGTGATCGAAAAATCCGACGATAAGAGTCTGGTGATTAAGACCGACTACGCGGGAGAAGTTATCGTGCAATTGAGCGCGATTAAAGCTATCGAGTCTGACAAACCATTGCACGTGGGGTTGAAGGATGGGCAGACCGTGGTCGGCCTGGTAAAGACGACGGATGACAAACTGCAAGTCGTGCCCGCCACTGGAGCGCCGGTTGAAGTTTCCACTGGTACCATCTCGAAAATCAGAAGTGAGGAGGAAGCGGCAGCGGATAAGAAGATGGAACATCCCGGCTGGTTGCAGGCGTGGAGCGGTGGCTTAACCACCAGCTTTGCCATGACCCGTGGCAACAGCGAAACCAAGAACCTAGGCCTTGCCTTTACCGCCGACCGTAAAACGCAGCACGATCACCTCGGTCTATATCAGACCTCGGTCTTCGCTACTAATGACGCTCCCGGTGCTATTCCAAGCACAACCGCCAACAGCAATCAGGGCGGAGCGCGTTACGACCACGATTTTGGCGCACGGACCTTCAGCTTTACCGGAGCCGATTTCCAAAGCGACGACCTCCAGGATCTCGATCTACGCTCGGTGTTCAGCGGCGGTATCGGATTCCATCTGATCAAGCGCGAACGAACCACCCTGGATCTCTTGAGTGGTCTCAACTACACGCGGGAAAGTTATTCCACGATTCAGCGCAATCTGATCGCGTTGACCCTGGGCGAAGAATTCATGAAGAAGATTGGCGCGAGCACAGTGCTCACCCAGAAGTTGTATGCATACCCAGACATCAATGAGGGCGGACAGTATCGCACCACCTTCAACTTTGCAACGGTAACGAAATTGAGCAAATGGCTCGGCTGGCAGAATTCGTTTGCCGATACCTATGTTACGAACCCGCCGCTCGGGGCTCGGCAGAACGACATAATTCTGACCACAGGGCTGAATATTGCCTTTACTCGGTAGGGTGTGACGTGGGGCGGACCTTCGGTCCGCCCGGCCAACGTCGATTCGAAATGGTCGAGGACTGTGCCATCCCTGGGGCGGGCAAGAGTACCCGCCCTAGGCCGTCTCCAGCTTACATGCCGTCGTAATTGGGGCCGCCACCGCCCTCTGGTGGGACCCAGGTGATGATCTGGTATGGATCGGCAATGTCGCAAGCTTTACAGTGCACGCAATTCGATGGATTCAGGCTGATGCTCTTGCCGTTGGGCGCGGTGCTGTCGTCGAGCATTTCATAAACATTCGCCGGGCAAAAATTTTGGCACGGGCTACCATACTCCACGATGCAGCGCTGGTTGCAGACGTCGGTGTTATGAATCACCAGGTGCGCAGGCTGATCCTCCTCATGCTTGGTACCGGAGTGATAAAGATCGGTGAGCTTATCAAATGTTAACTTCCCATCGCCGCGGGCGCGGCCCAAAATGTGTGCTTCATCGCCGCCCTCGGAAGGGAGTTCGGACAGTTTCTTCATGTGGGAATGGCCGGCGGTCGCGGAGTAGCGGTTGCGAAGGCCTCGTCCGCCGGTGATTTGTTGCAGTCCGGCGTGGAACATACCGCGCCAGAAGCCACCCTCAAATCCCTGGTGGAAGTTTCGCACCTTCCACAACTCTTCCTTGATCCAACTGGAGTCCACCTTCTGTCGAAATTGCCCCAGCATCGCAGACGAAAAATCGTTCTTAAGCAGCGCCTCAAAGGCGGTTTCCGCGGCCAGCATCCCGCTCTTAATGGCGAGGTGAATGCCCTTCAGGCGCTGTGAATTAAGGAAGCCCGCGGAGTCGCCGATGACCATCCAGCCGTCGCCAGCCACCGGCGGGATGGCCCACCATCCGCCATAAGGCATGGTTTTTGCGCCGTAGCGGATCATCTTGCCGCCCAAAAGAAGTTTCGCGATAAGGGGATGTTTCTTGAATTCCTGCAGTACGTGCTGAGGATCGAGTCGCGGATCGGGATAGTCGAGTCCTGTGACGAATCCCAACGAGATCACATTGTCTTTGCCGCCGTAGATCCACGCTCCACCATATTCTTTCGAGGTGAGCGGCCATCCCATGGTGTAGATTACTTCGCCCGGGTCGATGCGCCCCGCGGGCACTTCCCACAATTCCTTCACGCCCTGGCCGTAGGTTTGCGGGTTGCGGTCTTTGACGAGATCGAACTTGGTGACCAGTTGCCTGGTTAAAGATCCGCGAGAACCCTCGGCGAGAATTACCACCTTTGCCTCAAGATCGTAACCCGGTTCAAAGTTCGATTTGGGCTGATTGTTCTTGTCGACGCCCTTATCATCGGTGCGCACGCCAGTAATCCGGTTGCCATCGAAAAGCAATTCAGACCCGGCGAAGCCGGTAAACACCGTAATTCCGGTTTCTTCCACTTTACCGCCTAACCACTTCACAAAGCGATTTAGGGAAATTACGTAGTTTCCGTGATCGCGCATGGGTGGCGGCGTGATGGGGAATTTCAGTTTGCCGTTCTGGGTGAGAAAATAGACAGATTCTTTGCTGACTTCCACATCGAGAGGAGCTTCTTTCTCGAATCCGGGAAGCAGTTCGCGCATGGCGCGCGGATCAAGCAGTGCCCCGGAAAGGCAGTGCTGACCGACTTCGCGGGCCTTCTCCAGCACGTAGATATTTTCTTTGCTGAATTGGGAGTCAGAATTCGTTGTGTTGTGTTCGTCGATTAGCTGTGACAGACGTAACGCGCAGGCCATGCCTCCGGGGCCGCCGCCGACGATCACCACATCGGCGGGCATCTTGGGATGGTCGATATTTTCGAGTGGTTTGCGGAAGGTGAGACTCATAATTTTGCTCTCAGCGAGCTATAACCGCGAAGGACACGAAGGTACGAAAGAAATCTCAGGGCCAGAACCTTCGTGTGATTTCTCCTCCTTCGTGGCGATTGGGTTTGCGCCCTATAGCGTTTAGCCTTTCGCTTTCTTCACTTCTTCCACCAGCGGCGGCACCACATCAAACAAATTCCCCACGACTGCGTAGTCCGCGATCTCGAAGATCGGAGCCTCTGAATCTTTGTTCACGGCAATGATGGTGCGAGCCCCCTTCATTCCGACGATGTGCTGAATAGCGCCACTGATGCCGAGTGCCAGATAAAGCTTGGGTGCGACTGTCTGCCCGGATGAGCCAATCTGGCGGTCCATCGGCAACCATCCGGAGTCGCAGATGGGACGAGACGCGGCCAGTTCCCCGCCAAGCGCTTCCGCAAGCTGCTTGGCGATATCGATGTTCTTCTGCTCTTTAATTCCGCGCCCCACGGCGACGATGATTTCCGCCTGGGTCAGGTCTACCGCTTGCTTGGCTTCCTTGAAAACCTCTTGCGGCTTGTTGCGGATTACCCCTTCCGCAATCTCAAGGTTGACAGTCTCGACGGGAGCGGTTGCCTGCTTCCGCCTTGTCCCCACGGAATGCGCCGTTTTGAAAAGTGACGAACCATGGAGCTTGGGAAGTCAGGCTGACATCAGCGGCGAACTTGCCCTGGAACATCTGGCGGGTAAAAAGCAGCTTGTCCTGGTCCTTCTTGAAGCCAATACAATCACTGACCACGGCACGTCCCATCGCAGTCGCGAGTTTGGGGACAAAATCCCGCACCTGGTAGGTGTGCGGCATCAACACCAGATTCGGTTTCTTCGACTCGATGAATTGCTTCAGCCCGGCGGCGAAGGCGTCGGGGGTGTAAGGTTCAAATTTCGGCGACTCGAGTGCGTATACCTTGGAAACTTTCTTGGCCGCGAGTTCATTGGCAATCGCAGAGATACCCTTCCCCGCAACCGCCACCTGCAACTCCCAGCCGGTGTCGGCAGCGATCGCCTGTCCTGCCGCCACCGTTTCCCAGGAAACGCGGTTCAGCTTACCTTCCCGCTGTTCTGCAACTACTAGAATCGTATTAGGCATAAGTCCAGCTTCTGGCTCTCGTTGCGGCAAGCCGGGAGAGAGCCGATTAGTTTAAAGGTTCTGGTCTGAATAAGGAATGAACTCGGAAAAAGAAATGGAATTACAAACGCCAAATCAGGCGTCACATAGGGTCCCAAAAGAAGCCTGGAGCAAGCTGTCACTCAAGCCTCATTGAACTATCCAAGAGCAAACTTTCGCGCTACAGCACCCGTACTTCGTTGCGCAGTTTGTCCACCAGCTTTTTCGCAATCTCGGCCGGCGGACCTTCCAGGAACTCAGTCTTCTTGGTTTTTTCCGGGATGTAGAGCCGTTCGATCTTCTGTGAATTGGAACCGACCGCGGCCTGCACTTCCGCCAGCGCGACCTTCCTTAACGGCTTGTTTTTCGCCTGTTTGATGCCGATCAGCGTAGCGTATCGCAGTTTGTTGATGCCGGATTGTATGGTCAGCACCGCAGGTAGAGGCATATCGACGAACTGGAAATACCCTGCTTCCAGTTCGCGTTTTACGCGGATGCCGCCCTCGTTCTTTTCAATCTGCATGATGATGGTCGCATGCGGCCAGCCCAGGAGTTCGGCAAGGATCACCCCGGTTTGCGCGAATCCATAATCGTCCGATTGCAGGCCGGTGAAGATCAAATCGAAATTTTCATCTTTAATAGCAGCCGCAAAGGCGCGGGCTGTGCTGAATGCATCGAGCCCAACAAAGGCGGGGTCCTCGAGGTGAATGGCGCGGTCTGCACCCTTGGCGAGGGCTTCGCGCAATACCTGCTGAGACCGTGCCGGACCCGCAGTAATAACCACCACTTCTCCGCCATGTTTTTCTTTCTGGCGAAGGGCTTCCTCCAGCGCGAAGGCGTCGGGTTCATTCACTTCGTAGGATACGTCTTCGCGAATCCAGGTCTTGCTTTCGTTCAATTTGAGCGGAGCGTCTTTCTGGGGGACCTGCTTCATGCACACCAGGATTTTCATGTGGGCTCCTTGAGGCTGGTGAGTGACACTGAGCCGGCCGGGGCTGAGTGTACTGACGAGAAATATCTAGTCCATGAAGACGACCGACTGCACGGAAGAAATCTCGAAGCGCTTGCGGCAGCGCATGTTCTTGCACATCATCACGTCGTCCTTGCGCAGCATATAAGAGCGTGCCTTCGCAAACCGGGCGCGGTCGCGCTCATCGGCCCGGCCGGACAGTTGGCGCTTTTTAGTCCGGACCAGCCAGGTAACTTCATATTCCGCCGTCTGCTTGCAACTAGGACAGTTCAAGTTTGCCGGTTTCTTTTCCTGCCGTTCGTCAAAAAACTCGCGTTCTTCCATAGTCGTCGAAATTAGCGTCGCTCACACAATCTGCTTCCGCCTCTATTCTATCGCAGCTGAGCTGTGGCAACATGTGTGCGGTGGCGAAGAAGCGAAAAAAGAAGGAGTTCCGCGCGGTGCAGGCGGTGAAGGCCCTGGCCCGCGAGCGCATTGGTGCGCCTCCCGGTGGACGGGTGGTGCCCGACCGGAAGAAAAAGGTAAAGGCGCAAAAGCGAAAACCAAACTTGGAAGAATTACTGGGCGAGATCTAGACCCCAACTAGGGAGTGGTATTACACACCACGTTGGCTGTCATGGTTCCGGTCACGATTGCCCCGCTCGAGTCGATGTTTCCCGTACTGTGGTTCGTAGTTACGGTCGCGGTAACCAGCGTAGTGCCACAAGTCTGACCGGTGGCCGTGAGCATGCCTGTTGCATCCACCGTTACCATCTGAACGTCGCTCGACTTCCACACTACCTGGTTGGTGATGTCCTTGGTTACGGGCGGATGAATATAGGAGCCGATCGCCCTCAGTTGGACGCTCAAACCCGCGTCCAGAGCAACCGGAATATCCGCCGTGCCAAAGGTCTCTGTATCTGGCTGAATGGTGATCGCGGTTAACTGCTGCTCATGTCCGCAACTCACAAGACTCACGGCGATAAGACTCAAAACGGTGAATGAAAGTACACCAACTGCTGCGCGCTTGAACCGCTTCCAATACATGACCTCTCCTCGGATCCGGAGATAAGGGTGGTGTCACTTTATTAGTAGAAGCAGGGTCAAAAAGCAAGCGGCAAGATAGGTGCGGTTACCAAAGAGAGTTGTGCAGAGATGCGGCTTTGCTGCGTCTCTGCAGTGTCGCGGCCTCCGGATGCTAGAACGGCAGCCATCATTAATGGTTGCCTTAGTGCCTAGCGCCCAGAGACTGCCGTCCCCACAAATGCCGCAAACTCCCGAACATCGTCCTCCGTGGTATCGAACGAGCACATCCAGCGCACCATCGACTGCTGGTCGTCCCACATGTAAAAGAAATATCGCTGCTTGATTTTGTGAATGGCCCTGCGGGGAATGACCGCGAACACTCCATTGGCTTCAACCGGATAGGCGATCTTAATCTGCGGAATCTTCTTCAGTTCCCGCTCCAATAGCTTCGCCATACGATTGGAATGCTCCGCATTCCGCAACCAGAGATCGTCAGTCAGCAAAGCGTCGAACTGGGCCGAGATGAAACGCATCTTCGACGACAGCTGCATGCCTTGTTTGCGCAAGTAAAGAAATTCGACGGCGAGGGCTTTGTCGAAGATCACCACGCATTCCGCCCCCATCGCCCCATTCTTGGTTCCTCCAAACGAAAGAACATCGACTCCCAGATCGCGCGTTGCCTGGCGCAATGAGACTCTCAGGCTGGCCGCGGCGTTTGCGATGCGGGCTCCGTCCAGGTGAAGAAACATTTCTCTATCGTGGGCGAATTTTGCCAAGGCCTTAATCTCATGCGGCTTGTAGACCGTTCCCACCTCGGTGGACTGGGTGATCGAAATCACCCGGGGCTGCACGTGGTGCGGATCGTCGATGCCGTGGTAGGCGTGGTTTACCGCCTCAACCGTAAGCTTCCCATTCTTGGTGGCAATCGGAATTAGTTTGCAGCCGGTATGTTTCTCGGGGGCGCCGCACTCGTCCACATAAATGTGGGCTCCCTCGGCGCAGATGACGGCATGGTAAGACGATGTAAGTGCGCTCAAGCTTAGTACGTTTGCCCCCGTGCCGTTGAACACCATGAAGGCCTGCGTTTCCGCCCCGAACTCCTTCTCGATCTTGCGCAGCGCGGACCGGGTATAGCGGTCATCACCGTAGGCGACGGTATGACCCACGTTGGCGGCGGCAATCGCCTGCATGATTTCTGGATGGACACTGGCATTGTTGTCGCTGGCAAAGCTGCGCAGGGGTTTCATGGCGAAACTAATTTAGCATCCGCGAAACCGGTTTCTTTCGGAACTGGATCAAAATCGGGAAAGCGATGCTAGGCCTCCCACCTTCATAGTGCGGCCTGAATCCGCTCTAACCAGTGCAATGGCACGGGAGTGGTAGTACCAGCAACCACACCTTGGTGACTTGAGCAGTCAATGCCTGGAGGCTAAATTAGCCATCTCGGAGCAAAACCTATGGCAATCATTGCGGCAGGCGTTGTGCTGGCCTTCGGTATTTTGTACTTCGCTGTCGCCAATGAAGAGCGGCGACTCGAGACCGTGGCCCGGCCCCGTAAGCGCTAGTTCAAGTAAAAGTTCCCTTCCTCGCGGAGTCCTCATCGCGTCCTCCAGGGAATGAGCCCAAGTCTCGAAGCTTTTCCTCTAGAGTTCAGCTCCAACCTGGACGTCCCAATAAATCCTGATCACCCTTAGTGTTATGGCGGGCGCGCGGATCGCGCCTCTATGCTAGTGTTGGTTCGATGAAACCAACGGTAAGAATGACTTACAGTCCTTTTACCACTAAGGGACACTTCCCCCTCGCGATCCTCCTGTCGGTTGCAGGCCTAACGGCCTGCGGTAACAAGGCCGCGAATGGACCACCGGCCGCGGCCGGCCAAGCCATTCCAGTGAAAGTCCAGGTCGCGCAGGCAGTTCCGATCCAGGATGCAACCGAATATGTGGCCACCTTGAAATCACGTGACTCGGCTGTAATCATGCCCCAAGTCGATGGCCAAATCACCGCCATCTACGTACATTCCGGTGATCGCGTTATGCCCGGCACGGCACTGATGCAGATCGATCCAGCCAAGCAGCAGGCAACAGTCAGCACCCAGGAAGACACGTTGGCAGCGAAGCGCGCCGAGGTTGAATTCGACCGGCAGCAATATACCCGGGCAAGCGGTCTATACAGCAGCGGGGTCACCAGCAAGCAGGAATTGGATCAAGCCAAATCGGCACTGGATTCTGCCGAAGCCCAAATCAGAGCCCTGGAAGCCCAGGTGCGGCAGGAGACGGTGCAACTTCACTATTACAAGGTGACCGCGTCAACTTCGGGAACCGTGGGGGACATTCCGGTGCGCGTCGGGGACCGGATTTCTACCACCACGGTTCTGACTACCGTGGACAAGTCGGGAAGTCTTGAAGCCTACATTTACGTTCCCGTTGAACGGGTCCCTCAGCTCAAGCGAAATCTACCCGTTCAGATTGTAGATAACACCGGCAAAGACATTGCCGGGAGCAAGATCACGTTTATCTCTCCGCAGGTCGACAACACTACTCAGACTGTACTGGTAAAAGCGCAAATTCCCGACCTCAAGGGCGCCTTGCGGACCTCGCAATTTGCCCGTGCGCGCGTGATCTGGGGGACGCATGATGGGCCGGTGGTACCGGTGCTCGCGGTTTCTCGCATAGGCGGGAAATACTTCATCTTCGTTGCGGAAGACCAGCAGGGGAAAACCGTTGCGCACCAGCGAGCGCTGCAAATCGGGGATATCACTGGCAACGACTATGTGGTCGTCAATGGCCTGAAGCCCGGCGAGAAAGTGATTGTCTCCGGCACGCAATTCCTGGTCGACGGAGTGCCAGTGCAGCCGCAGGCCTGACACCAGATCTTCGATCACGTTCGTGATAAACAAGTTGTTTGGATAGAACGCCTCAAAAATTGCCGACAGCCAAAATCAATGTTTGTTGATTTCTTTATAAGACGGCCGGTTTTTGCAACAGTTTGCGCTCTGCTGATTATTTTGGCGGGTGCGGTTGTGATCCCCACACTTCCTATCGCCCAGTTTCCTATCCTGGCGCCGCCGCAGGTATCCGTAACCAGCGCTTATATCGGCGCTAGTGCGCAGACGGTGGAAACTGCGGTCACCATCCCTCTGGAAGAGCAGATCAATGGCGCCGAGGGAATGAAGTACATCGAGTCCAGCAGCACCAACGACGGCATCAGTTCAATTACTGCGACCTTTAACCTCTCTCGCGACCCCGATCTCGCGGCCGTCGATATTCAGAACCGGGTCAACCAGGCCCAGGGCCGTCTGCCCAATGCGGTGAAGGCCACTGGAATCACCGTCACCAAAGCCTCCAACGATTTCGTATTCGGCGCGGCAGTTTATTCCGACGGCCGCTACGACACGCTGTTCATGAGCAACTACCTTGACGTCTACGTCAAGGACGCTCTCAAGCGCGTGCCTGGCGTCGCCGACGTCATTATTTTCGGGGAACGCAAATTTTCCATGCGGCTGTGGCTCGATCCCGAGCGCATGGCCAGCCGCGGCTTGACCGCGCCTGACGTCGTTGCCGCCCTGCAGGAGCAGAACGTCGAGGTTGCTGCCGGACAGGTGGGAGCGCCGCCGATAAAGAGCGGGCAGAACTTTCAGATCAGTGTTCGGGCGGTCGGCCGCCTATCGGAAACCACGCAGTTTGAAAACATCATCGTCAAGACCAATGCCGATGGCACCCTGGTCCACCTCAGAGACGTGGGCCGTGCCGAACTCGGAGCCGAAAATTACGGCTCCAACCTCATGTACAACGGCCGCGACTCGGTTGGAATTGGTATCCTTCAGCTCTCCAATGCCAATGCGCTCCAAGTAGACCGTCTCGCTCTCATCGAACTGGAACGGCTTTCCAAACGTTTTCCCCCGGGGATGTATTACGAGAACGCCTTCGATACCACCGAGGCTGTCGGTGAGTCGATTTATGATGTGCTCAGCACGCTGCTCGAAGCCATCGTCCTTGTCATTCTTGTTATCTACATATTTCTGGAAGACTGGCGCACCACAGTCATTCCGGCCATCACCATTCCGGTTTCGCTGATCGGCACCTTCGCCTTCGTTAAATTGTTGGGATTTTCCATCAATACGTTGACCTTATTTGGAATCACGTTGGCCACCGGCCTGGTGGTCGATGACGCCATCGTGGTGATTGAAAACATCGAGCGCCACATTCAGGAAGGCGAGCACGACTCGCACAAAGCTGCCTCGGTTGCCATGAAGGAAGTGGCAGGAGCGGTGATCGCAACGTCACTGGTTCTGGTCGCGGTGTTCGTACCCGTGGCGTTCTTCCCCGGCACAACTGGAATTCTGTTTCGCCAATTCGCCCTGACCATTGCCTTCTCCATCGCTATCTCCGCCTTTAACGCGCTGACTCTGACCCCAGCGCTTTCCGCCCTCCTTCTGGGAAAAAGACACGGAACGAAGGGCTGGTTCTTCCGCAACGTGGACAAAGTTATCGGCGGAATCATTAACGGCTATAGCCGTTCCCTGCGTGCTTTTCTCCGCTACCGGGTAATCGCTGTCGTATTATTCTTCGCTGGTCTCGGCTTCACCTACCTGATCTTCCAGCGGGTGCCTAAGGGCTTCGTGCCTAATGAAGATCAGGGATATCTCATCATCAGCGTTCAGTCTCCTTCAGGAGCATCGCTCGAATACACGCGAAATATTGAGAAACAGATTCAGGATGTAGTGGGGAAACTCCCGGAAGTGCAGGGTGTATTTGCCATCAGTGGCTTTAGCTTTGCCGGCAACGCTTCCAACCGCGGCATTGTATTCGTGCCTTTGAAGCCGTATTCACAACGCAAGTCGGATGAGCACTCGGCCGAAGCGGTTCTGAACCGCATACGCGGCCCTCTGTTCGGCATCAATGGCGCCCTAGTGTTTCCTTTCCTGCCGCCCGCGGTGCAAGGCTTAGGACAATTCGGCGGCTTTGCGTTTGAAGTCCAGGACCAGGGCGGCCACACCCTGGATGACCTGGCAAACGCCGCCCAGGCTGTGGTGAGAGAAGGAAATTCCAGAAAAGATTTAACCGGCTTGTTCACCAGTTACACCTCGAACGATCCGCAGTTTCTGATCACCATCGACCGTGAAAAGGCCAAGAGCCTACACGTTCCACTACAGCAAATCACCGACACCCTGGGCGTCTACATGGGGTCTGCTTATGTCAATGATTTTGATTTCAATAACCGCTCCTATCGTGTGTACGTACAAGCCGACAAAGAATTTCGCGACCAGCCCGAGTTACATTCGCCAGTATTACGTCCGCTCCGACTCGGGCTCGATGATTCCCCTGGACAACCTGATCACCATTACCCAAACCGCGACCCCTCAGGTGATCAGCCACTACAACCTGTTCCGCTCGGCGGAACTCGACGGGTCCCCCGCGCCGGGTGTCAGCTCGGGACAGGCCATCGCGGCCATGGAAGACATCAGCAAGAAAGTGCTGCCCCAGGGTTTCAGCTACGAGTGGACTGGCTTATCGCTGGAAGAATTGGCCTCGGGCGGCACTACTTTGATCCTGTTCGGATTAGGCGTAGTCGTGGTCTATCTGACCCTCTCTGCTCAGTATGAAAGCTTTGTATTGCCGTTCATCGTTTTGCTGGCAGTACCGATGGCGCTGCTCGGGGCGCTTGGCGCGCAGTCCCTGCGCGGGTTACAGAATGACGTTTACTGCCAGATCGGACTGGTGATGCTGGTCGGCCTCTCCAGCAAGAACGCCATTCTTATTGTCGAGTTCGCCGAGCAATTGCGCAGCCGGGGAATGCCCCTGATCGAAGCCGCTGTCGAGGCGGCCCGCATCCGGCTGCGGCCCATCTTGATGACTTCGTTTGCCTTCATTCTCGGCGTGGTGCCCTTGATGCTGGCGCACGGCGCCGGCCAAGAAGGGCGTCACTCGGTAGGAACCACGGTCTTCGGCGGGATGATCATGTCAACGGTGCTGAACTTATTCTTCATCCCGGTTCTCTACCTCATCATCGAAGGCTGGCGCGAACGCGGACATGGAGAAAAGAAGCCGGCGCCATTAGAATGACGCGTTGCCCGAGGTGGCGCTTGTTGAAACTGATTCCAGTCCTGCTTTTGTGTATGCTTTCTGCGAGTTTTGCGCAGACCGCGACGTGGCGTTTTGCGGTTTCGGGAGATTCCCGCAACTGCGGAGACGTCGTGATGCCTACGATCGCGGAAGGAGCTTCGCGCAACCGCGCGGAATTTTATTGGCACCTGGGCGACCTGCGCGCTATTTACGATTTCGACCAGGACTTCAAGCAACTGGCATCCGGACAGCCCAAACCGCTCTCAATTATCGACTACGAAAACCAGGCATGGAACGATTTCATTGAAAACCAGATCGCGCCATTCGGCACGATGCCTTTTTTTCTGGGAATTGGCAATCACGAGACCACCCCACCGAAGACCCGCGCGGATTTTTTGATCCAATTCGCCGACTGGCTGGATAGTCCCGTATTGCGTGAACAGCGGTTGAAGGACGATCCCAAAGACCACAAGCTGCACGCCTACTATCACTGGGTGGAGCGCGGCATCGACTTCATCAATCTGGACAACGCTACTCATGACCAGTTCGACGCGGAGCAGATGAAATGGGTCGAGGCGTTACTCGCCCGTGACACAGGTGACCCGACGATTCGAACCGTGATTGTCGGCATGCACGCCGCTCTGCCGGACAGCATTTCCTCGGGGCACAGCATGAATGAGTGGACTGAAGGCGCCGCCAGCGGCCGCCGGGTCTACCAGGACCTACTGCGCCTTCGGAATGAATCGCACAAGAACGTATACGTGCTTGCCAGCCACTCCCATTTCTTTATGGACGGGATTTTCAACACTGACCACTGGCGAACCAATGGAGGGGTGCTGCCCGGCTGGATCGTGGGAACGGCAGGAGCCGTACGATATCCCCTGCCCCCGAATCATTCGGATGCCAGGGATTACAAAGAATATGTCTACGGTTACTTGCTCGCGACGGCTGGCGCGGAGGACGGCAGCGTAAAGTTCGAGTTCAAACAAATTGACAAAAATGCAGTCCCAAACGGCGTCAGGGATCGCTTCACTTCCAGATTCGTGGATGAATGCTTTGACGGGAACCCGGTGCGGTAATTGAACCCCAGATCGCCCCGTACGCGAGTTCCCCCATCAGGCAAACCCGCTATAGTAAATGAGTGTTTGCCTATTTAAGCAGGCGGACAGGAATGTCCGTCCCACATTGGGTGTTGATATTTTTGCTGGCATCCGTTGTTGCTTCTGCCCAAACTCCTAAATTTCGCGAATCCGCTAAATCTGCGGGCCTCACCGTCTCCCACATTTCCTCCGCCGAAAAACGTTACATTGTCGAATCCATGAGTGGCGGTGTTGGATTCATTGACTGCGACAATGACGGCAAGCTCGACATCATTACGGTGAACGGATCCACCATCGAGCGCTTCAAACAAGGCGGCGATCCGCTGATTACGCTCTACCATCAGGAAGCCAATCTCAAATTCAAAGACATCACCGCCTCGACAGGCTTGACCCACAAAGGTTGGGGCATGGGAGTGGCCGTTGCCGACTACGACAATGACGGCCTGCCTGACATTTACGTCACCGGCTTCGGCGGGAACGCGCTCTACCATAATCTTGGCAACTGCAAATTTGAAGACGTCACCGATAAAGCCGGACTCGCCGTCGGCGGCTTCAGCACCGGCGCTGCCTGGGCCGACTACGATGGCGACGGCAAAGTTGATCTCTTCGTCTCCCGCTACGTCCATTTCGACATGAACAACCTGCCGGTCTTCGGCAGCGATGAGAAGAATTGCCGCTTCAAGGGAATCCTGGTGCAGTGCGGACCGTGGGGAATGCAAGGTGAGTCCGACTTTCTGTTTCGCAATCTGGGCAACGGCAAGTTCGAAGACGTCTCCGAAAAGGCCGGCGTCAGCGATCCGAAGCACCGCTACGGCCTGGGCGTGGTCTGGGGAGATTACGACAACGACGGCTGGCCCGATCTCTACGTCGCCAACGATGCCGGACCCAACTACCTCTACCGCAACAAGCACGACGGCACCTTCGAAGACACCGCCATGCTGGGAGGGGCTGCGCTCAGCGGAGACGGTCTCGAACAGGGTTCGATGGGGGTCGATTTCGGCGATTATCTGAACGAAGGCCGGCTATCAATTTTCGTCACCAACTTCACCGAGCAGGCCGACACGCTCTATCACAATCTTGGAGCAGACGGCTTCGAAGACATCAGTTGGCGGGCGAAGCTTGCCCAGCCGACCTTCCTTCCCGTTGGTTGGGGCACCGCATTCTTCGACATGGATAACGACGGCTGGCTCGACATCCTGGCTGTGAACGGCCATGTCTATCCGCAGATGGATAGCATCCCAGGCGCGGCCCGCTACCAGGAGCCTATCCTGCTATTCCGTAATGCAAAGGACGGCACTTTCAATGACGTTTCAAGTTCGCTCGCAAGCATCGAAGCCGGCTCGCAGCGCGGCGCTGCCTTCGGCGACGTCAATAACGATGGCCAAGTCGATGTCCTGATCATGAATATCGGTAAGACGCCAACGCTGCTCATCAATCAAAGCGGGAATCAAAATCACCGGGTGCTCTTCAAGCTGGTGGGAAGCAAGAGCAACCGCATGGCCATCGGCAGTCGAGTGAGCGTCAAAGCCGGCAAGCTGACGCAAATGAATGAAGTGCGAGCCGGGGGCAGTTATCTTTCCAGCAACGATCCCCGCTTGCATTTTGGCTTGGCACAGGAATCAAAGATGGATGAAGTCACAATCCGCTGGCCCAGCGGGAAGGTGGAGACCCTGCGCGAGGTGCCCTCCGATTTCATTTATACGGTGGTCGAAGGCGAGGGAATCAAGGGCAAAGAGATGCTGCCAAAAAATTAGGGTTGGCTCCTCCCCACAACGATTTATTTCCTCATCAATCCCACTCTTTCCAACCCTAAGCCTTCGTCGGGATGACAGAGCGAACCTTTGCCAGAAGGAGGAGGGCAGCCTGGATGCTACCTCCGCCCTAAATGCTCCTCGTGTTATTTTTTCAAATATATGATTCGTTCCTATCAAGGCACCCGGCCCACCATCCCAGCCTCCTGCTACATAGACGACTCTGCCCAAATCATTGGAGATGTAGTCCTCGGCGAGAACGCCAGCATCTGGATGAACGCCGTTCTGCGCGGCGACGTGCACTCCATCCGCGTCGGCGCCAACTCCAACGTTCAGGATTGCAGTGTCCTCCACGGAATGAAAGAGCAGTACGGGGTGCATCTGGGCGAGTACGTCACCGTGGGACATACCGTCGTCCTGCATGGATGCACCATCGAAGATCGCTGCCTGATCGGCATGGGCTCAATCATCCTCAATGGAGCCCGTATTGGGGCAGGCTCCATCATCGCAGCCGGAACCCTAATCCCCGAGAGAACCATCGTCGAGCCCGAATCGCTATGGATGGGCTCCCCAGGCCGGTTCGTCCGCAAGCTGGAACAAAAAGACGCAGAATCGATCATGCGTTACGCCAACAATTACCTGGGCTATAAAGAGTCCTACCGGCAGGAGCGCCAGTCCTCTGTGTAATCTGTGGCCTCTGCGGTTAGGGGTTCGAGTTTGCGCTATGCACGACCATAACCACCGGCGGGACCTGAGTTCCACGGAGTGAGTTCCATCCCCTTGCCCCAAAACACCAACCCCACGTATGATTCAGCGTTCCATGTCTGCAAAATCATCGGCACAAAACCCCCATCTCCGGGAGAAGTCTCAGCTCATGTCCGCCTCGGAAATCGAGCGGACCCTGGTGCGCCTGGCGCATGAAATCATCGAAAAAGATAACGGAGCCGAGAATCTGGGACTGGTCGGGATCCGCCAGCGCGGCGTGCCCATAGCGCAACGCCTGGCCGAGATCATCCGCCGGATCGAAAAGAAACCGGTGCCGGTAGGCACGCTCGATATCACGCTGTACCGCGACGACCTGTCGACTCTTGGGCCGAAGCCGATTGTGCAAAAGACGGAGTTTTCGTTCTCGATTGCCGGCATGGACATCATTCTGGTCGACGACGTTCTCTACACCGGACGCACTACCCGTGCCGCCATGGATGCCTTGTTCAAGCACGGTCGCCCGCGCAAGGTACAGCTCTGCGTATTGATCGATCGTGGCCATCGCGAGCTCCCCATCGAAGCCACATTTGTCGGCCGCAAAGTGCAGACCACGGCGAAAGAGATCATCAAAGTTCAGTTGAGAGAAGTAGATAACGTCGACAAAGTCGTCATGGTCGAACGAGAGTAGTACGTCCGTTGATATTTGATCTTCAGCTATCTATACGGAGGTTGGGGTGGCCGCCTCGGCAAGCCGGGCAAAAAAATCCGCTGCTCCTGCGGTCTCACGCGGTTCCTTGCTCGGGATTGAGCACCTGCCCGTCGCCGAGATCACGAATTTGTTGGCGCTGGCCCGGCGGATGAACCCCAACAAGCCGCGGCCACTGTTGCGCGGCAAGCGCGTGCTACTGCTCTTTTACGAGGCCTCTACCCGTACCCGCAGCTCGTTTGAAATTGCCGCCAAGTCATTGGGCGCCATGACCACGCTGGTGCTCTCCAGCGGATCAAGCATCGAAAAAGGCGAATCGCTGCTTGATACCGCCTACACCCTGCGTGCGGTGGGCGCGGACCTCATCGTCATCCGCCATCCCAACGCCGGCGCGGCACAGCTGATGGCCGAGCATCTCGACATCCCCGTTGTCAATGCAGGGGACGGCATGCACGAGCATCCTTCACAAAGCCTGCTCGACGCGTACACGATCCTCAAGCACAAGAAGACCTTGAAGGGGCTGCAGGTCGCAATTGTGGGCGACATTTTTCACAGCCGTGTGGCGCGCTCCGCTGTCCACCTGCTGACGAAGTTTGGAGCAAGGATTACTCTCTGCGGTCCACAGGAGTTTCTACCCGAGCTGGCCACAACGCTGGCGCCCGGCCTACACATTACCCGCACTGTCGAAGACGCCGTCCATGGCGCGGACGTAGTTATGGTGCTGCGCGTGCAAAAAGAGCGGCTGGCGGGGACAAAAATCAGTTTGCAGGATTACATCAGCCGTTACCAGATGACGATGGCGCGGCTGAAGCAGGCCAAGCGCGATGCCCTGCTGATGCATCCCGGCCCGATTATTCGAGGCCTCGAATTGACCTGGGATGTGGCCGATTGCCCGCAGTCGGTGATCGTCGAAGAAGTTCGCAACGGAGTGCCGGTACGCATGGCGATTCTGGCAAAGGCTCTGGGAAGATCCGGTTAACGTGACCCAACGCAAAGAAAATCGCAGTCTGCTGATTAAGGGCGGCCACTTGATTGACCCCGCCGCCAGGATTGACGCGCCCATGGATGTTCTGTTGCGCGATGGGCGCGTCGCCGAAGTCGCGGCTCCAAATAAAATTCGCGGTGCCGCCGACGAGAAATTCGACGCCCGGGGACTGATCGTTGCCCCTGGGTTCATCGACCTCCACGTTCACCTGCGTGAACCCGGCCAAGCCTACAAAGAAACCATCGCCACCGGAACCGCGGCCGCAGCAGCGGGTGGGTTTACTTCGGTGTGCTGCATGCCGAATACTCATCCCGTGGTTGATTCCGCCGACTGGGTCACCTGGCTGCAACATCCTGACCGGGGAGCGGTGGTCAACGTGTTTCCCATCGCAGCAGCCACCAAAGCCAGCAAAGGCGCAGTGCTCACCGATTTTCGTTCCCTGCAGCGTGCGGGGGCGGTTGCCGTAACCGATGACGGCAAACCCATTCTAGGCGATGACATCATGCGCGAAACCCTTCGCCTGTCGGGCGAACTCAGCCTGACTGTAATTCAGCACGCCGAAGATACCCGCATGACCGCCAACGCGTCGTTGAATGAAAGCCCTACCTCGTTTCGGCTAGGACTTCGCGGCATGGGAACCGATGCAGAAGCATCAATCGTGGAGCGGGATGTGCAACTCGCCCAGCAGTTCAGCGGGGCCCGCCTCCACGTGGCCCATCTTTCCACCGCAGACGCCCTGAAGGCAGTGCGCCGTGGCAAACGCAGCAAAGCGCGCGTCACTTGCGAGGTCACGCCGCATCACTTGGCGCTTACCGACGCCGACATTCCCGATTACAACACCAACTTCAAGATGAATCCGCCGCTGCGCTCAGGCGCCGATCGGGAGGCCATCCTGGTGGCGCTGGCCGACGGCACAATTGACGCCATCGCCACCGACCACGCGCCGCATGCCCCTCACGAAAAGATCATCGAATTCGAACGCGCCGCCTTCGGTGTGACCGGCCTGGAAACAGCCGTAGGCTTGGCAATCTCGGAGCTGCACGGAAAGGCAAAGATGCCTGTGGCGCGCGTAGTTGAGCTATTTACCTCGGGTCCGGCGCACGTAGTCGATCTCCGAGCGCGCGGCACTCTAACCCGCGGATGCCACGCCGATGTCACCATCCTCGATCCCAAAAAGCGCTGGACCTACGAAGCCGCCAAGTCGATATCAAAGTCGCACAACTCCCCCTTCGATGGCTGGCAGATGACAGGAAAAGTCATCGCGACAATCGTAAGCGGAAGAATTGTCTATCGGGCCGATTAGGTTTTTTAGATCCATCGCCAATCCCTGCGGAGACGAAGCTTCAACAGTATTGTTATTGCGCAGCGCGGTTTATCGGCGCCCGGAATCTGCTGTTTGATCCTGTCCAAAGCAGACTTCTTGCCGGGAAAGACCGGCGGCGGATTGACGGACGTCCCGTGATGGGTCGACGATTGGCGAGAAAGACCAGAACCTTGGGCCAACAAAAATAAGAGTCCCGAGGTGGTGTTAAGCTCATTCGTCTCGACCAGTAGCTCGCTTTAGACCCTTGCTTGACCTGCTCTCGCCGCTTCCTTTTGAGGGGTCACGTCGCGCGATCTCCACTCGGGCTCCGGGCTTACCGCCAACCGGACAAATCAGCCTAACGCCTCGGGACTCTATCCTGCCTTCTCATATCTTCCTGTTCGCCTCAACCAGCGCTTTGCTATAGACCCTTGCTGACCCTCGTTCCATCGTTTTGCAACGTGGAACGTGACCTTCGCTTGAGCCCCGGACGCCGCGCCAACCGGGAAAACTTCAGAAGCTGTCGAAGAACGAGTTTGTTTTTACTCCTTCTATTTTTACAGTCAATGAAAATGGCGCGCCTCTATCTGCTTTTATTTGCAATCGAGTGCACGCCATTCACATACTCCTGAACTAGATGTTGTGCAGTTATTTCCGGGGTGGTTTGAAGGGGGCAGAAAAATAGCGTTTTAGGCGGGGTTGCTGCGTTCTAGATGCGGCCGGTGATTTCTTCCCGGTTTACGTAAGTGTGAAAATCCGGCAAAAGCCTCGCCCAATACGGATTTTGAGATCTGCTTGCGAACATAGCCAGACCCAAACTGAATCTCTTCAGCATAGTGTTCTCCTCGTTTTCGCAAGAGCTGAGTGATTTGCTTTCGTAAAACGAGGCCGGGCCAGAAATGGCTGATTCACAGCGGCCGATGGGGGAAAGAGGGAACGAAGAACGCCAAACGCTTAAGACCAATCCAACACGAGCGAACTGTATACCGCTCGGGTTGATAAGCTCAATGCAGAACCAGATTCCTTCGAAGTGCAGGCGAGTCGCCGTCATTCCAGCTCCGGCGACTGCCGAGCCGAATTGAAATGGATATAATCCCCAAATCCATGGCAACCACATTCAAAGATGCCGCTGGGCTCGACCTGGTAAGCCTTCGCGCACAATTTCCATCCCTGAGCCAGACCGTAAACGGTCATCCCGCCGTATTCCTCGATGGCCCCGGCGGCACCCAGGTTCCGCAGCGCGTCATCGACGCCATCTCTGATTACCTGAAGCTTGCTAACGCGAACACCAATGGCGCCTACGCCACCAGCCACCGCACCAATGCGGTCATCGACGGCGCCCGCGCCGCCATGGCGGACCTGTTCAACAGCGATCCCGACGAAGTAGTCTTCGGGCCCAACATGACCACGCTCACCTACGCCGTGAGCCGCGCCATGGGCCGTGAATTAAAGGCGGGCGACGAAATTCTATTGACCCACCTTGACCACGACGCCAATGTCTCTCCGTGGCTGGCTTTGGAAGAGATGGGCGTCAAGATCCAGCGGGCGGAGATTCACGAAAGCGACTGCACCCTCGACATGGACGACCTGGCGCGAAAAATCACACCGCGCACCAAACTTGTGGCCGTGGGATATGCCTCGAACGCAGTCGGTACCATCAACGACGTTGCCCAAATCGTGAAACTTGCCCACGCGAAGGGCGCGCTGGCCTACATCGACGCTGTCCACTACACGCCACACGGCCCCATCGATGTACGCGCGATCGACTGCGATTTTCTGGTCTGCTCAAGCTACAAATTCTTCGGACCGCACATGGGGATCCTTTACGGAAAGCGCGAGCACCTGCAGCGCCTGCGGCCTTACAAACTGCGCGCCAATAGCGAGGCCGTCCCCTTGCGTTGGGAATGGGGCACACTCAATCACGAATGCATCGCCGGAATTACCGCCTGCGTCGACTACCTGGCCGACCTTGGACGCGCGTTGCGCCCATGCAAAACTCGGCGCGAAGCCTTACTGGTGGCCTATGGTGCAATCCGGCAACATGAGCGGACGTTAGGGGAGAGTCTGATCCGGGGATTGCTCGAGATTCGAGGATTGAAGCTATACGGCATAACCGACGACAAACGCTTCGATCAACGTTGCCCAACGGTAGCAGTGAGAATCGACGGACACACGCCGCTGGAGCTTTCCACAAGATTAGGCGAACAAGGCTTTTTTACCTGGGACGGCAACTACTACGCCCTGAGCTTGACCGAGCGCCTCGACGTAGAAAAAGACGGAGGCTTTCTGCGAATCGGTCTGGCCCACTACAACACTGCGGAGGAGGTAGATGGTTTGTTGCAGGCCCTGAACGAAATTGTGTTAGAGACGGGGCTTCGCCCCGTCTAACGGCAACATAGTGAAAAGACTCCCAGCATTGCCACTTCGGGCAAACCGACAAGAGTGCCTCTACCGCGTCAACTCAATAACCTCGGTGTCCTTGGCGATCAAAACCACATTCGCCATCCCAACGAACAACCCATGCTCAACCACGCCCGGGATGGAATCTAGCTTGTGTCCAAGTTCCTGAGGATCTGGGATCTCATTGAACAGGCAATCCAGAATCTGGTGGCCCTCTTCCGTGACGTAGGGATTGCCGAATGTATACTGTCGCAACTGCACAAAGGCGCCCATCGCGGTCAATTTTCTAGCCAGTGGTGCTTGCGCCTGAGGAATAATCTCCACCGGCACTGGGGCACGTCCTAAGAAAGAGACTTGTTTGGTGTGGTCGCCGATTACCACGAACTGTTTCGACACCGAAGCGATAATCTTTTCCATTAGCAGCGCGCCACCGCCGCCCTTGATCAAATGGAGGCTGGGCGAAACTTCATCCGCTCCGTCAATCGTAAGGTCGATCTCGGGATATTCGTCTAATGTGGCCAATGGAATGCCGCTCTCGGCAGCCAAGTCGCGGCTGCGAAACGAAGCGGGGATGCCGATGATTTTGAGGCCGGAGCGAACTAGCTCCCCGATTTGGCGGATGGCGTAGTCTGCAGTCGAGCCCGAGCCCAGCCCTAGAACCTGTCCATCGCGAACAAACCTCATGCTCGCTTGCGCGGCTAGACGCTTCTCTCTCTCTTCTGGCGTGGACACGTTTATAAGCTCGACTCTGACCCGACTCTGACGAGTTAAGAGCTATGTCCGGTTTAGGACAGAGCATCAGTCTACACTTTTGCACAGGCCGAAAATTCCACAGCTGTGCAGCTTCTATTTTACGAACAGCGTGACCGCCCCACCGAAGTTGTATACTGCCTTGGTTTCAGGATTGCGGTCCAAATTTAATCCTCAAGTACGACCATGCCTTTTCTTCACGGCAGTTTCGGACCCAGAGAATCGCTGGCCGTCGTCTCGCTGCCAGATCGCATTCTGCTAACCGAACCAGTCATCGCATGTCCAACTGTCTCACCGAATTTGTATCCCACCGCTGCCAACTGCGGCAGTGAAAGCGGAGGACGAGTGTGAAAGAAGACGATCCCAAAACACTTACCCAGGAAGGTTCCGGCGTCTCCCGGCGTGACTTTCTAAAGATTTCCGGGATTTCAGCAGCGTCCGTGCCGCTGATCGGCACCAAGGTTGTCGAGGCAGCCGGAGCTCCGGTGAAGGTCTATGGCCCTGGCAAGACGCCGGTGACGCTAATGGTCAACGGAGCGAAGCACACGCTACAGATCGAGCCGCGGGTGACTTTGCTCGACGCCTTGCGCGACAACCTCGACGTCACCGGCCCCAAGCGCGTATGTGACCGCGGAGAATGCGGCGCCTGCACCGTGATGATCGACAAGAAGCTCTCGTATTCCTGCTCCACCCTGGCTATCGATGCTCAGGGCAAGCAAATCACGACCGTCGAGTCGCTTGCCGAGGGCGGCAGGCTGCATCCGGTACAGCAGGCGTTTGTCGACAACGACGCCTCGCAATGCGGCTTCTGCACGCCCGGATTCGTAATGGCCACCAAGGCGTTGCTCGACAAACATCCGCAACCAACGCCGGAAGAAATTCGTCGCGGGTTGGCCGGCAACTTCTGCCGCTGCGGCACCTACTTCGGTATTCGCCACGCGGTCGCGCAAGCCGCGCAGAAAGGAGCCTGATCATGCCGGACTATAGCTGGCCCACTGCGGAAAATCGCACTTTGATCGGAAAGCGGATCTCGCGCCTGGATTCGCCCGATAAGGTCTCCGGACGTGCCAAATACACCTACGACGTTCACCGTCCGGGAATGCTCTTCGGCAAAATCGTGCGCTCGCCCTACGCCAAGGCCAAAATCCTGAGCATCGACACCAGCGCCGCCGAAAAAATGCCGGGGGTGAAGGCCGTCCACGTCATCCAGAAGGTCGGCAGCACCGTGCAATGGGCGGGCACTGAAGTAGTCGCACTGGCCGCCGTCGACGAAGGCACGGCCGCCGACGCGGCGCGGGCGGTCCAAGTGAAATATCAGCCTGCGAGCTATCTTGTCAGCGACGCCGAGCCTCAGCCCGGCCAAGCCGAAGCCGCTGGCCCCATGAGCAATGACGATGTCTGGGATGCGATCGACAACCAGATGCCGGAAGCCGCTTTTATTGACTACATCAAGACTCACGGCATTACCTTTCATCCCGCGGAAGATGATCTGAAGTCGATGAAGGGTGAAGGCATGTCGGACGCCGGAATTGAGGCATTGCGCAAGGCCGAGTATCACGAGCCCAGCGGCAGTGGTCACACCAACTATCAAAAAGCAGCCGCGCAGGTCACGGGAGATCCAGACAAAGCTTTCGCGGAAGCCGAGGCCATCTCGGAGGGACTCTACGGATCGTCGGTCATCGCTCACTGCTGTATGGAAAGCCATGGCTCGATGTCCGAGTGGACCGACAAAGATCACCTGGAAGTCCACATCTCCACCCAGAACGTCTCCGGAATTCCGGCGCAGATGGCGGAACCGCTAAAAACCACCGCCGCGAATGTTCACGTTCACCAGGACCACATGGGGGGTGGGTTCGGTAGCAAGTTTTCCGCCGATCGCTGGGACATTACCGCTGCCGAACTCTCGCGCAAAGCCGGCGGCAAGCCGGTGCGCATGATGCTGGAGCGCAGTTCAGAGTTGATGGTCGCCGGCTGCCGTCCCTCGGCTTACGCCCGCGTGAAAATCGGTGCCAAAAAGGACGGCACCGTCGTAGCCTGGCAGTCGCAATCGTGGGGAACTGGAGGCCCGGGTGGCGGAGGCATGCCGCCGACGCCCTACGTTTTCAACATTCCCAACCAGCGCAAAGAACATGTCGCCATTCGCAACAACATTGGCCCGGCTCGTGCGTGGCGCGCTCCCAACCATCCGCAGGCCGCCATCATCACCATGGGCGCGATGGACGATCTCGCCGCCAAGCTCAACATGGATCCGCTTGAGCTGTGGCTCAAGAATCTGAACATCGCAGGGCCGCGCGAAAAGACTTACCGCGAAGAGTTCACCATCGCCTCTGACCTGATGGGATGGAAGGACAAGTGGAAGCCACGCGGCCAGAACGTTTCCGGCAACATGGCAAGCGGCCTCGGACTTTCTCTCCACACCTGGGGCGGACGCGGCCACGCCAGCGATTGCGACGTGACCATTCATCCCGATGGTTCGGTCGATATCAAAATGGGATCGCAGGATATCGGCACCGGCACTCGGACCACGATCGCAATCGTGGCTGCGGAAACGCTTGGCCTGCCGGTGGAAGCGATCAAGCTCTATATTGGCGACACATCCTATCCGCCCTCCGGAGGTTCGGGCGGTTCGACCACGCCGGGCGGGGTTAGCTCTTCCACGCGGCGCGGGTCGGTTGACGTTCGCGAAATGTTGTTTGAAAAAGTTGCTCCAACCCTAAACGCCAAGCCGGAAGAACTCGAAGCAGTCAACGGCACCGTGCGCGTCAAAGGTGACGCCAGCCGTTCCCTAAGCTGGAAAGAAGCCTGCTCGAAAATGGGAGCCGTGCCGCTGACCGCGCGCGGAAAAAACCCCGACAAGAGCAAGCTTCCCGATCTCACCAACAGCGGTGTCGGGGGAGTCGGCATGGCCGAGGTCGAAGTCGACACCGACACCGGCATCGTCAAGGTCAAGAAGATGGTTGCGGTGCAGGATTGTGGGTTGATTATCGACCTTAAAATGGCCGAGAGCAGCTGCTACGGCGCGTTGATCATGGGCATCAGCTACGCGCTGTTCGAAGAGAAAGTAATGGACCAGGCTACCGGCCGCATGCTGAATCCCGACATGCAGTTCTACCGGCTGGCCGGTTATAACGACATTCCGGAGCTTGTCGTCCACATGATGACCGGCAAAGGATACGACGAGCGCGGCGTCATCGGGCTCGGCGAACCCCCGGTGATCTCTCCGGGGGCGGCGATAGCCAACGCGGTCGCCAATGCCCTCGGCACCAGAGTGCCATTTATTCCGTTGACTCCAGACCGCGTGCTCGCGGCCCTCGAGCATAAGGCAGGTGCATAATGCGACCGTTTGAATACACCAGTCCCGCAACTCCGGCGCAGGCGATTAGCCTGCTCGGCGCAACTTGGGGAAATGCCGAAATTCTCGCGGGAGGAACCGATCTTCTCGCGCTGATGAAGGACGACGTCGTCTACCCCAGGCGCCTGGTCAACATCAAAGAAATCAAAGAACTCCACGGCATCACTTCCGACTCCAAGGGATTGCGCGTGGGATCCCTCACCAAGCTTGCCGATTTGGCTGAGGATGCGAATGTGATGAAAGATTATCCGGCTTTGGCCGAGGCCTTGAACGAAGCCGCCAGCCCGCAGATTCGCAATATGGCAACCGTGGGCGGAAACCTCTGCCAGCGCCCGCGCTGCTGGTACTTTCGCAACGGATTGGGCCTGCTGCCCAAAGACGAATCGGGAAAGGACCTGGTGACCGGCGGTGAGAACCGCTACCACGCGATCCTGGGAAACGATAGCCCGGCGAAATTTGTCAGCCCTTCGACCATCGTGCCGGTGCTAATTGCATATGGCGCAAAGATTCGATTGGTAGGACCGAAGGGCAAGCGCGAACTGCCGCTCGAAAAGTTTTTTCTCACTCCGAAAACCGAAAACGAGCGCGAACACGATCTGAAGCCGAACGAAGTCCTGACTGAACTCGTGATTCCTTCCGCCGGTGACTGGAAAGTTGCGCACTACGAAATCCGCCAGAAAGAGGCCTTCGACTGGCCGCTGGCGGTGAGCGCAGTCGCGCTGAAGATGAGCGGATCTAACATCCAGGAAGCTCGAGTGGTTCTGGGGTACGTCGCGCCCACACCATGGCCGTCTCCGGAAGCGGGGCAAGCCCTCGCCGGTAAACCTGCCAGTGAAGAAAACGCCAGGGCCGCAGCTGAGGCTGCTCTGCAAGCCGCCAAGCCGCTAAGCCAGAACGCCTACAAAGTTCAACTTGCCCGCGTCGCGGTGCGGCGCGCGATTTTGAAAGCTGCTTCCGGGGGTGCCGCATGAGGATCGTCAGCGAAGAGAAACGCTTCAATACCAAACATCCTGACCTCTGCCCGGCGCTGCGCTGGAAGGGCCAATTCATACTCGCCGAGCACGATCCTACGGTGCAGCCTTCTAACGACGGATTGTACTGGTGCATTCACACCCAGAACTGTATTGGGCCCGACGGCAAGTTAGCCGAGCCGGGAAACTGTTCGTCCAAGGGACGCCGTTGCCACACGACCGGCGACTGCGACTAGGACGCCACGGATTTGCGCCGATTCACGCGGATCAGAAATAAATCAAGAAGAGTCTATCCCTGCCGATCTGCGGAGTCCGGGGCCAGTATCATCTTCCCCATTATTTCCTTTAATATCCGTCCCGCCACCATCGCCGTCAGCTGGGAAATATCCTGACGGGGGTTGTACTCGACGATGTCGGCGCCGACGATGTTGCCGGTGATGGCGTGCAGGTGGGTAATAGCCTCGCGTACCGACATGCCTCCCGGTTCGCGATGAGAAATTCCCGGCGCAAACGCCGGATCCAGCACGTCCAGATCGAAACTGATGTAAACCGGGCCTGCCAATTCGAGCACATGGAGAGCCGGCAACTGGTGCATCTCTAACACCTCGACTCCGAATCGCTCGGCTTGCGCGCGCTGATGAGGAACCATAGTCCGAATGCCGATCTGAATCAGCTTTTTAGCTAGCCGCTCTTCCATGATGCGGGCAAAAGGACAGGCATGCGAAAAGCGGCTGCCCTGGAATTCATCATAAAGATCAGGGTGCGCGTCAAATTGGACGATGGTCAGATTTGGGTAGCGTGTGCCAACAGCTCGCAATATCGGATAAGCCACAGAGTGGTCACCACCCAGGCAAATCGGGCGATGGCCTTTGTCCAAAAGTGCAGCCACTGCTGTTTCGACCAACTCAAAGGCACCGATGTCTTCTGGAAGCTGCAGGTCTCCCGCGTCCGTGAAAACGCCCGGCTCGCCCAGGTTTACCCCGGTCTCGCTCCACGAATTTGACGAGTCAGAATGAAGCGCCGCACGTATCAGAGGCGGAGCTTCCGCAGCCCCGCGCAGATAGGATGAGTTAGCATCAAACGGTATGCCGAGAAGGGCGGGCTTGGATATTAGGTTGTTCATGGATTTCGCCTGAATACCATAAACCACCAAGGACAGGAGGGCTCACGAAGCAAGGCATGAATGGGGCAATTCTTCTGCGTAATTCTGTGTCCTCTGAGGTTACGAGCGGGTTGACATGCTATGGAAGCAAACTTCTATCGCGATCTGGCCTACGTCTTCGGCGCAGCCGTGGCTGGCGGATTCGCCGCTAAATGGCTGCGGCAGCCGCTGATTCTCGGTTACCTGCTGGGCGGAATCGTGATTGGTCCCTTCACCCCCGGCGTCACCCTATCCCACACCCACGAGTTCGAACTGCTGGCAGAAATCGGCGTGATGTTGCTGATGTACTCCATCGGCCTGGAATTTTCTTTCCGCGAACTGCTCAAAGTGAAGTGGGTAGCGGTTCTGGGCGGCCCGTTGGGTATCGTGTTGTCGGTCGGTCTCACACTGCTGGTGGGGTATGTGTTGGGATGGAGGAGCGAGCAGAGCATTGCGGTGGGCGCGGTGATCTCCGTGGCCAGCACCATGGTGCTTTCCCGATTTCTCATGGACCGCGGGGACCTGCTCTCGCCGCATGGGCGCGTGATGATCGGCATCACCCTGGTCGAAGACCTCGCCGTGGTGGTGCTAACCGTGGTGCTGCCATCATTAGGAAATGTGAGCGGCAGCCAGCTGTTGTCATTAGCAACGGCCTTGGGGAAAGCCATCATCATTCTGATTCCCCTGATCTTTCTCGCCGCCAAAATCGTGCCTAGAATCATGGCCAGAATTTCACGCTCGGAGAACGACGAGCTTTACCTGCTCACTGTCCTGGCGCTGGGATTTATCACCGCGGCGGCCACGCAGGCTTTGGGACTATCCCTGGCTCTGGGAGCATTTCTGGCGGGCGTCATCGTCAGCGAATCGGATACCTCGCATAAAATGCTGAATAAGCTGTTGCCGCTGCGAGATGCATTCGTGGCGTTGTTCTTTGTAACGATTGGGGCGCTGGTCGATCCCCGGGTGTTCATTCACGAACCGAAGCTGTGGATTGTCATCGTCGTGCTTACAGTCTGCGGGAAATTTGCCATCTGGACTGGCGTAGTGTGGTTGTTCCGCTACCCGCTAAAAACCGCGATGCTGGTCGGCCTGGGACTCACTCAGATCGGGGAATTCTCCTATGTGCTGGTGGGCGTGGCGCGGGGGGCCCAGGTAGTGGGCAACGACGTCTACAACGCCACCCTGGCGGCTTCGGTAATCACCATCATTCTGAACGGGCTGTTGCTCAAGGCGATGCCTCGGGCCGCGGAAGCCACCACGGATCCCAAAGCCATCGTGAGCCGGTCAGTTTGAAGGCTTGACGACCGTCAGCCGGGTCGCATTGGTCTTTATCTCTCAAAGTGCCGCAAGCCTTCTTTTCCGGAATTAACTCCTACACTTCCGTTATGCCCTGAATCCCTGCCAAGTTTTCCATCATCCGTTATCCTAGAGGAGATATGGCATCAGGCAATGGCAAGGCAGGACAGGCTCGGGGCACGGGAGTACTCGAAGCTCCCTCCGCCGACAGAGAACGGGTATTCGACGCGTTTCGCCGCTGGGGCTACCTGGAAGCGGACTTAGACCCGCTCGGTCTCTTCACCCCTACTCCGCAGACTGAATTGCAACTCGAAGGCGAAGCCGCCGATGAAGCACGCCGTGTCTATTGCGGCACCATGGGCGCCGAGTTTATGCATATTGCCGACCCGGAACGGCGGCGCTGGATCCAGGAAAAGCTGGAAGGCCCGCAAACCGAGGTGGCCCAGGACCATGTGCTCGATCAGTTGATTCGCGCCGACCTCTTCGAGCAGGTATTGCAGCAGCGCTACCTGGGCAGCAAGCGATTCTCGCTCGAGGGTGTCACCGCGCTGATTCCGCTGGTGGACGAGATTATCGAAGGCGCGGGCGATCGCGGCGCAGTTCAATTGGTCATGGGCATGAGCCACCGCGGAAGGCTGAATGTGATTGTCCACGTGGCGCGGCGGCTGCCGGAAGAAGTTTTCGCCGGTTTTGAAGACGTTGACCCGCGCAGCGTTCTGGGCAGTGGCGACGTGAAGTACCACATGGGCGCAACCGGGGAGTATGTAACCCGGAATGGCCGAAAGGTGAACATTCACCTGGTTTCGAATCCCAGCCACCTGGAAGCGGTCGACCGGTCACCGTCGGCCGTACCCGTGCCAAGCAGGACCGCGCCGGCGAAGGTGGACGCGAGAAGTATCTGCCACTGCTGGTCCACGGCGACGGCGCGTTTGCCGGGCAGGGAATTTTTGCTGAGACCCTGAACTATGCCGACATCCCGGGATACAGCGTGGGCGGCACCGTGCACGTGATCGTCAACAACCTGATCGGATTTACCACGGTTGCCAGTGAATTGCATTCATCGAGATTTGCGGCACAACTTGCCCGGCGGCAGGCGATCCCGATCTTCCACGTCAACGCGGAAGATGTCGATGCCGTGGTGCGCGTCGCTCGCATTGCCCTGGAATATCGCTACACTTTTGGCAATGATGTGGTCGTCGATCTGATCGGGTACCGGCGTCACGGTCACAGCGAAGTGGACGACCCCACTGTCACCCAACCGCTGCGCTACAAACTGATCAAAGAACATCCGCCGCTGTGGGAGATTTATGCCGAAGATATCGGCGCCCCCGATGTGCAGGCACGTGTAGACCAGGTGAAGGCGGAACTGGAAGCCGCCCAGACCGCGGCGAAGTCGGCTAAGAAAAAGCCGCTCTTGCGGCAACTGCCGAAATATTGGGAGAACTTTAAGGGCGGCCGTTACAAACCGCAGTACGACGCGGAAACCGCTCTTGGCACGGAGGAATTGTCCGAACTGCTTTCTCGGCTGACCACGTATCCCGCGGGTTTCCACATTCATCCCAAGGTTAAAAAGCTGCTGGAGCAGCGTGCCGAGATGGGTGTCGGCAAGCGTCCGCTCGATTACGGAATGGCGGAAGCGCTTGCGTTCGGCAGCCTGGCAAGGACGGAATTCCGGTACGACTCAGTGGACAGGACAGCCGCCGCGGCACCTTTAACCAGCGCCATTCGGTCCTGGTGGATATCGAAAATGAGCAGGAGTATGTGCCGCTCGAGCACGTCTCGGAGACGCAGGCGCGTTGCGAAATCTATAACTCGACATTGTCCGAGGCAGGCGTTCTGGGTTTCGAATACGGCTACAGCCGCGATTATCCCGAGGCCCTGGTGTTGTGGGAGGCGCAGTTTGGCGACTTCGTCAACGTTGCCCAGGCGGTGATCGACCAGTTCATCTGCGCAGGCGAAGACAAGTGGAACCTGCTTTCCGGCGTCGTGTTGTTGTTGCCGCATGGTTACGAGGGGCAGGGCCCGGAACACTCCAGCGCGCGTATTGAACGTTTTCTGCAACTGGCGGCGCGCGACAATCTGCAAATTTGCCAGCCTTCGAATGCGGCGCAGTATTTTCATCTTCTTCGGCGGCAGGCGCTTCGCCCGTGGCGCAAGCCGCTGGTGGTGTTTACCCCCAAGAGCATGTTGCGTCATCCGGATGCTTCTTCACCGATTGAACACCTTACCCGCGGAAAATTTCTCAGCGTCGTGCCCGACACCGAAGCCAAGTCCGCCCGCCGGATTTTATTGTGTACCGGAAAGATCGGGCACGAGCTTCGCACCGAACGCAAGAAGCGCAACGATACTTCGACAGCCATTGTCTTTCTGGAGCAACTCTATCCATTCCCCGAGGCCGACCTGTTGACCGAGTTTGAGCGCCATAGCGAAGCCCGCGACATTGTTTGGGTGCAGGAAGAACCGTCGAACATGGGAGCCGCTCTTCTATGTGTTGCCCCGCCTGCGGCGCATCGCGGGAAATAAGGCCGTACTGGCGGTGAAGCGCTCGGCCAGCGCCAGCCCGGCGACCGGATCGGCGAAGGCGCACGAAGTAGAGCAGAAAACCTTGCTGACCCTGGCTTTCAGCGGCAGCAAGTAAGTCTACCTGCCGGGGCGCTCAGTCACGATTTTTCCGGCCGCGCCCGGAAGTGGCGCTTTGTTACCGCCCGCCAGCAGATCGTTGAGATTTGCGTACGCGTAAATAGTGGGCGCTTTGTCTTTCGGCAGCCCGCCCGTGTCCGCAGTCGGCCCGTAGTTGCTGTGAAGGTCGCGCCCCAACATGCGCAGCATCGCCATCTGCTGGCCGCGGTGATGTGAACTGTGGGTGAGGCGGCGCGTCATGACCCAGGCACGTGATCTGTTCTCTTCAAAGAACCTGGTGGTTTCTTCCCACCACGCGTCATCTTTCTCCTGCAACGCCCTCCAGCGTTTCTCGCTGTCTTCGGCGTAGCAGGCTATGAAAGCCTTACGAGTCTCATCTTTTGGCAGCGGAGAAGCTGCCACATCGATTCCCAGCATACTCTTGAACCATCCATCTTCGCTCAGGCACTGGTGCACCATCTGTTCGAGCACGCTGCGGCCCCGCGGGTCGCCGTCGTGTGGCCGGATGGGAAGATCTTCGTCATTGAACTCGCTCCACACGCTGAGAATCTTGATTCGTTCGGTGGCATAGGCTTCAACCAGAAAGTCGTATTTCACGGCGGGCGCTCCTCTTGGCAGACTCCCTTTCTCAGATGGTACTCTACGGTTCCTCATGCTTAGAAACCCCAAACCGGCGTTGCGCCTCGCCATCGATACCGGCGGGACCTTCACCGATTGCGTGTGGGTGAAGAAGGGTTCGGCGCAGATCGTGAAAGTGTTTTCGACTCCCGCTGATCCCTCGCGGGCCATTGCCGATGCGGTGAGAAAGAGCGGCGCAACTGGCCGGGTGACGCTGCTGCACGGCACCACCGTTGGCACTAACACACTGTTGCAGCGCAAAGGCGCGCGTGTCGCGCTGGTAACTAACGCAGGATTTGAGGATGCAATTGAAATCGGACGTCAGGCGCGTCCCAAGCTCTACGACTTTTTCTTTGATCGGGTTGAGCCACTGGTGAACGCCGACCTTCGCTTCGGCGTGGCGGGGCGGATTGGAAGCAATGGCGAAATCGTGGAGGATCTTTCCGGCAACGACGTCAAAGCACTTGCTAGAAAAATTCGCCGCAACAAAGCGGAAGCCATCGCCATCTGCCTGCTTTTTTCATTCGCCAATTCGAAGCACGAGCAGGGAGTCGCGAAAGCACTTAAACAATTGAACCTCCCGCTTTCCGTCTCTCATGAAATCCTGCCGGAGTTCCGCGAGTATGAGCGCACCAGCACGGTAGTGATTAACGCTTATCTGCAGCCGGTAATTCAGCGTTACCTGGAGAGCCTGGAGCAGCGCGTTGCCGGCCGAATCTTCGTGATGCAGTCAAGCGGAGGGATCACCGCTCTAAAGACCGCTGCTCGTGAACCGGTGCGGACCGTACTTTCTGGACCGGCGGGTGGCGTGGTGGGAGCAGCCGCCATGGCCAGGAGAAGCGGCTTCGAGCGGATTATTTCCTTCGACATCGGCGGCACATCCAGTGATGTTGCCCTGGTCGATGGGGAGATTCGTGCTGGGGCGCAAGCGGAGGTCGCAGGGCTGCCCATTGGGGTGCCGATTCTCGATATCCATACCGTAGGTGCGGGCGGGGGATCGCTCGCACGCTTCGATGCGGCCGGTGCAATGCGAGTAGGGCCAGAATCCGCCGGGGCTGACCCGGGGCCGATCTGTTACGGACGAGGCACGCAGCCGACCGTAACCGACGCGAATTTAATCCTGGGACGCTTACGGCCCGACCGCTTTCTCGGCGGTGAGTTCACATTGGATATCGAGCGAACCCGTAAGCTCCTGGCGCAATGGCTTAAGCAACAGAAGAGTGATCTTACCCTCGAGCAGTTTGCTTCGGGCGTGGTGCGGGTAGTGAACTCGACCATGGAGAAAGCTATTCGCGTGGTTTCAATCGAACGCGGATACGATCCGCGCGACTTCACGCTGGTGGCCTTTGGCGGGGCGGGCGGATTGCATGCCTGTGAACTGGCGTCGGCACTCGGAATTCCGCGCGTGATCATTCCAGCTTTGCCTGGCGCGCTTTCTGCGTACGGAATTCTCGTCAGCGATGTAGTCAAAGATTACTCGCGAACAGTGCTGTGGAGGGCGTCCGACAAGCTGCCTGGCGAGCGTCTTGACTCCGAGTTCACCGCTCTGCAACGCCGCGCCGCCACCGACTTGGGTCTTGAAGGCTGGGAAGGTACGCCACACTATCGACGCTCGGTCGACGTCCGCTACTACGGTCAGGGATACGAACTAAATGTCCCTTACACTCGCGCGCTGCTGAAATCCTTTCAGCAAGAACACCAGCGCCGCTATGGCTACAGCTACGACAAGCGAGAACTAGAACTGGTAACCCTGCGGCTGCGGGCAACGGTCAAGTCGCCGCCGGTCCGATGGACCAATCAGCCGCAGCGGAAGATTGCCAGGAAGGCAGAAAAGGCTTCGGTCAGCCTCGACGGCAAAAGGTTCCTCACCCCAATCTACGATCGTGAACTGTTACCCAGCGGCAAAAATTATCGCGGCCCAGCCATCGTGACCGAATACAGCGCAACTACCGTGGTCCCGCACAACGCAAAGTTTCAGGTCGATAGTGCAGGAAATCTCATCATTTCTCTCTGATCCGCCCCCTTTGTTACAGGACTGTTAAATCCTGCCCGCGCACATCGTCTGAATCTATCTAGTTTGTCTTTCGGTCGCTACAATACTCCCGTGAAACCTAGCATTTACGTTGTGGAGGATGATCCCGATATTTCGCGCCTGGTGCGCCACCATCTCGAGGGATCAGGATTTGCGGTGAAAGTGTTTCCCAGCGGACACACAGTCATTGTCGAATCCGAGCGCCAGCGCCCGGCGCTGTTCATTCTGGACATCATGGTTCCCGGCAAAGACGGCCTGGAGTTGTGCCGGCAGATCCGGCAGACGGCGACGTTGGCAGCCAGCCCGGTGATTTTTCTCACCGCGAAAAGCAGCGAGGCTGACCGGGTTCTAGGTCTCGAACTCGGCGCCGACGACTACATTGCAAAGCCCTTCAGCCCGCGAGAGCTGGTGGCCAGGGTGAAAGCAGTCCTGCGCCGCTTTGAGCGGCCGCTGTCGCCTACACCGTTGAAGGTCGGGGAGATTGAAATCGACCCCAGCGCTATGACTTTGACCGTAGGCGGCGCCACTGTGGCGACGACCGCCACCGAATTCCGCCTCCTGGACTATTTTGCCCGCCATGCCGGACGAGTCTTCACCCGCGACCAGTTGCTTGATTCTGTCTGGCGGGATACGGCATACGTTACCCCGCGCTCGGTCGACGTCTATGTGCGCCGTATCCGCGAGAAGATTGAACCTGACCCGGAAAATCCCCGCTACCTGAGGACCGTGCGAGGGGCGGGTTACCGTTTCGAGGCCCCGAAGTGAGAAATCGCATTTTCTTCAAGCTACTGGTGGCCTTTGCCGTGGTGATTGCCGCGGCAACGGTGACGCTCGACTTCGAGGTGCGCCGCGCCTGGGAAGCCTCCGTTCGGCAACAGATTGAGCAGAACCTGCGCCAAAAGGCGGCCATGTTCGCCAACCGGGTGCAGGACAACCATGACCACCCGGTGCAGCAGATTACAAATCAGGCGGCGCAATCCGCCGGTGCGCGGGCCACGGTGATCGACAATTCCGGAAGGTATTGGCTGATTCCGAAGCCGACCCGGCGACCATGGAAAATCACGCCACCCGGCCTGAATTTGTCAGCGCGTTGAAGGGGACCGTAGGTTCTGACACTCGTCGCAGTCATACGGTTGGCGTTCCATTTCTCTACATCGCAGTCCCCATTCCTGGCGGCGCCGTGCGTATGGCCTATCCGTTGTCCGAGGTCGAGGACGCGATTGCCCATATCCGGCACACCTTGCTGGTCACCTCTACCACGGCTTTCTTGCTGGCTTTGATCGTCGCCGGAATAGCAGCGCAAGTTACGGCTAGCCGGCTAAGGCGCATCGTCTCTTTTGCCAATCAGATTGCTTCGGGAAATCTTGCCGCAAGAATCTCTGAGACTTCCAACGACGAAATCGGGAGGGTCGCGACGGCACTCGACAAAACCGCCAGAAAGTTGGAAGAAAGTTTTGAAGCTCTGCAGAACAGCCAGCGCCAGCTGGAAAGCCTGCTTAACAGCATGCAGGATGCAGTGGTGGCTGTCGGCGCAGATGAGCGTGTGCAGTGGGCGAACAAATCGATGGATCAACTTGTTCCCCAACATACGAGGGTGAACGCGCATATCGAAGAGACCGTTCGCGATCCCGACTTCCTGCGCGCGGTACGGGCGGCACTGGCTACCGGAAAGGTCGCCATCTCGCGAGCGACCTCAATTTTGCCGGGTCGCGCCTTTGATGTGACCGCTGCACCCATGCCGGGGGGAGCCGTTGTCGCAGTATTGCGCGACCTTACCGAATCCGAACGCGCGGAAAAGACGCGGCGGGATTTCATTGCCAATGTGTCACACGAACTGCGAACGCCGCTGACCTCCATCCAGGGCTACACCGAAACCCTGCTCGACAGCGACGAAAATGGCCACTCCCGCGATTTCCTGGAAATCATCCGCAAGAACGCGGTCCGCATGTCGCGGCTTACCGAAGATCTATTAACCCTGGCGCGGGTGGAATCAGGCGAACAGCGTTTCGACCTCCAGGAAGTCTCTCCTGCCGAGTTGCTGCGTGAGGCGGCGCAGAGCTTTCGCGAGCGCGCGCTCGACATCGAACTTACGGTCGAAGATTCTGCAACCGGAGTGGTCCGCGCTGACCGTGAGGCCATCCACCAGATATTCGCCAATCTCATGGACAATGCCGTCAAATACGGCGCGCCCGGGGGGCGCATCGTGGTAGGGGCGCGCTGCCGCGACAAGGGAGTCGAATTCTATGTCCGCGATTTCGGACCGGGTATTCCGTCCGAACATTTGCCCCGGCTGTTTGAACGCTTCTACCGCGTCGACAAGGCTCGCTCCCGCGAGTCCGGTGGCACCGGCTTGGGATTGGCAATTGCCAAGCACATCGTCCTGGCGCACGGCGGCACGATTCGCGCAGAGAGCGAGTTGTCACGCGGCTCAACCTTCTTCTTCACTTTGCCCTCCACCTCCGTGCTGATCGCCACGACCCAAGGTGTGTGAAATTCACCAGCTATTAATCATCGGAAGGCGGGAAACAACCTATGCTGGAAAGGTGAACATCCGTGTCAGCAGGCGTGCACGATTGACTGCAGCAATGCAGCTGCGGAAGGGCGGACATATGAGCACTGCCAGCATGAAGTTATCCGAAGTAGAGCCTGCCTACACCCACCTGGTAAAGCTCACGGTCGAAGCCTGCCGCCTGGCGAAGGAGGCCGCCTCAGCCGCCGCCGAAGGCATTGCGACCGGATCCACTCTCTTGCTCAACAGCCTGCACGAACGCGAGCGGGAGCTCGACGCTCTCGACCGAGAAATCGACGAAGGCGTGACCAGGGCGATCACTCAGGTCAGCGAGACTGAAGCCCGCGAGTTGCTGGCCTGCATGAAATTCATGATCGGGCTGGAGCGCATCGGAGATCTACTGCTCAGTTTCGGCAGTAGTGCCCAATCAGCCGGCCCGCGGCTCGATACTCAGGACACCCGCGACCTTACTCACATGGCCACAGTTCTGGAAAAGATGCTGACCGACGTGGGCTCGGCATTCTCCACCCGCGATGTGCGCAAAGCCGTCGACGTCTTGCGCGCCGACGCCGAAATGGACCGCTTGAGAAATCTGATTTTCATGCGGCACATTGAAAATCCCGAGCGGGTGCAGCACCAGGCCAGCCTGCAGGTCATCTTTATGACTCAATCGATGGAGAGGGCCGGCGACCACACCAAAAATCTCGCCGAAGAAGTCTGCCATTTCGTCAGCGGACACACCGTTCGCCACGTCCTGATGACCTACGACAAACCGATCGAGCAGATGTTCCTGGACTGGCTCCGCCACAGGGACGAAAAGCACCTGACGCCCCAAGGTTAATGCGGCGCGGACACTCTTGTCCGCGTGTCGCAACTCGTGCATCAGAAACCGCAGTCACTTCGGTTTTTCACCGCCCCGGTTTGCTTCAACCCACCACTGCGGAAATCCAACCTGGCGCAAGAGAACTTTAAGACGGGGTCAACCCTTTACATCAAGGTCGCCAGCGGAGAAAATCTTGTTGAAATGTCCGACTCACCGGTTAGAAGGACTGCTCTCGAAGTTGAAGTCTTCCTCATAAATCATATGGATGGGACAGGGCAGCCGCATGAGTGGGAAGAGTTCACATCCCTACCCATAGCGGACCCAAGACTGGAAGGGATACGACTTCGATGCGTACAACTTGAGAATGAGCGACCCGACGTTCTCGTTTCCGAACTGAAGAACGCTTTACGCGTGTTGCAACATTTGCAGCACGTTCACCACATTTAGCTACGTCGCTGGCGTATCGCTAGTGCGCCCCTCAACAATTACTCCGTAAGTTCGAATGGCAGCGCACATCGGGGGACGGGGTGGTTGTCGCCGAGTTAAGGAAGAAATCCGCCTGTCCCCGAGTCGCCGCTGCCGACCTCGCATTTTCCCGAAGGCAGAGCCAGAATTCCGGAAACACGTTCCCCCTGCCTCGTGGACAAGGGTGGCTGCGCCACATCCTCCCCCAACGTCTATGGCCCTCCGTCACCGCCCACGACAACACCACAGGCCGCCCCAACGTTTACAATGGAGTTAACCTCAATCAACTGAATGCCGCGCTATCCATCCGGCGTAGTGGATTGTCTAAGGTCTGACCTCTTCGATGTTTGGCCGCGATGAAAAAGTCTCGCCTATGCGCCTTACGGCGGCGCAATACATCATCCTCGCCATTTTTCTGGTGTTGACTTACGGTCTCTGGCGCTTGCAGGTCTCGCGGAACGATCTCTACGCCACGCTGGCGGAGAAGAACCGGGTACGCGATGTCCCGATCCTCGCACCGCGGGGCAAGATCCTCGACCGGGAAGGCAGGGTTATTGTCGATAACTACTCCTCCTTCAGCGCGCTGCTGATGCGCGATTCGACCCGCAATCTCAACGATGACGCCGACATCATCGCCGATGGATTGCACATGGATGCGAAGGACATTAAAGACCGCATTCGCCGATTCGCGACCATGCCGCAGTATCAGCCGATCTTTCTCAAAGACGACATCACGCAAGACGATCTGGCCTTCATCGAGGCCCACCGCAACGAGTTGCCGGAACTCGACACCATCATGGCCCACCGCCGGCTTTATCCGCGCAAGGGCTTTATGGCGCATGTGATCGGGTACGTGGGCGAGGTCAGCGAAGAGATGCTCAACTCTCCGCGCTGGGAGCTCTACAACTCGGGCGACGTGGTCGGAAAGTCGGGCATCGAGCTGGAATACAACCAGATGCTGATGGGCAAGAACGGATCACGCCAGGTAGTCGTCAATAGCCACGGCCGCGAAATGGGGTTGTTGGGGGAAAAGGACGCGGAGGCCGGGAAAGATCTTAAGCTCACGATTGATATCGACCTGCAGATCGCCGCAGAAGAGGCACTTGGCGATAAGAATGGCGCTATCGTCGCCATGGACCCGCGCAGCGGTGAAATTCTGGCAATGGTGAGCCGCCCGACGTTTGATCCCAATGACTTCGCCGTCAAAATCAGTCGCGACCAGTGGAGCAAGCTGGTCAACGATGACGAACACCCGCTGATGAATAAGGCCATACAGGCCCAGCTCGCGCCCGGATCGACTTTCAAGATCATCATGGCCACTGCGGGAATGCAGGAAGGCATTGCCCAGAACCTGCACGTGAACTGTCCCGGGGGCGCGTCTTTTTACGGGCGCTATTTCAAATGCTGGATCGCGGTGCAGCACCACGGGCATGGCGCAGTCGATGTCACCAAGGCGATTTACCAGTCCTGTGACGTTTTCTTTTACACCCTGGCCGACCGCCTGGGAATCAGCCGCATGGCCAAATACGCCACGGAATTCGGGCTGGGCCAGAAGACCGGCATCGATCTGCCGCAGGAAGCCAGCGGCTTATGCCTTCCGAGGAGTGGAAGATCCGCTATTACCGGCAGAAGTGGTATGCCGGCGAAAATATGTCGGTCGGAATCGGCCAAGGCGCAGTGGTGGCTACGCCGATGCAGATGACGCGCGCTATCAGCGCCATTACCAGCGGTGGCTTGATGGGGCGCCCACACCTGACTTTCCCCAACGATTTGCCCCATAACCTGGTTCCGGCTTCACCGAACCCGGCCGGGTGAGTATTCCGATCGATCCCAAGAACTGGGAGGTCATTACCGACGCCATGGCGGAAGTTCCTGGTCCGCTGGGGACGGCTAACAGCGCCCACCTGCAAGGGATCGACTTCGCCGGCAAAACGGGCAGCGCCCAGACCATCAGCAACACCCTGAAGGCAAAGCTAGCCAACGGCAAGCAGGACTACAAAGACAACGCCTGGTTCGTCGGAGTTACGCCCCGCAGAAACCCTGAGCTGGTTGTAGGCGTTCTGTTCGAGGGCGGAGAGCACGGCCAGTTCGCCGCCCGGCTCGCGGCCCAGGTGGTGAAAGCCTACGTCGACAAACAGCGCCGCCAGCCGGTGAAAGTAGCGCAGAAACCCCAGAAGAATGTTGAAATGGGCGCGGTTTGGAGCACAACCAGCCCGGACGGCCATTCCGACAATTTCCAGGCAGCTCACTTTAACGTGGACATACCCAAGAAGCGGCTGCCCCTGGCGGTCGCAGCCCCAGGGCTTACACACTGATCCGTTCATAACTATGTCGCGCTACGTCTCATTTCGTGATTTCGACTGGTGGCTGTTGTTATTTGTACTCATCATCTGCGGATTGGGCGTGCTCGAAATTCGCAGTGCCACCGCGCACACCAAGTTTGCCGGCGCCCACATCAAGCAGATGTACTGGATCGGGGCGGGCATGATCATGATGTTCGCCATCAGCTACCTCAGCTATCAGGCGCTGCTCGACAAAATCCACTGGCTTTATATCGCTTCGCTGGCCTCGCTAATGATGGTGCTGGTGTTTGGGCAGAAGTATCTGGGGGCCCGCCGTTGGATCAAGATGCCCGGGGGCGCCCACTTTCAGCCCTCCGAGTGGGTCAAGCTGATCCTGATCATTGCCGTGGCCAAATACTTCACCGATTTGAGCCAGCGTGAGCTCACCTGGCCGGACTTCATCAAGGCAGGGGCAATCGTGGGTATCCCCATGTTGATGGTTCTGGTACAGCCCGACCTGGGAACGGCGCTCACCTACCTGCCAATCGCAATCATGGGCCTGTTTTTAGGAGGATTGCGGCTACGGCAGGCGCTGATCGTGATCTTGCTGGGCGTGATGATGTTGCCTCTGGCGTGGCACCACCTGAAGCCCTACCAGCGCGAAAGGCTAACCAGCTTCAGCGATCCGGAGTCCGATAGCCAGGGTTCGGGGTATCAGGTCAATCAATCCCTGATTGCCGTAGGATCGGGAGGCTTGTGGGGAAGCGCGGCCGGGTCTCAGACCCATTTGGCGTTTCTTCCTATCCCCCAAACCGACTTCATTTTTGCCGCTTTTTCCGAGGAGCACGGATTTGTCGGCGCGTTAGCTCTACTGCTGCTATACTTTATAGTGCTAATGCGTTTGACGCAGAATGCGCAAACGGCGCCCGACCGCGCTGGCGTGTTCATAGTGATGGGTGTGGTGGCGGTGCTTAGCTTCCACATCATGGTCAACGTTGGCATGGTGGTTGGCTTTATGCCGGTCACCGGAATACCTTTGCCGCTCATGAGTTATGGCGGGTCTTCAGTCCTGTTCATGTTCTTGGCGCTGGGAATTGTGATGAACGTTCGCATGCGCCGCTTTGTGAACTAAGACGAAGAAAGGGCAAAGTCGAAGTCACTGCGCCAGCCATTGCGTGGTTTTAGGAAATACAAGATCAGATAACGTTCGCCCTCGCGTAAAGAGGGCATTGAACCGGCTGGATTGGAAGTGATAGGCCGGGCAGGATTAAGCAAAGGCGCCCGATCCGGGCAGGTAACGGCCCCCTCACGAGAGAGAGCGGTCACAAACCCCGGCAAGCGCAATGCGATCAGTGCGAAAGATTCCCAAGCTTGTGCAGCGGATTCGGTCAGGAGAAACCTCCCCGGCCCCAGCCGTCCTATGTCCGGGACGGGCTTCTCCACAAACGTCGCAACGCTGAGTCCTCCCTTTGTCTTTCCTCCCTTTGTGCCGGTGATCCATTGGCCGTCTCGCGGCCAATAAACCGGAGTTTGCATGAATAGAGAATTGTTTGTAACCGCCACGCCCCACGAGACCAAAGTGGGGTTGGTGGAAGATGATCAGCTGGCCGAGATTTACCTCGAACTCGAAAACGAATACACCCTCGCAGGGTCCATATACAAAGGCCGTGTCACCCGCGTGCTTCCAGGAATGCAGTCCGCGTTTGTGGACATCGGGCTGGAGCGCGACGCCTTCCTCTACGTCTCCGACTTTATGGAGTTGGAAGACAGCGAAGACCTGGACGAGGTGCCTACCAGCCGTCCTCAGCAGCAGGAACCAAGACTGCAGTCTCGTCCGGCAGAAGGCCAAACTGCGCCCGCAGACCTCGGGGAAGAGGCTGCACAGGGGGATGGACATTCACAGCTTCAGGGTGAGGGCGAGTCCCAGCTTCGCGCCGAAGGCGACCGTGGCGAGCGCGAGGGACGCGGAGGGTTCCGTGGTGGTCGCCGACGCCGCAGAGGCCGTCGTGGCGAACGCATGCCGGAATCGAAGTTTGCCCGGCCCGAAGCGGAAGCACCCGTTCCCGAAGCTCCACGGGAAGCTCCCAGGGTCGAACGCAGCGAGCGATTCGAGCGTGGTGAGCGCCCTCATCGCAGCGAGCGTCCGGAAAGAACCCAGCGGGATGATTTCGCGCCGCCTCCCGGATACCAACCCATCGTGTTGCCCGGAGAGTCGATATCCAAGTATTCGCGGATGACGTCTTCGCGGTCCGCGGAAACCAGTCCTCGCACCGAATTGCACCGGGCAGTGGCAGAGCCATCCGCTCCGCCGTTGGCATCTACCTTTCCGGAAGACGAACCGCTGTTTGCAGACGGGCACCAATCCGCCACTATCACGGAAGAAAGGGACCAGCCGCAAGCGGAACAGGAATCTGCCTGGGACCGGGAGCAGAAAAGGCTGCACCAGATGAACGTTGCAGCCGTCTTCGGGGAGGGAGTGACCGAATCAGAGACGTTGGACGAGCAGGTCGATGAATCACAGGAAGAAACCAAGGAACACAAGCTCGATTTCGCTCTCCCGGTGATGCACGTGGTTACCGGAACCATGGAAGAGGAAGAAATCGAAGAGGAAGAAGCCGACCTTTCCTCTTATGTCGATGATCTGGAAGAAGACGCTGCGTTTGAGGAGATGGAAGAAGAAGAAACTCACGCAGATCATGGATTCCATGAGCCAGTGACTGAAATTGCCGCTTCCGGAGAGCCTGCGGTGGAAACCGTGGTGCCGTTTTCTTCAGACCCCATTTCGGGCGAAGCCGCCGACGTTGCCGGAGCGGAAGAGGTAGACGACGAAGCCGAAGAAGAAGCCGAACTCGAGGAAGCCCAGGCGGAAGCCGAAGCGCTCGTAGCGGCCGAAGGGATTGAAGGAGGAACGGTCGACGCCCGGGTCGAGGTTCGTGCTCCCGCTGCAACTGCGGGATACACGCAACGTCCCCAGCGCCAGGGATTTGAGCGCGGCCGTAATTTCCGTGGACGTCGCAACAGTGGCGGCGGCCGCCGTTTCGGGCGTCGTGATAACCAGCAGGTTCCTCAGATCAGCGATCTTTTGAAAGAAGGCCAGGAAATCCTGGTCCAGATTGCGAAAGAGCCGATCGGCAAGAAGGGCGCGCGCATTACCAGCCACATCGCCCTTCCTGGCCGCTTTCTGGTCTACATGCCGACGGTGAACCACACCGGCGTTTCGCGCAAGATTTCGTCCGATGAAGAGCGCCAGCGTCTGAAGCGGATTATCCAAAGCGAACGCGAAAACGGTCACGGCGGATTCATCGTTCGGACCGCGGCCCAGGGAGCCGATGAAGAGGAACTTCGGGCTGACATCCGCTTCCTCAAAGGCCTGTGGGAAGAGATCAAGACGCGCGCCGAAAACGGCAAGTCGCCGGCCTTGATCTACCACGATTTGAATGTGGTCGAACGCGTCTTGCGCGACCAGGTCACATCCGACTTCTCTGCCATCTGGGTGGACAACGAACAGGAGTACGAGCGCATTCTGCGCTTCGCCAACCGCTTTCAGCCCGCACTGGTGCGGAGAGTAAAGCTCTACACCAAAGAGATTCCGCTGTACGAGCAGTTTGGCTTGTCGGAGGAGATCAACAAGGCGCTGAAGTCGAAAGTGTGGCTGAAGAGCGGCGGCTATATCGTGATCAATCAGACGGAAGCGCTGGTAGCGATCGATGTTAATACGGGCAAATATGTAGGCAAGACCACCCGTCTCGAAGACACCATCGTCAAGACCAACGTGGACGCCATCAAGGAAATCGTCCGCCAGATCCGCTTGCGCGATCTGGGCGGCATCATCATCATCGATTTCATCGACATGGACGAGCGCCGCAACCGTCAAAAAGTGATGCAGGCGCTGGAAGAGGCCCTGCGCAGCGACCGTGCCCCATCCAAGGTCCTGCAGTTCAACGACTTCGGGCTGGTTGCCATTACCCGTAAGCGGGTCAAGCAATCACTGGAGCGCACAATCGGCACGCCCTGTCCCTATTGCGAATCCACCGGCTTCGTGAAATCAGTGACCACGATCTGCAACGAAATCTACCTCGAGATGCGCAAGATCGCGAAGCACCTGGAGCATGTCGACGTGATGCTGCGGGTAAATCCTGAGGTAGCAAAGGTGCTAAAGAGCAACAACGGAAAGCTGCTGGCCGAGATGGAAGAAATGACCAAGCGCACGATGATTGTGAAGAGCGATCCGGCACTGCATCAGGAACAGTTCGACATTAATTAAGAAACCGGTAAGGTGCCCCGTCCTCGTCGCTTTTGCGACGGGGCGGGGCTTTCTTGTTCACCGAAGCCCTTCCGAAGCGGCGGTCGATTTTGCGCTCACCAATTGCAACCTTCCCAGCACCCCCACCAACTGGTCCATCCACTCCGCGCTGAAATCGCGCCCATATTCTGCCGATAACAACTCCGCGATTTCCGGATTCGTGCGCTTGCCGTCCATGAAATTGATGGCTTCATACACGACCAGGTCCAGGGTCGGCCCGGCTGGCAGGCCACCGCCCGGCGCGTCGCTGCTGAAGACCGACTGCTGTGCGCTCCACCATTTCAGGTCATCTCCCGACAGGTGCTCAAAGGTCTCTTCGTAGACTGGCAGCAGCGTCAAACGGTGCGCCACCGGCCCGGAGGATTTCTTCTTTGCCCGGGACGAGATTTTGATTTGGAACTCAGTATCCGGGGCAGGCTGCTGATCTTCCTGAAGAAACTGCTGTGCCGCGTGTTGCTGCTGGTCGATCATCGTTGCCATGTATTCGAGGTCAGTCCGCAGCCTTTGCTTGCTCGCCTCTGATACCGGCCCGGCCAAAGTTTCAGCGACGCGTTTAGCCCGGTCGGCGATCATCTCCCCCGTACCCCAGTTACTGGGCCGAAGCCACAGATCGTTCTCTTTGCCTTGAGCATCGGTCGTACCGTAGTAGGCGGCTGCCGCCGCCAGCACGCCTACCCGCAGAAACTCCGAGGCGTCAGTCTTGTCGACGGTATCTTCGCTCGAATGGTGCGTCCAGTCAGGGTCGTGGCCCAGCATCGTGGAGGCAATTCCCAGTCCCAGGAAGACGTCATGATCACTGCCTTGCATGTAAGACGCCATTTCAGCAGGCCAGTAGTTACGGGTGCCCGTCGGGGCAAAGAGATGGGCCTCCCGAGTCTGCTTCAGCACGTCTTCCATGGCGGCATTCATGAGCCCAGGCACCGAATCCGGAGTACGCGTGATGTAAAAGCGCGAGTTGGTCTTGACCGTATCTTCGCCGACCATATCCAGGTTCAGGTTGAACAGGATGCAGGGATCCCCGGCGTTCGACGGCTTGTTGGCCGGGGTTTGCCGCGGATCGTCCCAACCGCGGTTACAGCCTCGCGCCTCCGGATGTTTGGTTACATAAGCCATGCTTCCAAAAAATTCCGGCACCCACATGAAGTGCAGCGTCATATCGGGAGCGGGCAAGGTGCCAGCAGCGATCAACGCGTGCAGGCTACGCGCCATCTCCATCATCGCAGCCGATCCGCTGGCATTGTCGTTGGCGCTCCACTTGGGATGATCGAGGTGGCCGGTAATTAGAACCTCCGGACCGGGCGTCTTTCCCGGATATAGGCATGGACCAATGTCAATTGAAACGGCTTCAGGGTTGCGTCAATCTTGCCGCGCACTTTCACTGGTCCCTGCTGCATCAATTCGCGCAGCATGGTGTATTGATTGGCCGAAATCTGAAATCCTCCAGCCGTCTTCTCCATTTCTTCCGCGCGTGGCCAAATGCCGTTGTAGCGGACCATGTCAGGATGTTCGGTCCGGTCTCCCGGCGGAGGATAAATCACGACTCCCACCGCCCCATGACGCAAAGCTGCCTGCCGCACCACGGTGCCTGCGTATCCATACGCCAACGCCACTTTTCCGCGCACATCTTTGTCCGCATAGTCGGCGTCTTTCGTGCCCGCGCCAACTTCGACCAACTCTCCTGTCCACTCACCACCTTTGGAATAAGTCGAGACGCACATGGGTACATCGCGATAGCGGCAGATGCGAAAAGGTTTCATTTGCCGGTGGCCGCTAGCGCTCTCTACCCAGAGTTCGCCGCCCCGCATGTCCCATCCCATGGGCGAGATGTGCGTCTGGTAGCGGGTTTTCCCGTCAGAAGGAAATTGCTCGATCCTTGACTCAATGCCCCAGTGCTGCAACTTGGCAAGGACCACCTTCTCGGCAACATCGGCCATCATCGGGCTGCCCTGAATGCGGTGGTATTGCACAATCTGGCGGTCATATTCCTGCGCGGCCTCGCCGGAATATTCGGTGGCGATGGCGTTGAAAACTGGCTGCGGAACCAGGTGCTGGGCGAAGAGCGAAGCGGAAGACAATAGCAATATGAGAGAGATACAGAATTTCATGTCGCTAAGAGTACAACACCCTTGAGAAAGCCTGACTACTTCGCCCGTGGGTGCGTCTGGTCGTAAACCTGCATCACGTGCTTCATGGAGAGCTGGGTATAGCGCTGGGTGGTGGAAAGCCGCTCGTGTCCAAGCATTTCCTGGATGGCGCGCAGGTCAGCGCCTTCTTCCAGCATATGTGTGCCAAAGGCATGGCGCAGGGTGTGAGGATGCACGTCCGGCGAAAGGCCTTTCGCGACCGCCACCTTCTTGATGATTCGGCCCACGCTGCGGGTGGTGAGGCGTCCGCCGCGTTGGTTAACCAGCAGGGCAGGCAGGTTTTTCCTGAGCAGCTTCTGGCGGACCGGCAAGTACGCAGCCAGCGCCGATTTCACGGAGTCTCCGAAAGGAACGTAACGCTCTTTCTTTCCTTTGCCGCGAATCAGAATGGCCTCGTTGCTGAGGCGGATGTCGTCGAGATTGATTCCCACCAGCTCTGAATTACGGATGCCGCATCCGTAAAGCAGTTCAAAAAGTAGGTGATCGCGCTCGGGAAAGGAGGCAGCCTCGGGCATCTTGCAGTCGAGGACGGTGTTCATTTCCTCGATGGTTGGGACGCGGGGAAGCTTTTTGGGAAGTTTCGGGGTAGAAACCAGCGCCGCGGGGTTCTGCTGTACCATGCCTTCTTGCGCCATCCAGCGGTAGAGCGAACGCAACGCGGCCAGCGATCGGGCCACCGAGGTCTTGCCGAGACCCTTGTCGTAGAGATGGGAAAGAAATCCGCGAATGGCGACATGATCGACAGCCTTCAAATCCCGTTGGCCGATATAAGCGGAGAAAGCTTCCAGATCGCCGCGGTAAGCCTTCAGCGTATGGACAGAGGCGTTGCGCTGGCGAAGCGAAGCCAGAAATTGCAACGTTGCCTTTTGTGCTTGAGTCTTCGCAGTCATCGCGCCTTCGCTCTCGGATGGTGTTTCTGATAGACATTCTTCAAACGATCGAGCGCGACGTGGGTGTAGACCTGGGTGGTCGAAATATCGGAATGCCCGAGAATCGTCTGCACGGTGCGAAGGTCCGCGCCGTTTTCCACCATGTGGGTAGCGCAGCTGTGGCGCAGCATGTGCGGGCTGGCGGGGCGTCCGGAGTTGCTGCTCTCCCGCACCATCTGCCATACCCGCTGCCGGGTCAGAGGTTTCGCGCCGCGTCCCACAAACAAGAAGGGGGAGCTTCTGCCCTGAGCGATAGCGGGACGGGAATCTTTTAGATAGGTGCTCACTGCAACCTGCGCCGAACGGCCCAGTGGCACAATTCGTTCCTTATCTCCTTTGCCGCGAACCATCAGATAGCCCAGATCAAGTTTCAAGTCTTCCAGCTTGACCCCGACAATCTCTGAAACTCTCAGTGCACCCGCATAAAAGACTTCCAGCATGGCGCGATTGCGTAAGGCGATTGCAGGGGATTGGTTACTCTCCCGATGCAGCATAAAGTCAACTTCGTCGCGTGCTAGCGCCTTCGGCAATACCTTCCACTGCTTCGGTGAGTCGATGTTGAGCGTGGGGTCGTGCTTGATCACTTCGTCAAGCAGCAGGAATTTGTAAAGCTGGCGAAGCGCCGAAAGTTTTCGGGCGACCGAGCGTCCATCGACGGAGTTGGAAAACATCTGCTGCATAAAGTCACTGACATCATTGCGGCGAGCAGCGGAAAGGCCGCGCTTGCGCCTTTCAAGGAAACCAGCAAATTGCCGGATGTCGGTTTCGTAGGCGGAAACAGTGAGCGAAGCCAGTCCCTTCTCAATCTTCAGATAGTCGAGAAAGGCAGAAAGCAGGCGTGTATTGGCCTCGGAAGTCACAAAACAGTATCCCCCGTTATCGGACGTTGCGCCAAGTGGTGGGATTGGTGCGCTGGTGCTGTCCTACCATCTCATCACGACAAGTTAGGTGGAGGTGAATTGCTTCAATACATCGACGGCATACAACGCCCCCTGTGGCGTCTCTTCGTGCTTGAAATAAGCAAAGACATTCCGCCCGGCGTCGATATGCTCGCGCATACGCTGCACCATGGCAGCGCGTTCTTCGCCGGTATATGTAGGCTTGCGGTAGCGGTAATAGTTGAAGTCAGCGGTGACCACCTCAGGAGTGACACGTTCCTCGGTCTCGGCGATGCACAGCGCGCGGTTGTATTTCTTAAGCAGCTCGAAAATCTCGTCCGAGAACCAGGAAACATTGCGGAACTCGAAAGCGGATTGCACTCCGCGCGGCAGTATCTTCAGGAACTCTTCGAGCACTCCCGCATCCGCTTTCATGTTCGGTGGAAGCTGGAACAAGAGGGGCCCAAGTTTCCCGGCATTGGCGATAGGTTCGAGAGTACTTAAGAAACGCGGCAGAAAGTCATCCGTTTGTTTCAGCCGCTTGATGTGGGTGATGACCTGGTGGGCCTTCGCGGTAAAGAGAAAATGATCCGGTGTGCCGGCGATCCACTTTTGCGGCGGTGGTGTCTTTCAAGAGTTGGCGAAATGTAAAGTTAACTTCGACAGCATTCAGCTGCGTTGCATAGTGGCCAAGAAACTTTGCCTGAGCTAACTTCTGCGGATAAAAATCAGGCTTCCACGACGGATAGGCCCAGCCGGATGTGCCTGCATAGAGTTGTGCCATGATCCGTCCAAAGCATAGCAGCCTCTGCGATCTCGGTGTTCTTCGTGGTGAAGGTTTTTCACCACAGGGAACACAGATGTCAAAGAGAAAGTCTCAGAGTTTGGCTTTTGCTTTCCTTGCAGTTTTGCGCGGCTTCGGGGTCCCTGCCTGGGCCGCGATGTCGATTCCGGTTCTTGCCGGCGCAGCTTTTTGCAGGCCCGCCAGTTTTGGCAACTTCTGTTTCAAACTGATGACTGGAGCGAACAGATCGCCATCTTTTTTGACCCGCTGCAGAACTTGCGGGGCGTTAAAAACTAATAGGTCCGCATCTTTCTTTTCCAGGCAAGCTTCCACCTCATCCCAGCTGACCGGAGTCGATACCGTTGGCTGCTCCCGCGCCCGCAGGGAATAAACGCCAATAGTGGTTTTGTGCTCGTCGTTCTGGCTCCAGTCGACCAGAACCTTGCCTACGCGCAGCGACTTCTTCATGTCCGAGACGACCAGATCGCGATGTTCGGTCTCGAGCAGCCGTGCCAGCGCGTGAGCAAACGGCTTCGTCTCGTCATAACTGGTCTTGGTATTGAGCGGAAGGTAAATCTGAAGGCCTTTCGAGCCAGAGGTCTTGGCGAAACTTTCCAGCTGGAATCGCTCGAAGATGGAACGAAGCCAGAAGGCCACCTGGCAACATTGCACAATGTTGGCCGGAGGACCGGGGTCGAGGTCGAACACCATCATGGTCGGGCAGGTAATTTCTTTTGCCAGCGAGAGTGACGGGTGCAGTTCAATTCCCGCGAGGTTCGCTATCCAGACGATGGTGGGAAGATCATTGGCGAGAATGTAGTTCACATCGCGGCTGTTGCCCTCGCTCCAGATGGGAGCGGTTTTCACCCAATCCGGCCGGTGCTTGGTGGCGTTCTTTTCAAAGAAGAATTCGCCGTCGACTCCACTCGGATAGCGCTTCAGAGTCAGAGGCCGCCCCTTGAGGTGCGGAATTATCACCGGCGCGATGCGGGCGTAGTAATCGATCACTTGCCCTTTGGTGAACTTCGCCGCTGGATACAGAACTTTATCCAGATTGGTGACCTTCAGGTGTTTACCTTCGACGTCGATGACGGTATCGCCCATAGTTTTCTCGCGCGAAAAGCATAAGGCTTAGAGGAAGGCTTTCGCTGGGGTTGCGGAATACAACTCCATCACCATGGTGCGACGATGCGATCCCTACGACCCTAAGAACTTGCGGCAAAAATTCTTCGATTTCACATGAGCGGCTTGCTCAGGCTCAACTGAGGATGACAAAAAAGACTAGGTTAATTGCCGCTACCGGCGGGAACGCTGGCGGGCTGACCTTCGGTCATAGTCTTTGCCGGAGTCGCAGTTCCCGGCTTCGGTGCATACTTCGACGCGCACTTGGCCTGCAACTGCTTCGCGTGAAAGACGCCGTCGGTGCCGAAGCTTCCGTCGGCCAGTGCCTGCGAATCATCTTTGAAAGTGTCCGGCGGAGCTTCCGTGCCCGTGTAAATCACTTGCAGCGTCTGATCGTTTTCTACCAGAACAAATTCGACGCGAGTTCCGTTTCGCTTGATCGACCCAGGCTGTACATTTCCGGCCACGCGCAGGCGCTTGCTGTGAACGTCACTTTGCATACCGCGCAACTCTTTAATGGTGACGTAGTAGCTCTTACTTTCCTGCACGCCGGTATAGGCGAGGAAACCTAACGAGCCCACGATAAGCACGGTCGCGGCTCCGAACTTCCAAAATGTTATGTTTCGCTCCGCCATGAAGTTATTTTACAGGGACTCTATCCCCGCGCGATACACCAGTCAAGATCACTAAGCTCCATTAATCCATAACCGTTCGTCCCACTCTTCTTCATTTGGAAAGTCTCCATTTCTGTTGTCGATTGGATTATTCCCAACGCAGGAAATTCATTGCCTGTTTTCAGACAAAAATCCAGCCCGATGAATCTTTCACTTCCTATCTGAATGGCGCACGAACTGCACTTCTATGGGCCTGCAACTCATTATCAGTAAAGGACTAAACATGAAAAGACAGTTTGTATTGTTTGCCCTGTTGTTGATGGTTCTGTTGCCTGTGGGAGCGCGGGCGCAGGAGGTCGCCTCACTCACCGGAATTGTGACCGACCCCAGCGGAGCCGTATTGCCCGACGTCACCGTAAAACTGCAGGACTCCAAGACCGGCACTCGCTATGAGACCAAAACGAATTCCGACGGAGGCTACACCTTCGCCCGGCTACTGCCAGGGCCCGGATACAGACTGGAACTCAGCAAAGAGGGTTTTGAGACCACGGCCATTTCCAACATCTACGTTGCCGTGGGTACGACACATACCCAGAATGCAGAAATGCAGATCGGGAAGATTTCCGAGTCCGTCGAAGTTTCGGGAATAGGGCAGGCGGTAACGCTCGACACCACCGATGCCACTATCGGCAACAACTTCGACATGCGCAACGTTCACGAGTTGCCAATTCAGATCCGCGATTCACCGGCTGCGCTTCTGGTCCTTCAGCCGGGCGTCACCAGCGACGATCTGACCGCCGACGATCCTAATTCGAGTCGTGATGGCTCAGTCACCGGCTCGCGCACCGATCAGGGCAACATCACGCTCGATGGACTGGACGTAAACGACTTCGCCACCGGACAGGCCTTCTCGACGGTGGGCAACGCGCCGGTTGATTCCATTCAGGAATTCCGCGCGGAAACCGCCAACCCACTGGCGGCGAGTGGCCGCGGCAGCGGCGCCCAGATTCAGTTGGTTACCAAGAGCGGCAGCAACAACTGGCACGGATCACTCTTTGAATATCATCGCAACACGGTTACCGAGGCCAACGACTTTTTCAATAAGCAGGCCGGGATTGACCGTCCCAAGCTGATTCGTAATCAGTTCGGTGGCTCCATTGGTGGACCCGTTATCAAAGACAAGCTGTTCTTTTTCTTTAACTACCAAGCACGGCGTGATGCGCAAGAGGATACTGTCACCACCGTAGTGCCATTGGATTCGTTCCGCGCCGGCAATGTCGGATACATCAACAACAATTCCGGTTGCGACGAAGCCAGCCGAATTAATACCCAGCCCAATTGCATTTCTTTCGTTAACCCCGCCGGAGTCGCGCGTTTGATCCGCAAGGCGTCGGGGACAACTCGGCTCTGCTGAGCTTCATCAATGGCCGCTATCCTCAGGCCAATGATCTAAGCGGCGGCGACGGCGTCAATACTGGCGGATTCCGCTTCAACGCTCCGGCATCGCGCACTGCCAATGACTACGTGGCGCGGCTGGATTACAACCTGAACAGCAAAATGAAGCTTTTCGGCCGGCTCAGCATTCTGCGCGACAATAGCGGCGACGACCGGAATTTCCCCGCCGCGGTCCGCTTTCCCGGT
>CAWGQZ010000028.1:0-41765 GCA_963824805.1 uncultured Acidobacteriaceae bacterium | reverse complement strand
AAAAAAATCCGCGGGGTGGATCTTTGCGGTATCGCCACATAAGCGGTTACATCCTGGACGGAACCGATGCCGCAGTACCGCTTGCAAGCGGACTTGATGTAGTCGACCTGAGCATGTCCAAGCGGATTCGCCATGGCATGGACCTGAACTTTGCGATCGACAATCTGAACAACAAGCGTTACTGGGAGACGCAGAATTATTTTGAATCGCGGATTTCGCCGGATGATCCGGCAATTGCGCGCTTGCATGGCACGCCGGGATTCCCGATTGGGGTCACCGTGGGGATGACATTCAGGTTCGGGGAAAAGTAGAGGAGTGGTTAACCACCCGGGCAGTGGACAAAGCGGATTGCAATCGCGACCGTTCCTTCGGCTTCATCCAGGTCTAACTTGTAAGTTGCGATGGAACCTGGGTCCGGCAGGGGCAAAGCCTTCATTGAGTATCTGAGCAAACGGTCATTGTAGACTTGCCCTGGATGTAGCAGAGAGTTGCGCAAGAGCTTCTGCGACTCTTGCGGGGGGACTCCGTCAACTTTGAGGTTGCTTACATAGAATTGTTTCCCTTCGTCGAGATCGACAGCCAGGTAAACCAGTCCATTTTCGTCATCAAAGGTCGGACTCGGAACTGCGGTGAAGTTAACGTAGCCAAGCTGCCGGTAGGCAAGACGAAGGTTTTCCAGTCCCTGTCCGATCTTTTTCCTGCTGAAGATTGCTCCGTCCCGGATGCGAAACTGCAGGCGCAAGACTTTCACATTTGCGACCGCACGGTTGTTTTGAAAGGAGATTCCCCCTAATCTGTACCTGGGGCCTTCCTCGACATAGACATTCATCGAGACACCTTCGCCGGGCGGATTTCCGCTGGCGAGATGTGCGTCGCCTTGGGCGTGGACCTTGATAAAGCCCCGGTTTGCCCACTCGGCGCCTACCCTTTCCAGTAATTCCTTGCCGATTTCATCGGGAGTTCCCGAATATTGCGGTTGTTTGAGCAAAGCGATAATTTGCTCCTGATCCACAACCGGCATGCGGGACACGTTAGAAAAAGATATTTGGGAGATGGAACGTTCGCCTGGGAACCGCTTACCAGGAGAGAAATCGGGTGCCGGGCAGGACGGAGTAGTTCTCAAGTCATCCCGCAAAATCGGAAAGGATAGTTGTGCCGATGCCAAGGGCAGTTCCCCGGAAAGGCAGGCGACCTGAAGCAGAACGAGCTGCGCAAGGAAACCTCGCACTCGAGGATTATAGGCGCATCGGGTTAACCGCTGGCAGTTTGGCGCGGGAACTACTAGTGCGGCCCGGAATCGCGAGGGGAAATCCTGCCCTGCCCATTGGTACATGACCAGTTTCCTTGCTGATTCGTATCGAATTAATTACTTGACCTTAAAGAGCTTCGCTACTACATTAGGCAGTTCCGGGGACAGTTTTAGGCTGTTGTCTGAAGAACCTCCGCCAATACCGGGCCATTCCTTAAAGAGAAGAAACTTTCGGCTCTCGCGGAGCATCTATACGAGTAGTTGGAGCTTTCCTGTAAAACCCATCTGGATTGAATAACTTAGGCAGCCGGCATCCAGACGTAGGCAGCCCTTGTGTGGTGGGAATAAGCCAACTTGGCATAATTTAGGAGACAGGTCATGAAGCGCTCTGATCGCGTTTTCGATGCATTACACACGTTGCGTAACCGCTACATGCTGTGTCAGTTAGCGTCGAAAGCAACCCGTAAGTTTCACAAACCCAACACCCGCATCCAGGAGACTATGAACGAAGTCCTGGAACGGATCGCAGTTTCGGAGCGGCAGGCGGTTTTGGCCGAGCCGGAGCATTTTGCTGAGGCACAAAGGCGGGCGGCCTGATACAGGCCCCGCCTTCATCCTCTGCCGGTGTAAGTCTTTCCTGTTTTTGACCCTCCTTAAAAATCTCCTCGCAGGTGGAAAATGACCATCGCTGAACTCAAAGAAAAAAACATAACTGAGCTGACCAAGATCGCCCGATCTTTGGATCTGCCCGGCGCCAGCGGTCTGCGCAAACAAGACCTTATCTTCAAGATTCTGCAGGCACAGAGCGAAAAAGAAGGCCACATTTTCGCCGAAGGCGTGTTGGAAATCCTGCCTGACGGTTATGGTTTCCTCCGGTCCCCGGACTACAACTATCTGCCCGGCCCGGATGACATTTACGTCTCGCCCTCACAGATTCGCAAATTTGACCTTAAAACCGGCGACACCATCAGCGGCCAGGTGCGGCCGCCGCACGAGGGTGAGAAGTACTTTGCCCTGGTTAAGATTGAAGCGGTCAACTTCGAGTCGCCCGACGAAGCCCGCAACAAGATCCTGTTCGACAATTTGACGCCGCTATATCCGCAGGAGCGGCTTAAGCTGGAGTCGGTGCGCGAAAACGTGACTGCCCGGGTGATGGATTTGCTCACGCCGCTCGGTAAGGGGCAGCGCGCCCTGATCGTCTCCCCGCCGCGTGCTGGAAAAACCATGATCCTGCAGAACGTGGCGAACTCCATCACGACAAATCATCCCGAAGTGGTGATGATTGTTTTGTTGATTGATGAACGACCGGAAGAAGTCACCGACATGCAGCGATCAGTGAAGGGCGAAGTTATTTCATCGACCTTCGATGAGCCGGCCGCGCGGCACGTACAAGTCGCCGAGATGGTGATTGAAAAGGCGAAGCGGCTGGTGGAACACAAGCGCGACGTCGTCATTCTGCTCGACTCCGTGACCCGCTTGGCGCGTGCCTACAACACGATCGTGCCGCCATCGGGAAAGGTGCTTTCCGGCGGCGTCGACTCAAACGCTTTGCAGCGTCCGAAGCGGTTCTTTGGCGCGGCGCGAAACATTGAAGAGGGCGGGTCGCTCACCATCATTGCGACGGCTTTGATCGACACCGGTTCCCGCATGGATGACGTTATCTTTGAAGAATTCAAGGGTACCGGCAACTGCGAGGTCATTCTGGACCGCAAGCTTTCCGACAAACGCGTGTTTCCGGCGATCGATATTCAGCGCTCCGGTACTCGTAAGGAAGAGCTGATCATTCCTAAGGAAGACCTTACGCGGATTTGGGTTTTGCGGAAGGTGCTGAATCCGTTGTCTCCGGTGGAGGCGATGGAACTACTGATTGATAAGCTGGGGAAGACGCGGTCGAATACCGAGTTCCTGTCGAATATGAGTTCGTTGTAAGTTGGATTGAGGTGATAGAGGCCAAGTCTTTGGACTTGGCCTTTTTCTTTGCTAGTCGAGGCTGCCGAGGTTTGCTCGGCGCGGACCGATCGCAGAACCCGTCCTAGGTGGCTGTTGCTGATTCCAGCAGGAAGCTTTTGCCCTTTTTCTCTTTGCCGAGTGAGATTACTGTTATCAGCAGGATCACATTTACCACTACAAAGCCTGCCAGGGCCCAGTTGTAACCGAAACGGTCGCGAAGGGCGTACTCGATGGAGTTGGTGGGCGCCGCGAAGAGAATTCCCAATTGGTAGGCAAAGCCGGGCATCAGCCCACGAACTGAGTCCGGGGAAAGTTCGTTCAGGTGCGCAGGGATGATTCCCCACGCTCCCTGCACTCCTACTTGCATGAAGAATGCTCCAATAGCGAGGACCAGGAGCGAGGATCCGAAGGCCCACATGGGGACTACGGCCGTTGATAGCAGGAGGGCTGCAATCATGCTTCGCCGCCGGCCGAGCCTTTCCGAGAAGAACCCGAAGACCAAGGCACCGAGCACCGCCCCAAGGTTATAGAGAATCGCCATGTTGGCGACGACTGCACCGCTGAATTTGTGCGCCGTCTTCAGAAAATCGGGATAAAGATCCTGGCTGCCGTGGGAATGAAACATCATCAACGTCATTAACAACGTCAGGTAGCTGAATATCTTCCAGTGTCCTCTGGCAGTCTTCATGATGGCTGACACGGTGGGAGCCCGGTGCTGTTCCCAAGCCTTGGACTCCTTCACCTTGGAGCGGATGTAAAGCGCGAGCAATGCCGGTGCGCCGCCGACCCAGAACATGGCGCGCCAGCCGAAGGTGGGAAGAATGAAATGAGAAGCGACCGCTGCCAGCAGGTAGCCGATTGAGTATCCACTTTGCAGTATGCCGGAGAGAATTCCTCGCCAGCGAGCGGGAGCATTTTCCATGGCCAGCGACGCGCCAACCCCCCACTCGCCGCCCATGCCGATGCCGTAAATGGTGCGGAGCACCAGGAATACTGTGTAACTGGGAGCGAACCCGCAGAGCAGTTCAACCAGCGAGAAGAAGACCACATTCAACATCAGAGGTTTGCGGCGTCCGTAGCGATCCGCCAATAGACCGAATATGAGGGCACCCAGGGGCCGCATCGCCAAGGTCGCGGTAATGGTCCACACCATAGCTGCTTTGGTGACATGGAATTGAGCAGCCAGCACGTCGAGAAGAAAGACCAGGACGAAGAAATCGAAGGCATCAAGGGTCCAGCCAAGGAAGCTGGCGGTTACGGCATGCCATTGGTCGGAGCGTGATAGCTGAACTGTTTCGGTTTGGGACATTCCCACCTGTGAGCTCCTACTAGTAAAGAGAAGAAATTCCCTAGGCAAGCCTGGAGAAGACGGAAACAGCTTGGACATCAGAACATTTTTTGGCGATTCAAGCAATTCAACGTAGTCGAACTGAGCTGATTTATTTCGTAATTCGTAACAGTTACTCCGGAGACTGCGAGAGCCGTCAATAAACGTTGACAAGGAGGGCATCGGCGGATGAAACTCCGCTTAATCAGTTTGTAATTTGAGAGTTAGCCTGTCTTGGTTTTGTCTGGGCAGTAAGTAGCTTGGATGGCAGGCTTTCCAGCCATAGATTCGTCATTGAATTACGCCACTTCTATGGCGCATCAATTTATGTTGCCATCCGACCCCTGGGACCATGGTTCTCCCGGCGGACAGCCGACGTCCAGCCGGGATGAGTCGCGTGCTGTTTCCCCGTCCCGAATCTCGATCGATCATCTGGCGGTTTTGCTATCAGCCAAAGACGAGGGAACTCCCGCCGAACTTACGCGAGACCTCCAACTTAATGACATCGTCGAGCAGGCGTGCCTGGCGACGGGCGCGACCGGGGCAGCGATTGCCCTAGCCCGGGGCGACGAACTTATATGCCGGGCTTCGACGGGAAAAACCGCGCCGGACCTGGGAATACGGCTGAACACCGAACATGGTCTTTCTGCGTTTTGTGTCAACACTCGGGAAACGCAGCGTTGCGACGATTGCGATTTTGATCCGCGAGTGGACGCGGAAGCCTGCCGGCAATTGGGCGTGAGGTCGGTGCTGGTTATTCCCATGGTTTACGGGGATTTCCTGCTGGGTATTTTTGAGATTTTCTCGCCGCATAGTTTTGCTTTTCATGATCGCGACGCGGAGACTTTGCTGGCGCTGTCGCGGAGCGTGCTGATCGCGTTGGGAATATCGACCATGCCGCAGGAACTGGAGCCTGCCCCTGAGCCCGTAGCTCCGCCTGAACCTATGGCGCCGGCCAGGTTTCATTTTTCCGACCTGGTGGCCGCGGACAGGGATCAATGGGCAGAAGAGCCAGCGCCGGTTCATGATCGTTCGCGTGATGCGGTGGTCCATCCGAAGATTGCCGAAATACCGGTGCCGCGGCAGGAGGTCCGGGACGGGCTTTCCGCTTCTGCTGAGGAGTCAGTTCCGCAATTCAAGACGGTGCAGCCACCGAGAGATTATTGGACAGGGATCCTTACATTTTTGGTAGTGGCTTTAGCACTCGTGCTGGGGTGGATGTTGGGGCATGGGCGTTCGGCCCGCCAAAATGCAGCACGAGAAGAATTGCGCACGGCGGTTGCGGCGCAGGAGGGGAACATCCCCGCGACTCCGCAAATTGAAAATGGCGAATTAGAGGGAACGATTGAACTCCCTTCGCCACCATCTGGCGTAGCGAAACGCGAAAAGGCCAAGACCGATCCGGATGGACTGGTGGTTTACCAGGATGGCAAAATCATTTTCCGGCAGGTGACTCCATCCCGCGCGAAACTGGGTCGTCAGCCGGCCAACCCGGTGAAGCTGGCACCGGACGTAGCTGGCGCCCTGCTCACCCGGCGAATTGAGCCACATTATCCGGAGCGGGCCAGACGACAGAATGTTCAAGGCGCGGTGATCCTGCAGGCGTTGGTCAATGAGGATGGCGGTGTGCAGCAGCTGAAAGTGCTGGTCGGCAATGCGGATCTGGCGGTGGCGGCCATCGACGCGGTGCGACATTGGCGATTCAAGCCATACGCGCTGAAAGGAAAAACCAGCCAGTTCGAAACGCGAATTACGGTGAACTTTGCGCTGCCTGGTGCGCAGCAGATCAACGACTAAGTTGCCGTTGCCAGTTCCTTGGCGCGCTGAGTAGCTTTTACAACAGCCTTGATCAACGTTACCCTCAGCTTTCCTTCTTCCAACTCCATGATGGCATCGATGGTGCAGCCCGCGGGAGTGGTTACGGCGTCCTTGAGCAGGGCGGGGTGATCTCCGGTTTCGAGCACTACCGTTGCCGCGCCCAACGTTGTTTGCGCGGCGAGCAGGGTGGCTACATCGCGGGGAAGTCCTACTTTCACTCCGGCTTCGGCGAGCGATTCCAGAATGATGTAAATGTAAGCGGGCCCGCTGGCAGACAGGGCGGTGACCGCATCCATGTGCTTCTCATCGACAACCACGGTCTTGCCCACACTATTGAAAATCGCGGTTGCCGTTTCCAAGTGATGAGGCTCAGCGAAGCGGCCCTTGCAAAGCCCGGTCATTCCAACTCCCAGAGAACAGGGGGTGTTGGGCATGGCCCGAACTACCGGCAGATCGAGGCCCAGGGCGTTTTCGATTTGCGATGTGTGGACCGATGCCGCTACTGAAATGATCAGCTGGTTCTTGCTGAGATTGGGCTTGATTTGCGCCAGAACCTCATTCACTACTTGAGGTTTTACCCCGATCAGGATGATGTCAGATCCCCGGACGGCCGATTTATTGTCGGTGCTGACGGGGACACCCAGGCTCTGGCTCAAGGCGCGGGCGCGTTCTTCGTGCTGGACGGTGGCAACGGTGGCGTGAGGCAGGAGCAGATGCTTTTCCAGCAGGGCCTTGAGCAGGATTCCGCCCATTTTGCCTGCGCCCAATACGGCGACCCGCTTTGCTGAAAGATCCGCTGCCATTGGCCCTCGCCTCCACTGAATAATTTTTGGAGATAAGGATTATCACACATCGGTGTGGGGTGAGGGGTCGGCTCCGATACTGGCAACAACGTTCCTCGCGATTCAGTCCCCTGCCATGACTAGCGTTAAGGGTTTGCTGATGCCAGCGCAGGTTGCGTTCACCGTAACGAAATAGGATCCGGGATTGGTTCCGGGTTGACCCAAACTACCACTCCCATCACCGGTTAATCCACCGCCACGCGAGTGCGCCCGTTCTCACATTATTCGTATCTGAGAGCTTCTATGGGATCCAGCCTGGCTGCTTTGCGGGCTGGGTAGAAACCGAAGAATATTCCGATTGCCATGGAGAAGATCACAGCTGCAAGAATTGCCGGCGGTGAAACCAGAACCGGCCATCCCAGGGTTTGAGTGATCAGATAAGAGGCGGCCATGCCGGAGAGGATGCCTATGCTTCCACCGAGCAGGCTCAGCACGATGGCTTCCACCAGAAATTGCTGCTGCACGTCGCTTTCGGTCGCTCCGATGGCCATTCGAATGCCAATCTCGCGGGTGCGCTCGGTTACCGATACCAGCATGATATTCATGATGCCGATACCGCCGACAAGGAGCGAGATGCTGGCAATCGAAGCCAGCAGCATGGTGAAGACTTTCGCGGACTGATCGGCGAGGTCAGCCATGTCGGCGAGGTTACGGACGAAGAAGTCGTCATCCTGTCCGGTACGAATGCGGTGGCGGTCGCGCAGCAGCGACTCGATCTGCTTCTGCGCGGTGTAGCTGGCTTCGCGCGAGGTGGCGGAGACCATGATCCAACGCAGCCAGTCCTGGCCGGTAATCTTCTTTTGCAAAGTGGTGATGGGGATGAGGATGATGTCATCCTGATCCTGTCCCATAGCGGCAGACGTGCCTTTTGACACCAACACACCGGTGACCGTAAAGGGCAAGTTGCTGATACGGATCGTCTGTCCAACGGGATCGGTGGCGCTGAACAGATTCTTGCGCACGGTTTCGCCGATCACGGCGACATTCGCTGCGATGGCGACATCGTTTTGGGTGAATGAACTGCCCTCAGCCATCGGCCAGCTACGAATATCGAAATATTGCGGCTCGGTGCCGTTGATGTTGGTGGACCAGTTGTCGTTTCCGAAGACGACTTGAGCAGTGGACTGGCTGCCCGGTGCGGCTGCTTTCACCGACGGACACTCACGCAGGATGGCAAGCATGTCGTCATAGATCAGCGTCTTGGTGGCACCCCAGCCCATGCGCATGCCGCCGCGGCTGACGGTGCCGGAAGAGACGAAGAGCATGTTGGACCCCATGGCGGCAATTTGTTGCTGGGCTTGCTGTTGGGCGCCCTGGCCGACGCTCACCATGGCGATGACCGCTCCAACCCCGATGATGATGCCCAGCATGGTCAGAATGGAGCGCAGCTTGTTGCGAGCCAAAGCTCGCATTGCAATTCGAATTATGGCTAGTAAATCCATAAAATCTTGTGTGTAGGGCGAGCGCCCTCGCCCGCCTTGCAGCGTCGTCCCGGTTCTCCCCTTTGGCGCGTACCGTTGCCTTTCCCGTGCCGGGCAGCTGGCCAGTCCTCCTCTAGCCTTACTACGCCGCGTTCGCGGATGGTGGTCTGATCTTGCCTAGCTTTATCAGCCTGGCGACCGCTTCGCGGTTGGTATCGCGATCCGGTTGCGGGCCCCGCGGTCCGAGCGCTATTTGATTTGCGTTTCATTTAGTCTTCCAGCGTCGGCATGTTCTTCAAGACCTCTGCTGCTACCGGGCGGTCCTTAACCGGCTCGTCGCGACGAATCTTGCCGTCGCGAAAGTGGATGTTTCTCCTCGCGAACGCGGCGATGTCTGGCTCGTGGGTAACGAGCACAACCGTCAGACCATGGTCGTTCAGGTTTTGCAGGATCTCCATCACTTCCACCGAGGTGCGGCTGTCCAGGTTTCCGGTAGGTTCGTCGGCCAGCAGAATTGCCGGCTTGTTGACCAGTCCGCGGGCGATGGCGACGCGTTGCTGCTGCCCACCGGAAAGCTGGGAAGGGAAGTGCTCCATGCGGTCGCCGAGCCCCACCAGTTCCAAGGCCTGCACGGCGCGCTTGCGGCCCTCGTCCTTGCTGACCTGCGCGTAGAGCGTGGGGAGTTCAACGTTTTCCAGAGCTGTGGTGCGAGAGAGGAGGTTGAATCCCTGAAAGACGAATCCGATTTTGCGGTTGCGAATTGCCGCCAGCTCTTTCTTGCTGAGCTCGGAGACGGCCACACCTTCGAGTACATAGCGGCCACTGCTAGGCTTGTCGAGGCAGCCGAGAATATTCATGAAGGTCGACTTGCCGCTTCCGCTCGAACCCATAATGGCGACGAACTCACCAGGCTCGATATTGATCGTCACCCCACGCAGGGCGTGAACGCGAGTCTCGCCGAGGTCGTAATATTTGTGAACGTCCTCGACGTGGATGACGGCGCCGCCGGCCGACGAAGGGCCGCTCGCTACGGGTTGTGAAATGGTCGCCATTCATTGAGACCCAACCCATGTCTCGCAAAGTCGGCGAGACCTGGGGCATCCTCATTTTTTATCGCCTTCGCGCGCCGCCTACACCTGGCGCAGCTGATGGAGCCGAGGTCAAAGCCTGCGCGCCGGTTACAAGCTCATCGTCAGGATCGAGTTGCCCGTTAAGCACCTGGGCGACCTCGGTAAGCGTGTGGTCGGTGATGCCGGTGCGAATTCTGACCGGCTGCAGGGTCTTGTCGGGAAGCAATTTCCATATGACGGAGACGTCAACGCGTGGTGTGCGTTGTGCAGCTCCTCCGCCGTGCTGGCCCTCGCCGGCCCCGCGAGCCGCATCGGCCCCACTTTGGGCGGTCGACTGCTCATGCTGGCCGGTGCTCAAGCCATATTTCTGATAGAGCGCGCGGATTTCATCCGCTGGCATATCGGGCTTAAAACGCAATGCTCCGTTGGGCACACGAAGTACGCCAGAAGCGCTGGCCACTGGCAGGGTGATATAGGCCGTCATGCCCGGAAAAAGCTTCAATTGAGGATTATCGAAATCGATAATCGTGTTGTAGGTGACTACGTTCTGCACCGTGGTCGCATTCATGCGGACCTGGGAAACTTTTCCAGTGAATGAGTCCTTGGGATAGGCGTCCACCTTAAAGGTGACTTCCTGTCCGGGATGAATCATTCCAACGTCCGATTCGTCGGTTGCAGCGTAGACCTGCATCTTGGTGAGATCCTGCGCGATGGTGAACAGAGTAGGTGCCTGCAGAGAGGCGGCTACGGTCTGCCCAACGTCGACGCTACGCGCGATCACCGTGCCATCGATGGGAGCGTGGATTGTGGTGTAGTCCAAATTTGTCTGGGCCACAGTGACTGCAGCCTGCTTCTGCTGGTACTGGGCGGCGGCCTGGGTGACCATCGCCTCGGCTGCATCTACCGCGGCGGCGGCGGTATCGGCATTCGCCTTGGCCAGATCTAGTTGCTGTGGGCTGAAGACTCCCGCCTTGGTAAGGCCTTCGTTACGCTGATAGTCCGCCTTTGCCTGGACAGCAGTTGCCTTGGCTTTGACCAGGTTGGCCTGGGAGGCGATCAGATTGGCTTTCGAGTTGGCCGCGTCCGCCTGCGCCTGGAGCACGGCGCCGTGAAAGAGCGAGGGATCGATCTGCGCGACTACCTGACCCTTTTTGACCTTCGAATTGAAATCGACATAGAGGCGCGAGATGGTGCCCGATACCTGTGATCCCACCTGCACGGTGGTCACCGCGTTTATGGTTCCCGTGGCCTCGACTACCTGGCGGATGTCTCCGCGGTCCGCCTTCGCGGTGAAATACTTGGGTTTGTCGTCACCCTTGAACTGGAAGGCCGCGAACACCGCAATCGCGACCACTACAATGGACACGATTAACCAATGACGCTTGAGCACGTTCACAAAAGATCCTCAATTCCATCCAAAAATGTGTCTATAGAGTTAAACCCGCCATGCTGAGAAAAGCTGCGGGATTCGAACCGCGGAACGCAACCGATGTACCATCTAGAGCTTACGCTTCTAATGTTACATTTTCTTCCAGTGTTCAGCGCTTCGATCTGTATTTACAAACTTTTACGAATCTCAGTTGAGCCAGCTTCTTTTGACTAGTATTCAGCGCATTGCGTTGTACGCAACTGCGCGGCGAAATTGTGAGGGCAGGTACTGATGGATTGGCAGGCACTATGGCTAACCGTGCGGCTGGCAGTATTGGTTGCCGCAGCTTTGCTGATAATCGGCATGCCAATCGCGTATTGGATCACTTACTCGCGGCGGCGCTGGAAGTTTTTGGTCGAGGCCGTAGTTGCTCTGCCGATCGTTTTGCCGCCGACTGTTTTGGGATTTTATGTTTTGGTGGCGTTAGGATCGCGCAGCCCTTTGGGGCGATGGTGGCAGGGGATGACCGGCCACACCCTCGCCTTCACATTCGAAGGATTGCTGATCGGTTCTATTGTTTACAGCCTGCCATTCGCGGTACAGCCCTTTGCCGCGTCGTTTGCGTCGGTTGACTCGCGGTTGCTGGCGGCCTCGGCAACGCTGGGTGCTTCACGGTTGCGGACGTTTTTTCAAGTGGTTCTTCCCTTATCGGTGCCGGGGCTGGTGACAGGTATCGCTTTGAGCTTTGCTCACACCATGGGCGAGTTTGGAGTGGTGCTGATGGTGGGCGGAAATATTCCAGGAGTCACACGCACGGTGTCGATTGATATCTTTGACAAGGTGCAGGCTTTGAATTACTCGGGCGCGAACCACACGGCTCTGGTTTTGTTGGTTATTTCTTTCCTCATCCTGGCGGTGGTATACGGAATCAATCGCCGAGCCCTGGTGGCTTTGCCATGGAGATGAGGCTGTTTACGGCGGAGTCTCCTGCAAGAGTCCTGGCCCGGATCGTTAAGCGGTTTCCTGGCGGAGGCCTCGATGTGGATTTTGCAATCGGGGCGGGATTTACCATTCTTTTTGGAGCTTCCGGCGCCGGCAAAACTACATTGCTCGATTGCCTCTCTGGGCTGGTTCAGCCCGAGGCGGGAGGGATCTCGATTGATGGGCAAAATCTTTTCAGCCACACCCATGGAGTGAATGTACCCGTCGCCGGACGGAAGATCGGATATCTGTTTCAGGATCTTGCCCTGTTTCCACATCTGACGGTGCAAAAGAATATCGAGTATGGATTATCAAAGTTAACGGCGGCAGAACGTCAGCACCGCTCGGCCCAAATTCTGCAATCGTTTCGAATCTCGCAGTTGGCTCAGCGCAAGCCGGGTGAAATTTCAGGTGGTGAGGGTCAGCGGGTCGCGCTGGCCCGCGCCCTGGTTACCGATCCTTGCCTGTTGCTGTTGGACGAGCCGTTGGCCGCACTGGACGCGGCTACCAAGTCGAACATCCTCGATGACCTGCGGGCGTGGAACCAGCAACACCAAATTCCCATCCTCTACGTTACGCATAGCCGCGAGGAGGTGTTTGCCCTGGGCGAGCGTGTACTGGTGCTCGAGAATGGACGTATCATTGCGTACGGAACACCCCATGAGGTAATGGCCGCGCCCCAAAATGAAACCGTGGCGCAGCTTGTGGGATTTGAAAATATTTTTGACGCCGTGGTATCGGCTGCACATGAAGCTCGGGGAACCATGACTTGCCGCTTGGGTGTCAGCGAAGTTCAGTTGGAAACACCGTTAGTCCGGATGGCCCAAGGGTCGAGACTGCGATTGGGAATTCGGGCAGGCGATATTCTTCTTGCGACTACTCCGCCAGTGGGGTTGAGCGCGCGGAATATCTTGAGAGGGGAGATCCGTTCGCTGGAGCAACGGGACGTGACCATGGTGGCGAAAGTGGATTGTGGGATTGAGATGGAAGTGCATCTGACCTTGGCCGCGCGAGATACGCTGGGTTTTGCTCCGGGATCGAAGGTTTGGCTGATTATCAAGACTTATTCCTGCCATTTGATGAAGGGATAGGACCTTGCGTTCTATTTCGGATTTTGTGTCTTTCGCCCCTTCGGGGCTTCTGGGATGTTGGGGTTCCCTAGGGCTTACGCCCTAGGCTGCATTCTTCCGCCGCTTTGCGGCTCTCACTAGGGATCCTTCGCGCAGCAAGCTGCGCTTCAGGCGGGTAGGGTATCGGCATTTACGGATTAGCGTACTCGCGCCTCGAATGCTTTTTGCATTTCTATGACTGCGATCCATTGGCCGTTGCGGCTCTCACTGTAGACGATATCGCCCCCCAGGATTTGGGCAGCTGCCGGGGGTGGCAGGTCGCGATGGTATCCGAAGAAGCGGGTTTTGGTACGTTGCCATGCCGGCCAGCTTTCGAGCACGGAATGAGCGGGTTCGTATTTTGTCGAGAATACCAGGGCAACATCGAAGCTGGCGCGTAACTCGGCCGCGGACATCAATTCGTCGGCGGTAAAGTCCTCGATTCTGACCACTCGCAAGGGTCGTGTGACGTATCCCAGGATCGGACGGGTTATCTCGTCATTGGCCGGCCAAGCTGTCAGCACTCGCGCCATTGGATAACGGGCTTCCAGAAATCCCTCCGCGTTTTGGTGGAGGAGAATGTAATCACGGTAGGCGAGATTGTCTTCGATGGAGAATCCGTAGGGCGGATTGATGAAGAGATTGACCGCGAAGGTCGCGCCGACAATCACTACCACCACTTTCCACATCTCTACCCGGCGCCACAGAGTTGCGATCCAGACCAGAACCATGAGCGGAACGATGGGGAGCATGTAGCGGGCCAGCACGGCCCCTCCGATGACCGCCATGGCAAACGTGTAGATCACCGTCATCGCCAGAAATACCAACTGAATCTCAATGGCGATGCGCGGTCGTCGCTCTGGTGCATCGGGCTTTGTCCGGGCGGGCAGGTACATGGCGAGCGCGGCGGCGGCCGTCAACAGATAAAGGCTCATGTAGCCGAGCGCCTGCCAGATTCGAATCAGGAAGGCCAGAACGATCCGCAAGGGCTGTAGGGTCCCGCGCACGTTGTAGCGGAAGAATTCGGGATTTCCAAAGACATACCCGGTACGCGCGTAGTGGTAGACGTACCAGAGCGCGAGAGGAAGGATGGGAACCAGGAGAAAGGTTGATCTAGCTTTGGAATTCCTCGCGCAATATTGGGTGAGATGCGGACCCGTGACCTCCCAGGCAAAGAGAGCCACGGGAATGATGATGGCGGTTTCCTTGGCCAGAGCCGCAAGAGAAAACGAGAGCGCAGCCAAAGCCCTCCTTTCATTCACGTGGGCGAGCAATCCCCAGAAGATGAACGCAGCTGCCGCCAGATCGACGTGCGCCATGGAGCTTTGGGAAAAGAATATGGGGTAAATAGCGGTGCAAGCGGTGGCTGCAATCGCCACTTCAAGGTTTGCGATCCGCTGCGCGAGGCGAAAGAAGCCGGTCAGTGCAAAGGCGGCGATTGCAAGCATCGCAGTACGAGTGACGAGCGGACTATAGCCCGCGATTTTCCACCACAAGGCCAAATAAGCCATCACCAGAGGCGGATGCGCATTGGAAGGCGTGGAGTGAGGAATGAGGCTTCCCGTAAGCCACAGGTCGCGTGCCGCGGGGATGTAGTAGCCGGCTTCATCCCAGAAGTAGGGCAGGCGCAACAAAGGAAAATGTGCGATGAAGATAACAGTGAAGATTATTGCGAAGAGTGCTGCCGCAGGGATGCGCGACTCTTCGCGGTCCGCTTTCATTAGTGAACGGGCCCGGCGGTCGTCATTCTGGGATCGAGTTTGATTTCTCCGAAGGTGCTTTCATAGCTGGCCACATTCTGGGTGAGGATGGATGCCAGAGCCTTAGCCTGTTGCGGACTGAGATAGACGCCCTGAAAATTGCGGATGTCGACCTGGGTCTCGTTGTGTTGTTGCAGGGTTCCGAAAGTCAGAAAGAAATCCCAGACGCTGACACGCACTTGCACGCTGTTGGAGTAGGTCTCGCGGTAGTCCGGTGTATTAATGAGATTAATCTGTGGCTGATTTGGATTGTTCATGGCGTGACCAGTGTAGCGGGTGCGGGCTGTGGAGGAAAGCTGGATTCGGCGGTACGATGGCAAATCAAGAGCAACGCGAACATTGCGGGAACGGATAATTGCAAGTGGGTCAGTCTTACCAGAGGCCCGAGCAGGAACAGTGGGTAACAAGCGTATAAAAGCCAGCTGACCGACGAGGACGAGCTCGTGATCGCCCAATCTGCGAGGAATAGAAACGCTGGGGCAAGAATCACCAGATCGTAGACCGTCAGGTGCGGAGCGATCAATACCGTGGCGATCAATAGTGCGGAGTAACGAATTTTCAGGGACGCTCTGCTCCGCCAACAGCGCACGGTGAGGTACAGAATTACCAGGCTGCTCAGTAGGTAGAGCACCAGTGAGACGCCAGGCCAAGGGAGTAGCAAATCCCAAAAGGCTCGCGCCGAATGCATCTGGTAAGGCCGCGGCTCCAACAAGGGCATAACTTGCCGCACATGTCGCAGCGCTTCCCAGTACCGCTGCATGGCTCCACTGCCATAGTGCAGCCAACCAATGGAAAGTTGGATGGCTGCGGCAACGATCGCACCGGCCACGATTCTCCATTCCTGGGCCAAAAGAAGAACGATGGCTGCGGCCAGGCCGAGTTGCGGTTTGAAGGCCAGGCATCCGATGGCAAGTCCTGCAAGAAATCGCTTTTCCTTTTGCAGTGCAAGACAGGCAAGAGTGAAGCACAGAAGCGCCAGCCCCGATGTTTGTCCCCAGGCAAGGAGATGGAAGAAGCCGGGGAAGGCTGCGGCGACGACCAGTACGGTTCCGGGGAATTTGCGCAGTTGGGGGCACAGGAGCCACATGGCGAAGCAGCATGTTCCGTAAATCGCAGTATTTAGCAACAACCAAGCGAAAAGCGAACTGGCATAAGACAGCTTGGCGAACGGAAGAAAGAGCAGCGAGACCTGCGGACCATACAGGGCCACGTAAGAATATCCAGCGGCTTCAGGGAGGAGACGGCGGATTAATTCCGATTGTGCCTGCATGTCGAAGAGCAGATCGCCACGTCCGTTAAGCGCGAGATTTCCAATGGTGTAGAAATGCAGGAAGTCGGCGCCTTTGATTAACCCCTGGCGGTCGCGCATGCCAGGATTTGCCATGTTTATGGCATAGACGGTCCACAGGCTTAGAGCGAGGAGCAGGCCGTGCGTCCGGATGCGGCGAGGGGTCAGGACGTTCATAAGTGGTCAATGATAATGCCACGTCGCGGAGATCTATGATTTTCGTTGGTAGGGGGGAGCACCCGACACGTATTGAGTCAGGGTTGGTAAGGGGTCGCGGTGGGAACATTCTCATCGGCCTGCAAAAGCCACGCGTGCCGCCGGGGATAGTAGTGCATTAACTCTTCATTTGTGTGAACCCCCATGTCACGGGCCCACACGACCGAAGCATGGTCAATGTCAGCGTCGTTGTAAACCCACTCCCAGTCGACATCGTGAGTCGGGCTGTAGCGGACGAAGACCAAATCATCGCCCGGGATCGAATTCAATTCGCGGATGATTCTCGGGCGGTCTAAATTTCCGCGCGGCCACTTCGGCTCAATCTGCACCTGCATGGCAGCGGCACCGACTCGAAGGACGATCATTCCGATGGCAATGATGGGGAGAGCGCGGACCAAAGAGACACCGGTCAGCACCCGTCTGCGCCATACCCAGAGATGTCGCATGCTTTGGATGATCACGATGTAGATGATGGCGGTCGCAGGCGAGACGTAGTGGGGCATGGTCCAGGTCTGCACTGCGTAGCCCAGGAAACAAACTCCCCCTGCCAGTAGTGGAAACCGTATCCGACGGTCACGGAAGGACCACGGCAGGAACAGAAGTGGCAATGTGAGAAGTGGAGCGATGTAAAACGCCCAAGACGAAGTTATTTTGTCCCAGGACTGGACGATCGCACCACGGAATGTGTGATAGTCCAAAAACCTTTGAAGCTCCCAGCGGTAAAAATCACGCATGACATCGTGATGGTAGGAAGGCTCGGGAGGCGGTGTTTGCCAAAGGAAATAAGGGGCGGTGGCATATTGACCGCGATTTACCTGGTAGGTCATGCGGAAGGGATTGCCGGTAACGCGAAAATAGTAATAACTGGTTGCCGCCGCGCCGATGACGACCAGGGCGACCAGCGGAACCAGTACCTGAAGACGCGATACGCGCCGGTCACTTTTTCGAAATAGCCATACAAACATGGCCGCTGCCACCGGCAGGCTCAGCACGAATCCCTCGTAGGGACGGCTGTTCGCAAGTAGGACGACGCCAAGCGCCATCAACACACCATCGCGGACCCGGCCACATTTCCTTACTCGTGGCAGAGCTCCGAATAACAGCGCCCCGCCAAGGGCCGACAGAGCGCCGCACCAGTACGTGTTCATCCAATAGCTAAGAATTCCGAGACGCAGAACCGCGAGCACGCCTCCCATCAACGCCCAGCCCGGCGGCACCCAGGCTTGCAACATCCAGCAGAGGGCGGAGCACATCAGCGCGGTAATAAGCAGTTGGCCGATCCAGGGATGACCGGCCAGCTTTCCCACCGCCAGCACCAGTCCTTCTCCAGGCGGGTACATTGACATGTAAGTTGGCTGCTGGATTATGTGGAAACTTTCGAAGTGGATCCACATGGGATGGGGAGGGTTTGTGACCCGGCCGTGGGCAAAGGTGTCGGCAGCGAGAAGATAGCTGAATTCATCATTCCACCGTGGTTCCGGAATACCCAGGACCGGAATCAGCGCGGAGCGGAGAACCACGACAAGCAACCCAACACTGATGACGGAGGTCTTCTTTCGTCGGGCAAGATTTCCGAACAGGCGGTGGATACGCTGGAATCCCGGCGAATCCTCGGTGCGGCCCTTGCGGTGTGACCGGAGCACCAGCGTGATCACTGCGAGCACCATCACCACTTCGATGAGGTCTAATAACCACGGCGCCAGACGGGCGTAGAGAGAGGGCATGTTTAGCGGATTTTCGAAGGGATGGGTAGGAATGTCAAACGGAGAGCGACGGGTTCACGTAGGGCGGGCCCTCTCGTCGGTCGGATGGTGGAGAAACAACCAACTCTTAGCGGTCTTCTTGCCACTGCGGGGCGGGCAAGAGTGCCCGCCCTACATTGGTTCAGGAAGCAATTTCCTGTTTTTGTTCGGGTGTGCGATCCAGAATACCGGTTGCCACGTCGATCATTTCCTGGTCGACGGTGCGGTTCTTGGAGAGCGCCTCGCCCAAGGGGATGGAGATGAGTTTGTTGCCGCGCAGGGCGGCCATACAGCCGTAATCCTGGCGGTGGACCATATCGATCGCTGCCAGACCGTAGCGGGTAGCCAACATGCGATCGAAGGCGCTGGGTGATCCACCGCGCTGGATGTGTCCGAGGACGACAGTCCGGGTTTCGAAGTGAGTGCGCTTTTCGATTTCGCGTGCCAGGATGTTGCCGATACCTCCCAGGCGGGCGTGACCGAATTCGTCTTTGCCCATGTCCTGGACGACCGGCGCGCCATGCTTGGGATCGACGTCGGCCGAAAACTTGGCGCCTTCGGCTACCACTACGATGCTGAAGTAGCGGCCACTGTCGTGCCGCTGCCGGATGGTGTCGGCAACTTCGTCGATGTCAAACGGTTGCTCGGGAATCAGGATCACATCCGCGCCGCCCGCCACGCCGCTGTGGATGGCAATCCACCCCGCATCGCGGCCCATAACTTCGACCACCATCACGCGATTGTGGGCTTCCGCCGTAGTGTGCACGCGATCGATCGCCTCGGTGGCGATGTTCACGGCAGTATCAAATCCGAAGGTGTAGTCGGTTCCCGCCAAATCGTTATCGATGGTCTTGGGTACACCGACGACCTTCACGCCCTTTTCGTGTAGTTTCTTTGCGACCGAGAGCGTATCGTCGCCACCGATGGCGATCAGGACTTCGATGCCGTGTTTCTTCAAAGTGTTGACGCAGGTATCGATGCCGTCATGGTGCTTAGAGGGATTGGTTCGTGAAGTACGCAGGATTGTACCGCCGCGGGGCAGAATTCCGGCCACCGCATTGAGATCGAGGACCATACTCTTGTTTTCGATTAATCCACGCCAGCCTTCCAGAAATCCGACGAACTCGTCCTGATAGTGAAAAATTCCTTTGCGCACCACCGCGCGGATGACCGCATTCAACCCAGGACAATCGCCTCCGCCCGTCAAGACACCGACTTTCATCTTTTAGCTCCTCTTGGCTGGTTATCTCCGGATAAAAGGGCGCCCTGGGACTCAAGGGCACGGCAGCCTGTTCCGGTAGGTAAGATTATCATTTTGCCTCGATATCGTGCGTTAAAAGTCAGGGGGGAATGTGATTTTTGGGTGGCCAATGCATTGGCGGGGTTAGAGCTCTTGCGGCGGGTCGCAAAGTGCTTGACCACGAGGTCACAGAGTCGCACAGAGGGGGTTCTTGCTCGGATTCAGTCTTGGGTTTCGCGGTCTTCTTCCTTGTGTTCTCTGTGATTGCGCTTTTGGCTCTGAACCGTAACGAAATGGATGCCTTCGATTTGCGTCCTTTAAACAGATTGGACACAATACTTGCGCAGTTGTGAAGACCAATATGGGGAAACCGTTAAGGGTATTGATTTGGTTGGCGGTTGCGGTATTTGGTTCGTTGGCTGTGGCTACCATCGCTTTGCACCGCGGGGAAGATATCAGTGCCATGTGGCTGGTGCTGGCCGCGGTTTGCGTTTATGCGCTGGGATACCGCTTTTACAGCAAATTCATTGCAGTGAAGTTGTTGCTGCTGGATCGTGCCCGGGCGACTCCGGCTGAGCGGTTGGAAAATGGCCGCGATTTTGTGCCCACCAATAAATGGGTGGTTTTCGGCCATCACTTTGCGGCTATCGCCGGACCAGGGCCGCTGGTCGGGCCCGTGCTCGCAGCCCAGTTCGGATACTTGCCGGGCACGCTTTGGGTGCTCGCAGGCGCAGTGTTTGGCGGGTGCGTGCAGGATTTTGTCATCCTGCTGTTCTCGGTGCGCCGTGACGGGAAATCTCTCACCGAGATGGCGCGGGAAGAAGTAGGACGGCTTGGTGGCTTTGTGGCTTATGTCGCGATCATAAGCATCATCGTGATTCTCCTCGGGGTTTGCGCGCTGGTGGTGGTCAATGCGCTGAAGGCCAGTCCGTGGGGAACCTTCACTATCGCGATGACGATTCCGATCGCGCTATTCATGGGGTTCTATTTGCGGAGGATCCGGCCGGGAAAAGTGCTGGAGACATCCGTGCTTGGTTTTTTCCTGGTGCTAATGGCAATCTGGGGTGGACAGTGGGTCTCGCAAAACCCATCGCTTGCCGGGTGGTTCACTCTGACGGCTCCGACGCTCGCCATTCTGATAATCGTCTATGGCTTCGCAGCGTCCGCGCTACCGGTGTGGCTGTTGCTTGCGCCGCGAGATTACCTCAGCACCTTCGTTAAATTGGGGACGATTGCGATGCTGGCGGTGGGGATTGTAGTGATGCATCCCACGCTGCATATGCCCCCACTAACGCGCTTTGTGGATGGTACGGGCCCGATTTTTGCGGGCAAGATTTTTCCCTTCGCATTTATCACCATAGCTTGCGGCGCCATCAGCGGCTTCCATGCCCTGATTTCCAGCGGAACCACGCCCAAGCTGATCCGGCTCGAAACAGAGACGCGCATGGTCGGATACGGCGCCATGGTTGCGGAATCGATGGTAGCGATCATGGCTACGGTTGCAGCCTGCGTTTTGGAGCCGGGAGTTTATTTTTCCATCAATAGTCCGGCAGGAATTGTGGGGCAGGTTCCGGAGGTCGCCTCGGCAACCATTACCGCTTGGGGATTTCCGGTAACTGCGGCGGACATGCATTCACTGGCACAGGCCGTCGGCGAACAGACGCTGTACAACCGGACTGGCGGAGCTCCCGCATTCGCAGTCGGAATGGCGAATATCTTTTCACACTCGCTGGGCGGTCACGCGGTGATGGCGCTGTGGTATCACTTCGCGATCATGTTCGAGGCCTTGTTCATCTTGACTGTGCTCGACGCCGGTACGCGGGTTGGCAGGTTCATGGTGCAGGACGCCCTCGGCCATGTATGGAAGCCATTGGGCCGGACGAGTTGGTATCCATCGATTCTTGGCACCAGCGGTCTGATTGTAGCCGCGTGGGGATATTTTCTCTGGCAGGGAGTGAAAGATCCGCTGGGTGGAATTAATTCCTTGTGGCCGCTGTTTGGAATTTCGAACCAGCTTCTGGCGACGGTCGCGCTGTGCGTCGCCACGACGATCATTATCAAGATGGGCCGAGCGCGGTTTGCAGCCGCAACATTGGTGCCACTGGCCTGGCTGGTGGCAGTGACCTTTACCGCTTCGTGGCAAAAGATGTTTGATCCCAATCCACGCATCGGTTTTCTTGCACACGCGCGGCAATTGGTGGCGAGCGGTGGGAGCGCACGCTTGATCTTTAACGACCGATTGGATGCGGCCGTGACCGGAGTCTTGGTCGCGATGGTCTCATTGGTGTTGATCGAGTCCGCGTTGGAATGGGCCCGGGTGTTGTCCGGAAACAAGCCGGCAGCGGTAAGGGAGAGTCCGTTCGTGCCATCGCGACTGGCGGAGGAGCAGGCATGAGGCGGTTCTGGAGTTTGATGGTGCTCACGGTTCGCGAGATATTTGACGAGTCGGCCTACACCCGGTTCCTGGCTCGTAGTGAGATGGTGCGCTCACGGGAATCGTATGCGGCGTTCTTGCGAGAGCATGGGGCGATGAAGGAGCGGCGGCCGCGGTGCTGCTAGCTTAAGGGTCCCGACCGGGCTTGGGTTCTGATCGGGAAAGCATTCAAGCGTACAAATCCAGCCGGCTGCTATTTCCTTGAATAGCCGACGCGACCTGCTGTGACAACTGAGAATCAGCCGCCGGGTCCCCACCAGCATTATTGGTGTCTTTCACGCAGGCCGTTTCTTCTGCGTCCCTGGCAGTTTTTCGCAGGTCTTGTTTCAGTTTAAATGCGTCTTGCGCGCCGGGGATATCGCCCGCCGAAAGCGCATTTTGCAGCCCTGCAGGATCCGCTTTGGTGGTGGTGTCGGCGTTATTTCGGGTGCTTGCTTCCACTCCGTTTTTCTTTACCCCGACCGTGGGCAGGTCTTTTCTTGCACGGAGTAAAGCCGTGTTGCGCACCCGAAATATTGCCTACCGCCAATGCCTCTTGCAAACTCTGCAGGTCTTTGCCGAGCCCGCCTTCGGGCCGGGCCAAAGATGGGCTGGGCGCGGGCTACAGGGTTTTGGCGAACATTCCGGAACGGCGGTTATCGGCGCCTGATTACTGATGCTCTGGACGGGCGAGGTGTCCCTACCGGCATGAGCAGGATCAGCGGGTTAGTTCTGCTACGGAGCGGGAGGCGTAGTCGAGGACGCGGCCGGGGAGAAGTCCCAAATAAAGAGTTGCAATCAAGCTGATGGCCAGGGCTACACCGAGAGCTGCAGGAATGGGCCTGATTGCGGCTTCTTCTTTTGGTTCGCGCATGTACATGAGAACGACCAGGCGGAGGTAGTAGTAGGCGCCTATGGCGCTGTTGAGGACTCCAATGATGGTTAGCCAGACCAGATTTGCTTGCAGGGCGGCGCTGAAAACGTAGAACTTGGCAAAGAAGCCGCCGGTCATCGGAATGCCGATCAGCGAAAGCAGGAAGATGGTAAGGACGGCCGCGAGGAGCGGGAAGCGGCGTCCCAGGCCAGCATAGTCCTCCAGGGTTACGTATTTCTCTCCTGCGCCGCCGAAGTGGCTGATGATGGCAAAGGCGCCCACGTTCATGGCCGCGTAAGCGGCGGTGTAGAACATCACGGCCGGAATCCCGTTGTTCGCCAGGGCGGCAAACGCAATCAATAAATAGCCCGCGTGCGCGATGGAGGAGTACGCCAGCAGGCGTTTGACGTTGCTCTGGACCAGCGCGGCCACGTTCCCGATCGTCATCGAGAGCGCGGCGGCGACCCAGATGAACCATAAGCTGGCCGGAGCATGGGCCTCAAAGATAATTCGCAGAAGAACGGCGAAAACCGCAGCCTTTGGGGCGGTGGACATGAAGCCAACCACGGGAGAAGGCGCGCCTTCGTAGACGTCAGGTGTCCATACATGAAACGGCGCAGCGGCGACTTTGAATCCCAGGCCAACGAACATCAGTGCCACGGCGGCGTAGGCGAGGACGGGGGCATGTCCCGCTTGGAGAGCTTGAGCTATCGCCGGGATGCTGGTTGATCCGGTCGCTCCGAACATGAGCGCCACACCGTAGAGAAAGAAAGCAGTGGCGAAAGACCCGAGCAGGAAATATTTTACCGATGACTCACTGCTGATGGCGGCGCGGCGGCGAAATCCCGCGAGGACGTAGGTCGAGATGGATGAAATCTCCAGCGCGATAAAGATCAGAACCAGTTCCAGCGCGGAGGACATCAGGCACATGCCTACAGCGCCGAACAGGACCAGTCCGTAGTATTCCCCTGCCCTGATCTGCTGCACTTCCATGTATTCGTAGGAAGTCAGAATCACGATGGCGGTGATCGCGGTAATCAGGAAGTGGAAGAAGATGCTGAAGCTGTCGACCCGAACCATGCTCCAGAAGGCGAGCCCGGGGTATTGAGCCTGGTAGAGAGTGGCGGCGATGGCGGCCAGCGACCCCACCAGCGCAATGATGCCGATGATTTTCTGACTGTGGCGTTCATCGACCAGTGGATCTACGACCATGATGATCATGCCGAAGATGGAAAGGATAATTTCCGGCAGGATGCGGATGTAGTCGACGCCCTGAGGAATATTCTGAATCACTGGCCCACCACCTTGCTAGCCAGTTGCGCAATCGGCCCCAGCGTAGCCTGGACAGCCGGTTCAATCGCATTCAGCCACAGCAGCGGCGCGACACCCATGGCCAGAGCTATGACCGTTATGGGCCACAGCGCGATGCGTTCGCGCACACTCAAGTCAGGCAGTGATTCGTTTTCGGGATGTTTCACTTTGCCGAAGAAGACGCGCTGGTAGAGCCAGAGTAGATATCCCGCGCTCCAGATAACGCCAGTGGCGCCGATGATGCCGTAGACTGGACGAGCCTGAAAGGCTCCGCTTAGCACTAAGAATTCGCCGATGAAGCCATTCAACAGAGGCAATCCAACCGATGCCAGCATCACGAAGAGGAAAAAGGTCGCGTAGGCGGGCATGGGCGTGGCCAAACCGCCGAAATCTGCGATCTCGTAGGTGTGCCGGCGTTCGTAGAGAATTCCGGCCAGCATGAACAATCCGCCGGTCGAGATTCCATGTGCCAGCATTACATAGGCGGCTCCGTCGAGTCCCGCGGGGTTAAAGCTGAATATTCCCAATACCACAAAACCGAGGTGGCTGATCGAGGAGTACGCGATCAGTTTCTTCATGTTGGGCTGCACCATGGCAACGAGCGCACCGTAGACGATGCCAATCAGTGCGAGAACGATAATCCACGAGGCGTTGCTGCGAGACTGTTCCGGGAACAGGCCGAGGTTGAAGCGCAGCATACCGTAGGTGCCCATCTTGAGCATCACTCCTGCCAGCATCACGGAACCAGCAGTTGGAGCTTCCACGTGAGCATCCGGTAACCAGGTGTGGAATGGGAACAGTGGAACTTTTACAGCGAATGCCAGGAAGAAGCCAAGGAACAGCCACTGGGCGGCGGCAGGGAAATTGGGAATCGCCCCGCCATGAATCGCATTTTGAATCTGGACGAAGTCGAAGCTGCCGGTTTTGGCGTAGAGCCACAAAATGGCCGCCAGCATGAAGGTGGAAGCAACCATGGTGTAGAGGAAGAATTTCACCGCCGCGTAGACCTTGCGCCCGTGGCCGTACATGCCGATGAGGAGAGCCATCGGAATCAGAGTTGCTTCCCAGAAAAAGTAGAAGAGGAACAGGTCAAGCGATGTAAAGACGCCGATCAGGGCGGTCTCTAAGACCAACAGCAGGATGAAAAATTCTTTCACCCGCTCGTGGATCGAGTTCCAGGAGATCAGCACACACAGCGGAGTAAGGAAGGTGGTGAGCACGATCAGCCACATGGAGATACCGTCGATCCCCATGTGGTAGTGGATATTGGGATTCGAGATCCACGAAAAGTCCGTTTCGTACTGAAATCCGGCTTGAGCGCGATGGAAGTGTCCCGGCAGATGAATAGAGAGCACAAAGGTCAAGAGCGAGATGACCATGGCGAAGACCTTGATGTCCCGGTCGCGACGGGGGAAGATCATGAGCAGCAGTCCGCCCGCCAGCGGCACGAATGTCACCAGCGTCAGAATCCAGGTATCAAGCCAGTTGCTCATCGAGTTCCCATCCAGATCATGTAGGCGATGACGGCGGCGGCCCCGGCGGCGATCCATCCGGCATAGGAACGCAGGTTACCGGACTGCATGTGGCGCAGGCTGTCGGAGACCTCGCGCGCTCCTTCTGCGGTGCCGTTGACACTGGCGTCGATGACCCCTTGGTCGACGCCGTGCCAGAGAATGCTCGTGGAGCCGTCGATCAGAGGCTTGACGAACAGCGTGCGCGTAAATCTCATCGACATAATATTTGTTGAGCACCGCGTGGTAAAAGCTGCCGAGAGAGGCTGCGATACGTTGCGGCAGTTGTGGCTTGTTTACATAGAGCAGCCATGCCAGGAAGAGGCCCAGGAAGCCAGCGCTGACCGAGATTCCCGTAAAGATGATTTCCGTGCCGTGGCCGGCTTCAGGTTCGTGGCCTTCAGTGGTCTGCTCGGGCGGAGCGGTCTCGCCGGGCTGTTCGTGATGCGCATTAAGCGCCGGCGCGGTTGAGCGGAAGACCGGGCCGAGGAATTTGTCGAAGTGATTCTGGCCGCCCAACGATCCGGGAACGCCGACGTAGCCGCCTACCACGGAGAGTATGGCGAGCAGGATCAGCGGCAACACCATGACCATGGGGCTTTCGTGGACGCCGCTGTGACCGTGACCTTGGTGAACCTGAGTATCGTGCCCGTGAGAATCATGGCCTTGGGCGCGCGATTCTGGTTCACCTTTGTACTCGCCGAAGAAGGTCATGAACCACAGGCGGAACATGTAGAACGAGGTGAGGAATGCGGTGAACAGGCCGATCGCCCAGTACGCCCAGCTGGCCTGATAGGCGCGCCACAGAATTTCGTCTTTGCTGAAGAAGCCGGCGAGGCCGGGGATTCCGGCGATGGCAAAGGTGCCGGCCGTCATCGTCCAGAAAGTGTAAGGAATTTTCTTACGCAGGCCGCCCATCTTGCGCATGTCCTGCTCGCCGCCGACGGCGTGGATGACTGAGCCAGCGGCGAGAAACAGCAATCCTTTGAAAAAGGCGTGCGTCATCAGGTGGAAGATTCCGGCGGAGAAGGCCGCTACCCCGCAGGCAATGAACATGTATCCCAGCTGAGAGATCGTCGAGTAGGCAAGGACTTTCTTGATGTCGGTCTGAGTGACCCCGATGGTGGCGGCGAAGAGCGCGGTCAGGCAGCCGATGATGGCGATAACGGTCAGCGCCATCGGGGCACGCTCAAAAATGGTGTGCGAGCGCGCGACCATGTAGACACCGGCGGTGACCATGGTGGCCGCGTGGATCAGGGCGGAGACCGGCGTAGGACCTTCCATGGCGTCAGGCAGCCAGACATAAAGCGGAATCTGCGCTGACTTGCCGCAGGCGCCGACCATCAATAGAAGGCCGATGGTGGTGAGCAGGCCTGCACCGGCGGTTTCGACCGGCATGGAAGCGATGTTCTGGAATAACTGAACAAAATTGAGTGTGCCGAAATGCTTGATCAGCAGGAAGAGCGCGATCAGCAATCCGAAGTCGCCGATGCGGTTGACGATGAAGGCTTTCTTTCCTGCGGAGGCGGCCGAGTCCTTTACAAAGAAGAAGCCGATCAACAGGTAGGACGCCAGGCCGACGCCCTCCCAGCCGATGAACATCAGCAGGTAGTTGCTGGCCAGGATCAGCGTCAGCATGAAAAACATGAACAGGTTTAGGTAGGAGAAGAAGCGGTAGAAGCCGCCTTCCTCCCACATGTAGCCGACGGAATAAATGTGAATCAGGCTGCCAACGCCGGTGACGATCAGCAGCATCACCAGCGAAAGCTGGTCGAGCTGGAAGGCGAAGTCGACCTGGAAATTTCCAGCGCGCAGCCAGGGTGCGAGGGTTTCCACGTGCGGCAAAACGAGGCCGGAGAACTTGGACACCACAAACAATGCCCAGCCAAAGGCCGCGATACAAAAAGTCAGCGCGACGGCGGATACGGTCTGCCGGGAAAAGCGTTTCCCAAGCAGGCCATTGATGGCAGCGCCCGCTAGCGGCAGCAGGGGAATCATCCAGAGATAGAGATTGGGCGTCATAATTTGAGCAGATTCACCCGGTCAACGTTCAGGGTCTGCCGCGTGCGGAAAACCGAGATGATGATGGCAAGTCCGACGGCGGCTTCGGCCGCAGCTACGACCATGACGAAAAAGACGAAGACTTGTCCGCTGAGTGCATGCCAGTGGGCCGCGAAGGCTACGAAGGACAGGTTGACCCCGTTGAGCATGAGCTCGATCGACATAAAAATGGTGATGATGTTGCGCTTGACCAGAAATCCAGTAACGCCACAGGCGAACAGGATCCCGCTCAGAACCAAGTAATAAGAGAGAGGGACCATCAACGCTCCTCCTCTGGGGGGGGGAGGGGCTCGGGTTTTGAGGCGAGCACAACCGCACCCATGATTGCGATGAGCACCAGCACGGATGTGACCTCGAACGGCAACAAGAACTCATGAAACAAAAGCTGTGCGAGGTCGCGGGGAGCGCCAGGCAAAGCTCCGGCGGCGACGGCGCCTGTACCGGAATTCGTCAAGAGGAGCCATGCGATCAGAACGCTGCCGATGATCATTCCCGGGACGCCGAACAGCAAGGCGACACGGCTGCCTTTGGTGTGTTCTTCGACTCCGGCGTTTAGCAGCATGATGACGAAAACGAACAACACCATGATGGCACCGGCGTAGACGATGACCTGCACTGCGGCGACGAATTCTGCGCCCAACAGCAGGTATTCAACCGCCAATGACGCCATCACCACCACCAGCGAAAGCGCGCCGTTGATGGGGTGGCTTTGCACCAGCAGGTTGATGGCTCCTGCGACGCAGATGGCTCCGAAGATCAGGAATAAGGCTAAGTGCATTTTCTTTCGCCCCTTCGGGGCTTGGTCTTTTTTCGTCTTGCCCAGCCCTTACGCGCTGGGCTGTAATCTTTCGCCGCTTTGCGGCCGCAAATCTCCTTAGGACTTCAACGCAACAATCAGCGCCGTAATGATCACGTTGGCAATCGCCAGCGGAAGCAAGAACTTCCAGCCAAACGCCATCAGTTGGTCATAACGGAAGCGAGGCAGCGTGCCGCGCACCCAAATGTACAAGAACAGAAAAGCAAAGATCTTGGCCGCGAACCAGACCACCGGCAAAATCGCCCGCAATATGGGAGGTCCGAACAGCGGGCCATGCCATCCGCCAAAGAACAGCAGCGTGGCCAGACAAGCCACCGTGATCATGTTGGCGTATTCCGCCATGAAGAACATGGCGAACTTCATGGCGCTGTATTCGGTGTGATATCCCGCGACCAGTTCGGTTTCCGCTTCCGGCAAATCGAACGGGATACGGTTGGTCTCAGCATAGGCCGCCATCAGGTAAATAAAGAAGGCGACAAACTGTCCCTGAAAGATATTCCAGCGCGGAATGAAGCCAAACCAGGTTCCCGCCTGCGCGTTGACGATGTCCTGCAAGCTGAAGCTTCCCGCCATGATCAGGACCCCGACCAGTGACAATCCGAGCGCAATCTCGTAGCTGATCATCTGCGCGCTAGCGCGTAATCCGCCGAGGAGGGAATACTTGCTGTTGGAGGACCACCCCGAGAGCGCGATTCCGTAAACGCCGAGAGATGTCACACCCAAAACCACCAGGAGGCCGATGTTGAGATCGGTAATCTGCAAGGGAATTAGGTGCCCGGCGATCGTAACCGGATTACCGATCGGAATCACGGCAATCGAAGTCAGCGCAAATACCACGGCGATGATCGGAGCCGCAATGTAAAGCGGGGTGTAAACGTGGGGCGGAGTCAGATCTTCCTTGAAAAGAAATTTCACGCCATCCGCCAGCGGTTGCAGCAATCCAAAAGGACCCACACGCGTGGGGCCCCAGCGGTTCTGCATGTGCCCGACAACCTTGCGCTCGAGCCAGACGGTGTAAGCGACCGCGGTGAGCAGCACGAACAGTGCGAGCGCGATCTTGACCAGCGAAATGGCGAGGTACAGGCCGATATTCAAGAGCGAGTCCTTACAATCTGTTTACAGAGTTCGCGCGGGCGGCAGCGCACACGCGGCAATGATTTTCAATCTGCAGCAATTTCGGTTTCCGTGGGATGACGATGATCTTCCATCACGGCATTCAGCGTACGAGAATAACGCCCCAGGGTGCCTGAAGTGAACAAGGCATCTTGTGCGGGCATGATGAGTTCGGGAGGGTGCGCGGCGCTCTTACCGGTTCCCGAAAGCGTCGTGTGCTGATCGTTTCCTGCCAACAGGTTCAACCTCGAGACTTCGTAGCCGGGAACCAAACGCTGAATTTCATCCAAAATTGCGACTGGATCAAAGGGCGACATCCTGGGCTCGAGCCCATGGGCCTGAAGCCATACCGAATGGCGGTCGGCCTCACCGGACTGGGCGCCGCGCGACTGGCCCATATCGGCATGAGTGCCGCTGCCGAAGGGAACCAGTTTGCGTACGTCGAAGCCCATGGCGTCAGCGATGCGGACGATCATTTCGAAATCCGACTTTGCCCCGCTGAACTCGCCGGCCTTCTTTAGAATCTGAAGATCGCCGCAGGTGTTGGTGAAGGTGCCCGATTTCTCATAGGCATTGGCAGCCGGCAAGACGACGTTTGCAACGGTTGCGGTTTCTGTAAGGAACATGTCCTGAACAACCACGAAACTCTGCGAGATGGCAAAAGGATCGATATTGTAGCGGGCGACAGGATTGGACCCGACAATGTAAAGCGCTTTAAGTTTGCCGGTTTTGGCGCTGTCGAACATCTCCAGAAGGGTCAGCCCGGCGGACTGCGCCATGGGGGGCCATTCGGGATGGAACGGAGTGTCGGCGGAGACGGGGTGATATCCCGGAAGCAAGTCGGGATAGAGCCCCATGTCGGCGGCACCGCGCGAGTTAGCGTAGTCGCTAAGGCAGAGTAGCTTCGCGCCTTGAATTCCGGAGGCGAAGTTGACCAGCGCAGCCACACCCGCACCGCGAACTTCTGAACCGAATATGATGACGAGGCCGGTCTCAGCGCGCAACTTGTCGCGCAATTCGTTCCAAGCGTCGTTTTGTCCGTTGCCCGCGAGAAATTCTGCGAACTCACTTTCGGAGGCCGGGGCGACCTGAGTGAAGCTGGTCGATTGGCGACGCAACTTGATTTCCTGCGCGTTGACGAGGTAGAGTTTGCCGCGGCGGAGGCGGACATTGTTGCGGATCTGCTGGGCCAGCAACGGATGCTGCTCGGTGGGATCGTTGCCAATCAATAAGATTGCGGGCGCAGTAAACACGTCGCGCATGCTGGCGGTGGCTTCCGGCTTGCCCGCCAGGGCAGCGGCAAGGGCAGGGAAGTCCGCGGTGCGATGGTGGTCGATGCTATTTGTCTGGAGAACTGTGCGCGCGAACTTTTGCAGCAGGTAATTTTCTTCGTTGGTGGTGCGATTCGAGCCGATGACCCCAATGGCCTCACCACCCTGCTGATTGCGAATGTCGGTGAAGTTCCGTCCGATCAACTCAAAGGCTTCTTCCCAGGTGGCGGGAACGAGGCGTCCCTCTTTGCGAATGAGAGGTTGGGTCAGGCGATCTTCGTGATTGGCAAAGTCAAAAGCGTAGCGGCCCTTGATGCAGAGGAAGTCGCCGTTGATGCCGCTTTTGTCGCGGTTGTCGCCGCGCACGATTTCCATGCCGGTGTCGGCGCGGCGCACGCCTAAAGTGGTTTTGCATCCGTCGGCGCAGTGGGTGCAGGTGGTGCCAACGTGGTTCATCTCCCAGGGACGCGTCTTGTAGCGGTAAGCGCCCGAGGTGAGCGCGCCCACTGGACAAATGTCGATGCAGTTGCCGCACTCTTCACATTCGAGATGGTCGCCTTCGTTGGGAGCGATGATGGAGGAAACGCCGCGGTTCTGCACGCCGAGAGCCCAGACGTCCATGGACTCCCCGCAGACGCGCACGCAGCGATAGCACAGAATGCATCGCGGGCGGTCGAAGAAGACCACTGGCGACCATTGTTGTTCGTCGCGGTGGTTCTTGGGCTCGATGTATTTCGATTCCGCCGCGCCGTAGGAGAACGTCATGTCCTGGAGTTCACACTCGCCGCCGGCATCGCAGACGGGGCAGTCCAGGGGATGGTTGCCGAGCAGCAATTCAACCATCGACTTGCGGGCCTGATGGATCTCAAGGCTGTCGGTGGTGACGATCATGCCCTCGCCGACCACGGTGGTGCAGGCGGTTTGGAGTTTGGGCATCTTCTCGACTTTTACAAGGCACATGCGGCACGCGCCTTGAAGCGACAGGTTCGGGTAATAGCAGAACGAAGGCACCTCGATGCCGACACTCTTGCAGGCCTCGATGAGCAGAGTGCCCGCAGGGGCTTGGACTGCCTTGCCATCGACCGTGATGTTGACTGGTGCCGCTTCCGCCATGGTTTCCTTAAACTGCCTGCTTCTGCTGACTGGCTGCCAAGTACGCAGGGCTCAGCTTTACTTCTTCTACCTGTTGGGCGTGGCGCTCGGCGTGGGCCGACATCAGCAAGAACAGTTGGTGTCCGTCCATTTCGCCGATGGGATGGACAACCTTCTTTTTGCGCAGATCGTCGGTATTGCTTTCGATGAAATCGATGGTTTCCTGCCGGGCCTGACGAAAATGCGCCAGGGCGTCTTTCAATGAGGTGAACTTGCCGGTGGGGTGTACCCGCTCGGGAGCGTTACGCTTCCCGCTGCGGTCGCGGCCGATGTTGGTAATCATCTCGTCGAACGCCAGATTCGGTTCGGTAGACACGGGTTCGGCAATATTGATCCGTCCGAACATGCCACGTTCGGTCATGCCAAGGTGTTCTGTGATCTGGAGGATCGACCAGCATGTAGCGTCCGGGCAGACAGCCGCAAGCTCCTCGGGCACGCTGGCTGCCTTTACGAACGCGGCTTGGCTTTCGCGTAAGCGTTGCAGCAGGGTCACTTTGTCGGATGATGCTGTTACCGTCATCAAATTATCCAATCTCCCGCTTGATCCGTTCGATCTGCAACCTGTGCCGGTCAGAGGTGTCGCCATAAAGAGAAAAATCTGATATCCGTCGATGTCGACCAGCATCCGGTCTGACCGTTGCACGACCCCCGGAGACCGAAGCCGCGGATACGAACTTCTTTTCGCTCTCGCGCAGACACTGAACCAAAAGCTCTTTCTCCATCACCCTCGGGTGCGTCTGCAAAATCATTCCGCCTAGGCCATCACCGGTTCCAGTTTGGTCTCAAACGGACACGGTTTTCCCTCGAGGTGTTCTTCAAATTCCTTGCGGAACTTTTTTAGGAACGCGATGGTCGGCATCGCTGCGGCATCACCCAGCGGACAAAAAGTGCGTCCCAGCATGTTTTCCGACAGGTACTGCATGTTATCGATGTCTTTCATCAGGCCGCCGCCCGAGTGGAAGCGGGTCAACGTCTTCTTCAGCCAGTCCGTGCCTTCGCGACAGGGTATGCACCATCCGCAGCTTTCGTGTTGATAAAACTTGATGGTGCGGAGGGCGAACTTCACTATGCAGGCTGTGTCGTCGAGCACCACTACGCCACCTGAACCCAGCATGGAACCGGCTTTCATCAGCGAATCGAAATCCATGGGAACGTCAATTTCATTAGGCAGCAAGACCGGAGTGCTCGATCCGCCGGGGACGACCGCTTTTAGATTTCGTCCGCCCGGAATGCCGCCCCCCACCTCGTAGATCATCTTCTTGAGGTTGTAGCCCATGGGAAGCTCGTAGACGCCGGGCTGGTTGAGATTGCCGCTCAGGCAAAACAGGCGAGTGCCGCCGTTTTTAGGCGTGCCCAGGTTGGCGTACCACTCCGCACCGCCCAGAAAAATCGGCGGAACACTGGCCAGGGTTTCGGCATTGTTGATAACAGTGGGTCCGCCCCACAGGCCGACTACCGCCGGAAAAGGGGGCCGGATGCGAGGAATACCGCGCTTACCTTCGAGCGATTCCATCAGCGCCGATTCTTCTCCAACTTCATAGGCACCCGCGCCGCCGTGCCAGTAGACGTCAAAATCTTTTCCGCTACCGAAAATGTTTTTGCCGAGGAAGCCGCGGGCGTAAGCGTCGGCGATGGCCTTCTGCATGATGACCGAAAGGTAGCGGTATTCGCCGCGGATGTAGATGTATCCTTGAGTTGAGCCAACCGCGAGGCCGGCAATGACCACGCCTTCAATGACCGCGTGTGGGTCATGCTCGAAGATCAGACGGTCTTTACAGGTACCGGGTTCACTTTCGTCCCCATTGCATAAAATGTATTTTGGTTTCGGTGCTTGCTTGGGCACGAAGGACCATTTGAGGCCGGTGGAAAAGCCGGCACCGCCGCGTCCGCGCAGGCCGCTGGCCTTGACGAGGTTAATGATCTCGTCGGGCGTCATGGTCAGTGCTTTTTGTACCGCCTTGTAACCCTCGAGGTCGAGATAGCGGTCGAGGTTGGTCGCACCCTGGCCGAAGCGCCTGGTGACAACCTTGATCTCGTCGGGATGGGAAACTAGATCGGCCATCTATTGCGCGGCTTTCCTTTTATAGTCGTCGAGAATTGCGTCGAGCCCCTGCCGGGTCAGGTTCTCGTGGAAGTCGTAGTTCACCTGCACGGCGGGGGCCCAGCTGCAGGCGCCGATGCACTCTACTTCCTCCAGGGAGAACATGCCGTCGGGAGTGGTGCCTTTGTGTCGAATGTCCAATTTTCTTTCACAATGCTCCAGAAGTTCTTCGCCTCCGCGAAGCATGCAGGCAATGTTCGTGCAGACCTGGACGTTAAACTTCCCGCGCGGTCTTGTGGTCAACATCGAGTAATAGCTGATCACGTTACGTACATCCAATTCTGTGAGCTCCAGGCGATTGGCCAATTCTGCGATGACCTCATCGCTCAGGTAGCCGACCTCGTCCTGTGCATAGAGGAGCGTCGGGACCAGACACGAACGCTTGGTAGGATAGTGCGTGACCATCTCGGCGAAACGCTGTTCGAATTCGGCGGAAAATTGCATTTTTGTTTGGTTCTTCTGTGAAATCTGTGCTCTCCCTCCGGTTACTACGAAAACTTGAACCACAGAGAACACAGATTTTACAGAGGTATTGTCACCGGTCTATTTCTCCTAGAACAATATCGATGCTGCCAATGGCCGCCACCACGTCCGCCAGCAGCTTTCCCTCGCACATCTTTGGCAAGGTCTGCATATTCGCCAGACACGCTGACCGCATGTGCACCCGATACGGCTTGGCCGTTCCGTCGCTTACCACGTAGTATCCCATCTCGCCGCGCGGAGATTCGACCGCCTGGTAGACCTCTCCCGCCGGAACTGCGAATCCTTCGGTGATGATTTTGAAGTGGTAGATGAGGGCTTCCATTTCAGTCTTCATTTTTTCGCGGTCGGGAAGCACTACTTTCGGTGCGTCAGCCTTGATCGGACCTTCGGGCATGCCATCCAGCGCCTGCTGGACAATCTTGATTGACTCTCGCAGTTCAGCGACGCGGCACATGTACCGCGCAAACACATCGCCATCGGTCAACGTCGGCACCTTGAACTGGAATTTCTCGTAGCTCGAATATGGCATGTCGCGGCGGAGATCAATATCCACGCCGCTGCCGCGCAGCGTCGGGCCGCTGGCGCCTAGGGCGATAGCGTCGTCCGCCGTGATTTTGGCTACGCCTTTGGTGCGCATGACCCAGATGGGATTTCCGGTCAGCAGATTCTCGTATTCATCGACCTTGGATGGGAATCGCTTAGCGAAGTCGCGGACCTTATCATAGAAACCGATAGGCGGCGCCAGGGCAAGACCGCCAATCCGGAAATAAGAGGTCATCATGCGCTGGCCACTTACCATCTCGAACAGGCGCAGGATGTCTTCGCGCTCGCGAAAGCAGTAGAGGAAGACCGTCATAGCGCCGATGTCCATGGCGTGTGTTCCCAGCCAGACCAGATGCGAGTTGATGCGGGTCAATTCGTTCATCAATACCCGCAACCACTGTGCCTTGGGCGGAATTTCCAGACCCAGCAACTTCTCAACCGCCAGCACATAGCAAAGGTTGTTGGTCAGCGGGCAGAGGTAGTCGATCCGATCGGTTAGCGGGACCACCTGCTGATAGAACTTGGCTTCGCAGGTCTTTTCGATTCCAGTGTGCAGAAAGCCGATATCCGGCATAATCCGAACGATATTTTCGCCGTCAATTTCCAGCAGCACCCGCAATACGCCGTGGGTGGAGGGGTGCTGCGGCCCCATATTGAGGATCATCGTCCGGTCTTCGCCGGCGTCCAGAGCGGGTGTGGTCGAGAGATGTGCCATTTCTTACCGGTAGCCCTCCACGGGATAATCCTTCCGTAAAGGGTGGCCTTCCCATTCCTCCGGCATCAGCAAGCGTCGAAGATAGGGATGACCGGTGAAGCGGACTCCGAACAGATCGAAGACCTCACGTTCAAAATAATTTGCGGCGGGCCATACGGAGGTGACCGATTCCACGGCGGGCGCCTCTCCATTGAGCCGCACTTTGAGACGAACGCGCTCTTTCTTGGAAATGGAAAACAGGTGGTAGATGACTTCAAACCGCGGCTGGGTTGGATACCAATCGACGCAGGTGAGGTCCGAGAGAAAATTGAAGGGACAGTTGGGATCGTCACGCAGCAAAACGCAAGCTTCGCGCAGGGCAGACCGCTCTACATAGATACTGAGTTCCTCGCGGTCAAACTTTGCCCCTTCGACGGCTGTCGGGTTCCAAGAAAGCAGCTTGGCAATCGAAGGATGATCTTTCAATTGCTCGAGATCAGTGATGGCCGGAACCAGCGCCATTAAAGCTCCCCTCGAGGAGTAGCCGGCTCACCCCAGTCCAAGGCACCCTTCTTCCAAATATAGAAGAATCCGACGAGAACGATGGCCATGTAGACCATCATCTCCCAGAATCCGAACATCTTAAGCTCGCGCAAAATGATAGCCCAGGGGTAGAGGAACACGGCCTCAACATCAAAAAGGATGAACAGCATGGCGACCAGGTAAAACTTGACCGAAAAGCGCCCTCGCGCGTCGCCGACAGGGGCCATGCCGCATTCATAGGGTGACAATTTGGCGCGGGTGGGCTTGCGGAACCCGATCAGCCACGACAAGGTCACAATCGCGCCCGCAATGATTCCAGCCAGCGTGATATGCATTAATAATGGCAGGTAGCGAGCGAAGTAATTGTCGGGCATAAGGGAAGCTATATATAATTCGCGCCAAGTGCTCGAGAACATTCTAGATTAGAGTTCGCAGCGAAGTAGTGTCAAGCGATGTGGCCGGTTTGCCTAGTAACTTTTAAGATTGTTTTAATCGACGCCCATGATCTTCGGTTTCAATACAGACGTAAAGCACGAAGACACTGTCTATCACGTGCAAAGCGAAGCCCGGCAGGCCGACCTGCTGCTTCAAACCCAGGTCTTCGTGCGCGGACGTTGCATCGGCAAACGCGCTACGTCGTATGCCGAAAAGGCCGCAGATCCGGATTTTACCGATCAGCAGAAAGAGCAGATTCTGCGTGACCAGCATCGATTGGTGCTGGATTCGATTCGCGGCGGGCGGCTCGATGACATGATCGAGCGCATCCCAGAGCCCGTGGTGATCAAGGAACTCGACGTCCATTGGCTGAACGCTGATTCGGTGCACTCCGAGCGAAATCTGATCATGCAGTTGCAGGTCACCGAAGGCGGCACAGGGGTGGAGGGCGCGCGGCTCACGATGCGATTTGCCCGGCCGGATGCGACTCCTTTCTATACGCAAGTTTATTCCGACGGATCGGGCAATGCGGAAATGCGGATTGAGATCGACGAATCAGCCCTGACTGAATCGTCGGTGCTGGTGCAAGCCAATTACTCGGGACGAACCGCGACCAGGAAGTTTCAGCTGCGTAGGGTTGTGGCGTAACGGCCTCGTGTCCTTCGGCGACTAGTCCTCCTGCTAGTCATTTTCCGACCGAAGGGAGAAATCTTTCTATCGCGATCGGGCCGGTCCAGCGGAAGCACAGCCCAGCAGAGAGTCCTTCAATCGGAAGGACAAGAGTTTTTGGTAAGCATGAATCTTGTCATCAATGGCGAAGAACGTAGCTTTGACGATGGACTCACCCTTGCTGCCCTTATCGAAGAAATCGGCATGAAGCAAGACCGGGTGGCTGTGGAATTGAACCGCGACATCGTGCAACGCGACAAGTGGGCATCCACGTCCCTCAATTCCGGAGATCGTTTGGAAATCGTCCACTTTGTTGGTGGTGGGCTTTAGTCTCGACCCCCTGGCAGGACGACTGCCCTAGACTTCCGCGAACTCATCTAGTCACTACTTGGTAACGAATCTTCCATTGACTCACACCAACCTGCGCCTAAAATGTTTCAAACATTTTCAGGTCTTTTTGTTCAAAACATTTCTGGCTGGGAATGCAAGAGAACTTCACATCACGCGAAGTGGTTGAGCTAACTGGAATCACTCCACGGCAGTTGCAATGGTGGGACGAGCGCCGCATCGTGAGGGCGGCCCGGCAAGGCCATCGCCGGCTGTATTCGATGGAAGATTTGACTGAGATTGCAGTCATCTGCCAGCTGCGCGACCGCGGGTTTTCCCTGCAGAGGGTTCGCAAGGTGATCAAGTTCTTGCAGGTGGAGTTCGACAAGCGGCTGGCGGAGACGGTGCGCAGCGGCTCCGACTATCACTTACTCACAGATGGACGAAATCTATATCTGGAGACTTCGGCGCGGCAGATTGTGGACATCCTGAAAAATTCACGGCAGCCGATGTTAGCGGTGTGCATCAGCGACGCAGTGCGGCAGGTCAGGGCCGTGGTCAAAGCCGGGAAGAAGGGCAATGAAGGTGCGACATTTTCGTTGCGACGGCGCAAACGGGTTTCTTAGAACAGATGAGTAGAGTGGGGAGGCAATATGGTGGCAGAACTTGACATCCTGAACGAATGGATTCCGGAGCAGATGGTTCCGGGTACCATTTTCGTACTCGAAAACGCGGGCAAGGTAGGGGAGAAGGAAGATCCTTACTGGGCCGTGCTTGCCTGTCCCACATGCGGGACCCTGGGATTGATTACCCGCAAGCAAATATCAGGGTTATTGCCAGTGATTTGTGGTTCGGGTCATTGTGCGGCCCAGTTCTTTATCCGCGACAGCGATATTGTGGTGCGAAAGCCCAGCTAGCGAGGTCAGGGTTTCGCATCTTTATGAATTTCTACCGTGCTCCACGTCTTATCCGCGGCGTGGCAGATATTTTCCAGAGGACAATCCACACATTTAGGGGAACGTGCGACGCAGAGTTTGCGTCCGTGCCAGATCAGTTGGTGGGAGAACAGCGTCCAGTGCTCGCGAGGAATGATCTTCATCAGGTCGCGTTCGATCTTCTGGGCATCGGTTTCTTTGGTCAGTTCCAGGCGGTGCGATAAGCGAGTTACGTGGGTGTCGACCACCACCCCGTCATTCTTTTTGAACCAGGTTCCCAACACCACATTCGCGGTCTTACGCGCAACGCCGGATAGAGTCAGCAGTTTGTCCATCTGGTCGGGCACTTCGCCCCCGAAGTCGGCCAACAATTTTCTCGCCGCGCCGACAATTGATTTGGACTTATTGCGAAAGAATCCCGTGCTGCGGATGTCCGGCTCGAGTTGCTCAGGTTCCAAGCCAGCGAAGTCTTTTACTGTCGGATATTTGCGAAAAAGCTCGGGGGTCACCATGTTGACGCGAACATCGGTGCACTGCGCCGACAAGATGGTGGCCACTACCAACTCCCAGGCGTTGTTGTGATGAAGAGCGCAAGTCACGTTGGGGTAAGTCTGGTCGAGCCGTTTCAGGATTTCGTGGATACGCTCCGGGGCCAGAGGTTTATACCCCTTGGTCTTTCCGAAGAGTAGTTTGGACTTGCTCGGACGCGTTGGCGCGAGGGGTCGCTTGGCCGCTGTTGGAGTGCGCCGGAGGCCTTCCTGGCGTCCGGTCTTGGCAGGTTGACGGGGAACAATTCCGCGGGGCATTAGGGCCTCCGAAAGAGTCGATGTTAGCAGATGCTTTCCTGGGCCCTTTGTGGCTAGAGCTTTTCCGCTTCAGCAAAAATCTTCACCGCAGAGAACACAGAGGCCCCGAGAAGTTGGGCTGGTTCGACGGTTTTCCGCCGCGTACTGATTCCAACCCGGCTAAATCCCCTGAACCAGCCACAGTAATTGACGGCAAGGCGCGGCCTAGGTAGGCTTTAGAGTAATTTAGACAGGGGTTAATCATTTGGCCGTTAAGTCGATTCAACTCGGACAGGTCTGGCGCAACGACGAGACCAAACAGGATTTCCTAGTCACGCGGGTTTACAACGAAGTATTCAGCAAATACGCGATCCTTCGTCCCGCCGAGAAGAACGCACCCGATGCTCCAACGGTGCGCGTGAAGGTCACGCAGGCCGCCGACGGTCTCACCTTGCCGGGATACACCTTTACTCAAGACTCCACTTCTTTCTAACGGTCACGCCATGACTGAAAAAATCCTGGCCGTCGTCTTCGTGTTTATAAAGGCGGTCATTGCGGCCACCGGCTACGGTGGGATTGCCATTCTCATGGGAATCGAATCCGCGTGCATCCCCCTTCCTTCCGAATTGATCATGCCCTTCGCGGGCTACCTTGTGTACGAAGGAAAGATGAATCTGTGGTGGGTGGCGACGGCAGGCGCCATCGGCTGCAATCTGGGTTCCTTGGTTGCCTACGAGATCGGCCGCTACGGTGGAAGGCCGCTGGTAGAGCGTTACGGACGCTGGATATTCATGGGCGAACGCGAGCTCAAGTGGGCGGATCGATTCTTCGATAAATGGGGCTACCTGGCGGTTTTTATCGGACGGTTGTTGCCAGTGATCCGGACGTTTATTGCGTTACCAGCCGGCGTCGCCCATATGCCGCGGGTGAGGTTCCATATTTACACTTTCCTTGGATCCTGGCCATGGTGCCTGGCGCTGGCCTGGTTCGGCATGAAGCTGGGGGAGAATTGGCGGGAGCTGGGCAAGTATTTTCACCGCTTCGACATAGTCATCCTGATTATTGGTGTGTTGGGAGTGGGTTGGTTCGTATGGTCACACTGGCAGAATCGAATCAAGGCAGCCCAATAAGAAATCTTTCCGCTGGAGATTGATTCATGAAATATCTGTTGAGTGTATTTCTCCTGTTAATGACTTCCAGCGCCGTGGTGGCGCAATCTGCTCCGGCGCCTGCCGGGCAACCGTTCGTCGTCGAGTACTACTACAAGGCCAAGTGGGGGCATGCCGAAGAGTTTCTGAAGCTGTTCAGGAAAAACCACTATCCGCTGCTGAAGAAACAGGTCGAGCTTGGGCGTATGCTCAAAGTCTGGGTCGATCAACCGCGCTATCACACCACCGAAGACGGGCGCTGGGATTATCGCGTCACCATCGTTTTCAAGAATGCCACCCTTGCCAACGAGCCGTTCGATGAAGAGTCTCTCAAGAAGCAATTATTTCCCGATCAGGAAACCTATGCTCGCGAAGAGCAGCGGCGCTTTGAGATTCTGGATGCGCATTGGGATTTGCCGATTAAAAGCGTGGATGTTGAGAAGTAGGATTGCCCCTTATCAGTGGCTGACCCGCTTAACAGTCGGAATTCGCTGTTCGAAGTGGGAAAGCTCACCATTGAAGCCGGTTGGTTGCAATTCCCACTCTGATACGAGAACATAGCCGGTTGTCATTACTCAAAATTACCAATAAGGACGCAGCCAAATATGGCGACGCGGCAGAAGCTCGCAAAAACTCCGTCAGGTAGTGGATCCGGCAGCAAGATCGAGGCGGCAAAGGGAAAACTGGGTGTAATGATTGTTGGGATGGGCGCGGTTGCCACCACTTTTGTCGCCGGCGTCGAAGCTGTGCGCAAAGGATTCGCCGCACCGGTTGGTTCGCTCACTCAGATGGGCACCATCCGCCTGGGAAAGCGCACCGATGGCCGCTCGCCCTTGATCAGTGAATTCGTACCTCTGGCTTCGCTCAAGGATCTGGTATTCACCGGCTGGGACATCTTCGAAGACGACATGTATGCGGCGGCCTCCAATGCCGGGGTCCTGGAATCCGAACTGTTGAAGAAGGTGAAACCACTGCTCAGTTCGATCAAACCGCGCAAGGCAGTGTTCGACCGGAATTACGTCAAAATGCTGGATGGAAGGAACGTCAAGAAAGGCAAGAACAAGCTGGAGCTTGCCGAGCAGGTCCGCACTGACATCCGAGAATTCAAGAAGAGCTCAGGAGCGTCGCGACTGGTTATGATCTGGTGCGGATCGACGGAAATTTTTCTTCAACCCAGTGCCATCCACCAGGACCGAT
>CAWGQZ010000027.1:0-54640 GCA_963824805.1 uncultured Acidobacteriaceae bacterium | reverse complement strand
ATGAACAACGATGGGTACTCGAACTACAACAGCCTGCAGACTTCATTGAAGGTACGGGAGATGCATGGGCTGACCGGACAGTTCAATTATGTATGGTCTAAATCTCATGGATACCGGATCAGCCAATCGGGGCGGCGATTTCCTGAGCCAATTTCAAAATCCGTATAACGTGAGCAGAAACTACGCGCTTTCAAATTTCGACACACCCTGGAACGTAAATTTCACCCTAGTCTATGATGTACCGAAGATACCCGCGCTGCCGAAACTGATAGGTCAAGGGTGGCAGCTCAACTCAATTTTTCGAGCCCAAAAGGGACGACCGTTTACCGCCTATTTTCGAGGGGATCCCACCCATCAGGGCGTTAGATCCACCTATGTCGACTATGATGGGAGTCCTTTGAACTACGACTTCCATGACACGAAGGAGTTTTTCAATACCGCTGCCTTCTCTCCGCCGGCCGCCGGAAAATTCGGAAACTTCGGCCGCAACGGATTGCGCCAGCCTGGGATTTCGCAGCTCGACATGTCGATTTTCAAGAACTTTAAGCTGACCGAGCGCTTCACGGTGAAGTTCAAGTGGGAAGTATTTAACATATTCAACCATGCCATGTTCGCTTATGCCACGGGGAATATAAACAACTCAGAGTTCGGTACGCTCAATACCACTCCGGATGTCGGCATCGGTTTGAACCCGATTCTCGGTACCGGGGCGCAACGGAATATGCAATTCGGGCTGGCAGTGGCTTTCTAAGTATCCTTTCACTTTCTTCAGAGGAGTTTACCGATGGTAAACTCCTCTTTTGTTTATGCGGCCATTTTTCCTGGTATTCCATTTTCTTTTCGCCATAAGCGGTCTGGCATGTGCTGAAGCTCCCAACATCATCCTTATCACGCTTGATACCACTCGCGCCGACCGCATGGGGTTCCTCGGTTCTAACTGCGGTTTGACGCCCAATCTGGATGTCCTGGCCAAACAAGGCGTCATCTTTGAGGAGGCATTCTCTCAGGCGCCGCTAACCCCAGTTTCCCATGCCACAATTTTCACTGGGACATACCCACAGTTTCACACCGTTACCGATTTCGGTCACCCTCTTCCACCACTTCTGCCCTCGCTTCCTGAAATTCTCCAAAAATCCGGTTACCACACGGCCGCGTTCATTAGCTCCCTGGTTCTCGATCCCAAGGCGAACATGGCGCCCGGATTCGATCGCGGTTTCGACACCTTCGACGCCGGGTTCCACCAGAAGCGCGGCCCCGATGAGAGCCGGTATGACAGCATAGAACGCCGCGGCAGCGATGTGGTTGCGCATGCCATCACTTGGCTGAAACAGAATCACCGCTTTCCGTTCTTCATCTGGATTCATTTGTACGACCCTCACGCTCCCTATGATCCACCCGCCCCCTACAACAAGTACAAAGATCGCTACGACGGTGAAATCGCTTATGCTGACGCTTCCCTGGGCAAGCTCTTCACTTATCTTCGATCGCGCGGCATCTACGACCGGGCGATGATTGCGATGATGTCGGACCACGGCGAATCCTTGGGAGCGCACGGCGAAAGCATGCACGGAATCTTTCTCTACGACGAAACCATCCACGTTCCTCTATTTTTCAAAATGCCCGGCGCAGTCTTGGCAGGGCGAAGGGTCCGTTCCCAGGTGCGCTTGGTAGATGTCGCGCCGACCGTCCTAAGCATGCTGAACCTGCCCTTACCTCCCACGTTTCAGGGCGAATCCCTGGTGCCGCTCATGAAGCCTGGAGCAAGATCTGCCGCTGATCTCCCCGCGTATTCAGAAACGGACTATCCACACCGCGCTTTTGGATGGAGTGCAATCCGCTCTCTGCGGACGGGCAAGTACCTATTCATCCGCGCACCGCAACGGGAACTGTATGACGAAGTCAAAGACCGCAACTCTGAACACAATTTGGCGACAGGATCTCCGGCGGTGGCCGGAGTACTTCAGTCCCAGCTCGATGAGTTTCATGAGCGAACCACCAGCTACCATGGCAAGCCGCAACCGGCGCGCGCTCGATCCCGAGCAAGGTGAGAAGCTGGCGGCTTTAGGTTACGCCTCAGGCTCCGGGGTTGGGCAATCTGTGGATCCCATGATCAGGCGCCGACCCCAAAGACAAAATACAGATCTCCAACGTCCTTCACGAAGGCATGATCGCGGTAGAAGACGGGAAATATCGCGAGGCGATTCCTATGCTCCAACACGTAGTCCAGGAGAGCCCGCTGATTTCTGCCGCTCAAATGCAACTAGGCGTGGCCCTCGCCCGGATGAAGCGCTTTCCCGAAGCCATCGTCACTCTGCGGGAGGCGCTAAAGCTTTTACCGGACTCTACGCCCACGCAATACGAGCTCGCGCTGGCTCTGTTTGAAACCGGAGCGTGGGAGGAATCAGCACCCTACTTCGAATCAGTCGCCAAGAAGCGTCCCAAATGGCCGGACGCGCAATATTCTCTGGCCTCGGTCTACGCTCGAACTCGGCGCATTCCAGAGGCGCTCGATCTCTTGCAAAAAGTTATCGAAATGAATCGGGAACATTTCCGCGCGAATTTGTTGCTGGGACGCATTCTGACCTTGCAAAAGCGGCCTGAGGAAGCCCTCCCCTTTCTCAAGCAGGCGGCCGCCACCGAACCCGACAACTTCGAGGGCCACGCCTTCCTGGCGGATGCCTATGAACAGTTGGGAGATTCCCAGACCGCCGACGCGGAACGCGCAAGAAGCGACTCGCTGAAACGCCGCTGACCCGAACGAGTCTTGCCAAAAAATCAGATGGAACAAACTTCGCGCTTCCAACTACCGCGATCCGCAGCTGGAATGGCAAGCTCCTCAACTATTGAACCGGTCGTCCGCTTTTCGGCCAGTGTCGCCCGGGGAACTCTGCGCCCAGCGGTTGACCGCGGATTCCTGCCCAGGGCACCGGCCGCAGTGGATGCAAGGTTAACCTGTTCCAGGCTGACGACCACATCGCAAAGCCCAGCGGGCGCCACTCTCTTGTTTCACAAGGTGCAGGAGTATCCGCGCTGTCTTCAGGACCTAGTATGGAGACAGCGTCCTCCGCATATCGTGACCACTTCCGTGCAGGCGTGCAAATCGAAAAAGCTCAATGCACTGAAACGGGTTGTCTCTGAATGCGTGAGGTCGATGTATTTCTTTAGCTCAGGAGTCTTCAGCAGATTGCCACTCAGGTCAAACCCCCGAGTCACTTAGACAATTGGCGTCAGCAATACTTGGAATCCCGAGGCGAATGGTACCTATGTTTCCTACCTCGATATACTCTCCAAACTAGGGAACCAGGTTCCCATGTTCCCCCGACCCCATTTGCCACCGCCCACCCACACCCATAAAATAGAAGTTTACCCACCGCTTTCGAGATTACTTTTATGATCCACTTCCCGGTTCCTGAGGCACTCACCTTCGATGACGTGTTGCTGCTGCCCGCTCACAGCGACGTAGTGCCCGCACAAGCCAATACGCAAACCCAGTTGACGCGGAACATCCGCCTGAATATTCCTTTGATCAGCGCCGCCATGGACACGGTCACCGAGTCTCACATGGCGATTGCCATGGCGCAGCAGGGTGGGCTGGGCATCGTCCACCGCAACCTGACGATTGAGCAGCAGGCGAATGAAGTGGACAAAGTGAAGCGCTCCGAAAGCGGCATGATCGTTGACCCGGTCACCATGTCGCCGGACCACAAGGTTTCTGACGCGCTCGATGTCATGCGTAAGTACAAAATCTCCGGCGTGCCCATCACCAAGAATGGAAAGCTGGTGGGCATTCTCACCAACCGCGATCTGCGCTTTGAGAGCCGCTTCGATGTTCCCATCAGTAAAGTGATGACCAAAGAGAACCTCATCACGGTTCCGGTAGGAACCACTCTTGCCGAGGCAGAGGAAATCCTTCACGAACATCGCGTGGAAAAGCTTCTGGTTGTCGACGACAAGTACAACCTGAAGGGCCTGATCACGGTAAAGGACATTCAGAAGAAACTGAAATATCCCAATGCTGCCAAAGATTCGCACGGCCGCCTGCGCGTGGGTGCCGCCATCGGCGCCACAGGAGACTTTCTGGAACGCGCTCAGGAAATGTTTAAGGCGAAGGTTGACCTGCTGGCGATCGATAGCGCCCACGGCCATTCCACGCGTGTACTGGACGCAATTCGCGCCGTGAAATCGAAGTTGCCCGAAGTGGATCTCATCGCCGGCAATGTCGGCACCTTCGATGGCGCATGCGAACTGACCAAGGCTGGAGCCGACGCTATCAAGGTCGGCATCGGGCCGGGCTCGATTTGCACCACACGGGTCGTAACCGGCGCTGGCGTCCCTCAAATCACCGCGGTCGCGGAAGCTTACCGGGCTACCAAGGATGCCCATGTGCCTGTCATCGCGGATGGTGGCATCAAGTATTCTGGCGATATCACGAAAGCCCTGGCTGCAGGAGCAAGCGCAGTCATGATCGGCTCCATGTTTGCCGGCACGGATGAGAGTCCCGGGGAGATGATTCTTTATCAAGGCAGGACTTTTAAGTCCTATCGTGGAATGGGCTCGATCGGAGCCATGGCCGCGGGTTCCAGCGAACGCTACTTCCAGAGCATCGAGGGAGAAGCGTCGACCTACGGCGAAGATTCCAATCGCCTGGCCAAGCTGGTGCCGGAAGGTATTGAGGGCCGCGTTCCCTATCGCGGATCAGTTTCGATGATCGTCAACCAGATGGTCGGCGGTTTGAAGTCGGGCATGGGATACTGCGGCGCGGCCACGATTCCGGAATTGCTGCAGAAGACGCGGTTTGTCCGCATCAGCGGTGCAGGATTGCGCGAGAGCCACGTTCACGACGTGGTGATCACGCGCGAAGCCCCCAACTACGCTGCCGAATAACAGAACTATTTCGAGGAATGTCTGAGAATTAAATATTTTCTGAGAAACTGGTGGCCGTCCCTACTCTGGCTTACGATCATTGCGATTGAATCTACGAGTGCCTTATCGGCCAACAATACCGGCGGCATTCTCTATCCTATCTTTCACTTCTTGACCGGAGTGGATCCCGTTCGTTTTGATGTCTGGCATCACTACATCCGGAAGACCGGGCACTTTGTGGGTTACTTCACCCTGAGTTGGCTGCTGTTTCGTTCATGGAGGGCTACCCTGCCATCGATTGATCTGAGTTCGTGGTCGCCGCAGTGGGCGACGATCGCATGGTTGATGGCGACGCTAGTGGCTTCGCTCGATGAATGGCACCAGACGTACCTGCCGACGCGCACTGGTAACATCTACGATGTGGGGCTCGATTGCCTGGCGGCGCTTACGGCGCAGGTAGTGATCTGGCTTTACTTGCGCAACCGGCCGGTCCTGCGGGAAAGAAGGGCTTAGCCTATCCGATTTGCTTTTGGGAAAGGCTGATGGATCCGGGGCGTTTCTTGCCACGCCGCTGATTCCTGCGAACCAGCCGTAGGCACAATCGTTTCGCGGCTCCGGCTTCCTCAAGATGTGTCAACAACAGGCGCCGGAAAGCTCCGGGACGGTAGCGTCCCTTCAAATAATCGGCATAAAGATCGCTTCCCAGTTGGTAGCCCAGTTGCTCCGCCACCGCCGCAAGATCTCCCCGCAGCGCGCTTTTCAGGCTCTGGCGGCAGAGTGCGCTTGTCACCTCGCCGCTATCTTCTTCGTTGGGAGCGGGACGGCTCGGATAGAGCACCCTCGACCCAAAATAGGCGACGGCATTTTCCACTACCCGAAGGTAGAATTCGTCGGAGCGGTCAAGGGTTGGCTTCGATTTGCTGAGCTCGGGCAGACCACGGCAAGCATCGTGGAGAAACCGGGCGGCCTCTTCGGCGATGTACATCATCTGAAAGTCGCGGACGTAGAAAGCATTTACTTGCGGAAGATAGGCCGAACCTCTTTCCTCAATTCGCTGCAGTAACGCCGTGATATCATCCGCACTCTCTCCGAGACGCGACAACAGGCGGCGTAGACCAGTATCGGAACCTCCGCTGTAGACCTCGGGCAACAGGTCGACCAGAAATCGAGGCTGGCGTCCATTTTCTGAATACCGGTTAATTCCCGCAAACGAAACCAGGCTGTCAATGAGGTTGTGAATCGTGGGTGCCAGATCTGGAGTTTCGAATTCCTCTTGCGACCAGCGGGTGAGGTGCATCCGATAGCTCTCGTATTTTTCCAGCGGGGTGGCATTGAATACGCATGCAACATCTTCGGAGACGCGTACTGCAGCCACGTTCTGTTGTTTCTCCCCGGCCGCCAGCCAGTAAAGGGAATCAACATTTTGCAGCACCGTAAATACCCGTTCCTGGGGCAACTGTTCGCCGAGCATGCGAGGAAGATGCTGCGGCGCGAAATGCGATTCTCCGAACAGGACTATCAGCACGGCATTGGGATGACGCTGCCGGACCTCCGTAATCTTGTGCACTGCATGCCGGTCGCGGGCGCCGATCTTGCGCAGGTCGTTCCGGGGGAGACAATCCAGTCCATAGATGGCCTCCCCATGCTCGCGTCCCGCGACCAGCAATTCATAAAAAGGCTGCCAGTCGTACCCCCAATCCAGATCGAAGCGGATGCGCTCACGCAATTCTTCTTCGCCGATTTCGCGCCTCCACCATTCATCTAGGATGTGCTGATCGCGAGCCACAATGGTTTCGATCCCCAAAACAACCGGACGGTCGCCTGGGTGAGCACGCTGCTCAACTAGACTTGCCGCGAACCTTTGCGAAGAAGGCAGTGCGTGGTAGTCGCCAACCAGAATAATGTCGGCTGCGCTGGTTAGCTTGTGGAGCCCTTCCGGATCGATGACGGAATCGTAGCAACGAAAGGCTTGGACGAAATCTTGCAGGTACTTCCGGCGGCTGTTGCGGTCGCTGGACCGAATTTCCCGGGTAACCCCAGCCAGGGCGTGCAGCTGCGCCGCATTGCGCCGCAGCCCCAGGCTCGTAGTCGTCGCCATACCAGTCGTGTGCTTGACAGAACTTCCGTCCGCAGCCTACCTTGCGGTCGGAGCCTCTTCTTGCCTAACCAGCCCCCGCAAAACCTGACGGTCGCCACTACAGGAGCCAGCGGCTCGGTTTTTCTGCGCCAATTCCTGGCCGCCGTCGAACGCGACAAACGCGTCCAGACTGTAAATTTCGTCGCCAGCGACAGCGCCCTGCGGGTGATGGCCGAAGAGCTTGGACTTAAAGGCCGAAGCAATCTGGTCGTTCAGGTCGTCGGCAAGCCGTCCCGCAAGATCCGCCAGCAGTCCAACACCGATATTGGCGCCAATGTGGCCAGCGGATCCTACCCTGCCGACGCAATGGTGGTCTTGCCCTGCAGTATGGGCACCCTGGCTCGAATAGCAAATGGCATTGCTTCGCAGCTCATTGAGCGTGCCGCCGACGTCTGCCTTAAGGAAAAGCGCCCCCTCGTGCTGTGTGTACGCGAAACCCCGCTGAACAAGATCCACATCCGTAACATGTATCGGGCTGCTGAGGCTGGTGCGACGGTATTCCCTTTGATCCCAGCCTTTTACAACCTCCCCATCTCATTGGATGCGATGGCCCGCGAGTTTGCATTTCGCGTTCTGGCTCACATCGGATTGCCTCAGCTTGAGGCCTACCGCTGGAAAGCATAGTTTTAGCTGCCCAGACATCGGCCCATTTGGCTCCGAACTTCAAGTGTAGGGAGCGCGACCGAGATCGGATAGATTCCCAGGGTTCATGACCCAGCTAATTGACCAATTTAAATGACTATGGTTTAATTATTTGACTATGAAGGAAGTCGCCATTTCGGAATTTAAGGCGAAATGCCTGGCACTGCTGAGCGAGGTCGAGAAGACCAAGCAGCCTCTCCGCGTCACGCGCCACGGCAAGCCGGTGGCGGAAGTGGTGCCACCTACGCCGGTCAACAACGCTAGCTGGATTGGCTCGATGAAAGATCGAATCCAAATCCATGGCGACATCGTTTCGCCGGCAAAGGATGAGAATGAATGGGAGGTCTTGCGCGATTGAAGCTCCTGCTGGATACCCACATTTGGCTGTGGAGTTTGCAGGACACCAATCGCTTGGGAAAGCGCGTGCGGCAGGAATTGGCGGATACCGTCAATGAGCGCTGGCTTTCTCCCATCAGCACTTGGGAGGCCCTAACTCTGCATTTCCAAGGCAGGGTCGTACTGTTGCCCAATCTCCCGGTGTGGGTCGCAGACGCAACGCGTAACTTTCGCGAGGCTCCCTTAACTCACCAAATAACTGTCGTCGCACGTGAGCTTCGCTTGCCTCACCAGGATCCTGCGGACCGTCTTCTAGCGGCCACCGCTAAGGTTCTCAGTCTTACCCTGGTCACAGCCGACAGAACGTTGTTGGCATTGTCCGGAATCTCTACCCTGGCCAATTTCTAGCCCGCAAACCCGCATCCCCTTCTTTCACCTCTCTGCCCAGTTGACTTCTGCTTTTCGGTTTACTAATGTTGATTTACACCGGAAAGGAGGTGGTCGGATGACAAGTTCTGATTCAGGCAGTAGATGTTTCATCAATAGACCAGGTGAGGTGGCTGAGACTTAGGGCGGTCGCTCTAAGAACTTCGCAACTCGACCGGTGATTTGAGATTGATTCCGTCCGGCATTGGTCGTGCCGGAAGCCCGGAGTTCGTCGAAGTGGTTCACTTAGCGTGACCACCTCTTGGTCAATTTCAATCAGTCAACCGGAGCGGCCCGCGTGCGAACGCGGGCCGTTTCTCTTCTAGATGGTTTCCCTGCCTTGTCGTTGGCCCTATTTGGAGGCTTGAATCAGCGCAGCTGAAACGAAAGTGCCGCGCGGCACACGATTCCGTTACGCAACCAAGCTCCTAACATATAGTCGTTTGCCGACCGGGCCGGATGGAGGCGGCTACTGCCAACGGAACCCGATGATTCCGGCATTCATTGGAAATCACCTTCGTTCTGGGGCACTCCCATGACGACCGCTTGGTCACGCTCGAGGGAGCTTTGCCTGAGTTCCTGCGAGCGTGTCAGCGCTTTCTGCGCCAGCTGGGTTTGTCCTAGTTTCCGGTAAGCTAACGACAGCTGGTAATGGACATTGCCATAGAAGTCCGAGGACGCTGCGCGCTGCAGTTTGGGGACGGCATCGGCAAATCGGCCTAGACGCACGTATGCGGTCCCCAATAGGCTGCTGGCCTCAACCTGGTCCGGCTGGACTCGGAGTGCCCTTTGCAGGTACGGCACCGCCTTTTCATTCTCTCGTTGTTGGACGTACAGCCGTCCCAGGAGGCAAAGGGAATGAGTACGTGTGGGCTCCAGCGCCAGCGCGGCTTCCAGTTCCTTTTGCGCTTCGTCATCTAGGTGCTTGTCAATGTAGGCTTCGCCGATCGCCTCGTGGAGTTCGGGCTCATCCGGTTTCAGCTGCAGGGCGCGCTGGAATTCCTTAATCGCATTGTCCAGGTCCCCGCGAAGGGCGAACCCCTCTCCCTGCAACTGATGGTTGCGCCAGGAATCCGGGAACGATTCCTCCAACCGCGCATAGGTCTCGGCTCCGAGCGCGTGGTAGCAAAGTGCCAACCAATAGCTCGCCTCGACATTCTCATTGGTCACGCCTGTTACCCCTGCCAGGGAATCAGCCGCATGATCTAGCTGCCGCAGCGCAAACTGGGCCTTGCCGAGCATGAGAAGTTGCGCTGGCGGTCAGCGTATTGCGTCCTTCCAGGGCTCGTAGGCATTCGGAATAATGGTGTGCAGGGCACGGGCCACCCGCTCCCGGCAAGCCCCCCTTGGTCTTTTCTCGCGCCGTCAACTCAGTTCGAAAAGATTTCCATCGGATCTCCGCCTCACTGCCCTTACCCGCGATCAAATATAGGCTGGCGAGGAGGAAGTCCTTCGGAGCGCCATCGCGGGAAGTCTGAAGCTTTTCCACCAGGGCATCCGCGGCTTCCCGGGACAGCTCAATGGTGGGAAATTCCCGTTGCACGGCGAGAAATTCGGGTGAACTCTCCCAAACTTTGGCGACAGCCTCCACTGCGGCCATGGGTTGGTTCGTTGCCAGTTGCTTCTCGGCGAGGCCGAGCCACGCCAATTCATTCTGGGGATCGAACTCAAGGTCGCGATGAAACTCTACCTCCGCCTCCCCGAACTTACCGCCGCGCAGGTGGGCTTGTCCTAATGCCGTGTGGAGGCCACTTTGCTTGGCGTCGATCGCCAGCGCCTTTTGGTATTCTCTCGCTGAACTCTCCCATCGATCTCGCTGAAACAGCAGGTCACCGAGAAATCGATGGCCCCAGGCCGACTCGCGATACAAGTGCGCTCCCCGGTAAGCCAGACGGGCTGAGAGCTCCAGATAATCATGGCCGAGTTTGAAAAGCGCTTCCGGCTTGTCCGGATTGAGATTGAAGTTTGACGAAACTCTTCCGCAGCCTGACGAAAATTGTTCTGGTCCAGATAGGCAGACGCTAGCGCGCGGTGCGCTTCGCGATTGGAAGGGTCCAACTTGAGCGATTGCTTCAGGAATGGCGTCGCCTTGGCGGGAGCGCCCAACTTGAGATGGTCCAAACCGACAATGAGGTTGGGGACGGCTAGGTTTGGCCGCTCGCGAAGTGCCTTGGTCAAATATTGGATTGCCGACTGGTAGTCGAGAAGACTTTGATAAGCCAGTCCAAGATTGACTTCCGCCTCTACTAGAGTCGAATCCAGCGCCAGCACCTTCTTGAACTCTTCGGTCGCGCGGACGAACTCTCCTTGTCTCAGTGCTTCCTGTCCGGCGCGAAAATGCGCAGCAATTTGCGCTTCCGGAAGGTCATCAGCCATGGAGGCAGGCGGCCCGCCCGCCAAGAGCATGAAACCCCAGATCAGCACCGGTAGCAGTGGGAACCGGACTGGCCAGCCACAAAAGAGCTCGCAGGAATTGTGGCGGGAATGGCCAAGAGACTTGATCACAGCAGGAATATTAACCCGGGAGATAATTCAGGAGAGTACCGAAGCTCCATCTGCAAAGAAAGTGGCGCCCGGAGCGATGGTTCCGGGCGCCCGTAGTTAGAAGTTGAATCTCAAGCCGAACTGAATGACGCGTGGAAGGTTGTACTGCGCCGTAATCTGGCCAAAGGTTCCGCCCTGAGCTACTCCCGTACAGCAGTTCATGTTGGGTGGACTGAATTGTGGGCTATTGAACAGATTGAAAAACTCGCCCCGGAACTCGACTCCGAATCTCTCGTCGGGGCCGAACTTCGTGTTCTTGAATACGGCAAAATCGATGTTATTGATTCCGTCGCCGCGCAAGTTCGGTTCGGTGCGCGAATCGTTTCCATAGCTGTAATCTGCAGTGCGGGTGAACGCCGAGGTATCGAACCATTCGTTCAGGCGCTGATCCAAGGAGCCAGAAGTAAGCTTGCGCGTGCCGGACACCGTCGCCCGGGCGCAGCCCACATTCGGAATGCCGGAGTCATTGAGCTTTCCCGGGCAGCCCTGCATGATCAGCGGGAAGCCGCTCTGGAAGTTAATGATGGCATTAATTCCCCAGCCGCCGATGAACTTGTCTGCCACCGGGCCCGCGTTGCCGGCGAATCTCTTTCCTTTGCCAACCGGAAGATCGAGAATCGCAGACATGATGAAGCGTTGCGGAACGTCGAAGGCATCCAGGCTTCTTTCTCCGCGCAAGTTGTATGCGTTCGCGTCGCCCCAGCCGGGAGCAGCCGCCTCCAGCCAGTTAATTTCTGAAGTCGTATTGTCGATCAGCTTGGCGACAGTGTACGAAGCCAGAATGCTCGCTCCCGCAGCAAACCGCTTTTGAAACTTGGCTTGCAGGGAGTGATAAATCGAGTCGCGATTGTCGGGCTCGGATATGGATACATCGTCAAACTGCGGATAGGGCAGCAACAGCCTGCCCGCCGGAATCGTATCCTGCGTTCCCACATTGCCCGACTGGACTACACCCTTGAATGGGTTGGGGACCGATGCGGTCAGCGCAGCGACCTGGGCTGCCTGCTCCGCGTCGCTCCCGCTGGGCAAGAACTGCAAGGGCATTTGATCGACATCCTGGCTGTGCATCGGCAGGTGCGTACCTTTCGACCCAGCGTAGGCCACGTCAACCAGTGTGTTACCGGGGAACTGGTGTTGAATGTCCAGGTTCCACTGTTGTACGTAAGGCGCCGGATTGTTCACGATGGGCGCGCCCAAGCCCGCCCCCTGCACGTCAATCCATGCCTGGTCGCGTCCTTTGGGTTGAACGATGCCTTCGGGGAATGGGTTACTGAAGACGTTCTGTGGAAGAATTCCCAGGTTCGCCTGGGTCGCATTCCAAGGCTGGCTGAAGGTGTTGATGAACATATTGTGGGGCGCATCATTCCAACGGATGTCTACCGGCAGGTAGAACATTCCATAACCAGTCCTGATTACCGTATTGTCGTTGAGCTGGTAGGACACGCCTATATGCGGACTGACGTTGTTCCACGAGTCCTGCGGGCTGCGGCTGTTTCTCCCTGAAGAGTTGACCAGCGGGAAGGCTCCCTTGAGCCCTGCTACTCCGGATCCGGCCGCCACCGGGCTGTCAGCGTTGGGATCGAAGTAAACCTGCCGGTCGTAGCGCTCGGTCCAGTCGCCCTGCAGATCGACCCGAACTCCCAGGTTCAGAGTCAGCTTCCTGGTCGCCCGGTAAGTATCGCCCACATAGAATGCGTTGTAGAGAAGTTGCGCCGCCATGCGCGAGGGCGTGACGACCACGCCTGGCATTGTTGGTGCCTCCGTATCCCAAGAGGAACGAAGCCACTCCGTTCCCTCCGCCGCACACCAGATTTCCTCCGCCGCAACTGGTCGTGCCGAAGGCTTCACCCGCACCATTCTTGGGGTTGGGCGCAGTCATACCGGCGTCGAAATTGTAGAAGCCGGCAGGCTGGTTGCTTTGATAGTAGTTGTTGCGGAGAATACGCATTTCCCCGCCAAACTTGAAGGTATGGGCTCCCCAAATCTTGGAAAGGCTAGGCATGAAGCTGATGGTGTCGTCATAGGCTCCAATGCCACTGCCGGTTCCCGCGCCGCACCAGCTGCCGCTACCCCACTGATTGTCGCCATTTTTCTGGGATATACAGACGGTTGGGATGTGGGTATACGCGAATTGTGGAGCCAGCGCGGTCCAATTCGGGCCCATGAACGACAGGTCGATTCCCTGGCTCGACGGTGTGCGTACGTAAACATACCGGGTATAACCCGCGTGCAGGTCCAGAATTGTGGTGGAGTTAATGGCGATGGTGTCCCCAATCGCGAGTTGCTTGGCTATGGTGTCTTCCGTGCAGCGATCGGCGCAGATATCAGGAAAAGGAGTGTTGGGCAGAGAAAGAATGTGATTACGCGTAAAGCGCCCGAACAGCCTTTGTTTTTGGCCCCAACTGTAATCGAGACGTTCGTTGATCTGATCAATGTTGCCGCCGGCGCTGTAATTCACAACCAGGTTATTGAACTCCCCGGGCTGATTCGGCAGCGGGAAATACTGCAGCAGCGCCACTGCCGAAGGATCCAGTCGTGCAGGATCTATGACGTTTTGTGCTCCGCCAAAATTGAACTGGGTCCGGCATATGTCTCCCCCGGCGGTGCAGTTCGCACTCGTCAAGGCGTCGTAAATGGGATAAGCAGACCCAGAGAAGTCTCCTCCACGCTCGGCTGCTGTCGGTACCGTGGTCGTCAAAGTGCTGCCCTTCCGCAGACGATAACCCTCATAACTGGAGAAGAAGAACAACTTGTTCTTAATTACCGGCCCACCAATATTTGCGCCAAATTGGTTTTGGGTGAATGGAGGGATGGGGAGCCCGGCCCGGCTGGAGAAGAAGTCATTGGCATCGAAGACCTTGTTCCGCAGGAATTCATAGGCAGAACCGTGAAACGAGTTAGAGCCCGATTTGGTAGCGAGGTTAATGACCCCGCCCGCGAAACGGCCATACTCTGGTCCCAAGTTGTTGGTTTGAATTTTGAATTCCTGGATGGCATCCTGCGTCGGCACCACGGTGACGACGTTCAGATAGGCTCCATTCGTCGGCACGCCGTCCAATAGGATGGCACTCTGTCCTGCCATGCCGCCGCCGATTTGGAAGTCGCCCAGCGCAAAGGGATTGGCGCCCACCGGATTGCCTGTCGAGGAGTTTCCTGCCGAGGGCTGGCCTTGCGGCACAACTCCCGGCGAAAGCGCCACCAGGGCAAGTGGGTTGCGTCCATTCAACGGCGAATCAGTCACTGTCCGGGATTCCACTACTTGCCCCAATGAATTGGTTTCTGGCTGGAGCAGGGGCGCCTCTGAACTGACTTCTACCGTCTCTGATTGGGTACCCACCTGGAGAGCAAAGTCGACGCGAATACCGCTCTCAATCTCCACCACGATCGGTTCGCGGAGAAATTTCTTGAAACCGTTCTTTTCGGCTTCCAGCTTGTAGCGGCCGGGAACCACATTCACGAATGCATATTCACCGGACGAGTTTGACTCCATGGAGTTCTTTACTGCAGTCGCAAGGTTAGTCAGCGTCATGGTTGTGTTGGGTACGGCGGCACCGCTAACGTCCGTCACCGTCCCCCCAATCCTTCCGTACACGCTCTGAGGCCATGCCGCAGGCGAGGAGACGGCCAACAAAACCACGACTATCAAAGGCAGAGTGAGCTGGTTCTTGGAACGAAGCATTCTGAACTCCTTGAATTGAAAGTGATCTGCTTTGAAATTCGCTCCCACCAATCAACGGAGAGAGTCGAGTGCCTTGGACCGCATGAACGATTTTGTAGATACAGAAAACAGCCATAGCATAAAACTACTAACCTTCACCTGAACGAAAGGGATTACACCGTAATACACCCATGTAAGCTATTAATATGAAGCGACTTGTTTGTGCTTGACTCTTCTGGTGAGGATGGCTAATCATTCCATCCCAATTCAGGAGACTCGCTTGGGCGCTACAGCTGCCACTCCCCGAGGCCAGGTACCGAACGAGACGGAAGTCCGTCGCGAGATCGAACACGTCCTTTCCAGCAGTGTGTTTCGTGGCAGCAAGCGTTGCCACGATTTCACAAACTATGTGTGCGCCAAAACTCTGCAAGGTGCGTCGGGAACGCTTAAAGAGCGGACGATAGCGATTGATGTTTTCGGTCGCAGAACAAACGAGGCAGTCGGCGACGACAACATTGTTCGGGTCGGAGCCAGAGAGGTCCGCAAGCGTTTAGCCCTTTATTATGCGGGCGAGGGAGCTGAGGACCCGGTTCGTATCGAACTGCCGACAGGCACTTACGTTCCGGTATTCCGCTATCAATCCGAGAAATCGAATTTTGCGGTTCAACCGCACGCAGTCGAAGATGTTTCGCCAGTCACTGAGGCGGACGCTCGGAGCCACAACCGGGCCAGGCTCTGGATCGTCGCAGGGGCAATTGCAGCCATTGCGGTTTCGGTTCTCTGGCTGCGTCCGGCCCATTTTTCACCCAGTGGGTTCGACAACTTCTGGCAACCTGCCTTTGACACCCCCGCGCCCATCTTGTTGGTCATGCCGCACCCCATCGTGTATCACCCGTCATCCCGCGCGCTGCTTCTCGACGAACAACTGAACGGGAAGCCCGACCTCCCCACGGCACGCCCAATCAATATTCCGGCGCGGCGGCTTGACGGCTCAGATTTTGTTCCCGTGATCAACCAATACGTCGGGCTTGGCGACGCGTTAGCGGCTCACGATGTGTCATCGGTTTTTGAGCGCCACGGCCGCACGGCGCAGATTCGTGTCGCAGACAGGCTTGATTTCAACGATCTCTATGGTTCCACTGTGATTCTCATTGGAGGATCCTTCTCGAACCGATGGACAGCGGAGATCACCAAGGGTCTTCGATATCAATTTCGCTTTGAAGGCCAGTCCAAACCCTGGATCGTCGATTCGCAAAGCGACCGGAAGTGGGGCCTCGCCGCGATGACGGAAGACAGGCGTACTCCGGAAGATTACATTCTGATTTGCCGGATGCCGAATGCGGCGACCGGAAAGCTGATGGTGGTTGTTGCTGGCTTGGCGGTGTTCGGTACCGAAGCGGGAGGGAGAATTCTCTCCGACCCAAAGCTGATCCAACCCGTCCTACAGAGTTTGCCCAAGGGCTGGGAGAGCCGCAATGTGGAGGCAGTGATGAAGGTGCAGGTCGTAGGCGACGGTCCGGCTCTGCCGAGTCTCGTCGCAGTCCATACCTGGTGAGTTGGTCATTATTTACTTGCCCTTGGCGAAACCCCTGCCCGGCACCAGGCCGATACCTTCGCGAATCGTGATGAGCTGATTGCCGGCGATCCTTTTGTAGGTTTCGTGCAGCCCGTTGGGCCAATAAACATCGATGTCCGCTGTTGTCGAATTCCCCAGCCCGAAGTGCAAGCGTGGATCGTTGCACGATAGAAAACTGGATTGGCTCAAGACCGCTTGTGCCTGGGTCTTTCCGCCATAACGGACCACCACCCGTGCACCAATCGCGCTGCGATTCGATTTTGTGCCCTCCAACTTTATTTTGATCCAGTTGGCGATTCCCTTAAGGTCATTGCGCAACAGCGACGGCGGCTCGTTCATGTTGATAATCAATATGTCAACGTCGCCATCATTGTCGAAGTCTCCGAAAGCACACCCGCGACTGCAATGCTCGGCCGCCACTCCGGGCCCCGCAGGCTCGATCAGCTCTTCGAACACGCCATTGCCGAGGTTGCGGAAAATTGCTCGCGGAGATTTGTACGGATACTGCGGCAACTTCTTTTCGATCTCGGGATAAACGTGACCGGTGACCAGGAAGAGGTCGGGATAGCCGTCGTTGTCCAGATCGGCGATACCTGCTCCCCACGAAACCCAGCGGGTCTCGACCCCAAGACGCGTAGACCAGGTGACGTCGTCAAAGTTTCCCTTTCCGTCGTTTCGATACAGGATGTTCGCGTCATCGGTGAAGTGGGTCTTAAAAAGATCAAGATGACCGTCGAGGTCATAGTCGCCGACTCCTACTCCCATGCCAGCCTGTTCCATGCCGTCCGAATTGACCGCAACGCCACGCAGCATTCCTTCCTCGCTAAACGTCCCATCATGGTTGTTCATGAAAAGCAGGCTTGGAGTGGAGTCACAGGCAACGTAAATGTCGGGCCATCCATCTTCGTCAAAGTCTGCCGCCACGGCGGTCAGTCCGTACGTCTGTGCTGATTTGGCTATCCCTGCTTTTTGGGTAAGGTCGGTGAAAGTTCCATCCCCATTGTTTCGATACAACGAGTGCTTTCCGGTGACCAGCCCGCGAGGGCCACATTCGACCGGTATGCCTTTCCATTGACAGCTGCTGTTTTCGCCAGGAGCGGGAGCGTGTTCGAGGGAGAAGCGCACGTAGTTGGAAACGAACAGATCGAGATGTCCGTCGCGGTCAAAGTCGAGGAAGGTGCAGCCGGCCCCCCATCGCTGTTCTGCTTCCCACAGCCCGGCCGCTTTAGTGACGTCAGTGAAGGTCCCATCCCCGTTGTTGCGATAGAGAATGTTCTGGCCGAAATATGTGCAAAAGATATCGTCAAAGCCGTCGTTGTTATAGTCCCCGACGCACACCCCTGACGCCCAGCCAATGGATCGCAGCCCCGCCTTATCGGTGACGTCTGTAAAGGTGCCGTCCCGATTATTTTTATAAAGCCGGTTCGTGGCCTCCGGTGGTGCACCTTCCAGCCGGGTGCCACAAAGGACGAAAAGATCCATCCAGCCATCATTGTCATAGTCAATGAAGGCACATCCGCAACCGGTAGATTCGATGATGTACTTGTTGGTCTCGAGGCCCCCGTAGGTTACAGGCGCCTTCAGTCCTGCGGAGGCGGCGACATCAATAAAATGGGCGTCAAAAGGGCGGCCGGAAGGCGCGGCTCGTGGCAATGGCTTGGCGGTATGCGTGGCGATGCCTTGCGCCACCAGGTCCTGGGCCGCGAAATATGTAGCAGTCCCGACGCCAAGCCGCATCAATGCACGGCGAGTGAGATTCATTGCAGACCGATCCGGGGAATATCATACGGGGCAAAATCAAGGGTCAGGAAAAGAAAACTATGCGACTTCCGTGTCAGTGGCGATCCCGCTCATTACCCTGAGGGATTTGTCGCCCGACAGCGCTATATCATTTCTCATGGCGCGGCTGAGGATAATGCAGCCTCTGGATGCGGTTCCCGGCTCTACCACTGAGTCGCCATGGATGAGAAACCCAGTGCGGCCGAACATCTGGTTGCCAGCATCCGGTTGTAGTGGCAGGACGAAAGGTCCGTGAGTTAGCGTATCGTGGGGACTTCCAATAGTGTATTTCCCAACCGGAATGGGGCCCACCTCAGGGATGTTTTGCAAATCAGGATTGTTCTTGCCCTGTTGCCCTGTGTCCGGGTTGTTATAACCCGAATAGCCTTGTGCTTCGCGCAGCCCGTCGTGAAAAAGCTCGCCGGTGCTTTGCACAAAAGTCCACATTGCCATCTCTCTCCCTCAAACGCCACCCTTGCCCAACAAATATCTACGGAATCGGGCTCGACGTGTAAGCGAAGGACCGCATTCTGTTCCAGGGCAAACCGCGAGTCAAGGGGAAACAGAGTTCCAGCATTTCGGAGCGGCTTGCAAACCCAGGCGGACCACGGCCGCGGTGTCTTCTGCCAACCCAAGCCCCGGCAATTCTTTCGGAGTAAACCATCGGGCCTCAATCGCATCGCCGGCGGCGTGCAGTTCGCCGCCCAGGCGCCGGCACAGAAAATCAACTAGCACGTAGTGATAGAGCACCTGCCCGGCGGCATCCCGCATCAGCCGGTCAAAGACGCCAAGCAAATCCTGCGGATCAACCGTGAGCCCGGTCTCTTCCAGTGCTTCCCGTACAGCCCCTTCGCGCAAGGTCTCTCCCAACTCCAGCGCTCCTCCAGGAATCGACCACTCCCCCTCCAAAGGAGGCCGTCCCCGTCGAATCAGCGCCACCCGCCCATCCTCCACAATGATGGCTCCAACGCCTACGAACGGCCGTTCTGGATATTCCCTCTTCATAACGGAGAACCAAGAACCAAGAACCAAGAACTCGAATCCTTGCGACCCAGCTTACCAGTAGAATGAAAGCCGCCAGGACAACGACAACACAGAAATTCGAATCAGTGAGAAAGCAATGGCTCTCGAAGAATACAAACGTAAGCGCCGCTTCGCAGAAACCCCCGAACCGCCGCCCAAGCTAGAAAAGAAATCCAAGCACCGCTTCGTAGTGCAAAAACACCGTGCTTCTCACCTTCACTACGACTTCCGTCTGGAGATGGACGGGGTCCTCAAGTCGTGGGCCGTCCCTAAAGGTCCTTCACTGGATTCTGCCGACAAGCGCCTGGCCATGCAGGTGGAAGATCATCCGGTTTCCTATTTCGATTTTGAAGGCATCATTCCCGAAGGAAACTATGGCGCGGGCTCGGTGATGGTCTGGGATGTCGGGACTTGGGAACCCCTTACCGGTCCTGTAAAAGGCGAGTACGTTCCCACTACCGATGCCGATGCCGCGGCTATGCTGAAAAAGGGAGACTTTAAATTCCGTCTCCATGGCAAGCGCCTGAACGGAGATTTCGTTCTAGTGCACATAAAAGCCCGCCGCTCCGGAAGCAAAGGCACCGAATGGCTGCTGATCAAAAAGCATGACAAGTCCGAGGTGCCGGGATACGACATCGACGAGTACGACACCTCGGTGCTCAGCGACCGCAGCATGGCCACTATCGCCGGAGACGATAAATCCGCCGAGTGGGAGAGCAACCGCAAGTCCTCGGGCCGAGGAAAACTGAAGGCACCGTGGCTGGCAGACGCTCTGGCACGAGTGGAAAAGAAGAAGGTCAAGAGCGCTGCCATTGCAAAACCTACAGCTCCGGCGCGGGCAGTAAAAAAAAAGTAGTTAGTGAAGCAGACGGCGACGGCACGACAGGATCCTCGACTCCGTGGCTCGATGCCGCCATTGCCAGGAGTGCGGAAAAGCCCGAGTCCCGGCCTTCAGCGGGAATGACAAGTCTAGGCGCCACTGTTTCCAAAAACCCGTCACCACCCACCCCACCTCTGTCGTCCCGAGCGAAGCCGAGGGACCTTGCGTCTTCCGGCGACAACAGAGCTGTAAATCTCGAAGGTGCAGTCAAACGCCCCATGCCGTCGAAGGTTACTCCCATGCTGGCGGTCTCCATCGACAGGCCTTTCGACAATCCCGAGTGGCTCTACGAAATCAAGTGGGATGGCTACCGCTCCGTCGCCTTCCTCGAAAACGGGAAGGCACGCCTGATGTCCCGCAATCACAATGAGCTAACGGGTCGTTACCCCGAGCTGCATGTCCTCCCGGATTTCGTCAAAGCCAAGAACGCCATACTCGACGGAGAAGTCGTAGCCCTGGACGAAGACGGTCGCGCCTCGTTCAGCCTGATGCAACAACGCACCGGAATTCGCCAGCATGGCCGCACCAAGGCTGCCAATCCTGACATTCCCATCGTCTATTACTTTTTCGATCTCATCTACCTCGATGGCTACGACCTGCACAAAGTCAAACTCGAGGACCGCAAGAGCCTTCTGAAAGAGGTGCTCACCACCTCCGATCTGATTCGTTGCTCCGACCACTTTGATCAGGGCGCCAGCCTGTTCGAGGCAGCCAGAAAGAACGGGCTGGAAGGCATCGTCGCCAAGCATCGCAACAGCTGCTACGAAGAACGCCGCAGCGGCGAGTGGCAGAAGATCAAGGTGACGCAAACCGTGGATTGTGTCATCGGCGGGTTCACTGACCCTGAGGGCAGCCGCCAGTATTTCGGTTCGATGGTTTTGGGGCTATACGACAAGAAGGGACAACTCATCCACGTGGGTCAGGCGGGCACCGGCTTCAATCACGCCATGTTGAAGCTGATCTATGAGGTGGTAAAAGAAAAAGAGAATGGCCGGAATCCCTTTCACGGTCCGGTCGATGCCAAACGCGTGCATTGGATCAAGCCCGATCTAGTCGCAGAAATCAAATTCACCGAATGGACACATGAAACCAGCGAGGGTGGAGTGAAGCTCCGAGCGCCAGTCTTCATGGGCCTGCGGGAAGACAAGAACCCTAAAGAATGCGTATTCGGACAGTAGAACTTTATTGCGAGGACTTTTTGTGGCGATTCTTTTGGGTGGAGGAGCGCTTCCGCGCTGCTCCACGTTAAAGCCTTAATGAATATCTTTCATAGGCAATAACGTCCCATAGTCCCTGCCAGAGGCTTCCACCCCGCGCGCGACCACGCCATCAAACGCATCGCGTAACTCCGGAAACTTCAGCAGTAGAGCCTTCATGACGGCGACATTGTCCTGAAAGGTCTTGCCGGTGTCGGCCACGCTGTCGGTTTGGTACTTCACCACTACATCCAGATCAGCGCCCACCGCCAGAGGAAACAAACTGGTGACGTGGACCGTTTTTCCCGTCAGCGTCAGATCAAACGGAGGAAGGTCCGCCGGCTTCAAATTCTGGAATTCGTCGTAGAGCTTGTCAGTCATCAGTGTGCTCATGAAAGGCACCGCCACCAGCATCTCGCGAGCTTGCAAATCGTAAAACCAGGCGTTGTGCATCTGGCCCTTAGTTTTGTATTGGCGCGCCTGCTCGGCGAACCACATGCCATCGTGTCCCTTGGCCTGCACCGCTTTCACATAGTAGCCGCCGAGTTTCCATGCTCCACCGTCCTGCTGCAGGACAAACGAAACGGTGTACGGACCTTTGCCGGTGCTCACATCGGTGATTGCAATCGCATAATTCCCGGGGGGCAGACCTGGGATGACAAACACCGTGCTGTCGTTGGTCTGTCCGTTAGCGCCGAACACGCCGCAAAGAAACTCGGCGCGATCCGCCGCCGCGGTACCCTCGATCTTCAAAAGAAACGGCGGACGCACCGTTGCCTTGGTGCCGGAAAGCGTGACTTGGTTATCTCGAATGGCTCCTTCGATCCCGCCAAAGCTCCCAGCCAAGCTGGCAATGGCGTTCTGACGCAATGACGCAGCGTCGCCCCGGGCTGCCATCTCAAAGAAGCGCTGGGCGGTAGTTTCAAGAGCGGTGCGGGTGGCCGCATCCATGTCAGAAGCGGTCAGACAAGTTTGGGCATACAGAGGGGCGAGCAGGCCGAAGATCAGCGCAACTGCCACCGTCCACAGGAAAAGAGTCTTGCAGCGTAAAGTAGGCATTATTGCTTCCTATATGATGCCACCGGGCCCCATGATGGCATGACTCCTTCGGGCTAACAACCCTAACTTAAGTGCCATATAACAAAGGGAAATCGCCACCACGAACTCAGGGAAATGCCTTCCTGTATCCTGCCGTCCCTTGTGGTTAAGGCTTTCCCGTGAATTGCACCGACCATCTCCCTATGTTAACGTCCCCTTGAATCGCAATTTGCGCACCAAGGAGGCCCTATGGCCGGCTGGATCATTCTAGGCGTACTGGTCGTAATCGTCTTCATCCTCATCGGGATGTACAACAGCCTGGTGCAACTCCGCGTGCGCGCCGACAATGCCTGGTCCGACATCGATGTTCAACTGAAGCGCCGCCACGACCTGATACCCAACCTGGTCGAAACGGTTAAGGGATACGCCACCCACGAGAAGGGAACGTTTGAAAATATCGCCAAGTTCCGCTCGCAGGCGATGCAGGCCTCGAGCCCGGCAGATAAAGCGGTGGCGGAAAATCAGCTTACTGGAGCTTTGAAAAGTTTATTCGCGGTGGCGGAAAATTATCCTCAGCTGAAGGCATCGGAGGAGTTCACCCAACTGCAGGGCTCGCTGAACACCACCGAAGACACCATCCAAAATTCGCGTCGCTATTACAACGCCGTGGTGCGCGACCTCAATACTAAGATCCAATCATTCCCGACCAACCTTATGGCGGGGATGTTCGGCTTTCAGCAGCGCCAGTTCTTCGAGACCGCCGCCGCGGAACGCGAACCGGTAGCGGTGAAGTTTTAGGCCGTCGACGGAATTGCGCCGTTCAAATGGAAGCCCATCATCAACTCTGTGATCCCGAGCGAAGCCGAGGGATTTTGTGTTTTCGTCAACTGCTAAGACTTGCCGCTTGCCTGGCTCTCTTCGCAGTACCCGCCCTCGCTAAAAGCTGGCGCATCTCCGACTACCAGGACACTATCGTTATTGTGAAAGACGGCTCTGCCGTCGTCCATGAACGTATCAACCTGGTCTTCGTCGGCGAGTGGCATGGCATTCACCGCACTATCCCGGTGGACTATCCCGGACCCAGCGGAACTAATTACACGTTGTATTTCAACGTCCTCGGAATAACCGACGGCAACGGACACAAGCTCAAGTACGAGAGCAAAACTTCCAAAGGTTTTCGCGACCTCAAGATCTACATCCCCAACGCGGTCGATACAACCACCACCGTCGATATCGAGTACATGGTCCGCAATGGAGTGCGATACTTCGCCGACCACGATGAGTTTTACTGGAATGTAACCGGCAACGACTGGCCGGTCCCGATCGACCATGTCGCTGCCCGCGTCAGCTTTCCCGCCGATGCCAAAGGGGCTCTGCGCGCCCAGGCCTTCACCGGTGTCTACGGTGCTGCCGAACGTGATGCCACTACCGACGTCCAGGGATCTGATGTTGAATTTGAGACCACCAATCCCCTGCCCATGCGCGGCGGGATGACGGTCGACATTTACCTTCCCAAAGACATTCTGCAAGAGCCGGGCGCGCTCACCAAGTTCTTCTGGTTCGTGGGCAGCAATCCGATTGTGTTCTTGCCTTTCGTGACCTTCGCCGTAATGTTCACAATCTGGTGGTACAAAGGGCGCGATCCGGATGCTGGTCGTTCGGTCGCTCCGATGTATGAGCCGCCGCCAGGATTCACTCCCGCCGAGGCTGGAACCTTAATCGACGACTCGGTCGATCCGCGCGACATCACCTGTACGCTGGTCGATCTGGCGGTGCGCGGCTACGTGAAAATTGAAGAGACGGTCGATACCACGCTCCTGGTCTTCCACCACAAGGACTACACCTTCCATCTGCTGAAGCCGCGCGATCAGTGGGGTAAGCTCGCACCGCATGAGAACGTCATGCTGGCCAATGTGTTTGCTAACGGGGATGTAATACGGCTCTCCAGCCTGAAGAACCACTTCTACATGGCTCTGCCGATCATGAAGCATGACATCAAGAGCGCGCTCAAGAGCAAAGGCATGTACCGGCTGGATCCGGATTCGGCCAACAGCTACAACCTGGGCGGAGGTTTGTTGGCCATCGCCCCGTTTGCGCTTCTGCAATGGCTGGGAATCAAAGACATCTTTGCATCGACTGGATTGCTGATCGCCTCGGCGGGCATTTCGGTGGTGATCTTCTGGCTGTTCGCGAGGCAGATGAGTGCACGAACCATGGAGGGCGCTCGCACCCGGGTCGCTGTGCTGGGCTTCCAGGAATTCATGAACCGAGTCGACGCAGACCGCCTGAAGCGTATGCCGCCTGATACCTTCGAAAAATATTTGCCCTACGCTATGGCGCTTGGCGTCGAACACAACTGGGCCCAGGCCTTCGCCGGAATCATTCAAAGCCCGCCTAGTTGGTATGTCTCTCCGAATGGCTACACGGGATTTAATCCCCTGTACTTCTCCAGTTCCATGCGCAGCATGTCGACCGACATGCACCAGACCTTCGCCTCGTCCCCGAGGTCTAGCTCTTCTGGATCCGGCTTCGGCGGTGGTGGAGGCGGCTTCTCCGGAGGCGGTTTCGGCGGTGGTGGAGGCAGCGCGTTTTAGAGTGTTGGGAGATGTGAGGACGGGCGCCACGCCCGTCCGGCTGAGTAGAGAAATTCCTAAGGCAAGTGCTGCCGCTGGCGGCGCGGGCGGGGTCGCCCAACACGAACCTAGACCCCTACAGCCATGCACTTTTGTTCTGTTTCTGCTGCAGCGCGATTGTCGGCCCGCAATACATCCAGGCAGCTGCCGTCCAGCTTGGTGCCGGCTTCTTTGTCCATGATGTTCATCACGACTTCATGGGGCAGCGCTTCACGATACGGACGCTTCTCCGCTAACGCCTGGTAAACGTCGGCCACAGCGATGATCCTTGCCGTCAGCGGCAATTGATCTCCCCTCATCCGGTCGGGATAACCCGTCCCGTCAAGCCGTTCATGGTGGGCTGCAGCCACGAAAGCCAGATTTTCAAATCCTGAAATTGCCTTCAGTACCACTCGCGTGTACACCGGGTGCAGCCGCATAATGCGCCACTCTTCTTCGTTCAATTTCCCCGGCTTCTCGAGAATGGCATTCGAAATACTGAGCTTGCCGATGTCATGAAGCAAAGCCGCCCTGCGAACCAGCTGGATGGTCGGCTCCGCCAACGCCATGCCTTGCGCTATCTTCACTGCGGCCTCAGCCACTCCAACCGAATGGTTAAAGGTGAAAGGCGACTTGGCGTCGATTACGTGGGCGAATGCCCGGCACAGACTGTCGATCCGCTCTGGGGTTGCGGGAAGCGCTGCGCCAGGCTCCATACGCAACACATACGGCCGCGGGTCTTCAGCGCCGGTCCTGGCCCACAAGAGATGATCTTTCCGCAGCGCCTTCACCACCTTCACCAACTCCGGATCGAACCACGTCCCGCTGCGATCCATAGCGACCTTCACCGCCGCATCAGGCCCGGCTTCGGCGACGAATACTTCGAGAGTCTGGCTGATGTTGACGATCCGCGCCAGCAGCGGAGTCTCCTGACCCTTAGCACCGTCAGGGTAACCCTCTCCATCCCAATGTTCGTCCAGACCGCGAATCGCCTGCGCCACCCTTTCGCTAAAGCCGATCATGCGCGCGATATCCGCGCCCCGTTCACAACGCGCCGATATCAACTGGGTGTTGTTTTGCTTCCGCTCCGCCCCCAGTTGCAGCATGCGTTTCAGCCGCTGCGCCAGCGGCGCATCCGGCAGCGTATTGCGGAATGTCCACGCCAGGCTGGAGAGTGAGATTTTCGTCCAGTCCACGAACTTTACTTCTCTTTTGGCCTGGATTTCATCCGAACCAAGAATGCAATGCATGCGGGCCGCGTTCGAACTGCAACCAGAGTCCTTGAGCAAGAGGGCGTAATAGAGATCCGAGCAGTCTGGTGCGGGCAATTGAAGCTCTTCGGCGATCCGCATGCCGATAATGCAGCTACGAATCGCGTGGCCCATCGGCTGGCCCTCGGTAAGATCGAGGGCCAGGGATAACGCAGACACAACTTCAGACAGCCGGATTGAATTCTGGTCAGAGATCATAGGGGGCTTTTGAGTGGGGGGACGGGAACTATGTTGGCTTAAAGCGGAAATATCAACAAGTTACGCCAGTAAATTTTGTACCGTTACGGGAAACCTAGCCTATGGCACCAAAAGGCCACTCTGGCAGCCCTTTCAGGGGATTTACGGTTTCCTTCTTTGGGAAATTTCGCCACTTTTCTCGGCCGTTTCTTTAACCAGGAACCCCATCTTGGGATGACTGGGTTCCACGTCGACCTGAATACCAAAATCGCGCAGCGTGGCCGACGTCGTGGGCCCGATGGAGGCCACCACGGAATGGTGCAGTCCGGCCAGAATCGCGTCCCGAAGTTTCATTTCTTCCGCGAATTGGAAGAGGTGGTGAATCTGCACCGACGAGGTGAACATGGCGACGTCGACTTCCTTCCTGCTCAAAGCCGTAATCGCATGGCGAAGCGGTCCGGTATCTTCCGGGGGCTCCCACTTGTAGACCGGGACGGGAAAGACTTCCGCGCCGCGCTCCGCCAGGCCGGCGTAAAGTTCTGGGCTGGGAACGCCGTATTCCTGCACGGCTACTAGTTTCCCTTTGAGGGGAATCTTGTCGGCATTCTGATCGAGCGACTGCAAAATTTCACGCCAGGTGTTTGGTTCGGGCACGGCAAGCGCGACCGGCACTCCAAACTCACGCAGCACTGCCATCGGCTTGGGGCCGCGGGCTACCACTTTAGTCCGGCTGAGAGCAGCGACGAATTGCTCGCGCGGCAGTACCGCTTCGATGGCCTGAGCCAGGGCGCGCGTTCCTACACCGGTGAGCAGGATGACCGCGCCGTATCTATCCTGTTGAAGGTCGGCAGCGAACTTCAACTCTTCATCGTTCGGGCCGGACGGAACCTCACGCGTAGAAGGCGCGACCATAGGCTTACCGCCGTTGTTCGCGATCAGTTGGCCAATCTCTCTGGCGCGGCGGCTCTCGAGTGAGAGCACGCGGAGTCCGGCGAAATTTGCTGGCATCTCTGGATAGTACGACATGCAAAGCTTAAACCACGAAGGAGGTTTTCTTCCTGGCCGTAGGGTCCTTGGTGGTTAGCGCCTCAGGCAGCAATCACCAGACATCACAGTGCTTATCGGCAGGGCGGACCATTGCCGAATCGGCTTTGCACTGGAACGCCGCCTGAAATTCCGGCAGGTTCGACAGAGGCCCGTTGACGCGATATTTGCCGATAGGATGCGGGTCCGATTGCATCATTACCCTTTGTTCTTCGATGCGGATGGCATCTCCGCGCCATTGTCCCCATGCAATGAAGAACTGCTGCTCCGGGGAGAATCCGTCGATGTCCGCCGAGACGCGGCTTGCCTTCCAGCGATTTTTGAAAGGCAAGGAACGCAACTTTGGCGCCGCCCAGGTCGCCGATGCTCTCCCCCAGCACCAGCTTGCCGTTATGGTGAACGCCGGGTTCGATGAAGTAGTTGTCAAACTGGTCGGCGACGCAGGCGCCCCGCGCCTGAAATTGCTTCAGGTCGGAATCGGTCCACCAGTTCTTGAGGCGTCCGAGGTAGTCATACTGAGCGCCTTCGTCGTCGAAGCCGTGCGATATCTCGTGGCCGATGACAACCCCGATTGATCCGTAGTTCACCGCGTCAGTGGCGCTATTGTCGAAGCCTGGTGGCTGCAAGATACCGGCGGGGAAGACGATTTCATTCCATAGCGGGTTGTAATAGGCGTTCGAAGTCGGCGGAGTCATGCCCCAGCGCCCGCGATCGGCGGCCTTTCCGATGGTTTGCCGGTCGTCGTTGACCACAAAACGCCGGCCTGCCAGAAAATCCTCGAAATAGGCATCGGGACGGATGTCGACTTTGCTGTAGTCCTTCCATTGGTCGGGATATCCGACTTTGGGATGGAAGGTCGCAATTTTCGCCATTGCCCGTTCCTTGGTTTCGTCGCTCATCCAGGGACGGCTGAGAATGTCATCTCGCATGGCGGCCAGAATGTTGCGCACCATCTCCTGCGCCCGGGCCTTGGCTTCGGGAGGGAAATATTTCTCAGCGTACTTTTTCCCCAGCGCTTCCCCTAACAACTCATCGGTCGATTCCACGCAACGCTTCCAGCGCGGCTTTATTTCGCTCTGGCCGCGCAGGTATTGGCCAAAGAAAGCAAAATGTTCTTCCACCACGGGAGCGGAAAGCGCGTCGGCCGTCGAGTTAAGAACTTGCCACTTGAGATACACCTTCCAGTCAGCCAACGGCGTCTGTTGTAACTGGCGGTCGAATTCCTGCAGGTACTTGGGCTGATCGACATTCATGTCGACGTCTTGGGCCAGTCCGAGATTCGTTAAATAGGCTGTCCAATCAAAGTGAGGTGACATCGCCTGAAGCTGGACGAAAGTGGTGTTGTGGTCGGTCGCGCTCGGATCGCGCAGGGCGACATTGTCCAGTGCAGCTTCCGCGAACTTGGTTTCGAGAGCCATCACGGTCGCGGCCGCAGCGGTTGCGGTCTTTTGGTCCCAACCGGCCAGAGTGAACATCCTGGCAACGTGAGGCACATATTTTTCGCGAGCTTCTTTGAAACGGGCATCGGGCTTGAGGTAGTAATCACGGTCGGGCAGGGCATATCCGCTGACGCTGAGGTCGGCCAGTACCCACGAAGGCTTGTGTGGGTCGGGCGAACCGGACAACGTGAACGGCACCGTAACCCCGATGTCGTGCAGCTCGGAGACTACGGGCTGCAGTCCGGCCGTGTCCTTGACCGAGTCGATTTTGCTGAACCACGTTTTGAGAACTTCAACTCCGCGGGCATTCACCCGGGACTCATTCATGCAGGCGCCGTAGTAGTCGCCGACGATTTGTTCGGTGCTTCCCTTGGCCCTGCTCTTGCTAGTCTGCAATCCGTCGAGGATCTCTTTCAGTTGGTCTTTGCTGGTTTCGCCTGACTGCCAGCGCTTGCTCCAGCGCACCTGGGTCGCCGGGATGGGATGGCTTGCCCGCCAGGTGCCATTGGCGAATTCGAAGAAATCAGTACAGGGATCAACCTTGCGGTCGAGATCGGTCACGTCAATCCCATGAAGGGAGCCAGTTTGCGCGAAGGCCAGCGTGGAGAGAAAAATGACTGGGAGCAATGACCTAGAAATTCGCATGGAATTATTTCTCCAGGGTTGTTGGACGAAGCTTTTTGGACGAAAAAGGGCCCCGCCCGGATAGGGGTGATTTATATCAGAAACGTAATACAGGTGGTTCGGCATGACATTTGTCATTTCGCGCAAGTGACTAACTCCACTTCCCTGAATCGCTTACAAAAAATAGGGTGTTCTAGAGGCCAATTTGGCGAACAAAATTCTTTGCCTCTGCGTAACCTTTTGCAGGCTGGCGCCGTTTAACTGGTAGGCGCGGATTTTGTGGTTGCGAGCGGTTGCCGGGTTCGCTATTTCCGGTTTATGCTTGATGCCCACTCCAGGTTCGCCCGCGTAATCCATCGGAGTTTCTAAGCTTATGACCCTGACTCGATTCGTCAGAAAGAACGCCTTTCGCAATAAGCGCCGTAGCATTCTCACGATTCTGAGCGTGGGATTCTCGCTGCTGTTGCTGACCTTCATGATCACCATCTGGCGCAGCTTCTACATCGATGAGGGTAGCGTGCAGTCGGCGCAACGGCTGATGGTCCGCCACAAGGTGTCGCTGGTTTTCAGCTTGCCGTCTTATTACCGGGAAAAGATCCGCGCCATCCCGGGGGTAGTTCACGTCGTGCCTATGCAATGGTTTGGCGGCCAGTACAAGGACGACAAGGCGGAGAACTACTTCGCCCAGTTCGGGGTGGATCCGCAGGAATTCTTCCAGGTCTATACCGACATGAAGATTCCCGCCGACCAAGTTGAGGCCTGGCAGAAGGACCGGGCCGGAACCGTGGTGGATTCGGAGCTGGCCAAGAAATACAACTGGAAAATTGGCGATCGCGTAAATATCAAAGGACTCATTTTCCCCTTGAATCTGGAACTGACGGTGCGCGGAATTTTCAAGGCGCCGGCACCGACGCAGTCGATCTATTTCAACAAGGTTTACATCGACGAAGGTTACGCGCCCGTCAAGGGCAGCGATGGAATATTCGCGGTGCTGGTGGACACGCCGGAAGCGGTGAGCCGGGTGGCGACATCGATCGATGAACAGTTTCGCAACGCGCCGAAGCCGACCAAGAGCGAATCCGAACATGCTTTCCAGTTGGGTTTCGTCGCCATGCTGGGCAATGTCAAAGCTTTCATCCTGAGCATTTGCGTGGCGGTGGTGTTCGCCATCCTGCTGGTTTCAGCGACCACCATGGCGATGTCAGTGCGGGAGCGCACACGCGAAGTTGCTGTGTTGAAGACCCTGGGATTTACTAAGGGTAGTATCCTCGGCTTGTTTGTCGGAGAAGCAGTTTCGCTCTCGCTCGCGGGAGGCATCCTGGGCATCGGCATAGCTTTCCTGCTGGTTTCTGGAGCGGCTGCCCAGGGCGGATTTTTGACGGGGATGAAGGTGACGCCGGGAACCATGCTGTTTGCCTTGCTGGTGGCGGCGCTGGTGGGATTCCTGAGCGCATTCTTCCCATCGTACCGGGCTTCGCAGATCAACATTGTCGATGGCTTGCGCCACATTGGTTAAGGAGATCAGGAGAAGGTAAATGGCAATTCCTATTAGCTACGCCATCCGCAACCTGCGCTTGCGCAAAGGCCTGACTGCCATGACGGCGCTGGGAATCGCGCTGACGGTGGCCACCGCCGTGTTCATCATGGCGCTGCTGGCCGGGTTGGGCCGGGCTTTCGGCACGACGGGCGATCCGCTGAACGTGTTGGTGCTGCGCAAGGGGTCGACCTCAGAGCTTTCGGCGGGCGGTGTGTCGCGCGATGCCATGCAGGTTTTTAAAGATCTTCCAGGCGTGGCGAGAAACAAGCAGAACGAGCCGCTGGTTTCGGGAGAAGACATTCTGGTGATCGTGTTGCCGCGGAAAGACGGCACCGGCGAGACCAATGTGACTACCCGGTTCTTAATGCCAATTGGAATCGAGATGCGGCCCAAGGTCCATCTTGTGGAGGGACGCTGGTTCACGCCCGGGCAGCGCGAGGTGACGGTCAGCAAGTCAATTCGCGACCGCTTCTCGAACGCCAGCTTAGGGGGCAAGATTCACATTGGCAATGGGGACTGGCCGATTGTCGGGGTTTTTGACGCCTCGGGCACCGCGCATGAATCGGAGATCTGGGGCGATATCAATCAGCTGGCAACTGATTTCGAGCGATCAATTTATTCATCGGTGCTGTTGCGGGCGACAGATCCGGTCTCCGCCGAGGCCTTGAAGAATCGAGCTAATGACGATCAGCGGCTGCAACTCAGCGGGCGGTTGGAGCCGGAATATTACGAGTCGCAGACCAGGTCTGGCGATCCGATCAAGTGGGTGGGGCGGATCGTGGCCATCATCATGGCCATCGGATCTTGCTTCGCGGCGATGAACACGATGTATGCCGCGGTCGCTTACCGGGGACGCGAGATTGCTACGTTGCGGGTCATCGGGTTTACGCGTCCCAGCATTTTGACTTCGTTTGTGTTTGAGTCGCTGCTGCTTTCTTTATTGGGGGCGGCGGCGGGAATTGTGCTTATGCTGCCCTTTAATGGCATGACTACCGGGACCTCCAATGCGGTGACGTTCAGTGAGGTTGTTTTTAGCTTGCAGATGACTCCGGCGGTGGTGGGGTCAGCGGTGGCGTTTGCCCTGGTAATGGGGTTGGTCGGGGGATTTGCTCCGGCGTGGCATGCTTCGCGGAGAGAGATTTTGGACGCATTGCGCGGGTAGGGAACGCAAGGTCCCTCGGCTTCGCTCGGGATGACAGAGTTTTTGGGGAATGTGTTAATCCATGGCACTTGATACTAAACATCATGACCTGCAGGGTTTGCGCATCGATCGCAGCGCGCGCGGTGGTGGCGAGGGTGAGCCTTCGCCCTGGGCGAAGCGCTACATCATCGTCGGCATTGCGGTAATTGTGTTGCTGGGAGTATTTGCGCTGGCTTACCGCATGCTTTCCGGCGATGTGCCAGAGGTCGAGACTACGCATGCCGCGGCTGAGTCGAGCGATGCCGGCAGCGTGGTGCTCTCCGCCAGCGGATACATTGTGGCTCACCACAAGATCAACGTGAACTCCAAGGTCACCGGCCGCGTGAAGTGGATTGGGGTGGAGAAGGGCGACAAAGTTAAAGAAGGACAGGTCCTGGTACGACTCGAGGACGATGAGTTTCGGGCACAGTATCAGCAGGCGCATGGCGCGGCGGAAAATGCGCGGGCCTACTTGCAGCAGTTGCAGAATGGATCGCGACCCGAGGAAGTACAACAGGCGGAGCACAATCTTGATGAAGCGCGTGCGACCCTGGCCAACGACAAGATCACTCTCGACCGCACTCGCGATTTGACCAATCAAGGGGTCCTTTCCAGGCAGGCGTTGGATGATGCCACCGCGAGGTTCGAAGCTGACCAGCAACGCGCGAACTCGCTGGAAAAGGGATTTCAACTAGCGAAGATTGGCCCCCGGGCCGAGGAAATCGCTCGGGCGCGGGGGGCGGCTACCCAGGCGGAGGGCCAGGAGGCGTACGCCAAATCATTGCTGGAGGCGACTTTGATTCGGGCGCCTGTAACCGGGACGATCCTGGAACGAACTGCGGAAAAAGGCGAGTTGGTGACCTCGCAATTTGCCAGCCAGGCCGAGGGTGGGCCGCAGGGCGAGGTGGTAGCGCTGGCTGACTTGAATGATCTGCAAGTCGAGCTAGATATCGCCCAGGATGATTTCGCGAAGTTGAGTCCGAAGCAAAAGGGCACTGTCACGGTGGACGCGTTTCCCGACCGCAAGTATGAAGGAATTATTGCGGAGATTTCTCCCGAGGCCAACCGGCAGAAGGCGACGGTGCAGGTGAAAGTGCAGATTACCAACCCCGACGAATTCCTGCGTCCGGAGATGAACTCAACCGTTAAGTTCGCGGCCAACGAAGACAAGAAGGCGAATTCCGGACCGTCCGGAGTGCTGGTGCCCAGCGCTTCAGTGAAAGACCGCGACGGCAAGAAGGTGGTGTTCCTGGCGTTTCAAGGCAAGGCCCTGCAGCGCGAGGTGAAGATCCTGTCACAGCGCAGTGGCGGCTACCTGGTGCAGGGACTAACGGGCGGCGAAGATGTGATCACCACCGCTCCGGCAAATTTGAAAGATGGCGACAAAATCAAGATTAAGGGGCAGTCATGAGCACTACTACCGCACCGAACATCGCGACCAAAACCAGTGTTGTGCAGGCGCGCAACGTCAGCAAAATCTTCAAGCGCGACGCCTTTGAAGTGAAGGCGCTCGACGACGTGTCGATTGAGATCGGCACCGGCGAATTTCTTGCGCTCATGGGGCCGTCGGGCTCGGGCAAGACCACGCTGCTGAATATGATCGCCGCCATCGACCGGCCGACCTCAGGTCAGTTACTGATCCTGGGGCAGAATATTTTTACCTTCAATGATGGGCAGTCGGCGCGTTGGCGCAATGAGCACATCGGGTACATCTTCCAAACGTTCAACCTAATTCCCGTGCTAACCGCATTCGAGAATGTCGAACTTCCCTTGTTGTTGACAAAGCTGAACGCGCAGCAGCGGCGCGATCACGTGATGACCGCGCTGAAGCTGGTGGGATTGGAAGAGCGCGTCGGCCATCTGCCGAAGCAGCTTTCCGGCGGGCAGGAGCAGCGGGTTGCGATTGCGCGGGCAATTGTCAGCGATCCGACCCTGCTTCTCGCTGACGAACCCACCGGAGATTTGGACAGCCATTCGGCGACGGAGATTCTGGAGATCCTCAAGCGGTTGAATGAAGACTTCAAGAAGACGATTGTGATGGTAACTCACGATCCGCATGCGGCTTCTTATGCGCATGTGACACGGCATTTGGAGAAGGGTATGCTTTTGCCGCCCGAGTAGGAAAAGGCCGGAACCACGAAGGGCAGGAAGGTCCACCAGGAAAATCCAGAGCTACCTAGTTTTTCTTAGTAGACCTTCCTAGTTTTGTTTACTTTTTCGTAATTCGCGTTGTAGGCGGAGATGTCGAACGATCCCAGCCCGGTGGTGTAGTCGTATCCCGGTAACGCCAGGAATAGACCGTTCGTGCCCGCGATGATGTCGTGGAACCCTGCGGGCGAAGCGGGCGATGGGACTGGCGTCGCGCCCTTATAAAACACAGGGCCGGCGTGGCCCAGCTTGTTGGAGTGAGCGCTTTGCAGTCTGGCAAAGATGCCCAAGGCCATCGGCGAGCTTAGACTCGTCCCACCGTAGCAGCATTCTTCGGTTCCGCTGACGAAGACATAGGCTCCACTCTCGGGGTCGGCGTCCATGCCGATGTCGGGTACGCCTCTGCCCACGGTTGAGGCCGGATTCACCGGCGCCTGCCAAAAGGGCGACAGTTCAAATTGGCTGAGGCCGCCGCCGCCAGCATTCCAGGTGATTTCATTGTTGTAGGTGCCGTCTGAGTTGGTGAGCAGCGTCGTGCCTCCGACCCCGATTACATAAGAAGAAGATGCCGGGTACTCCACAAAGGGCGGTCCGGACGAAGGAACGCCGTTGGTGGGCAGAACGCCACAGGAAGATCCGTTGTCGCCGCTCGAGGCAAATACGGTTTGTCCCTGGGCTGCGCCTTCCAGGAACGCGTTGTCATCGACCAGCATCGATCCATCGAGGAAGGGGAAGAATTCGCAGATGCCGAATGAAGCACTGCCGGCGCGCGCCAGCTTTTGCGAGACGAAATGGTTGAACATCAGGGCGACATCCGAGTCAGTCAACGACGTGGTGGTGTAGATGTAGAGAGTTGAAACTGACTTGGCGAGGCCGGTGGAATATTGCGTGTCCATGTCCCACTCGTCGAGGCCGGCGACATCGGGGCTGGCCAATCCTACTTGAACAATCCTTACCGGTACCTGGGAGAGGCCGTTGGCTTTCTCAGCCAACCGCAGATCGGTGACCACGGCGGATACATCGCCTTCGGCAAAAATTGCGATGGGAGTCTTTGATCCGGTGGGAGTGGAACCAGCGTCATAAGCCTTCCAGAAATCCTGAGGATGATAGGCGCCCGGGTACACGGGAACATTGACCGCCATCTTTGAAATCGGAGTGCTCATGCGGGCGGCATTGTTCAATCCCAACACTGCCCCGACTATTCCGCTGAGTTGCGAAGGTACTTGCGCAACGCTCAGGTTAGCGTAAACCGAGAGCACCATTCACTTTGAACGCACCCAGCTGCGTATTGAATGCCTTGCGGACGGCGGCCGCGTTTCCGTCAGCGCTGACGATCAATTTATTCGGTTCGACGGCGACGTCCTTGAATCCGTTGGCGCTGAGATAACTCACAACATTTTGCACCTGTGCAGACGAAGGCGAATATTTTGCGACGAAGTCAGCAGGCTCGAGCTCCTGTCCGTAGAGGGCATCACCCGGGGTGGTGATGTGATGTACGTACGAAACCAGCGCGGCGCGATTCTGAATCTGCAATCCAACATTGACCTGAATCGGTGTGGCATCGGGAAGCAGGCCTTGCGATACGGCATTGGCCAAAGCAGGTCCAACGGCTTGAGTTGAAGTTGATTTCCAGGTCTGGGCGAACGAGCTTGCGGTGAGGAAGAGAAAAATTAAAGAGGTAAGGACTACGGGCCGTGTAGACACACGACCGCATTCGGTTTCCATAACATCCTCCAAAGGGGGCCGGCGCCGATTCGATGGGCCTGGGAGTGTGGCGCGCTAGCCGCAACGACGGAAGGGATAAAGCAAATTGTGTACCAAATGTTTTGTTGAGCGGAAAACTATTGATACTACTGGGCCGTAGCGATAGACCAAGCTGCTACGCGAAATGCGGACAGGGACGGGTCATATAAATTTTGCTGGTAAAGGCATTCCTGCTGGCGAGAAATGAACTACATGATTCACCTGGCATGGTGAATGGAAAGCCATCTAGTACTTTAGCGCTGGCTAAATTTCGGTCAGAGGGGCGTCGGCTGCGGCCAGCCGACTTTCACTGTCGGCGTCAGCTACCCACTGCCACGCACGGCGTCCATTATCCCGGGAAACCGCGCGAGCTTCCCCGTACTCGACCAATCGATTGAGGACGGTGGTAACCGAGGCCAGCGGATCCTTATGACGCATTAACAGGGTAGGAACACGCTGTTGGATTTGCTCACAAACCTCGCGCGCGCCGAGGGCACGGTTCGCCTCCATCAGAATCATGCGACAAGCTTTGGTGAAACCGGGTTGGCGACCGCCAGTCTTACGGTCGACTAGTTCGAGCAATTCATCGTTGAGCACGCTGTCGCCGAACAGATTGGCCAGGCCGGCGATGGTTTGCTTGACGGTGCCGATGCGCTTCATGATTTCCGCGCGTTGGCGAATCAACTGCCGCAGTTCATCGTGGGCGGCGCGCACTACTTCCTGTACGTGGCGGTCACCGTTGGGTAGAAGACTTTCCCTATTGCTGAAGGCGGTTTCCATGGCGTCCTTCCGAGTTGGGCGCAAACGGGCGGGGTATTCCCAACTGCTTTGAAAGTTGATACGTGTGGGACTGGCTGCTGGTTCCCATGAAGATCTCAGCCCCGGTTGCGGCTCAGTGACGTTAGACGAATCGTTTGCAAAAACGTCTTTGCTAGGGATGTGCACAGTCTTGTCCGCCTCAGGAAGACGATATAACAGAGTTTGTTAAGAGGTGTTCGTTATGGGACAAGCGGTGGGTTATTGACCACGAATGAACAGGTTAACGGGACTGGTTTGGGGGATGGTTCGGGCGGAAATATCGGTGCTATCGATATTTTTACTGAAGAATTAGGTGTCCCTACATCAGCTTCGGCGGCCGGCCAGGACAGTGGTGAGGTTTCGAGGGGTGACACCCCCTTCCAGACGCGCTATTGCTGCTTGAAGTGCAAGGTGACAGAAGTTTCGATCTCGGTTGGCGTGCCATTCACGAAGTAGGGCTTGTACTTCCACTGTTTGACAGCGGTGGTGGCGGCGTCCACCAAAAGCGGGTTGCCGTGAAGGGCTTTGACGCTGGTGACGTCCCCGGCCTTATTGATGTTGAGGCGAAGTTGAACCAGCCCATCGGGTTTCTGGTCGCGAGCCTGGTCAGGATAGTTGGGATCGACCTTCTTGATGAGAAGCCCTTCCGCCGCGCTCTCCGAAACAGTGACCAACCCGGCTGGCGCTTTGGTGGCGGCAGGAGCGGGAGTGGCTGGTGTTACGGCTTCACTGGCTGCCGCCATAGCAACCGCAGCACTGGCATCCGGCTGGACAGCAGCCGCCTCGGTCGCTGGTGGCTTTGGCACAGGCGGCGCTGGCGGAGCTGGAGTGGGAGCCTCATTCTGCGTGAACGGCAACTGAATCGACGGTTGGTACTTGGTCCAGCCGTAATACGCTGCGCCGCCGAGGAGCAATACGATGATGGCGGCAATCCAAAAATTCTTTTTGCCTTGTTCTTCGTTAGAAGAGTCTTCCGCGTTGATTCCCAAAGAAGAAAACCTTGGTGGGGTCGTCGGTTTGGCAGCCGTCGCTGCGGGCTTGGCGGCCTGGACTGCGGGTTCTTCTTTCTTCTTGGGCTTCTTGAAGACTTCTCCGTCTACGACAGGCTTGGGCTCAAGCGCTTCTGGCTTGCTGGCCCATTTGGATTCTTTTGCAGGCGCCGCGGCAGCAGCCTGACCAGATGGAGTCGATGTTGATTGAGCTACGGCCGCCTTTACCAAAGTGTCGGCAGGCTCTGCCTGGGGCTTGCTTTCTACCTTGGCAGCGATGGACGCAGCCGCAGCAGGAGCCTCGACTGGGACTGGCGTGAGTACGGACTTTTGAGGTGCAGGGGAATGTACCGCTTCGGATCTAGTTTGAGCTTCAACCACCGGCTCAAGCGGAGCGCTCGGGTTCAGCTTATTGGTTTCCGCCTTGCGCAGGAGGCCGCGCGCTACCCGCAGCGTGCCTTTTGCCTGCTCAAGGTTAATCGGCTTGGTAAGAACTAAGTTGGCTCCCAGACGAAAGGCCTTTGCGATATTGACCTGGCCTTCGACCAAGGCGACGGCGAGAGAGTTATTGTTCGACGCGGAGTTGCGAGCGCTCTTGAACAGCAGCGTCGCATTCTCTTCGTTATCGCAGTCGACCACGAGTGCGTCGTAGTGTTGGCCGGTAATACGCTTCACGGCGTCGAATGGTTCACGGCTGGGTTCGACGTGGAACTCCAACTCGCGAAAAACTTGCGTCACTGCACGGGAAGTTTTCTCATCCGCACAGAACAGTAGTGCCCGGTAACTCATGCAGGTAATCGTAGGTAAGGTACTTCAGGGCAGCAGACTTACCGAGGTACTTCCCGAGGGACAGGGAATGCGGCGGGCTGGCAAAAACCACCCTGGGGGCATCCCGTGGACTGCCAAGGCACGATTGCGCGGTAAACTACTCCATGCCCACCCGGCGCGATCCGATTGAGCTGGAGATCTTCAAAAACATATTTCACTCCATCGCCGAAGAGATGGGGGCTGCCCTGCGCCGGACGGCATTTTCACCGAATATCAAAGAGCGGCGGGATTATTCCTGCGCCGTCTTTGACCCCGATGGCCAGGTCATCGCCATGGGTGACCACATGCCGGTACATCTCGGCTCCATGCCCATGTCGGTGACGGCGGCGATCTCCAGTTGTGACCTTGGGCCGGGCGATATGGTCATGCTTAACGATCCCTTTCGGGGAGGAACCCATCTCCCCGACATCACTCTGGTAGCGCCGGTGTTTATCCACGCGAGAGTTCCCGCAGCCCACAACCCAGATTTCTATGTGGCTTCGCGGGCGCATCATGCCGATGTCGGAGGGACTTTTCCGGGATCGATGGGTTTGTGCCGCGAGATTTATCAGGAGGGATTCCGTATTCCGCCCGTCACCCATTCTGCGTGGCGAGGCAGGATGAACCGCGATGTACTGGCGCTACTGCTGAATAATGTCCGCACCCCGGATGAACGTGAGGGCGACCTGGGGGCACAGATTGCCGCCTGCAACACGGGCGCCGGGCGATTGAAGGAAGTGTGCCTTCGATACGGACTTGACCGTACGTCGACGCGCGGCTGCCGAATTGCTGGAGTACTCCGAAGAAATCATGCGTTCATTCCTGCGGAGCACGTGCCAGCGGGAAAGTATCGCGCGGAAGATTTTCTCGGACAACGACGGCATTAGTGATCGGCCGATAAAGATTGCGGTGACAGTAACGGTGCATCACAAAGGACGGGCTGGTGCGATCGTGGACTTTACCGGCAGCGATTCTCAGGCGGAAGGTAGCGTCAATGCGGTTGAGGCCATTACCTACTCCGCATGTCTGTATGTCTTTCGCTGTTTGCTCACGGAAGATGTTCCGGCCACGGCGGGACTTATGCATCCTATCCGGGTGATCGCTCCTGTGGGGACAGTGGTCAACGCCAAGCCTCCGGCGGCGGTTGCCGGCGGCAATGTCGAGACCTCGCAGCGGATCGTCGATGTCTTGCTTCGCGCACTTGCACAAGCATTGCCCGACCGCATTCCCGCAGCTTCGTCTGGCACCATGAACAACCTCACCATTGGGGGCTTGGATCCTCGTTCGGGCCAGCCCTTTGCTTATTACGAGACTTTGGCTGGAGGAATGGGCGGAAGGCCCACGAAGCCCGGGATTTCCGGAGTGCACACTCACATGACCAACTCGCTGAATACGCCGGCGGAGGCGCTCGAGTATGCGTATCCGCTGCGAGTGCGGCGTTATTCCTTGCGCTGCGGTAGCGGTGGGAAGGGGAGGTTCTTCGGCGGAGACGGCGTGGTGCGTGAGATTGAAGTCCTAACGGATGCGGATGTGACGCTGCTCGCGGAGCGGCGTTCACGTGGGCCCTGGGGACTTGCCGGCGGTGCGGCTGGAAAGCCGGGCGAAGCTTATGTGGTCCGCAACACGGGGACGGAAAAGCTGCCAGGGAAATTCAGCGTACGGCTGTGCAAAGGGGAGCGGGTAAGGGTGGAGAGCCCAGGCGCTGGCGCGTGGGGAAGTAAGGTCTGGTCGCGTTCCGCCGCAAAGCGCTGGCCAGGTAGCGTTCGATGGACGGTAGGCGCTTGTCCCCACACAGCCCAAGGCGATTCAGACCGACGATTTCGGCTTTCGCGGTTTAGTTTTCTTTTCCAGCAGGACGGCCACGTGGGCAATCGCGGCATTGTCAGTTCCCATGCCTTCGGGCGTTTTCGCTTTGATCCCCACACAATCAGGAGGTATCTGTAACAGGTCTGCGACGTGCTCGCGAATTTTCGTGGCATGAGGCCCGATCTTCGGAGCATTAAAAATTAGAGTGGAATCGATGTTGACGATCTCGAATCCGGCGGCCTCAACTCGCTTCAATGCCTCCCGGAGGAAAACCACAGAATCGGCCCCCTTCCATTGCTGGTCAGACGGCGGAAATAGAGATCCAATGTCGGGAGCGGCAACGGCTCCTAATAGCGCGTCAGTGATCGCATGCAACAGAACATCACCATCGGAATGTCCGCCTAGCCCTTTGGGATGATCCAAAGTTATCCCGCCAATTTTCAGCGGAATGCCGCGTTTGAACTCATGCGAGTCCCAACCGTAACCGATTCTCACGCGGGAACACCTGCCGCGGATTCACACGGATCTGCCGAATCGGGTTTGCCGAAGTCTTCATGTTCTAAATCTGCAGGTGGTGGTTACCGCTTCAAAAAAAACTCTGCCAGCTCCAAGTCGTCCGGTGTGGTGATCTTGATGTTTCTGGGCGATCCCATTACCACCGCGACCTTTCCTCCTGAGCGTTCCACCAACGAGGCTTCATCAGTCCCGGTAAATCCATCTGCGATGGCCTCATCGAATGCTTTCTTCAGTATGTCGTAGCGAAATCCCTGAGGAGTTTGCGCCATCACAACTCGCTCACGAGGGATCGTTGTCTTGATAAGCGCGCCATCAGCAGTGCGCTCTACCTGTTTAACTGTGTCGATTGCGGGCATGCCTGCGATGGCGGCGCCGTATTTTTCTGCGGCTGCGATTACTTCCTTAATTATTTCCACGGTCACGAACGGACGGACCGCGTCATGCACCAGGACAATATCATCGGAAGAGGCCTTGATTGCCGCCAGAGCATTTGCGACCGACTCTTGGCGGTGCTCACCACCTTCGACCAAGTCCACTTTCCTTTTCAGAATATCTTTGCCGTCCTGATCCAGCCTCGCTCGCAAACCGGCGATTTCGTTCTTGCGTAGCGCAATACAGATTTCGCCGACTTGGGGGGACGCGGCAAACTTGCGCAGAGTGTGGAAAAGAATCGGCGTACCACCGATGGCGGCGAACTGTTTGGAAGGTGCGCCCTTCTTTCCCTTTGCCCCGGGAGCAGACGCCATCCGCGTTCCGAGACCGGCTGCGGGAATAATGACAAAGACCTTCATCGCGGGCTGTAAGTATACGGGCGGGGATGACAGAGTTCAAATGCACCACGGATTGTCGTGGATTCTCACGGATTCAGATCCAGAAGCGCTTTTTGGATCTGTTTGAACTCGGTGAAATCCGCGGTTGAATCGGGTAATGAAAAAGGCGCCGGGGTCAGCGGCGCCTATCACCTACCAGTGAACCGAATACTATTTGGGATCCGGGGTGGCTCCAAACTCGCGTTTGCCTGCGATCGTTCGTGCACCGCGGGCGGCTAGCGCGGGAGCGCTGGCCGCGGCTCCGTAACGTTCGAGCAACATCGGAACCATGGCGCCTTCGGCTTCTTTTACGAAGGTGACCCGGCCGTCCGCATCAAGGTCGACGCGGATGAAGTCACCCAGCTTTACCTGGCCGGTAGCCACGAGGTTCGCCAGCGGGAAAACCAGATGGCGTTCGATGGCACGCTTTAAGTGACGAGCTCCGTACTTGGGATCGGTTCCTTCCTGCAGCAGGAAGCTTTTCACCTTTGAAGTGCAGTTAAACACGAACTGATTAGCCGCCGAGGCGGCCAGCACGCGCTGTTGCACCATGCCAAGTTCGATCTCCAGAATCTGCGTCAGATGTTCCGGACGCAGGGTCTTGAAAACCACAACTTTGTCGATCCGGTTCATGAACTCGGGGCTGAACTTGCGGCGGGCGGCATCGACGGCGGTGCGTCCGATTTTGTCATCGAGCGAGGAGTCGACTTCAGTCGGCTTGGAAGCAAAACCGAGTTTCGATCCCACCAGGTTGGTCATTTCACTGGCGCCGAGGTTCGACGTCATGATGATGATGCACTGGGAAAGATCGACACGGCGATTGTCGCCAAGGGTCAGCGTGGCCTTGTCCAGAATCCCGAGCAGCAACTGCCAGAGAGAGTCGGAGGCCTTCTCGATTTCGTCGAAGAGCAAGATCGAGAGCTTCAGTTTCTCGGTGTGCCACTGGTTCAAGGCTTCCTGAGTCAACAGAGGGTGAGTTTCGCGATGCCCTAAATATCCCGGGGGCGAGCCGATAAGCTTGGCAATCTCATGTGAATGCTGGAACTCGGCGCAGTCGATTTTGATGCAGGCGCGGGCGTCGCCAAAGAGTGATTCCGACATGGCTTCCACCACGCGGGTCTTGCCCGATCCGGTGGGCCCGAGGAATAAAAGGTTCCCAACCGGGCGGCCAGGCGCATTCAAGCCGGCCAAAAACATCTGGTAGATCTCGGTGACTTTTTCAATCGCAGGATCCTGTCCTACGATGCGGCGCCGCAGAGCACTCTCAAACTCCTTGGCATCATTACTCCTAAGTGTGGGATCAAGCACGGTGTTTAGGACAGTCTTCATAGGATATTGGCCTCTCATGGAGGCCTTTCTCATTTCCTGGGAGAGTGGAATCAATTTTTTCTTCCTGACCCGGGAACGGCATTTCCTGACGCCCCCAAAGTTGGTGTCCCTACGCCGTGTCTAATAGCAAACTTCAGGCCATCTACCAAAGGTTACCTGCTGTTCTTTCTAATGGACTTAGATGCCCCTTGGTAACCTATCGAACCCCCTAAGTTCACAAGGGAGATCCTGTAAAAGAGAAATTGTTTTCTCATGGTGGAAGTCTTTTGGACTTTTGCCCGCCTTCCCGCCTGGCACTGGCCCGACGTAACTGGCGGCCGGTTGTGGGCGTCGCTAGCATCCGTGGAGACCGTCACGGAGCACACCTTGCGTCGCATCAACCTGATTTTGCTCGCCATAACTGCCTTTTCGTCACTCCTGTTCTTGGTCTGGCGGAATGGATTAGCCGTTCCCACTGCCCAGGCCCAAACCGCCAAGAGTCCTCAATTAGTGCGCACCTCTGAGACGTCCCTTCCCAAGGCCAAACCTCCCGAGGCGTTGCTTCCGCCCCGGATTGCGCCACCAGGGAGCGCCCTCTACACCGCCAAGCGCGGAGATAGCGTGATCGCAGTGGCGCGGCACTATCTTTCGCAGACCTCTTACTTAACCTCTTCAGAGGTCGCTGAAGCCATTCGCCAGTCGAATGGCGAGGTCCATGGGACATTCCTGAAGGCCGGACAGACGATCGTGATTCCGGGAGTTCTAGATGCGCCAGTGGTTGAGAAATCGATCGCCACTCCGCGGGATTTTGAAGTACGGGCCATTTACCTCACCGGACTGATGGCGGGTAGTGATCATGGCATTCGCATCATCCGCCGCTGGCGGGAGCTGGGCGGCAACGCGGTTGTCTTCGACATAAAGGACAGTGACGGCAGCATTAACATCCCTTTCGAGCACCCACTGGCCGGAAAGCACCACAACTACATTCCTGATCTGCCGAAGTTTACCCGCTTCCTGCATTCGCAGAACCTGCATGCCATCGCCCGGATCGCCATCTTCCGGGATGAGCACCTGGTGGTTTCGCATCCCGAACTGGCGGTGAAGTCACGCAAGACGGGCAATCCGTGGAAGGAAAACGGCAAGCTGGTGTGGACCGATCCTTCGCAGCCGAAGGTCCAGGAGTACGACATTGCGCTGGCTAAGAAAGCTGCGGAAGCCGGAGCGGATGAAATTCAGTTCGATTATGTTCGCTTTCCGGCCGAGGGCGATCAGAAAGATGCCAGCTTTGCATTTCAAACTGAGCATCCGGAGTGGCATCGCTCCGATGTGATCGTCGACTTTCTCAAGAAGGCCCATGCCGAGCTTCAGCCCAAAGGCGTTCTGTTGTCCCTGGACGTGTTTGGCATCATGGCCTGGCAGCGGCCGGTTGATCTGTCGCATACAGGTCAGGACATCGTAGCCATGGCGAAACACTGTGACGTGCTTTCGCCAATGATCTACCCCTCGCACTTCTTCGGTATGGACGGCATCGCCCACCCCGGAGACGCGCCAGAGCACTTCATCGGCGAGTCAATGGAGCGCTTTCAGAAAATCACCCAGGGCAGCGGCGTAGTGCTTAGGCCCTGGCTTCAGGCCTTCGCCTGGCGGACCAAGACCTACTCGCCGAAGTACATCGAGACGCAGGTGTTGACGGCCAAGAACAAAGGCGGGGTCGGGTTCTTGTTCTGGAATGCCAACAATGACTACAGCAAGCCGTATGCCGCTATGCCGGAGATGCGTACGGTCAAAGGGCAGTATTTTCGCGGAGATGAAATCGCTACCTCAGTCCAGGCGAACCTGACTCAAGGCAAATAAAATCAGCATTCAGTCCCGTCAAATCATAGGCTGGCTGAATGCTGAGCCCGGACCCAAGAGTTAAGTCTCAATCGTGCGGGACGGACCCGGCCAAGCCTTGCTCCCCGAAGAGGGATATCGGTCATCCGTCGGCGAATCTCAGCCTTTCTAAATCATGTAGATGATTACCTTTATCCAATTTCCGCATCGATGGTCACTCAGGGCCGAGGGTATGGTCGGCTATAATTAAGTCACCGCGCTAGCCACAGCTTCATATCTTCGCTGGCGCTCGCATCGGCTTTAGGAGGCCTCATGCCCCTGCAAAAAACTGAGAATATCTGGCATAACGGGAAACTCATTCCTTGGGACCAGGCCAAGATCCATGTCATGTCGCACGTCGTCCACTATGGCTCGTCCGTATTCGAGGGAGTGCGTTGCTACGATCCCGCTGGTAGCCCGGCCATTTTCCGTGCTCAGGAGCACATGCAACGGCTGCTGGATTCCGCCAAGGTTTATCGCATGGAACTGGAATTCAAGCGCGAAGAACTGGTGGCTGGAATGGTTGATCTGATTAAGGCGAACGGGGAGTGGCCTTGCTATATCCGGCCCATCGTGTTGCGCGGTTATGGGGAAGCCGGGGTCAGCCCGATGAACTGCCCGATTGAGGTTTACATCATCAACTACCCCTGGGGCAAATACCTATCGAAAGACGATGGCGGCGTAGATGTCTGCATTTCGTCCTGGACGCGCCTCGCTCCCAATACCTTGCCTGCGATGGCCAAGGCGGGCGCGAATTACATGAACTCGCAGCTGATCCGCATGGAAGCTTCGATCAACGGCTATGCTGAGGGCATCGCGCTGGATGTGAATGGTTACGTCAGCGAAGGCTCCGGTGAGAATGTGTTCGTTGTACGCAACGGCGTGCTGCAGACTGCGCCACTAGGCAACTCGGTGCTGCCGGGAATCACCCGCGACTCGATTCTGCAGATCGCTCGCGACTTGGGGATTCCCGTCAGTGAGTCTCCGATCCCGCGCGAAATGCTCTATATCTCCGACGAAGTCTTCTTTACGGGGACGGCGGCGGAAGTTACGCCCATTCGGTCGGTTGACCGCATCACCGTGGCCAAAGGCGAAGTTGGGCCGATCACCAAGAAGATTCAAAAGGAATTTTTCGCGATCGTTCGTGGCGAGAAGCCGGACCGCTTCAAGTGGTTTACGCCGGTGCCGGTGAGCGCCAAACAGCCAGTCGGAGTCTAAAATAAGTCTGAAGTGTGCCCCGTCCAAGCTTGGCTTGGGCGGGGTTTTTTCTTGCAGATCGTTTACCCCTTCCGGGCCCGCCTTAGAGCCACCTCTCCGCCCAAGCGAGCTTGGACGGGGCAACCTTACCGGTCTGAGATTCGCTTAAAATTCGCCTCTCTGCTCCGAATTACCAAGGTCATCTTCTGCTATATGACTTTTCAGTCCATCATACGGATATCTCTTCGGGACGTGACTGCATGAATGTTGATGATCTGCTGCGTATAGCGATGGAGCGGCGTGCCTCCGACTTGCACCTGAAGGTCGGCAATTATCCGCACCTGCGCATTGATGGTGAACTCGTCCCGCTGACCGACCAGCCGCGGGTTAGCGCCGAGGACATGCTGACCATGGCCTTCAGTATGATGTCGGCCCGGCAAAAGCAAAAATTCAAAGAGACCACGGAAATTGATATGGCCTACGGCGTCGCCGGCCTCGGCCGGTTCCGTGTGAACGTATTTCAACAGCGCGGCAATGTTGGACTGGTGCTACGCGTAATTCCCACAAAAATCCGCGCCTTGGATGAACTCTATCTTCCTAAGATTGTGGAACAGATCTGCGACATGCCGCGCGGGCTGATTCTGGTAACCGGTGTGACGGGATCCGGCAAATCGACGACGCTCGCCGCCATGGTTGACCGCGTCAACTCTACCCGCGCCGAACACATCATCACCATTGAAGACCCGATCGAATTTCTGCATCGCGACAAGAAGGGATACGTTAACCAGCGCGAAGTCGAAGTTGACACGCCAAGTTTTTCTTCCGCCCTGCGGGCTTCTTTGCGTCAGGATCCCGACGTAATTCTGGTCGGCGAAATGCGTGATATCGAAACCATTGGCACGGCGTTGCATGCCGCAGAAACCGGCCACATGGGTTTTCCACCCTGCACACGCTGGACGCCGTTGAAACTATCAATCGAATAATCGCGGTCTTCCCTCCGCCCGAGCAGAAACAGATTCGGCTGCAACTGGCTGCTGTCCTCCGGGCTGTCATCAGCCAGCGCCTGGTTCGCCGCATCGACAGTGAAGGCCGGGTACCGGCGGTTGAAGTGATGATCAACACCGCTTACGTGCGGGAGTGTATCTTGATCCCGGAAAAGACGCGCGCGGTTCGCGACGCGATCTCTGCTGGAACCTCGCAATACGGCATGCAGACGTTTGACCAGTCGCTCTGGGATCTCTTTCAGGCGGGTTTGGTGTCCTACGAAACCGCACTGGAGAATGCTTCCAACGCCGACGACTTCAAGCTTCGCATGCAGGGCATTTCGTCCACGGCCGACGTGGCGCGCAATGCCATGCAGGCGACGGGCTTTGGCGGCCACTGACAATTCTGTATAAGTGCTAGCCGCCTCGTCCTGCTCGAGGCGCGACTTACCGTGATTTTCTTTCCTGGTTGAGATACCTTTCTGGTGTCATGGCTTTTCCCCGTCCGCGCAAACTCTATACCGAAACCGAATTGTACGAATATGCGGTCGGGGCACTCGGCCGCCGCATGCGGACGGTTGCTGAGCTGAAGAGGCTGTTGCGGCAGCGTGTCGAAGTCGACACCGAAATTGGGCAGACGCTGGTGGAGTTGATCGTCCGTCGTCTCAAAGACCGGGGCTATTTGAACGACGCGAAATATGCCGCGACCTTTTCTTCCTTCCGCCGCGACAACGAGAAGTTCGGGCGCCGCCGTGTGGTCACAGACCTTAAAGCCAAAGGGGTCCACGGCGAGATTATCGAAAAGGCGGTGAGTGAGGTCTATGACGAAGTCATCGAAGAGAAGCAAGCCCGCGACTATCTCGCCCGCAAACGCATCAAGAAACCTGCCGACCAGAAGCAGGCCGCGAGGGTTTTCCGCAATCTGATGCGCGCCGGATTTGGTTCGAAGACGATCTTTGGCGTTCTCAAGAAATGGAATGTGGAAGAAGAAGTTCTGGAAAAGTTGGAGAGCGAGGACGCCGAATAACTAGATGTATTACAATTTGATCGATGTAGTACAATCAGACATGGGATCATCGATCCAGGCGCGGCTCGACCAGCAATCCGAGAAAACACTCAAGCGGCTCGTCGGTCGACTGGGCTGGAGTCCTTCCAGGGTGGTGCGTGAAGGACTGCGCTTGCTTGCAGCCTGTCATCTCGCGACCGGGAAGAGCCGCAGAAAAGTAATCGGGCTGGGACAGTTTGATTCGGGGACCGCCGACTTAGGTTCCAACAAGTCCCATTGGGAAGGCTTTGGCCGGTGAAGCCGGTCCTATTGGATACAGGTGTCATCGTCGCCTGGTTGGACCGCAGCGAACGTTTCCATGAGGCCGCCGTAAGTGGGTTGGACAGTTGTGAATCACCACTTATCACTTGTGAGGCGGTGATTGCTGAGAGTTGTTATCTCTTGCGCAAGTTGAAAGGCGCGGCCGAAGCGGTGTTGGCGAATGTGGCCGAAGGTGTGTTTCAAACCCCATTCTCGCTGGCTGAATCGGCTGAGGAAGTGCGCCGCATCGTGAATAAATATCGCGAGCGGAGGTAGATCTAGCCGACGCTTGCTTGATCCAAATGGCAGCAGTGTTTGATACGCCGGAGATTATGACGCTGGACAAAGATTTCCAAGTCTATCGTTGGCAAAGAAACAAGAGGTTCAAGCTGCTGATCGCTCTCGATTAGTCGCCGCTCCCTGCGGTTTGGGCCGATATAGAATTAACCTACATGCCAACCGGCTCTGAAATTCGCCGCAAATTCCTGGACTTTTTCGTCCAGAAGGGACACCGCGAGGTCCACTCCTCATCACTGGTTCCGGCCAACGACCCCACATTGCTCTTCACCAACGCGGGGATGAACCAGTTCAAGGACGTCTTCCTGGGTCTCGAAAAGCGTGAATACAACCGCGCCACGACTTCGCAAAAATGCGTCCGCGCGGGAGGCAAGCACAACGACCTCGAAAACGTCGGCTTCACCAACCGCCACCATACGTTCTTCGAAATGCTGGGCAATTTTTCCTTCGGCGACTATTTCAAGAAAGACGCCATTGCCTACGCCTGGGAGCTGGTCACCTCGCCCCATTGGTACGGCATCGACAAGGACAAACTCTACGTCACTATCTTCAACGGCGAAGGCGGCATTCCGCGCGATGCCGAGGCACACGACTTGTGGGTGGCGCAGGGCGTCCCTAAAGAGCGCATCTTCGAGATGGGACTGAAAGACAATTTCTGGCAGATGGGTGACACCGGCCCCTGCGGCCCATGCAGCGAGATTCATTACGACATGGGGGTAGCGGCGTCTGACAAGTTGAAACCCGAATGCATGTTGGGCGAATGTGCCTTTGGATGTGATTGCGGATGTTACGTTGAAATTTAAAATCCTCGTCTTCCATGCAATTCGACCCGTGGCTGCTCCCGGGAAGTCTTGGTCCGCTACCACCAAGCCTTCGATTGATAGCGGACGCTAGACTTCCCGAAGCATCACGGTCAAATTGCATGAAGACGAGATTCCAAATTTCAACGTAACGTCCGCAATCACATCCAAAGGCACATTCGCCCAACATGCATTCGAGGTTTCAACTTGATCAGACGCCGCTTACCCCCATGTCGTAATGAATCTCGCTGCATGGGCCGCAGGGGCCGGTGTCACCCATCTGCCAGAAATTGTCTTTCAGTCCCATCTCGAAGATGCGCTCTTTAGGGACGCCCTGCGCCACCCACAAGTCGTGTGCCTCGGCATCGCGCGGAATGCCGCCTTCGCCGTTGAAGATAGTGACGTAGAGTTTGTCCTTGTCGATGCCGTACCAATGGGGCGAGGTGACCAGCTCCCAGGCGTAGGCAATGGCGTCTTTCTTGAAATAGTCGCCGAAGGAAAAATTGCCCAGCATTTCGAAGAACGTGTGGTGGCGGTTGGTGAAGCCGACGTTTTCGAGGTCGTTGTGCTTGCCTCCCGCGCGGACGCATTTTTGCGAAGTCGTGGCGCGGTTGTATTCACGCTTTTCGAGACCCAGGAAGACGTCTTTGAACTGGTTCATCCCCGCGTTGGTGAAGAGCAGTGTGGGGTCGTTGGCCGGAACCAGTGATGAGGAGTGGACCTCGCGGTGTCCCTTCTGGACGAAAAAGTCCAGGAATTTGCGGCGAATTTCAGAGCCGGTTGGCATGTAGGTTAATTCTATATCGGCCCGAAGCGTAGGGGGCGGCGACTAATCGAGAGCGATCAGCAGCTTGAACCTCTTGTTTCTTTGCCAACGATAGACTTGGAAATCTTTGTCCAGCGTCATAATCTCCGGCGTATCAAACGCTGCTGCCATTTGGATCAAGCAAGCGTCGGCTAGATCTACCTCCCGCTCGCGATATTTATTCACGATGCGGCGCACTTCCTCAGCCGATTCAGCCAGCGAGAATGGGATTTGAAACACGCCTTCGGCCACATTCGCCAACACCGCTTCGGCCGCGCCTTTCAACTTGCGCAAGAGATAGCAACTCTCAGCAATCACCGCCTCACAAGTGATAAGTGGTGATTCACAACTGTCCAACGCACTTACGGCGGCCTCATGGAAACGTTCGCTGCGGTCCAACCAGGCGACGATGACACCTGTATCCAATAGGACCGGCTTCATCGGCCAAAGCCTTCCAAATGGGACTTGTTGGAACCTAAGTCGGCGGTCCCCGAATCAAACTGTCCCAGCCCGATTACTTTTCTGCGGCTCTTCCCGGTCGCGAGATGACAGGCTGCAAGCAAGCGCAGTCCTTCACGCACCACCCTGGAAGGACTCCAGCCCAGTCGACCGACGAGCCGCTTGAGTGTTTTCTCGGATTGCTGGTCGAGCCGCGCCTGGATCGATGATCCCATGTCATGATTGTACTACATCGATCAAATTGTAATACATCTAGTTATTCGGCGTCCTCGCTCTCCAACTTTTCCAGAACCTCTTCTTCCACATCCCATTTCTTGAGAATGCCAAAGATCGTCTTCGAACCAAATCCGGCGCGTCAGATTGCGGAAAACCCTCGCGGCCTGCTTCTGGTCGGCAGGTTTCTTGATGCGTTTGCGGGCGAGATAGTCGCGGGCTTGCTTCTCTTCGATGACTTCGTCATAGACCTCACTCACCGCCTTTTCGATAATCTCGCCGTGGACCCCTTTGGCTTTAAGGTCTGTGACCACACGGCGGCGCCCGAACTTCTCGTTGTCGCGGCGGAAGGAAGAAAAGGTCGCGGCATATTTCGCGTCGTTCAAATAGCCCCGGTCTTTGAGACGACGGACGATCAACTCCACCAGCGTCTGCCCAATTTCGGTGTCGACTTCGACACGCTGCCGCAACAGCCTTTTCAGCTCAGCAACCGTCCGCATGCGGCGGCCGAGTGCCCCGACCGCATATTCGTACAATTCGGTTTCGGTATAGAGTTTGCGCGGACGGGGAAAAGCCATGACACCAGAAAGGTATCTCAACCAGGAAAGAAAATCACGGTAAGTCGCGCCTCGAGCAGGACGAGGCGGCTAGCACTTATACAGAATTCTCAGTGGCCGCCAAAGCCCGTCGCCTGCATGGCATTGCGCGCCACGTCGGCCGTGGAGCAATCCCCTGCATGCGAAGCTTGAAGTCGTCGGCGTTGGAAGCATTCTCGCAGTGCGATTTCGTAGGACACCAAACCCGCCTGAAAGAGATCCCAGAGCGACTGGTCAAACGTCTGCATGCCGTATTGCGAGGTTCCAGCAGAGATCGCGTCGCGAACCCCGCGCGCGTCTTTTGCAGAATCAAAATACACTCCCGCACGTAGCGGTGTTGATCATCACTTCAAAATCCGGTACCCGGCCTCGCTGTCGATGCGGCGAACCAGGCACTGGCTGATGACAGCCGATGCATCAGCCAGTTGCCAGCCGAATCTGTTTCTGCTGCGGGGCGGGAAGACAGCAATTGTCGTTCAACGGAGAAAATTTTTTTTTTTTTTTTTTTTTTTTTTTTTTTTTTTTTTTTTTTAAAAAAAAAAAAAAAAAAAAAAAAAAAAAAAAAAAAAAAAAAAAAAAAAATTATTTAAGGATCCTGACGCGAAGAAGCCCGCCGTGCGGAAGAAAAACTTGGCGTGTGGACCCCGACTTCGCGCTGGTTAACGTATAGGTACTTGTCGCGATGCAGAAATTCAATCGGGTCTTCAATGGTGATGATGTGTTCTGCGCGCGTAGAGTTGACGCGATCAACCATGGCGGCGAGCGTCGTCAATTTGACCAGATCCAGTCACACCGGTTGCCAGAATGAAACCGCGAGGCATGATACAGATACTTGTTCCACAATCTTAGGAAGATAGAAGTTCATCCAAGAAGCCCATTTTTGTGGGAATTACACGCAGCACCACTCCAAAAAAAAAAAAAAAAAAAGACGGTCCCACGATGTCTGCTGAGGCAGGCGACGCATAGGCCATGTAGTGATAGATAATATACTTAGAATTTTTTGCTTTTGCAGGACGACATCATACTGAAGGCCATGGTCAGCATGTCCTGGGCACTAACACGAGGTGACCCTTCAGCGGGACGAGTTCACTACCTCGCGCAGGTGCGGGATAATTGCCAACCTTCACATGCAAGTCGGAGGCGGCGCCGGCTCCATCCCTTATACGCAGCAGATCATCAACATTCATGCAGTCACGAGGGGGGGGGATATCCGTATGATGGACTGAAAAGTCATATGGCGGAAGACGTCCTTTGGTATTTTTGAGCAGAGAGGCGAATTTTAAGCGAACCTCAGACCTGTAAGGTTGCCCCGGTCGAAGCTCGGTTGGGCGGAGAATGTGGCTCTTAAGGCGAACCCCGGACTGGGTAAACGATCTCCAAGAAAAAACCCCGCCCAAGCCAAGCCTGGACGGGGCACACTTCAGACTTATTTCAGTTTTCGACCTTCCTTTTGACGTTTACCGACAGCGCTTACGACCAGACGCGCTACGTTTTCGCGCGCGCGCACGCTTGCGAATTTTTTTTTTTTTTTTTTTTTTTTTTTTTTAAAAATAACGCCTAAGAGTACGTTGATGCGGTCAACCAACCGAATGGACGTAGACTTCCGCCGCCGTCCCAGTGACGGGGGGTTTGCCGAGAGATATAGACAGATTTTCGCGCGGGATCCGGAGTTTCACTAAACAGGGATCCCCAATCGCGAGCGAATCTGCAGAATCGAGTCGCGGGTAATTCCTGGCAGCGCCGAGTAGCCCTAGTGGCGCACGTGTGGAGCGCGCCGTTTGCGCACAACGAACACATTCTCAGCCCGAACCTTGCCGCTGACGTGACCGAATTTCAGCCGTGGGCGGTGCCCTCGGCATAGCCGCTCATCGAAGCTTCCATGCGGATCCAGCTGCAATCTCTGTTAATTCGCACCAAACTTCCACCAAAATCGCAGGCAGGGTACTGGGAGCGAGAGGCGCGTCCAGAACAAAATGCAGACATCTACACCGCCATCAGCCTTTCGATAGGTATTTGCCCCAGTTTTACTTGATGATGTAAACCTCAATATGGGCAATTCATCAGGCTTACTTTTTTTTGCCAGATAACCACACAACACGATGGACCGGATATAGCAAGGCCACTCCCCGTTCAGCCTTCATGGGATTCAAACCGTCCCAGCCGCCAGTTTCTTTCGCGCTTGAATTCCAGATTCCAATGCGATAAATCTTGGCGGAAATTTAGCAGCATTTAGTACTTTTTAACAAGCGAAATAACAGGGATGCCGGTCGCGACGCAGGGGGACTCCCTCGAATACGGACGAGGCATCCCAGCCGACCCCCTCCCTAACGTGCATCTTGGCCTAGTACCAAGGAATAAGTTTCCCGTTATGCCGGATCTTCTCAGTTTTTTGCAGGGGCATGAGGTCTCCTAAAGCCGAGTGCGAGCGCCAGCGAAGAATATGAATTAATATATAACGCAGTAGTTTTGATTATAGCCGACCATCCCTCGGCCCTCAGAGTGACCATCGAATACGGAAATTGGATAAAGGTAATCATCTACATGATTTAGAGAGGCTGAAATTCCGCCGACGGGATTGCAGCCGATGGCAGTGTTCGGGGACCTAGGGTTAGCAGAGTCCCAGTCCCGCACCATGGAGGCTTAACTCTTCCTGCCGGGCTCAGCATTCAGTTCGGCCTAATTAGGACATGACGGGCGGATGCTGATTTTATTTGCCTTTTTTCATTTGTTACTGATTCGGCCTCAGGAGTATGGTGACCTTTAAACCGTGCGCCGTCTCCTGGATAGCGGCATACGGTTTGCTGTAGTCATTGTTGGCGTTCCAGAACCAGAACCCGACCCCGCCTCCCTTCTTGGCCGTCAATGCCTAGGTCCTCTTCGATGTATTTCGGCGAGTAGTGCTCTTGGTCCGCCAGGCGAAGGCTTGAAGCCCGGGCCTGCAGCGGCTCCGCCGCTGCCCTGGGTGATTTTCTGAAAGCGCTCCATAGACTCACCGATGAAGTGCTCTGGCGCGTCTCCGCAGTAGGCGATGCCGTCCATACCGAAGAAGCACGGAGGGTCACCTCCATTCGCGAAAGCACGTCACAGTGTTCCGCCATGGCTACGTGCTGACCGGTTGCGACAAAACAACCGGCCGCTGCCAGGCCATGATGCCAAACACCGTAGGACAATAAATGCCTTTAGGGTGAAACTCACGTGTGAAGATG
>CAWGQZ010000026.1:0-12760 GCA_963824805.1 uncultured Acidobacteriaceae bacterium | reverse complement strand
GTTACTTTCCCCTGCTTCGTTCAGTTGGTCCTTGCTGCTCTCGAGCCGGGCCAGGTTCGCGAGGCGGTGGAGTTCTTCCGCTCGGTCGGCGCGGTGCGCTATCTCGCGCGCATCGAACCCGGGGTCGATCCGGTGCTGACCGATACGGGGTGATCGCCGCCGCCCGGCCGGGGCGTGCGGCTCGCCCGCTCGTCACCCACTTGGCCTCGAGCCGCCCAAACCCGCCATACGGCTGCGATCTCGCTCGGCCACGATGCCCTGCCCAGCAGGAAATCGCATTCGCGGGCGCGTTCATCACGGCATGCGTCGCGTCGAGGACGTGGCCTCGTCGAGCGGCTCGTACTCGTCCGTCCGAATGCCGCGGGAGAGGATGTACTCGACGTACGCGGTCAGGAAGAGGCCGCCCCACGGCAGCAGCAGCCGACACGAGGACCGGCCACGGCATCGACCAGGAGGATGTCGATGCCGGCGCCTGAGGACAGCTTGTCGAGCTGATCGCGATTGTAGGTGTGGGTCGTGTCAGCTCGGGCAGGCGTGGCGGCCTGGAAGCGCTGCTCGTCGAACGTCAGCACGACGTCCACGCTGTCACTTGTCCGCCGAGACCACGCGCACGCTGCAGCCGGCGCGCGTCGTAGAACTGGAACGAGACAGGCCAGCATGAACTTGCTGGTGTCGGCGAGCGGAAGGCGGCCGCACGATGACGTGCATCTCGTGCCGTCCCTCGAACGGGCGGCTCTTGATCTTGGGGTGCGCCTCCACCCGCCGCGGGGGCTCGAGCGGGGTTCCACGCCTCGATCTCGTCCGCCAGATGGTCGACGAACACGCCGTCGTCGGAGGCCCGGCGTCGGAGTAGGCATCGCCGACGTCGACGGTGAAGCGCTGGCCGGGTCGAGACGGCCTCGCACCTGGGGGGGTATTACAGCGATCGTTCTAGCCTCGACGACCGGCGACGTACTGCTGTCGCGTGCCATGAAGCAGGTGGGAGATGTAGGCCAGGTGTGGCGGCAGCATGGATTGCTCACAAGTCGCGGGCCGCATTTTGCGCAATCCGAATTTTCTTCTCGGGCTCACCGCCATGGCAGTGGCCTTTTATAGTTTGCTCTTCGCGCTTTCTTGGGCGGATGTCAGCCTGGTGGCTCCGGCTTCGGCATCGCTGACATTCGTTAGCAACGCTATCGCGGCAAATTACTTTCTGCACGAAAGAGTGGATCATTTTCGTTGGGTGGCGGCGATTTTAGTGGCGGGGGGCGTAATCTTACTGGCCGCCTAGATTTTTTCTTCAAATGGCGCCGCGTCCTGAAATTGATTCTGCCCGCATTACCATTAGCGCTCAACTTCCGGTAAATTTGTTTCTGAGACTTGGGGGGCACCATTTGAAGCATAAGACTCCAGACGGATCCGGCATCGATCGCGACCTGCACAATCCGATCGAAGACAAACTGATTCCTCTCGAACCGCTGGATCTCTCTAAGATCCATTCGGTCGATGACATGGTGCGCGCCATGGCCAAGACGGCCTTCACCGGCCGCCAGCTGGGCGAGGCCGCAGACGTGCTCGAAGCCATGGCCCGCGACGAGGAGTGCTTTGTCGTCATGACCCTGGCGGGCGCCATGACCGTCGCCAAACAGGGATTGATCGTCGCCGAGCTAATTGATCGAGGGATCGTCAATGCGATCGTCTCAACTGGCGCGCTCATGGCTCATGGCTTGGTCGAGGCCACGGGACGTTCGCACTTCCGTTACAACCCCGAGGTGACCGACGAGGAACTCTACGAACAGGGATACAACCGTGTTTACGACACACTGGAGCCCGAGCAGAATCTCGACGACGTTGAAAAGGTGATGGCGCAGGTGTTGCAGGACTGGGATCCTAACGAAGTAATGTGCTCGTACAAGCTGAATCACGCCATCGGAGCGTTTCTCGCGAAGCGTTCCAAAGATCAGCGGGGAATTCTGCGATCGGCTTACGAGCAAGGGGTGCCGGTGTTTGTTCCGGCGTTTACCGACTCCGAGCTTGGCCTTGATGTCGCTCTGAACAACCGGATGCGCGAATCGTCTGGCCGCCACAAGCTGCGGTTCGATCCTTTTGAGGATCTAGAGCACTTCGCGGCCACCCTGCTCAGACAACCGCGCCTAGGAATTTTCACCATCGGGGGAGGCGTGCCCCGAAACTGGTCGCAGCAGTTCGGGCCGTTCATTGAATTGCGCCATCGCCGCATGGGCGAAAACCTGCCGCTGAAGCGCTATCACTACGGCCTGAGGATTTGCCCGGAACCGGTCTACTGGGGCGGACTTTCGGGGAGTCCGTACAGCGAAGCAATCTCCTGGGGGAAATTTGTGCCACCGGGGGAGGGCGGGAAGTTCGGCGAAGTCTTCGTCGACGCCACCGTCGGATTGCCGTTGGTCGTGGGCGCGGTGCTGGAGCGCCTGGGAAAGAAAGCGACGCAGGGAAAAGGAAAGAAGAAATGAAAAGGCAATAACCACGTAGGGACATTAAGGCTCATTAAGGAGAAGCAAGATCAAAACTTTGGCTTTCCTTGGCGAACCCTGGTGTTCTTCGTCGTTATTTATTTTTTATTCGAAGATAAATACGGCCGCGGCGATCACCGTCGTCCACAACCCGCGCTTATCACCCATGGCCGACTGGGTCACATTTGCGGTGCGCACGATTTTATTCGAGATGCGGTAAATCTCTTTCTTCTCATCCCAGGACCGATCTGAGTCGAATTCGACGTCCAGGGTGGTGGCCAGCATCTCAGCGGCCAATTCTTCTGCGTAATCCCCAGCTGCGTCTTCGGTCTCGCCGAAGGAGTGATGTTCGCTCAGATAGCCGTAGGTGTTACGGTCCGAAGGAATCGCAACTCCGATGCTGGCAGCCAGCAGGCGATGCGGTTCGTGGGTGGAATTTTCCGCAACCACTGTAAATACCACTTCTCCGGGATACAGATACTTCAATCCTTGGGAGCGAGGAATCAGTTTGCACTGCGGCGGGAAAATGGACGAAACCCTTACCAGGTTTTGGGCGGCGACGCCGGCATCGCGCAATGCCAGCTCGAATGATGTGAGGCGTTCTTTGTGTTTACCGACCCCCTTAGTGAAAAAGATCTTCTTGGGGACCATGTCCTTGCCCAATTCGTTTACCTCCGATGAAAAACGGGATGAAATCGCAATCTAACATAGTGAAGGGCGGCTGGAATGTGAAAAGTTGATGTCAACCGCAAAAAATTTGAGCGGAAGTCCAGGTTTGGACTCCCGCCACAAAATACCAACCATTCTTTACAAAATTATTTGCCCGGCGATACCGATGCCACCTGGATCGTGCTGCCGTCGGCGGTACCAGTTACCGAAGCTTTCTCGCCAGCCAGTTTGTCCAGCTGTTCCAGGGCCTTCTTGTCCGCACCGTCCAGGGTGTAGACCTTGTCGCCGACGACCAGAGCGTATTTCGAGCCGTGCTGGACACAAGCCCGAGTGCACTGCGCAGGGCTGCCTTCCATCTCGTGCTTGGCGCCGCACATGGCGTCGCTTACCTGTCCGTTGAAAGTCTGGGCCTTGCCGGCGCCAAACGCAGGCGCAGCCGCAAGCCCCACAATCAGAGCCAATGTCGCTACCGGAACCGCTAGTTTATTCAGATCCAGCTTCATGATCTCTCCTGAAAATAGTTTTCTTAGAGTTGTAAAAATCGGAGCTTCCAAATTCGGAGAGCTCCCGCACCCAATAAGGATTTCCCATCAGCGAATAGGTTACAGGTTTCATGATCCATGCGGCAAACCAGCGAGGTCAATCCAAAGGGATGGGTTGAAATTGGATGGTGATGTCGACGGTCTTTTCCTTGCTGTCGACATTCTGCATTGTTTTGACCTTCCAGTGGGAGAGTTCAATAGTCGTCGCCTTTAGAGAGTGGAGATACGTTTCTGGATAGCTAGCATCGTAAACCTCGCCTTCGGGCAGCTTCCAGGCAAGCACAAGTCGTTTGGTGGTGGGATTGTCGAGGCCATGCACGTCGAATTCCCCCATGTGATAGATATCGCCTTCCTGGACTTGCAGCTGGTAGGTTACGGTAAGTTGCTGATCGTTAGTCTGCGGCAACGCCTTAATCTCGGCCCCCATGAAGCCCTTGGTTCCGTAAAGGTGGCGAACGGCCTCCAAATCTTGTTCGAGCTTTATCCCATCTGCCGGTTCTCCCTTTTGCAAGGTCAGCAGGGTGTCTAATCTTTCCGCAGGAAACACCTTGTTGCCGGACCACTGTGTCCCGGCAAATTTGTATTGCGGGCCGGGATCGACCGGCAAGGTCAAGTCCACCAAGGCGCCTTCCGTGCTTTCTTCTACAACCGCGGGTTGTGCAGGACCAAACGAAGCTTTGAGGTACCCACGCGAAAAAAACATCGGCAACAGTTCTTTGTCGACCAGTGGCCGCAAGGCCGAACGCAGGTATTCTTGCCGCGATAGGGCTTTGGCGGCGTCCTGCAATGCGCTGATCTGGTCTGGAGGTGCGCCGGTGAACTTCACATTGCGGATGATGATGTGCGGACCCTGCACGCTGAACTCAAACGCCGTAACCGGGCCATCCTGAAAGGCCGAGCGGAGATAGTCAGCTTTTCCCGCCACGTGCCGCTCGATAAGCATGGCCTGCAACGCGTCAGAGACCAGGTCGGGAAGATTTCCGTTCAGGGGTAGCTCACCGCGAAACAAGGGAACGCGCTGATGGAGTTTGTCGGCCAACTCCTGATCGGAAAACCAGACAAAATTTTCAAATCTCGCGGGGACCAGTTGAGGATTGTCGCTTAGTTGAAAATCCAAAGTTGCTCCCGCGTCGCCCGAGTATTGGAAGCGATAGCTAACGTCACCGAACATTCCAGTCTCGCCCAGGAGTCCACTGGCCTTCTGAAAATCGGCCTCCGTCACCTGTTGCCCGATTTGCAGCCCGGTCTCGCCTAGGATTTCCTGGGGAGTGAAGCGAGTGGAACCGGTGACGTGAATGGCGACCAGCTTGAAAGCCGACACCGGCGACGCGTACGAAGCCGCGAACAGGATAGAGAAGAGAAGGATGCGATTCAACGTGCGCAGGTTCACTGGGAGAATTCTAGCAGCCCGATGTGGCGCGGACACTCTTTGCTCGCGGCGCGATGGCGTAAGTTTTGTATTCTGCCGATTTCAACTCATCTCCCAAGTCCGCGGGACGGACATGAGTGTCGGCCCTACGTCGGCGCCTTACGGTTTTTGCGTGGGACGAATTAATACTTCGCTGACGAACGATTGCGGCGCTTGCCTAACCAACATTTCGATCACCTGCGCGACGTCGTCTGGCTGAAGCATTTTCTCCTGGCTCTTACCCTCATGGGGGCTCAAATCGGTGTTGGTCGATCCCGGGCATACAACCGATACCCGGATGTTGTTTCCGCGCAACTCCTCCGCCACCGAATAACTTAGTCCGTTCAGCCCCCATTTTGAGGCGGCATAAGCAGCGCCATTGGGCAACGGATTTTTGCCGGCCAGCGATGAAATGTTGATGATGTGCCCACCGCCGGAGCGGATCATCAAGGGCGCCAAAGATCGAATGCAATAAAAAACGCCGCGCAAATTTATATTGAGGATCTGATCCCACGCCTCGGGCGACATCTGTAGCAAAGGGTTTTTGAACCCGCCGATTCCGGCGTTATTTACGAGGGCGTGAAGCCCGCCCAACTCGGCTCCAACCCGCTGGGCCAACGCCTCCACGGATTTCAGATTGCTAACGTCGCATTCTTGAACCACCGCCTTCCCGCCCACTTGGGTAATGGCCGACGCGGTCCGCTCGAGGTCACTGCGCGTGCGGCCCGAAACCACCGTGGTTGCCCCTAACGCAGCTAACTTGCGGGCTATAGCCGCTCCAATGCCTTTTCCCGATCCGGTCACCAATGCAACCTTTCCTGATAGAGCTAACTCCACGGCTTTCCTCCTGTTTACGGGTCTAAATACAACCATCCACGACCCCGCTAATGCGCATCTTAACAGTATGGGCGCGCTCGGACGGCGAAGGCGCTTGCCTTCGGGAGATTCGATACTTATAATCCCGCTCACCGGAATTACGTTGGCCATCTTAGAGTTACAGGATGCGCCGGGTTCTCCGGGCCGCTCATTTGGCCCCGAAAACCATATTCTGAGAAAATCCAGGAGCAGTCTCGGGTTATTCCTGGGTGGTATTGCCGTCGCTGAATTTTCCCAAAAGTTTTAAGGAGCCCTTCGAATGAAGAACACTTTATTGGCGTTTGTGCTTGGCATGGCTGGACTCGCAGCTGCGCAGCAGCCAGCGGCGCCCGCGCAACCGGCCGGAACGCAACCAGCCGCTTCCCAACCTGCTGCCTCGCCGGCCGCATCGCCTCAAGCCCCGCAGCAGAAGAAAGAAATCAAAGATCCTGCGGAATACAACGCCTATGTAGGTGCAGTGCAGCAAACAGACCCCAACGCCAAGATCAGCGGTCTCGAAGCATTTCTGGTGCAGTATCCAAACAGCGTGATGAAGGAAGACGCCCTCGAACTTCTGATGGGCTCATACCAGCAGTCGGGGAACGCGGCCAAGATGTCGGAAACCGCCAACAAGCTGCTGCAGTCCAACCCTAAGAACGTTCGCGCTCTGGCGCTTCTTGCTTACACTGAACGTACCCAGGCTCAGGGCGGAGTCAACGCCCAGCAAAACATGACCGATGCTATGACGCACGGCAAAGCCGGTCTTGCCGCATTGGACAGTTTCAAGAAGCCTGACGGAATGTCAGACGCCGACTTCGACAAATTGAAGGCGCAGATGTCCAGCATCTTCAATTCCGCGGTTGGTCTGGGCGCCTTGACCGCGAAGGACTATCCCACGGCGCAGACCTCCCTCAAAGCCGCGGTCGATGCCAGCCCCACTGATTTCAGTTTGGTTTATCCGCTGGCCCTCTCTTATCTGCAACCAACGCCTCCCGACTACCTGAACGGCGTCTGGTACGCTGCCCGCGCCTCGGTTGTGGCACCGACGCCTCAATATCAGGCTCAGATTGAAAAGTATGCCAAGTCACAGTATGTGAAGTATCACGGTGGTGAAGATGGATGGCCAGATGTCCTGGCGCAAGCCAAGGCGAGCCCGACACCTCCTGCTGGCTTTGCCATCAAGCCCGCTCCCAGCCCGGCAGAGCAGGCGCACAATCTGGTGCAGTCCAAGAAGCCTGAGACTATGGACTTCGCCGAGTGGCAACTGGTGCTGTCGGAAGGCAGCCCGGAAGACGCGGCAGTGGTATGGAATGCCATCAAGGGCAAGCCGCTTCAGTTTGCCGCACAAGTAATCAGCGCTTCTCCGACAAAGCTCACCCTCGCCGCCAGCGTGGACGATATCGACAAAAAGATTGCTGATGTCGAACTCACGATGAAGACCACCATTCCTGCCCGCCTGATGCCGAAAGAAGGTGGCGAAACCCAAGTGGAAGGAACTCCCGTTTCCTACACTCCTAAGCCGCTGGTGATGGTAATGGAAGAGGGAAGCCTGCTGAGGGCAGCCGCTCCGGCTGCGCCTGCAAAGAAGGCTACGCCGCGGAAGCGTCCCCAGTAGTAAAGTTTCAGAACGTCAACGGCACCCAATTTCGGGTGCCTTTTTTTGTGATTCGGCATTGTTTACCGTTCCTGCGAGAAGTCGTAGCCACAGAGGGGCATAGAGGTACACGAAGAAATCCAGCGGGCAACTTAAGGCCGAGATCTTGCGGAAGCTCTCGGTGTGGATCTGTCCTTCTGTGGTTAGGCTTTTTGCTGCAGAACCAAAGACTGCTGGCAGGGCTACCGAGCTACCTTCTTCTCATAGCCCGCCGGGCGAGCGCTGCGCGGTGGCCTCTTGCCGCCATCCCGAAGTTGGCGAACGTCAATTTTGAGTTCCGCGATGGTCCGGCTGAGGGTATTGCGGTGCATATCCAGTTCGCGCGCGGCGCGGCACTGATTGCCCTTATTCTCCTGCAGAACAGTCAAAATAAATTTCTTTTTAAACTCGCGAACCGCTTCCGAGTAGAGAATATTGCTCTTGTACATCTGCATGATAAGGGCTTCGAGCTGATCCTTCACGGTATCTCGCTTTCTTCGTGAATACTGCCACTACTTCCTAATTCCTGATGGCACGCAACGGGAACTATCTACCGTCCACGATGCAGTAAGTCCAGCCCCTGATAAAAGCGTGCCCGCAAATCCGATGGCGCTACCCAGATGGCTGCTTGTCCGACCACCAAGTAGTAAGGCGCCAATTCTGAACCCGCCAGCCACTTCGAGGTTGGGGCAAATGACGTCATCCCAACCAGAAATATGGATACCAGCAGGCTGCCTTTCAAGAAACCTAAAGCTGCACCCAGAAGCCGGTCAAAAAAATTCAGACCGACTTCCTTCATGGCCCAGCGGGCAATCCTACCCGCAATTCCCGCCACAATCACAACTAAAAAGAAAATAATCAGGAAACCTAGAATGTCCGCCAGCCAGGGAGAGTTGACATATGGCGCGAATGTGCGTGCCACCCTCCAATACTGCCAAGCCGCCAACAGGTACCCGAGTATAAGACCGGCAATGCCAAAAGCCTCGTGAAAAAAACCTTCGCTGGCGGCGTGTACGGCAGCCACGAGGACCACCACCACAATCACCCAATCCGCCACGTTCACTTCGTTCTCCCACGATTTGCTTCGAAACTATACATCCAGCTTGCGATCGGTAAGCTGGTTATACGCCTCCAAATATTTTTCGCTGGTCTTGCCGGCCACCTCGGGGGGAAGGGAAGGCGCAGGTGGCTGTTTGTTCCAGTGAATCTGTTCCAGGTAGTCACGAACATATTGCTTGTCGTACGACTCCTGCGTTTGTCCTGCATGGTACTTGTCAGCAGGCCAGAAGCGCGAAGAGTCAGGTGTTAGTACTTCATCCGCCAGGGTGATGCCGGCGGCTGTGCGTCCAAATTCAAACTTGGTGTCGGCGATGATAATACCCTTTTCCCGGGCGTAGTCAGCAGCCTTGGTGTAAATCGCCAGACTCAGATCGCGCAGCTGGGCGCTCAGGTCCGGTCCGACCAGCTTCGACATTTCTTCGAAGGAAATGTTTTCGTCGTGTCCGGAAGTTGCCTTGGTGGCCGGAGTGAAGATAGGCTCAGGCAGCTTGTCGGATTCCTTGAGCCCGGCGGGAAGCTGAATTCCGCATACTTTGCCGCTCGCCTTGTACTCTTTCCACGCCGATCCGGAGATATAGCCGCGCACCACGCATTCCACGGGAAACATTTCCGCGCGCGTAACAATCATCGACCTTCCCCGCATCTGGTCAGCATACTTCTGCAGGACGGCGGGATAGTTGGAAACGTCGGCTGTGATCAAGTGGTTCGGTACCACGTCTTTTAAGAACTCGAACCAGAACAGGGAAATCTGGGCCAGCACCCGGCCCTTGTGCGGGATGCCGGTCGCGAGCACATAGTCGAAAGCCGAAATCCGGTCGGTGGCCACGAAGAGAAGGCGGTCATTATCCAGTTTGTAAACGTCCCGAACCTTGCCGCTGGCGTGGAGTTCGAGTTCCGGGATGTCGGTTGCGAGCAGAACGGAGTCGAGGAGCTGGGATGTCATGAAGAAATATTACAGGTAAAAATCGTCGCGTATTCTAACCTCCCAGAAATTTTTGTCAACGGTTTCGCAGCGAACAGTCCGCCAAGATGCAGTCCGCTAACTGTAAAAAGGTTGACAGTCGATAATCGCCTCATGAGCCGCCTGTTCACCGTGGCTTTTGGTTGTGGAAAACGTGAGGAAGGATGAGGAAAATTGGAATGAGCGTGTAACGAAGCATAGTCTTCTGGTCTTACCGGCTGATAAACCAGAGAAAAGGGCAGGCAGTCATTGGCGTCCCGAGGGCCGTCTGACGTAGCATTGTGGTGTGAGAACTAGTATTTCCCTGGATGACGACGTTGTCCGCCTTCTTGTCGAAGAAACCCGATGCTCCCGTGCGTCCATCGACGAAGTTGTTAACCATCTCGTTCGCCTAGGCTCCGCAGCTGCAAAGGACCGGGTCCGAGAACCGCTTGCCGTTTCCCCCATCAAGGTGGAATCGCCAGCGGAGAAGAGTTACGACGATATTGAAGCGCTTTTCGATGATCTCGAAGACCAAGCAAGCTAAGCTCCCGCCTGCGTGGGTGGCGCCTAGGCCGTCGCCCCAAACCTAACTGAAACCAGCTTGGAAACGCCAGGCTCCTGCATGGTGACGCCGTATAGCACGGGCGCAATGCTCATGGTCTTTTTACTGTGCGTGATGAGCACGAACTGCGTCTGCACGCTCATCTCGCGGACGAGTTCGGTGAAGCGTCCAATGTTGGCTTCGTCGAGCGGAGCGTCCACCTCATCCAGGATGCAGAACGGGCTCGGCTGATACTGGAAGATTCCGACCAGCAGTGAAAGCGCCGTCATGGCCTTCTCTCCACCAGACAGCAGCAGCACATTCTGCAGCTTCTTGCCCGGAGGCGACGCCACCACGTCGATGCCGCTCTCGGCGCTGTTTTCCTCGTCGGTCAGACGCATGAAGGCATGACCGCCGCCGAACAACTTCTTGAAGGTAGTCTGGAAGTTGTCGTTGATGATGTTGAACGCCTCCTCGAATTTCTGCTTTGAGAAGACGTCAATCTCTTTGATGGTCGCCTGGGTATTCTGAATCGATTCCAAAAGATCCTTCCGCTGTGTTTCCAGGAAACCGTGCCGCTCCGCGGATTCCTTGTATTCATCCAGAGCCATCATGTTCACCGGACCCATTGCGTCGAGTCGAGTGCGCATGTCGCGATAGATCTGGTCTTCGACTGTCAACTGCTCCCCGGAGACTATCTCGATGGTGGTGTCGGCAACCAGTTCGTGACGTTCAATACCAAGTTCGTTCAAAGAGGTTTCGGACATGTATTGCAAGTCAGACTGCAATTTGGCTGCGGCCGCCGTTAGTTCGCCGCGCCGGTCGCGCGCCTGGTCAAGCAATTGCCGCGCCTGATGCAATGCCTCATCGATCTCCGTCAAGCGTGCCCGAACCTGCTCAGACTCAACCTGCAATAGTCCATCGCGCGCTTCGCTGACATTTCGCTCCGCATCCAGGTTCACCAGTTGATCGGCAAGTTCCTGGTTCTCGTGAGCCCGCTGCAAAAGCTCGGCAAAAGACGATTCGATTTGCTGCCGAAGGCTGAAACCCGCTGCCCCAGTCTCTGCGAGTTGGGCCTCAATACGCTGAAGCACAGACGCCGCTGATCGATGGCGCTCTTCGAGTGTGGCCACGCTTGCCATCTTGTGAGAGGCGGCTGAAACAGCCGTGTCGCGCCGTTCCCGCAAGACGGCCAGTTCCAACTGCGCGGTTGCAGCATTCTGCTCGAGTTCCAGGCGCTGCCAGTTCCATTTGAGTCAGTTCGCTTTGGCAGGAAGCAATCGATTGCTGCTGCTGCTCACGTTCCATGGCTAGCCGCTGCAACTCGCGGCTGCAAGTTCCGGCGCGTTCGCTAACCCGTCCGATTTCCGATTCCAACTGCCGCAGCAGGTGGCCGGAAGTCATGGCCTGTTTCTCGGCCTCGCGCTTTTCGCCTTCGAGGCGGTCGAGCAGGGAAGTCAGTTCTTTGATCTCGCCTCCAAGCGTCAGCACGCGCATCTCTTCCTCACGAAGCGCATGCTCGATTTCACCCAACATGCGCAGGACATCGCGTAGCTCACGCTTCATTGACAACGGACCTTCCGTGCGCTGCTTGCCGCCGGTAACCGTCACGTTGTGAAAGCACTCGCCCGATTGGGAAAGGAAGAACGCATCAGGGTTCTCAAGAGCCAGATCCTTGGCACGCGTCGGATCGGGAACGATATACCCGTCGCGCAGCTTAGGCAGGATCACTTCGAGCGACCGCCCGAATCCATTCAGAACCCGGATCGCACTTTTCAGCGGAACCAGAGAATGTGCCGGCGTATTACCGCGCGCTGCTTCATCCACCGCGAAAGAGAATTTCGCCTGCGAATCTTCCGGATGCACCAGGAACGTGGCCCGGCCATCGACATCGTTACGCAACAGGCGGAGACCCTCGTCGGCGGCGTCCCACGACTTCACCACCACGTAATTCAGTTCATCACGCAGGAAATCTTCCACCACAGTCTCATAGCGCGGCTCAACTTCCAGGAAATCGGCAAGAACTCCGGCTGGGGCCAACCCGCCCTGTAGACCGCCGGACTGAAACAACCGCCGAACCGACTCGGTCGAGTACCCGTGTTCAGCGATCACTGCCTCTAGTGATCCCTTCTTGCCGATCATGGTTGCGAATTCCGCGCGCAGGCTGTCCAGGCGAATTTTGGCTTCCGTTTCCGCCTGGCGCTTGTCTTCCAGCGACTGCCGGGTCTGCGAAATTTCGTCAGTAAGCACGGTAAGCTTTTGGGACACGCCTTCAAACTCCAGCGCCAGCTGTCCGCGCTGCCCGCCGAAGGATTCGACCTGCGAGTTGGCGGTCGCCATTTCGGCCTGAAGCCGCTGGACGTCGCGATCCACATTCGCCATCCGATCTTCTGATTGCGAGAGTTGATTCCGAAGATTGGAGGCAGATGCCACCGCCTGCAACATGGCAGTGCGCGATTCTTCTTGCTTCGCTCCAACGCATTCAATGCCGCGGCTGCAGTGGATGCTTCGGCTTGGCACTGCTGCAGTTCCTGCTGCGCGGCAGCTACATCCGCGGCAGCTGAGTCGAGCATCTGTTGATTGACGTCACGCTCGGCTTCGAGCGTGGTCAGCTGCATGCGCATCTGCAGCAAATCATTTTC
>CAWGQZ010000025.1:0-11292 GCA_963824805.1 uncultured Acidobacteriaceae bacterium | reverse complement strand
CCGCCCTGCAGGGTCGCTTCATGCTTGCGGAACTCGTCTACCACGGCGGAAAAGCCGTGGCCGGCGAAGGCGTGCTGGGTTGAGGGCTCGGAGGCGATGGAAAGAGCCTCAGCATGCGCGTTCTGGGACGCGTAGTTCGCCAGTAGCGATGCCATCACCGCAGTGTCCTGGCGAACCTCTTCCACTGGACGAGAAAACCATTTGTCGATGGTCCTGTTCATCAAGCCGTACGCGAAAAAGAACATGAATATGACCGGCAGGAAGGAAAGCAGGAGCCCGGCTACGACTATGCGAGTTCGAAACTTCGAGCCCAAAACACCCAGCCGGCGTTCGGCAAAAAGTTTGATGAGATTGCGGCCCAGCACTACCGTAAGCGCAACAAACAGCAGGAAGATCAGGATCGAGAGAGCGGCAAAGAATGCCAGTTGCTGATTGCTGCCGGGATTCAGAAATGGCAAATCGAAAGATGTCTGCGAGACGATTACCGCCAGCAACAGAAAGACGCTGATCGCCAGAAAGGAAATAAACTTCCTGCGCCGGGACAGCTCTTTTTCGGGTCGCATTGCACCAGGGGATGCCATTCTTAAGCCAAACTACTTCAGATGAGATGCTTCATTATAGTGGTCGGGTGCAAGTGAATTCGCGGGGCAGAAGAGAATTAGTTATCAGTCCCTAATGCGTAGTCGATTCGGCAAGAGCTTGTTTCAGGGCCTGGTAGGCGGGCTTGGGGGTGTATTGACGGTCCATGGGCAGGGCTTCGTTGACCACGTCCCAGGCAAAGGCATGTCCCCGAAATTGCTTGACGGTGCGCGGATGTGCTCGCGCAAAAGATCGTCAAGTTGCTGGGGACTATGGTGACCTTTCTCCAGCCATTCAGGATTGTGTTTGACCACGCCAGCGTGTGGCCGCGAACTTTCATGGAGTGAGCTTCAGCAAAGGAGACGATCCGATCGGCAGCGGCAAAATCGAAAGTATTCGCGTCGGGCCGGAGGCCTTCCACTTCATAGCATCTTCGGCTTCCAGCATGTTGAATTCGCGCGCCAGAGTGGTGGTGTAGGCGGGTTCTGTGAGGTAATCGGGATTGACCGCAGTGCCGATCAGAACTGCGCGACGATCGGCGAGTTCGCGCAATGACTGCGCGCTTGCAGCCACTGCTAAGAGCGCAGACAAAGCAAATGCAAGGAATTGTCTAACCAACTTTAGCTGGAGCCGCGAAGCCGACCGTGGTGGGCTGTATGCGAGGCGAAAAATCAGTAGTCACATCCCTTCCACCTCGGAAGTTCTCCACAATTGACTTCACCGAATAGATCGGCCCCCAGGGTATTCCCCACCATCCTAGAAGCAGAGTGATCAGGCTAAAGGTCAATCCCTTGCGGACCCGGCTGGTTCCGGGAGGAAGAAAGTAGATTTCGGAAGGACGGCGAAACGTGACAAGAATAAGCGAAACGCAGTACGAGTAGACGATAAACTTCGCGCCGCGCTGCAATTCCAACTGGATTTCGGACGCAGATTTCCCTTCGAGGCCCTGGATCTTCATAAACACCTCCTGGACGAAGGACGGCGAGATTGTATGTCAGGAATCTGGCTGGGGAAAGAACTTTTAAGGAATCGGAAGGGCCGAGCCCTCGGGGTAGGAAGGCTCAGGGGCAGGTAAGAATGGTCGCAGCGGACATTCCTCGCACCTAGGTCTGGATTTGAGACAATAATTCTTGCCCACACCGACGATCAGCCCATGCATATCGTTGAAAACCTGGGCCAGGGGCGCACGCTTAGCCAGGCTCAGGCGAGAGGGTGGGTGGCAAGTGCCCGTCGCTCCGCGAAGGCTATCTCCCCGTTGCGAGAGTTGTTGTAACTCCTCGTGAGAGAGTGCATTTTCGCAAAGTTGACGAATTTCCTCGTAAGGAGCGTTGGGAGGCGAAATCCCATGGCGGCCGAGGATTCGACGAGTGTAAGCGTCGACTACAAACACGGGATGCTGGCCTGCATAGAGCAGGATTGAATCAGCGGTTTCGGGGCCGACACCATTTAACGAAAGTAGTTGTTCGCGTAGTTTTTCCGTGGGCTGGGAAAACATGCGGGTGAGGGAACCGCCATAGCACTGATCCACAAATACGACGAAAGTCTTAAGGCGCTCGGCCTTTTGCCGGAAATAGCCAGACGAGCGAATTAGAGATTCGAGTCTCGAGAGAGGCACCTTACGAATTTCATCCAGGCTCAAGACCCTCGCCGCGCGAAGCTGTTTGAGAGCCCGTTCCACGTTCGTCCAATTGGTGTTCTGGGTGAGAAATGCGCCGACTATGACTTCAAAGCGGCTGGCGGCGGGCCACCAGTGCTGGCAGCCCCAGGCTCGGTAGAGAGTGCGATGAAATTCGCGGAGCAGGTGCAATTTGGACGGACGCTGCATTGCTCTCAGTGTAAATGGCTTTTGTCGCTAAATGACCTTGCCTGCAGCCAGTTCGCGCACCAGTCCCAGGTCTGCTTCCAGAAAGTCGAAGGATGGCAATTCAGCGCGGGCAGCCCAGCGAACATCACGAAAGATTCGGTTCTCAAGTTCGCCCGAATACTGGCGGACGGTAAAGAAGCGTAGTTCGACGGATCCGCCGTTCGGGTATTCATGGACGATGCGTGAGACTTCGTCTCCGACCTCTGCCTGTATCCCCAACTCCTCCTCGAGTTCACGACGAAGCGCGTCGCGGGGCTGCTCGCCGTCTTCAATCTTGCCTCCGGGAAATTCCCACTTCAGCGGCATGGTCTGGTGCCGGGTGCGCTGGCAGACAAGGAGCTTTTCGGCATCGAGAATCAGGGCTGCGACCACTCTTTTCATGGGGGAGGATGGCTCCAAGCCGGGATGTGGTTAATGCGGCCTCATACTGAAAATCTTTCCAGACACTTACCCACTGCCGAGGCGCAGTACTCCACCAGCTCACGGTCCTTTTCCTTGAAGGCGGCAGGAAAGTGACTGTCAATGTCTAATTCCCCCACAACTTTTCCGCGCGCAAACACGGGGGCCACAATCTCAGACTTGGTTTCGATTGAGCAGGCAAGGTAGCGGGGATCTTTGCTGACGTCATCGACCACAACGGTCTTCCCGGTCGAGGCTGCCGCGCCGCAGATTCCCTGGTGAAGAGGGATTCGGGTATGAGGCGTCATGGCGCCCTGATAGGCTCCGAGTTGCAAGACGGGTGGGTTCACGGAATCATCGATCATATAAAAGCCCACCCAGTTGTACTTCAGCATGCGCGCGTGAAGTAGCTTAACGAGCTTTTCCATCAGGTCGCGAGCAGAGCCCGCTGAGCGGCAGAGGTCGTCGAATTCTTTTCTGACATCGTCTGCGGAAGCGGTAGTCATGGCGTGAATACTAGTCTATCGCGAATTAATATTCAGTTAACGAACTGGTTACTCGCTCATCCAGGAAAGACCGGGCGGTTGGGGAAAACGGTCAGGGTGAATGGCGGCGGCCAAGGCGTGCAATCCGGTGATCAGGCTGGGGGCCGGAGTGTTCAGAAACTCATCGCGAATGCAAACGACGCGGCGATTTTTCGCCGCACGCAGCTCAACCCAGGCTCTGTCCCGCACGATTTTCTGCAAAGGGACGCGGTCACCGGCTCCGCACCATGAGGCTACGATCAGGTCGGGGTCTTGCGCGGCAACAGCCGGAGCCGTGGTTTGGGCTCCCGGAGTCCCTATAAATTCTCCACCGGCAGCTTCCACCAGTTCCGCAACCCATTTCTGCGATGCGATCAAAGGTTTGCCCCATTCTTCGCAGTAAACTCTCGGGCGCGGTTCTGTTAGGGTGCGGCTTCGCACTTCTTCAATCGCGGTTCGCATCTGCTCGACCACTCTGAGTCCCCGCTCTGAAACGCCCATGATTCCTGCGATGGCAGCTATGTCGCGATAGATGTCGGCAAGAGTCTTGGGAGCAAATCCGAGGAAGGTCACGCCCGAGCGCAGAATTTCAATCACTGCACTTTCCTGGTATGGCACTGAGGCGATGACCAGATCAGGTTTGGCTGCCAGAATCTCGGCCGATTTTGCCGTCCAGGAATCGGCGACGATGGTCTTACCGTCGGTAGCGACTTCTGGGCACACATCAACGCAATATTTGGTGCAAGCCACGACGCGATCCAACATGCCAACTTCAGCGAGAATCAAGGTGGCACTGGGTTGCAAAGACACGATACGGTGAGGGCTGAAGTCGGCCATGCGTTTATGTTACAGGCCGGTCGGCTACAATTTCAGCCAATGTACTCGTCGCAGGTTCTCGATCATTTCGAAAATCCCCGTAACGCCGGCGAGGTACCGAATCCCGACGTTCGAGTTCGCCTGGAGAATCCTGCGTGTGGAGATATTCTGGAGTTGACCGCTAAGATTAAAGACGGTGTGGTCACAGAGATCCGTTTCCGCGCCAAAGGATGCGTTTCGGCCATGGCCTGCGGGTCCCTATTGACGGAAATGGTTGCGGGAAAGACCATACACGAAGCGGCGGCAATCCCCAGAGAATATCTAGTGAGTGAGATTGGTGGGCTACCGCAAGCGTCCGGGCACGCGGGACACTTAGCTATCGATACCCTAAAAGCTCTCCTGGCGAAAGCCGGTGGCTAGTTCTTGGGTTTACTGGCGGGAAAATAGACCGTCCAGTTGCGGGCCCGAGCCACTTCTTCCAGGTCGGGATTGGGATTCACAGCAAATGGATGGCGCGCCATGCTCAACATCGCAGCATCCCACCGCGAGTTACCGAAAGCCGCGTCGGGGTTGCGTTTGGCAACATCAAGAATAGCTTGAGGTTTGCCATCGCCGGAGGGAACACGAATTAAACGGTCGGAAATAACGCCGTGGTCGATCTTGACCGTCGCAGCCAGAATCTTGTTGGGAGGAATTCCGAAATATTTCATCCCGGCTTGAATAACCCATAAATTGGTGGATGATACCGCCCAAACATCGCTGCCCGCCTCAATCAATCGCTCCACCAGTTCCTGCATCTCCGGGAAGATGTTGGGCTTCACGTGCTGATTGAAATATTCGGCGGCAATCTGGTTTATGTCCGTTTCCTTCAGGCCTCGATGGATGGTGACCATCTCTCCGCACATGTCGTCTTCGCTGACTTTGCCCGCGCGATAATCAGCGTAACGGGCGCGAATCGCATTTGCCACATCGTCGCTGACGACTCCGCGGCGCAGCTCCCAATCAAAAAAGCCTTCTCCGGCATCACCGGACCATAAGGTTCCATCACAGTCGAAAGTCGCAAAAGCTGGTTGAAGGTGTACTACTGAATTCACAAATTCTGATGCGGACAGGGAAGTTGGCATGGTGGAAAATCGAACTACCAGTTTAGCTGGGCGGCCGCAGTGCGGCATAGTCCTCAGGCGTATTCACGTTGAGGGTCACAGCTGGGTCTTCCACGGAAACGTATTCGATCACCGATTGATATTGGTGTTGAATATCACGAGCAGTGGAGCCGGGAGGCGCTTTGAGGAATGCTTCTATCATTTCGCGGGCAATCAGGATCGGGTGACCATGACGTCCTTTGTGCTCGGGAATCACTGCCCACTTACCTCGCTCTAGAATCCTGAACTTCTCACAAAGCAGTCGAAGGGTAGAGCGCGAAACCGGGGGCCGGTCCACCAGCGTCATCATCGCCGCATCTCGGCCGCGGTTGAGGACTTCCCGCAGGCCAGTCAGCAATGAACTGAATTGGCCGCACTCCGGCGTGGGATTGCGCACCATCACGGCTCCGGACGAGTAAATCAAAGGCGTCAGGGAAGTTTCGTTGTTGCCCACTACCACGATCACAACATCATTGAAGTCTTGTAGCGAGGCGATCGCTGCGGCGAGAAATGTTTCGTTTGACGACGCATTGCCGGGCGGCCAGGGTAATAGAGCCTTATCGCGTCCCATGCGAGTCGATTGTCCAGCGGCCAGGATTACGGCGCAGAATGCGGGGTCGCGATTCATGGTAGGACGATAACAGAAACGGTTGGTGAAATTCGTCTGGGGATAAGAGCCCGCCAGACTTGCATGGACGTGGCGAGTCAACCACACAACGCAGCTACGGTACGGTATCTACCTGCTTCTTATTATGAAACCAGCTCATGTGAGGCATGGGGCGTTCCGCATGGCGGCGGACGGCGATCAACTCGGCAGTGATGGAGATGGCAATTTCTTCTGGCGTGACCGCTCCAATATCCAAGCCAACCGGGGCATACACACGATCAAACAGATTCTCAGCCAACCCCTCGTTTACCAGTTCACGGAAAATCGCGATGGTCTTGCGCTTCGAGCCGATCATTCCGATATAGCGAGCCGGACCTTGCACCGCCCAGCGTAGCACGCGCATGTCGTCGCGATGTCCGCGGGTGACGATCACAATGTAGGATGAATCGGTGGGGGTCAACCGCGCCATCGCTTGTTCGAAGTCTTCGGCGATTACATCCTTCGCGTCGGCAAAGCGTTCACGATTCGCATAGGCGTCACGATCATCGATGACCGTCACATCGAATCCGGCGTTGTTAGCCATCTTGTACAGATTCAGCGCAACGTGTCCGGCGCCAAAGATGTAGAGGTTGGCTGCTGGCAGGATTGGCTCCAGAAAGATATCGAGCGTGCCGCCGCAAACCAGCCCGGTGTCATATTTCGGGTTCTGGTTCAGGTTGAAACTCAATGTTCGGGGTTTTTCGCTTTCCATCACTTCACGCGCTGCCTGCCAAACCTCAGCCTCCACACAACCACCGCCTATGGTGCCAACAAGGGAGCCGTCATCGCGTACCAGCATCTTGGCAGTTTTAAAGGACGGGATCGAACCCTGCGCGCTCACGATGGTCGCCACTGTACCGCGGCGACCTTCCTGGCGCAGCTTCACGATGTGCTGGTAAATATCCACGGCAACCCAGATTATTGAAGTTTGCTTACAGCAAGTCAAATTGCCTAGTGCGAGAGAGTTGAGGTCTGAGAAGGCTCCGAAACCGGAGAAAAGGAATCGGCAAAGGCGTCCGCAATGGTGTGATGGATTACTTCCTCGTAGTCTTGACCAAGAAATTTACGCAGGCGTGTGCTGCTTACCAGAGTCTCGCTCATCAGGTACGGGGTAAGGTCGGGCGGGATAGGCGAAATCCCGCGGTTCCATCGAAAGCGCGTCAGCATTTCCAATGCCGACTTCCCAGGAACCCCTAAGCGCTTCGTTTGTGCCGTGTCGATCACCTGCTGGTAGGAAATGGCGTCTCCTCGCCCAGTCACGTTGAGGAAGGTGAGGCGTTGCGGCTCCGGTTCTGACTTGTGAGCAATATAGGAAATCACCCGCGCCATGTCATCCACATGAACAAACTGGAGCCGGTTTTCAAGCGCCTGTTGCCCCCAGGGGAGAGCAAGCGACATGCGCTTTCCTCTTGCGTTTGGACGCAGAGCGCTGACTAGGTAATTGTTCGACCCGGCGCCGGCAAAAGTTGCCGCGCGAAGAATATAAATGCTGCAAGCCCGAAGGCCGGTGCCGCGCTTGCGAACAACCTTTTCCGCTTCCAGTTGATGCTTTACAAACAGGGGTAAATTAGTCCCCGGCTCAGTTTCCTCGGTCGCTTCGGTGGAGCGGTTGGGACCATAAACCAGGGTGCTGCTGGGAAAGATAAACTTTTTAACCAGCATTTCTTCACGGTTGGCTTCAGTAATCGATTCCAGAACGCGCGCCGTTCCGGCAACGTTGATCTGCCACATGCGTTCGGCATCCATCACTTCACCGCTATTACGCGGGTGCACCGAGGCAAGGTGAACGAAAGTAACGGTGCGGGTTTCGCGCAGCAGGAGCATCAACTCCCGGCAGCAGTCCTCCCGCTCCAGGTTCATGTGGATGAAGCGGAAAGGCGCTTTGGTTATAGGTTGTTTCCAGTCAAGGCCAACCACGTTGAAATCCCCCAATAACGGAACGAGGCGCGACCCGAGGTCGCCTGAAGCGCCGGTTATCACGACGGTTGGGCGCAGCGTTGCCATTACTTATTAATTGGCGGCGGTGCTTGAGAGGGAGCGGGCCGCATTGGCGGTTGATTTGGTCCTGGACCGGGCAGGCCCATCGGAGCAGCTTCCGGTCCAAAGTACTTGTCATCGAATTTTGGGGTCGCGGAGTGCTGCATGTTTTGAATTGCCGCCTGCATCTTTTGTGTCTTGATCGCGTTCTCGATATCAGCCCGAACGCGTTCCATGGGAACCGAATCTTTCTTATCGAGCTTGTAAATGAAGTAGCCGGTGGGATCGGTGACCACTTTTGAAACCTCGCCCGGCTTTAATTCAAACACCACGGCGCGATTCGGAGTCAGGGTGCTACGCCGGAGATCCTTTACTTTGGTTTCAGGCGGCTTGGTTTTCAATCCTGAAAATGTGTATGCCTCAGCCTGCAATTTAGCGAAATCTTCGCCAGCAGCCGCGCGCTTGTACAGCGTCTCAACTTCCTTTCGGATGCTTTCCTCGGTAAGAGCCGCGGGCTTCGCCGCAGCCGTTGGGACCGGCTTGGTAGGGGGTTCCGTAGCTTTCGCGTGTGGAACGAAGATTTGCTGTAGGTCGGCCTGTTCGTAATTGCTGGCGTGTTGCTGAAAATAGTCGGTGACTTCTCCATCCGAAACCGTGCCGGCCTTCTCTTGCATTTGCTGGCCGAGAGCTCGGGCAGCAACTTCCATGCGGGTCAGCTTCATCTGCTCTTCGAATTTTGGACCTTTATCCACACCCTGTTTGTGAGCCTGGTCAGCGAAGATGACCAGCATTGCATAGCGGCTTGCAAACTGGCGTCGTTGTGCCGCCGGAGGAACAGTCGGCTGTAGCGCTTTGATCGCCTCTTCAAATTCGGATTTAGTAATAACCGTCTTGCAATCAGCCGCTGAGGTTTTTTCGGCGGGCGGTTGGTCGCAAACCCCGTCAATAGTTATCACCGGAGCGTCGGGCGGAAGATTGGCCTCTGGTTCAGCGGGCGCCCTCTGAGGAGCCGGATTGCCCCCCTGGGGAGAGACCGGCGCAGGCGCGGCCGGTGTACGGCTTGCCCCCAGGCTAAAGCACCGAGTATGACAAAATTCAACCCACATCGGGCCATCACAATAGATTTCCTCCGGATGAAATCGCGTACCAGAATCGTAACATAGGGTTTCCGGGCCACTCGTTACTGATCGGTCGCATCCATCGGCGCTGCTCGTGGCTTGGCGGGATCGAATCTAGCAGTGATAATGCCAATATGTCGGTGACGTCGACGGTCTTCAGTCCGAAAGCGATGCGCGCGGAAAAGCGTGCGGTGGCCGGCAACTCCGTGCTCGCGGCACTTGCCATCACCGCGCTGAAGATCTTTGTCGGTGTTACCACCGGAAGCTTGGGAATCCTGTCGGAAGCGGCCCACTCCGCCCTGGACCTGATCGCGGCCATCGTGACGCTATTTTCCGTGCGAGTATCCGACAAACCTGCGGATGCCGAGCACCAGTATGGCCATGGCAAGGTGGAGAATTTCTCTGCCTTCATCGAAACCGGTTTGCTGCTGCTCACCTGTGTCTGGATCGTTTACGAAGCAATCATCCGGCTGTTTTTCCATCATGTAGATATTGAGCCGAATGTAAACGCCTTTGCCGTCATGGGTATTTCCATGGTCGTCGATTTCTGGAGATCACGAGCCTTAGGGCGAATCGCCACGAAATACGAAAGCCAGGCGCTGGAGGCGGACGCACTTCACTTTTCTACCGACATCTGGTCAAGCGGCGTTGTCATTTTGGGCCTGCTACTGGTAATGGCAGGGCGCAAACTTGGTATCGGTTGGTTGCGCGATGCTGATCCAATCGCGGCACTCTTTGTTGCCGGAGTTGTCGTTTACGTAAGTGGTCGCCTAGCTCGCCGTACGATTGACGGCTTGCTCGATGCGGCTCCTCCAGAAGTGCGCAGCAAGATCATCTCGGCCGTATCGAAAGTCGAGGGTCTGCTTGAGATTGACCGGGTGCGCATTCGCCGCGCCGGCAACCGCTATTTTGCCGATCTTTCCGTTGGCTTGGCGCGGAATGTAACTTTCCAACGCTCGGAACAAATGGTGTCGGCAGTTACGACCGCGGTGCAGAGTATTCTTCCCGGCGCAGACGTGGTTGTCCACCCTATCCCGAGAGTCGGACGCGCCGAGAATATATTCGATCGAGTGCGGGCGGTGGCCACGCGCAATAATGTAAATGTGCACGACGTCAGCGTGCAGGATCTCCGCGGCCGTTTGCACGTCGAACAGCACCTGGAACTCGACGAGAACCTGAGCCTCAAAGAGGCACACGACCGGGTCACTCTCCTGGAATCCGAGATCCGTGACGAGGTACCAGAAATCCAATCGATCCTTACCCATATTGAAAGCGAGCCTTCTACGATCGAGCCTGGGGACGAAGTGGTGAGCGATGCGACATTAGAGAAACGGCTAAAAGCCAGCCGCCGCGGACTTTCCTGAGATCCTGGATATGCATGATATCGAGATCAAACGGGTTCGTGGGCGGCTCTATGTTTCCTGCCATTGCACCATGTCCGACACGCTTCCACTGTCGAGCGTGCATGACATTTCCACGGAACTGGAAATCCGCTTCAAGCAAGAAGCACCGGACCTCTTCCGGGTGCTGATTCATCCCGAACCTAGTACCGATAATGAAAGATAGGGTTAGAACTTTTGGCTAGCCACTGTTTCGTTCCGCAGACTCTCAAGTGCACGCTCTACTCCAGCAATCGTGCGAGCTACATCCTCGCTCGAGGTCTGCCAGTTTGAAACGCTGATCCGCATGGCGCGGCGTCCATTCCAGGTTGTGCCTGAAAAGAAGGAAGTGCCCTCGATGTCGATCTCCGCAATTACCCGGTCATTCCATTCGTCCGATGGGTGTCCGTCTGGACCCAGGAATGCAACCAGTCCCTGATTGATGATTGGTTCGCTGAGCACCTCGACATTCTTCAGGCGAGAGAGTCCAGCCACGATCTGCTTCGCGCATTCGCAATTTCGCTCGACCAGTTCGCGGACGCCGTTGCGCCCTAACTCGCGGAGAGCGGCATAGCTGGCGAAACCGCGGGCCCGGCGCGAGAATTCCGGATTCCAGTCGAGTGGATCGCGCGCCGCACTCTGGTGGGAAAGATAGCTGGCGTGATAGCTCATCGAGTCCCGATGCGCTTGTGCTTCGGCAACAAAAGCGTACCCACAGTCGTAGGGAACGTTGAGCCATTTGTGTCCGTCCGTCGCCCAGGAATGCGCCAATTCCATTCCGCGGGCCAGGTGTTCGTATTGCGGGCTTGCCATCACCCACATTCCCGAAGGCGCCATCCACGTGGGCC
>CAWGQZ010000024.1:0-57682 GCA_963824805.1 uncultured Acidobacteriaceae bacterium | reverse complement strand
GCGGGGAGTCGATCCCGTCGGTCATGAACTCGCGGACCGCGTTCAGCGACTCGCGGGTGAAGACCACGTCCTCGTCGCGCAGCACCGCTGCGACGGCCGCGAGGGCCGGCGCGGCGCCGAGCACGACGACCGGAGAGGCAACGCGGTTGCGAAGCGGGATCGCCGGGCTGGCGGCTTCCTTGATGGCCCCGTCGATGGAGCGCGCCCAGGCCAGGCGCTCCTCCGTGGTGACCTCGTTGCTCACGCGCACGAGCAAGCGATGAAGAAGGCCCCTGTCCGTGATCTCGTTGTTGGCGAACATCTACTTCACACCTCTGGGATGAACATCGATGATGACGCCCGTCAGCGTCGCAAGGGGCACGTCAAAGCCGTGTCCCGATTGGTCGTTTCCGCATCAAGTTCCCGACAAGACCCGGCTGCGACCGCCTCCGGCGCCCGCGTCCCGCCCGCGGCCCTAGAGTGCGCGCGTGCTGCTCGTGATCGCGGCTACCCCACAGGAGCTCGCCGGCGCAGCGGGAGCGCGCACGCTGGTCTGCGGCATCGGCCCGCGCAAGGCGTACCTCGCGACCGAGGATGCCGTCGCGGAGGGCGGCGCAGACGGCGTGCTGCACGTCGGCATCGCCGGCGCTCGCAGCGGCAGCGGGATCCCGCTGCTCGCAACCGTGGTCGGCACCGAGGCCGTCGACTGCGACGGCGACAGCGAGCCGATCGCGCCGGCCGCCAAGCTGCTGGCAGCCGCGCGCCGGGCCCTGCCCGATGCCCTCGCGCTGCCGATCGGCACGAGCGCGCGGGTGGGCGGCCGTCCGGCGTCGCCGTCGAGGCCATGGAAGGCTTCGCGGTGCTCGCGGCGTGCCTCGACGAAGGCGTACCGGCGCTCGAGCTGCGCGTGGTCTCGAACGAGGTCGAGGAGCCCGATCGCGCGCTCTGGCGCTTCGACGAGGCGCTGGCCGAGCTGGCGCGCGTGACGGCGCTCGTGATCGCGGAGATCGAGCGCGCGTGAAGCTGGCCTTCGGCTTCTCGCCCTGCCCGAACGACACCTTCGCGTTCGACGCTCTCGTGCACGGCCGCACGCCCGCGCCGTTCACGGCGCTGCCGGCGCTGCACGACATCGAGGAGCTGAACGCCCTCGCCCGCGAGGGGCGCTCCGAGCTCACGAAGCTCTCGTTCGGCGCGCTCGCCGGAGTCCGCGACCGCTACACGCTGCTGCGCAGCGGCGGGGCGCTAGGGCACGGCTGCGGGCCGCTGGTCGTCGCACGGGAGCAGGCCACGCTGGCCGATGCAGCGAGCGGCCGGATCGCCATCCCGGGCCAGGACACGACGGCGTACCTGCTGCTGCGTCTGGCCGTCCCGGCCCTCGGCGAGGTGGTGGAGCTGCGCTACGACGAGATCCTGGAGGCGGTCGCCGCCGGCACGGTCGATGCGGGCCTGATCATCCACGAGAGCCGCTTCACCTACGCCACCCACGGCCTGGTGGAGGTCGCCGACCTCGGAGCCTGGTGGGAGCGCGAGACCGGGATGCCCGTGCCCCTGGCCGGGATCTGCGCTCGCGCGGACCTCGACGCGGAGCTGCGCGGGGAGGTCGAGCGGCGATCCGCCGCTCGGTGGAGCACGCCTTCGCGCACCCGGCGGACAGCCTGGAGTACGTGCGCGCGCACTCCCAGGAGCTGTCCGACGAGGTCTGCCGGCGCCACATCGACCTCTACGTCAACGAGTTCACCGCGACCTGGGCGACGACGGCATGGCCGCGATCGACGCGCTGCTCGCCCGTGCCGCCGCGTCTCCCGCGTGATCAATGAGCGGTCTCTCGCGACCGTCGCGGCCGCTCGCCTGCCGGGCGGATTGCTACGCCCGCTGTACGACTCCTATGGCTTCGCCGCATTCCCGGCACCTGCTGCAGCTGTTCGGCGAGCGAGACGCGGATGAGCTGCCCGACGACGTCCTGCCGGAGCTCAAGGCGGCGGCTGCCTGACTGACTCGTCGTATTGCTCAGGCGACGATGTGCATGGGTTGCTTGCCTCTCCAAAAGCGGTGACCTGTCCACCACGCTCGCCGGCCATCGTTTCCCGACCGTTTCCCCGTCGTGTTCGCCCGTCCCTCGCGGTAATGCGCGAGCTAGCCGAAGCGGAAGCGGGTGACGGGGAAAAAAAAAAAAAAAAAAAATGGATCTGCTGACGACGTATTGCTCACCCACATTCCGAAGGCGCCATCAACGTGAGCCCACGCAGCGTGTTTTCTCGCTATTGGAATCAGCTCCGCGAGGTTATCGAAGCCGCCGGTATTAACGTCGCCTGCCTGCAAAAGAACCAGCGCTGGCTTTCCTTTTAACTCACTCAATGCATTTTCAAGCGTCTTCGCATCAAGTCCCGTCACCGGATTTGAGGGCAGCACTTCCAGAGAGGTGTCGCCGAAGCCGAGCAGCCGCAGAGTGCGGTCGATGGTGGCGTGCCGCACCCCACAAAGAACTGGGATTTGGGGTGAACCGGCCATTCCTTGTCGCTCCACATCCCAGCCCTGATTTTTTAGTAGCCATGAACGAGCTGCGGCCAGGCACGTCGCATGAGCCATCTGGCAGCCGGTCACCAACGCAAACGAAGTGTGACCCGGCAGCCGGAACAGCTCTTTAAGCCATGCGCCCACCGCTTCCTCCACAATGGCACTTGCCGGGCTTACGGCATACATGCCGGCATTCTGGTCCCACGTCGACGTCAGCCAATCGGCGGCGAGTGCGGATGGAAGGGATCCCCCAATGACCCATGCATAGAAGCGCGCGTTGGGGGAGTTGTTTAACCCTCCTTCAACGGACTGAACCAAATCAGTGATGACGTCCTCGCCGGCGATCCCTTCGGCTTTCCACTCTTTACAGAGTTTGGCGCGCAGTTCGTCGAGAGAAGCGGTCGGGCCGACCGGCCGATCATCCAGCCCCTTTAAGTATTCCAGGGCGTTCCGAAGCGCGGTCTGCAATACAGGAGCGAAGTCTTTGCGCATGCACTTTCCTTGGGCAGAAACCAAGTCTACGGAAATCCGTTCAGCTTTGTCATTTCCTGACCAACGTTATCGGCGACAATGGACAATAGTCGTTCGTTTACAACTATGCGGCTATCCACGATTTTTCGGCAGGCATTTCGATCACTGGGGCGCCATTGGATACAGAGTGTGCTCTCGGTCCTGGGGATCGCAGTTGGCGTGGCAGCCTTTATCTGTGTGGTCGCAATCGGCAATGCTGGAACCAGCGCAGTGGAGTCGCAGCTTCAGAATCTCGGAGATAATTTTGTCTGGATAGAGGCAGGCAGCCGGAGCCGCAATGGCATGCGCATGGGCGCCCGGGGGACACGATCCCTCGTCCTGGGCGACGCGGACGCGATCCTGGAGCAGGTACCTCTCATCAAGAGCGTGACGCCCAACGTCGATGGGCGAATCCAGGTGATTTATGGCAATCAAAACTGGGCGACCCAGTATCGCGGAGTGACTCCGAACTATTTGCAGGTTCGGCGCTGGGATCTGCAGGAGGGAGAATTCTTTAACAACACTGATGTCGCCACCGATGCGCCGGTCTGCGTCATTGGCCAAACGGTGGTGGACAATCTGTTCGGCGTTGAGAGCCCAGTGGGCAAAACGATTCGCGTACAGAGCCTGCCGTGCCGCGTAGTTGGCACGCTACGGGCCAAGGGGTTCTCAGCTACCGGTGGAGACCAGGACGACTTCGTCCTCATGCCCTATACAACGGTTCAAAAGCGCATCACCGGGACGTTCTGGCTGGACGACATTTTCTGCTCTGCGGTTACGCAGACGTCGATGGCGGAAGCGACCAAGCAGATTACTGCGTTGCTCCGGGAACGCCACCACCTGAACGCAGCAGAAGACGATGATTTCAACGTTCGGCGTCCGGAGGATTTGATCAACGCCCAGCTGGCGGCCAGCAAGATGATGCGCCTGCTGCTGGCAAGCATTGCGTCACTGTCGCTCTTGGTGGGCGGAATCGGAATCATGAATATCATGCTGGTATCGGTCACCCAGCGAACCCGAGAAATTGGAGTGCACCTGGCAATCGGCGCGACTGAACGTGATGTTCAACTTCAATTCCTAAGCGAGGCTACTTTTATTGCCGCATTAGGAGCCGCGATCGGACTACTTCTGGGATTCGCAAGTGCAAGCGTTGTACCTGAACTGTTTGGTTTTCCTACCAAGCTGACGAATACGATTTTCGGCATTGGGGCGGCATTTGCCGCGGGGGTAGGGATCTTATTTGGTTTCTATCCCGCCCGAAAGGCTTCGCAACTTGATCCGATTCAGGCATTGCGGTACGAACAATAGAAATCGCTCATGGTTCTCTGTTTATCTGTGGTCCAGGCAATTTCCCCACAGAGTGCGCAGATGAAGACAGGCCACAAGCGCTTAGAACAATCAGGGGTAAATAATATTGCGATAGTGAAAAATCGACAGGTCTAGGCTCTAGCCGGAGCAGCTCTCTTGGGAAGCATTTCCCCTATGCGGCGAATCTGGGCGCCCACGCCGCGCAGCTTTTCCTCGATGTGCTCGTAGCCGCGGTCGATATGGTAAACCCGGTCGATGATGCTCTCGCCGTCGGCGACCAGGGCCGCCAATACCAATGAAGCGGAAGCCCGCAGATCGGAGGCAAGCACAGCAGCGGCGCTTAGCGGAGTGCGTCCGCGAACCGTTGCCCGGCTACCCTCAATGCGGATATTTGCACCCATACGAACCAGTTCCTGGGCATGCATGAAGCGGTTTTCAAATATGTTTTCCGTGATGATGGAAGTACCTTCCGCCTGGGTCGCCAGCGCCATGTACTGGGCCTGCATATCGGTGGGAAAGCCGGGATACTCTTCGGTGTTGATATCAGCGGCTTTTATAGGACTGTCTCCCATGACTCGCACCGAGTCCGTCGTGACGCTGGTCTTCACGCCTGTTTCTTCCAGCTTCTGCATCAACGAACCTAAATGTTGAGGGTCGCACCCCGCGACATTGAGATCTCCACCGGTGAGTGCGCCGGCAATGATGAAGGTCGCTGCCTCGATGCGGTCGGGAATGATGCGGTGCTTTGCCCCATGCAACTTGGTCACTCCCAGCACCCGGATCGTGGACGTACCTGCTCCTTCAATCCGGGCTCCCATCTTGTTGAGAAGGTCGGCCAAGTCCTCAACTTCAGGCTCGCGCGCGCAGTTCTGCATGATGGTCTCGCCCTCAGCCAGGGTAGCCGCCATCAAGAGGTCTTCAGTTCCGGTGACAGTGATCTTGTCGAAAACAATTTCCGCACCCTTCAATCGTGTGGCGCTGGCTTCGACATAGCCGTGTTCCTGGGTAATGGTTGCACCCAGCTTTTCCAAACCACGGATGTGGAGATCAATTGGGCGCGCGCCAATCGCGCAGCCCCCGGGCAGGGAAACGCGGGCGGTGCCATAGCGGGCGACCAGCGGTCCCAATACCAGAGTCGATGCCCGCATGGTCTTAACCAACTCATAGGAGGCCTCGGGCGATACCAGGTTGCGGCAGCAGATGGTAGTACGATGGTGGGCCCTTCCATAGCCCAGTTCGACCTCCGCACCCATGGCGGCCAGCAAACGGCGCGTAGTCTCGATATCGCGGACCTGGGGGATGTTCTCTAGGATGACGGGTTCATCGGTAAGCAGGGCCGCCGCCATTGCCGGGAGTGCGGCATTCTTCGCGCCGCTCACGCGAATGGTTCCCAGCAGCGGATTGCCGCCGCGAATCACTAGTTTATCCATATCAAAGCTGTCCCTTAGGTGAGGCCGGTATGCGCGAAACAGTCGAGGCGCTGTGGTCATTTTAGCGGCTACCTTTCACCCTAAGGAGCGAAATTATTAACCCAACAGTCCAAGCACTTTCAGGGACAGCAGCAAATGTTCGCGAACCGTAAATACTGGCATGCAGAGATGCGAAGGGGCATCTTCGAGATGTCTTGGGTATGTTTTTGGTTGGGGAAAGTCCGCTGGCCATGGCTTGCGGGCATTCGCGTATAGGGTTGTTAAATGCGCTTGCTTGTTGCGGCGTTACTTTCTTCCGGGACTCTTTTCTAGAAGGGGTTCGAAAGGCTCAGCCTGCAGTTTGCCACCTTGTTTGAGCAAAATTTCCACTTTGCCCTCGGCCTCGTCGAGTTCCTTGCGGCAGGCGGCGGAAAGTTGCATGCCTTCTTCAAAGAGGGTCAAGGACTTCTCCAAGGGAACTTCACCCTTTTCGAGTTCCTCGACTATCTTCTCCAAACGTTGCAGACAATCTTCAAACTTAGCCAAAGCAAACTCCTCCCGGCATTCTAGACCAGTTCCACGAAGGATGTTGATTGTGGAAAAACTCGGCAGGCCCGGCCCGAGGCTTCCGGGTCCTGTCATTTGAATCCGAAGGGAGCAAACCGGTGGAGGCGGACGCCACAAAACCCGCAGGTCTCAGACACTGCGCCCAGCAGATGCCTGCCTCCGATCGCAATGACAAGAAAATGACGCGATGGGCGACAGCAATTACGACGCGCAGGTGGCGGCGCCACCGCCCAATGCTTCCAGCACATCGGCGGCGGAAGTGTAGCGGCCCTGGGGAGCGCTGATCTGTGCGCCCTGAACCATACCGCGGACCGCCACCAGCATCTCACGGGCAATCATGATACCTTCTTCCCTCGCGTGTTCGGGCGTCTTCGCTTTCGTCATCCGCAGCAGGATTGAATCGGGTACCGAGACGCGAAGCTCATTCTTCATGAACTCGGCATTGCGGGCGCTGACCAATGGCCAAATTCCGGCCACGACCGGAATGCGGCAGTGTTCGATGCGCCGCAGAAATGCTTCCAGCAGGGCAAGATCAAAGACGGGTTGGGTGACGGCATACTCAGCCCCCGCCTGGACCTTATATTCAAAGCGCTTTACTTCTTCGTCGATATTCGGCACACCGGGGTTTGCGCCTACCCCTATTACGAAGGCCGTCCCCGTACCGATCGGATTACCACCGATGTCCAAACCCCGATTTAGATTGTGGACGATGTTCACCAGGCCAATCGCATCGACATCGAATACCGCCGTGGCGTCGGGATAGTTTCCCATCTTCGGCGGATCGCCGGTTATGCAGATGAGATTGCGAATCCCCGTTGCCGCGCGCTCCAAGCAAATCCGACTGAATCCCCAAGACGTTCCGGTCGCGGCAGGTGTAGTGGAGGATGGCCTCGATTCCCACCTGCTGCTGTACCAGCAGCGAAAGCGCCTGGTTACTCATGCGGGCTGAGGCACGCGGGCTGTCCGGAATGTTGATTCCGTCTACGCCGACCGACTTTAGAAACTTGGAGCCCTCAATCTCTTTGCGTATATCCGTGCCCTTGGGAGGAACGATCTCAACCATGGTGACGAACTGCGAAAAAGCAATCTTCGCGCCTAGCTTCGAACGTTCATGAATGGGCACGGCTGGAGCTGCAACCGGCGCGGCCTTGCCGGCTACGTGGGCAGTGGCGGTTTTGGAGCGGGCTTCACCGACGCGAAGCGCCGATTTCATGGTTCGAATATGTTCAGGGGTAGTTCCGCAACAGCCCCCGACGAGGCGCACGCCCGCCGCAACGAACTTACGCGCGTAGCTCGCCATATATTCCGGCGAGCATAAGTAGATGTTCCTGCCCTCGACCGAGCGGGGAATTCCGGCATTCGGCTGGGCGGCTAACGGAAGCGTGGTTGCCGCGCGCACCCGCTCCATGGCGTCGAGCATGGCCACCGGGCCGACGCTGCAATTGCACCCGATTACGTCTGCGCCCCACTCCGCTAACCTTGGAGCGAAGGTTTCAGGCGTAGAGCCGTCCAGGCAATTAGCGTCTTCATCGATCGTCACCTGGGCCACGATCGGAATTTTGGGGTCAACATCCCGCGCCGCGAGGATTGCTTGATGGAGCTCCTCGAGGTAGCCGAAGGTCTCCATAACGATTACATTGACCCCGCCTTCGACCAGGGCTGCAATCTGCTCTCGAAAGGAATCGCGGGCTTCTTCGAAGGAAGTCTTTCCCAAGGGCTCAATGCGGACCCCTAGTGGCCCAACTGCCCCACCTACCCAAACGTCAAAACTCTTGGCGGCCTCGCGGGCCACATGCGCACCGGCGAGATTTATATCCCGGACTTTGTCGGCGATGCTATGCCGCCCCAGTCGAAAAGAATTAGCCCCGAAAGTATTGGTTTCAATAATCTCTGCGCCAGCCTGTAAATAGTCATGATGTACGGCGCGGATCAACTCCGGTTGCGACAGGTTTAGCTCGTCATAGCAGCGGTTGATAAAGATCCCTTTGGCGTACAACAGCGTGCCCATAGCGCCGTCACACAGAACCGACGATTCCTTCAGTCGTTCAAGTAGATTCCCAGCCATAAGTAGAATCTCTGAGAATACAAGATCGTAGCGGGTTTTGCATTAAGCCTGGCTCGGGGACTCCGCCCCCAGAGGGCTTCAGAATTGCTCTGTTATAATCCCGTTTTCTTGCATCTAAATCTTTGTCCCTCACACTGTTTGGAGTCCCCGGTTTGAGAAGAGTTCTAGCGGCTATAGCCTTGTTCGTCGTCGCCTGTCTGGTTCTAGGTTCCTGTGGGAACAACTACTCCGGAGGTTCAAGCGGCGGGGGAACCGGTAGCAATACAAGCGGCGTCGCGTTCCGTGTTTTTGTGTCAAACCCTCTGTTCCCCAGCGGAACCGGCAATGCTCCCGTTCTGAACATTGTGAATGCCACCACCGACCTTCTGGTGCCAGCCGTCGTAGGCTTGAGCGGCACGATTTCCAATCCCGGGCTGATGGCCATAACTCCCGACAAAACGAAGACTCTGGTCTTCAGCAGTGCGGAAAATAGGATCGCGGTAATCGGCAATGCCAGCGAAGCCTCCGCGGGGTCGATCAGCCTGCCTGGTGCAACCAAGAGCATGGCGACTGCTCCCGATAACGTCACCGCATACGTGGCCGTCCCAACTGCGGCAATCGCGGGCTCGTCCCCCGGGGCCGTGGAAGTGTTGGATGTATCCAGCGGAGGGATCAAGTCCACCATTCCGGTTCCGAACGCTCAGACCGTAGTTATGAGCCAAAAAGGTGGGTTTGTCCTGGCATTCGGTGATGCAAGCAATGCCACAATCGTCACCACTGCCAACGTCGGGACTAATGCGCCGGCGGTCAACATGGTCGGCGGATTTGATCACCCGGTCTACGCATTGTTCAGTCCGGATGACACCAAGGCTTACGTGCTGGAATGCGGGGCAGAGTGTGGCGGAACAACCGCGGCTGTCACGGTTTTAGATTTGACCACAATGACGGCGGGAACCCGCATCCCTGTCCCCGCCGCGACGGTAGGATTTCTGGATGGCACCACCATCTTCGTCGTGGGAACGCCTCCAGGTACGTCGTGCAGTGGAACTGCGGCAACAACCTGCGGGGAACTGACGGCGATCTCCACCCAGTCGTTGACGGTAAACGGAGCCTCAGCCCTGGTCAGCGATGGTTACCACGACCGAATGGTGCTAACCGGTGACGGCCAAATCTACATCGGAGCCAATCACTGCACCAACATTAGTAATCCCGCTAGTGGCGGCAGCCCTGGCGAAGTGCGGGGATGCCTTTCCATCTTCAATACCGCGGACGGTACGGTGACAATGCCTCCTGACAATGGCGACGTTACCGGCATTCAGTCGATTGTGAGCCGTAAAGTTGTCTACGTCGTCGAGGGAAATCAGGTCCGGGTCTACAGCACAACCACCAACACGCTTCAGACCACTCAAGTCGACATCGTTGGGCCTGCTGTGGATGTGAAATTAGTCGATTAGGTTCTTCGGGGCTAGCCTCGTCATCCGGAAGCGTGCTCTTTGCGCTGAAGGATCCCGACCGGCTCAACGGCACTCTCGCACCGCAGGCCTCGGACGCCTTACGAAATTCCCAAACTCCGATGGCCATGCTAAGTTCTCATGGAATTTTTCAGCGCTAAGAGCGCGCCGGGATTGGATTACGAGTGGAGAAACTGGTTCTCTCTTTACTTCGGTGTCATAACTAACTCATGCACCTTTGCTCTCTCTACCGCGCTCGCGGAAAAGGGGAGTGGAAACGTAGAGCCTTCATACCAAGCCTGCCATTGGTCCAAATAATTGGGACTCAGAAAATTCCCAGACTCGCCCGTCACCAGGTTCAACATAGAAAGATCGAGATCCGAGAGATCCACTGTCATTCGCTCAGACGGCCCGTGCAAACGGGTAACGGCCTTAACCGTGTACCCACTGCCGGACTGCGGCAACACTCCGGGGCCTGTCCACCGGCGCAGGAGCGGAATCTCCCCGAGAATGGGATGTTGAATCTCCAGTGGATGTTCTGTCCCCCAATTCCAGGCACCTGACTCACTATGGCCCTTAACCGCCGCTTCCAGCGCGGCCGCCAGCAGCTGGTCATAGTTTCCGTAAGAGGGAGGAAGCCAACGCTTCGGCTCTTCTTCTAACACGTTAGTCAGCCACACGGTTTGCATGCCCCAGTGATAGCTCTTCCAATCCAAGCCTCCGAGCGGCGCTTTGGAATCGACAGCTCCCAATTTGGGTTCGAGCAGAAGGCGCATTAACTCCGACCGCGCTTCAAACTCGATTGCTGCGGCGGCCGAGTCTGCCGTCATGCGGCCGTCCCATGCACGAAGGGTTTCGGCCGCTTCCTTTGCACTTGCGCTTGGCTTGCTGAAGTGATCGACCGCTCGGGCGAGACGCTCTGCCACCAGATGATCGAAGTCGGAATAGATATCGTTTTGCAGCGCCAGCATGTCGGGCGGAGAAAACTTGCGGCCCGATTCGAGGACCTGGTAGATTCTGGCGGACCGCCACGGAGCTTCCCATCCGGTACTTATAGATGGCTTATATCCGGTAGGAGTAATTCGGCTGTTTGCCGTGGCAATGACTCCACTAGGCGGATTGTAGACGCGCGGCAAAGCATCGTAGGCGATGAACCCGGTCCAATCGCCGGATGCATCCCCTCCTCCATTGATCGGCAAGCTTCCGTCGCCAGTCGCTCGGATCGGAATCTTCCCGGTCGCCTGATACCCGATGTTGCCGTCAACATCTGCGTACACGACATTCTGGCCGGGCGCGTCCAGGTGGGAAAGCGCCGCTCGAAACTGGTCCCAGTTCTGTGCCGAGTCCAGATCAAAAAATGGATTTCGCGTGCCGTCGTAAAGAGTCCAGCGCAGAGCAATCTTGCGGGTCTCTCCAGGTATGAGTTCCGCGATGATCGGACCATGGCGAGTAGCAACTACATCAAGAACAACATTCGGCTTATCCAGTACGTGGATGACCTCGCGCCGATGTTCTGCCGGCTTCCACCCATCCGGAGTAAGAAATTCGCCATCACCGCTTTGCTTTTCGATGACAACATCCTCAACCGTAGGACCGATGTTGGTGAACCCCCACGCGATCCGCTGGTTGTGCCCAACGATCACGTAAGGCATACCGGGCAGCGTAACGCCAGCCACATCGAATTTGCCGAAGCGCAGGTGGGCTTCGTACCAAAGATTAGGAACCTGATGCCCCAGATGCATGTCGTTCGACAGTAGTGGCTTGCCGGAAACCGTGTGTGCACCGGAAACCACCCAGTTGTTGGAGCCGATAACGCGGGGCTCGTCGATGCCCGGCTGGGGCGCAGGAGACTTGGTCATATGCGGCACGATGGAATTGTCGATATCATCGCCGGCGCCATCATCGTCGTCGCTATCACCGCGCTTAAACGGACTCCCGGCCCGTGCAATAGTGGGTGGGCGGTCCCTGGTCGAGGAATTCACATACAAGTCTGCAGTCAACTCAGGACCGAGTTTGGCCAGAATCTTTTCCCGGGTCAGAGCTTCCAGATAGTGGTAGTGGTTCAGGTCTTTCACCATCTGTGCAGCGATCAGCGTGCAATCCTCGTCCGTCCACTGCTTCGGCGTGTATTGCAGTAGCCGAAATTCGATGGGCAGCCGATGGCGGTGATTCTCCACAAAAGCATTGATGCCCTCGCTATAGGCATGCAGGTTGGCGCGATCTTGAACACTGGAAATTGCCAGCGACCGTTGGGCGGCCACGCGCAAACTGAGAATGCGCTGCTCGCGATCGTGGGGAACGAACTTCTCGCCCAGAATTTCGGCCAGGTCGCCTCCTGCAAAACGGCGCATGCTGTCCAGTTGCCATAAGCGGTCTTGCGCCGTGACATAACCCTGCGCGAAGAACAGATCGTGAAAGTTCTGGGCGTCTATCGTCGGTATTCCGCGGACATCCCGTTTAACCGTAACCTTTGCAGTTAACCCGCGGACAGCAAGCGATCCGTCAATCTCAGGAAGGGCGGAACGGGCGATGACATAAAGCCGGACGACGAAAGCCAGACAGGCGGCCAACAGCAGCGCTATGATGAGAGCAGCAATTTTCCACCGACGTCTGCGCCTCGGGGTGGATACAACTGCTGCCGGCGTAGTGGCCATGGCTGGTCTGATTCTAGGGCGCTGCGGCACGGAAATCCAGATTTCTCTCTGGAACAGGGTTGGCGTCTAACCGTAAGCTCGGTATTATTCTCCTACGGGTAAGGAGCCATCCTTAGCCGGGGGCTTGTTCCTTTCAGAATATGCTGCAGAAGCGAATTGACGATCAGCCTTCGATCTCGCGCGAAATGATGCGCGAAGCCGAGGAGATGCTCCTCCGCCACCTGAAGCGAGTTGGCCTGAAACATACCGAGCAGCGCGACACAATTCTTCGGACTTTTCTCGAGACCCGGGACCATCTCTCCATTGACGAACTGGCGCGGTTGGTAAAGAAGCAAGACCCCAAGATCGGGATTACGACCGTCTACCGCACTTTGAAGCTGCTAACCGAATGCGGCCTGGCCAGCGAGGTTGCATTCCACGACGGAGTGGCCCGCTACGAGCATCAATACAACCGGCGAAGCCATCACCACATGGTCTGCACCGAATGCGGCAGTTCGGTTGAGTTCTTTTCCCCAGAAGTCGACAAGCTGGAGGAAGAGATTGGCCGCAAGCATCATTATTCGACCACCCGCCACACCTTCCAGATTTATGGCCTTTGCGAAGACTGCCGCAAAAAGGGCGAGCGCCGACAGCTAGTCTAGAACTTCACTCCCAGCATCACCCCCGGAGCCAATAAGCCAAGCGGATACACCGGAAGGTTTCGCGCTACTCCGAATGCGACGATAGCCACTGCCATGATCCAAATCCATCTTCCTGGAATGAAAACGCCAGGCAAGTAGCGACCGCGAATTTCAAAACACGCGTGCGACGCCACGCCATAGCTGAGGAAGGGAAGGGCGATGACGGCGAATGGATTCATCGCCAAGGCGGCGCTGACATTCCCATTGAGCAGTTGATGCATTGCCCGCAGTGAGCCGCAGCCCGGGCAATACCAGCCAGTCAAAGCACGTAGCGGGCAAGGTGGAAAAAACCCAGGCAGGGCGGGATCAAACATCCGCAGGGCAACCAGCGCCACAAATCCGAGGGAAATCGCTCCCCGAAAAAGAAATCGATCGTAGGGCGATCGCATCATGCTAACGATGGCTCATCGACATCACCACGATGAACAGAATGTAGGCACAGGTAAGCAGCAGTCCCACGCCGACGGAGATTAGCACCCACATCCTGGCGCTTTTAGATGCTTGTTGTGCTCCGGCAACATCGCCGGCTTGCAACCTGGTGTTGACCTGTGCGGCATAAATGATCGCGGCAATGCCAGTGGGAAGGCAACAGAACACCGTCACCAGGATTGCGAATACGAGGTAGTTTGGCACCGTAGCTGCGGGTATCATCCCGTTCAAAGTACGGCCACACTGCACACAGACGGCCGCGTTGTCTGCGTTGTTGGCTCCACAAGTTGGACAGTACACGCGCTTGCCTTTCGTCCCTTAGGTTAACGGCGCCCCGAACTCGAAGCAGTTTTGTGCTGAACCCCGGCCGGACCTGATTACGGCGGACTCGTCCGAGCAGAAGACCCGAACTCCCGATTGATTGTACTTATCAGGAACCGCGAATATCTGATATTTGGTGTTAGCACCGCCTCCGGCATCCGGTGCACACTCCCGAATTTGAAACGTGTACCCGTAGCTGTGACCAGCCGATAGGTTATCGTCAATCAGGTCCGCACCGCGTAGGGCTCCCAGCGAGCATGTGTAACCCGTTTCCCGATTGGCCTGAGCATAGCTCACTTCCGCAACGTTCAAAGTGCGGAGAACTGAAACAGCGCTGGATTCATTGGCTGCAATTCTAGCGCGCAACAAATTAGGAATCGCGATCGCGGCAATGATAATTAGCGGTATAAATGCGAGTCCCGCGTAGCCAAGCACCACGCCGGTTATGGCCAGGCCTCGTCCGGCGATGCGCCCTGCGCTCTTGCGAATTTCGGAAAGAGATAGATGTCCGAGAATCACGGCCACTGCCGAGAGCGGGAAGAAAAATATGAATAGCCCGCAGATCAGGCTGGCGATAGCCTTTCCACTGGTGGTGGCCTGGCCGAATGGCGACCCCTGCGGCGGGGGGACCGGAACGTTCCCGGTAGTGCCGCTTATGTCCTTTCCGCATACAGGGCAGAAATAAGCTCCCTCCGCGACTGCGCCGCCACAATATTTGCAGAACACCAGTATTCCTTTCGCCGTCCAATTTTCTTAACGAGCGAAACTACGCCGGTCACCGGACAGCGTCAAGCGCTTTAAACATAGGATCTTAGACACCTCGATCCAGGAGGAAAAACCGCGACAATCTCGAAATCTGTTTGCCTTGTGTCCGCGATTCTGTTAACTTGCGGCCCGGTGCAAAAAGCGGCTGAACTGTGCTCAGGCGTCAGTGAGCCGCTGTCACCAACAGGTAAGTGGAGGGGGACCCATGGCATTTTGCAGCTCGTGCGGCACTCAGGTCGCGGATGGAACAACATTATGCCCTGCCTGCAGTTCGCGGGCGCCGGTCTCGCCGGCAGCAGCGGGCGGCGGTTTGACTGACAACGTGGCAGGAATGCTGGCCTACGTGACCATCATCCCGGCCATCATCTTTCTGGTTATGGCCCCCTACAACCGCAGCCGGTTCGTTCGCTTCCACGCATTTCAAAGCATCTTCTTTGCTGTCGCCTGGACGGTGTTATGGATTGCACTCACTATCGTGGGAATGATGCCAGTTTTGGGGTGGGCTACCATCATCGTCTGGCCGCTGCTCGGTCTGGGCGGATTGATTGTCTGGATTATTCTCCTGCTCAAAGCCAACCAGGGACAGATGTTCAAACTGCCCATCATTGGCGACATGGCCGAAAAGCAGGCAAATACTGCCGTCTAAGCATTTTCATGGTTTTGGCACGACCCTTTTCCTTGGTGAATCCGGTCTGTAGCTTTGTCTCGCAGCAGACCGGCTACGCTTGCTCTGCTTGACAGATACCTCCGGTAATGGCATTCCTAGTCTCTTGTGCATTTCCATGCGGTCCTTAAAGGGGTGGGGTTGAAAGTTCACGTTTACTACCACGACAAATGTTTTGACGGCGCATCTTCTGCTGCAATCTTTTCCCGTTTTTACCGCGAGCGTATTCGTGACGATGTTGAATTTGTCTTCTCCGGCCTCCTGCACCGAGCCGGTGCATTGTTTGACGACGTTAAATTCGAGGGCGACGAAAATGCCATCGTCGACTTTAAATATTGCAGCTCACCGCGCATTACCTGGTGGTTTGATCATCACGAGAGCGCGTTTCTAAGCCCAGACGACGCTGCCCACTTCGAGCAGCAGCAAAGCAACCGCAAGTTTTATGATCCCGACTTCAAGTCGTGCACTAGTTTCATCGCCATGGTGGCGAAAGAAAGATTCGGATTCGATCCCACCCCCGTTTCTGATTTGGTGTACTGGACAGACATCATCGATGGTGCCCTCTATGCCGATGCCAAAACTGCGGTGGAGATGAAAGAACCGGCGATGAAGTTGACCATGGTGATTGAGTCCACGCAGGATTCAACATTCATTCCCAAACTCATTCCGCTGCTGGCCACCAGATCGCTCGCGGAGATCATTGAAGAACCATTTGTGGCTTCTCGCCTTCCACCCCTGCTGGAGCGGCACCAACGTTCCATCGGAATCTTGAAAGAGCGTTCCGAGTTCCAGGATGGGACTATTTTCTTCGATGTGACCGATCACGAACTGGAAGGCTATAACAAGTTCGTTCCTTACTATCTCCATCCTAAGTCGATCTACAGCGTAGGACTGAGCAAGAGTAGTTTTCGGGTTAAGGTTTCAGTGGGGTCAAACCCATGGACCTCCGGCGAGCGCCTGGTGAATCTGGCCCGCGTGTGTGAACGCTACGGTGGTGGCGGCCACGCCCGGGTAGGAGCCATTTCATTTGACGTCTCCCGAGCTGACGCTGCTCGCCAAGCCGCAGCGGAAATTGTCGCTGAATTGCGCGCCAGTGTTCGCGAACAACAGGGCTAGCCCTCTCTTCATGCGCGGTCTGCCTTCCAACCTGCTGCGGCACCATACCAAGACTGAAAAGCAGCTCGCCGCGCTGCGAGCCATTGCTACATTTGAGCTCGCCAAAGGCGGGGTAGTGCTGCTGGCGGCGGTTGGGGTTTTGTCACTGGTGCACCGCGATGCATGGGACGTGGCCGGCAGCCTGCTTCATCTACTGCATATCGGCCGAAACCACCACTACGTTGATATCTTTCTGAAACTTGCCGATGGGGTTACCGATGAGAAACTGTGGCTCGTTGCGGCAGGTTGTGTGGCCTATTCGGTCATTCGGTTTATCGAGGCCTACGGCCTGTGGCGCGCACGGGCGTGGGCTGAATGGTTCGCATTTGCATCGGGCACCGTTTATCTCCCCTTCGAAATTTACGAACTAGTGAAGGAAGTTACTGCGATTCGTCTGGCGATATTCATAGCGAATCTCGCCATTGTGCTTTACATGTTGTATCTACGCGTTCAAGACCACGCTCAGGCGCACGTTTAGCGGCCCCCAATCCAGTTCCGCGCTTTTCTGCCTCAAATTTACCCGAAGAGACTCCCAAGTAGCACTCCTTTTGATTGGCCAGCCCTCTCAAGTGCGGGCGCAAGGAGTCGAAGTTGCTCGGTCAACGCGCACGGAAGCCTTTCAACCTATCCAAAATCATGATCGTTTGCTCTCTGTTGATTGGTTCGGCGAGAGCTCAAGAATCCAGGCCAAGCCAGAACCAGGATGAAATTAACAAACATCTGATGGAGAAAATCCATGAATTGGAAGGACAGATCAAACAATTACACGAGAGACCTGCCCTCGCCAGTGCCGCAGTCCCGAGCCACCACTGGCGGCGACCAGACCAACCTGTTGGCGCTGAATGCCGCCATTGAAGCCGCCCGCGCCGGAGAGCGGGGAACAGGCTTCGCAGTGGTTGCTGACGAGGTGCGCAAATTGGCAGAGCGCACTACGGTAGCAACCAAGCAGATCGCTGAGATGATTCAAAGCATTCAGAGTGGCACAAAATCCGCGGTTGTAGCGATGGAACAAGGCACGAAGCAAGTAGAGGACGGCGTCAACTCGACTGCCCAAGCGGGTGATTCGCTGAGAGGCATTATTGTATGGCTGACCAGGTCGGAGAAATGATCACACAGATTGCGACCGCAGCTACTCAATCCGCCGCCTCTGCGCAGATCAACAATAATTTGGAGCAGATTGCGGCGCCGGTCAGAGACTCAGCCACCGGCGCACAAGATGCTGAAAAATCATGCCAGGATCCATCGCGCCTCGCCTTGGAACTGGAAGAGACGGTAGGCAATTTCAAGCTGGACCGAACGCGCCGCATAAAAATGCGGCGACGAAAGTCCCCGACTACTGGGTAGGCCGGACGCGAATACCCTACACTTTGCCGCCGGCGCTTCGTTAGCCCTACATAATCGGTTTTGGGTCTATTTTCCGGTGTGGCTCACCCGCCAGATTGTGTTTGACCCGTCATCGCTCACCAAGAGCGACCCATCCGGCGCCACCGTAATCCCCACCGGACGTCCCCAGGCGTCTCCGCTGTCTAGAACAAAACCGGTGAGGAAATCCTCATATTCGCCGCTGGCTTTGCCGGTCTGGTGTAGTGGTATGCGGATTACTTCGTAGCCGGCACGCGCCGCCTTGTTCCATGAGCCATGTTCAGACGCGAAAATATCTCCTTGATATTCGGCAGGGAATTGTTTGCCTTCGTAAAACGTGAACTGCAGGGACGCATTGTGCGGTTGTAACAGCACGTCAGGAACAATCGCCTTGTCTTTCAGCTCAGGATGTTTTCCCTTATGCCGCGGGTCCTGATGATCACCCATATACCACCAGGGCCAGCCATAAAATCCGCCATCCTGCACGTGGGTGATGTAATCGGGAACCAGGTTGTCCCCTAGCGCATCGCGCTCATTGACCGAGCACCATAGATCTCCGGTCTTGGGTTGGATCGCGATCCCCCCGCCGGCATTTCGGATTCCATATGCGAAGACTCGCTGGCCGGAGCCATCGGGATTGAACTCCAATATATCGGCGCGATTCTTCTCCCCGGGAGTCGTATCCGGATCGTCAACGTTTGAAGCCGATCCCACCGCAACGAAAAGCTTTTTACCATCAGGCCGGAACTGGAGACTCCGGGTGGTGTGTCCGCCGCCGTCAGGCAAATCCGCAATGTGTTCGGGAGATCCGGTGGCTTTCATATCGCCATCGTGGTACGGGAAACGGACGACCGCATTTACATTCCCAATGTAGAGCCACTGAGGATTGGGCCCCGGCGGGTAAAAGGCGATACCGTAAGGCTGGTTCAATCCACTGGCATAGATTCCGATCTGCTCAGCCTTGCCATCACTAGTCATTCCGCGGAAGACCCGGATTCTCCCGGGCTCGGTTTCGGCCACGAAGATGTCGCCATTCGGGGCAGTGGTCAGGGTTCGCGGATTTTCCAGCCCGGTGGCGTACTGCTCTACCTTGAATCCCGCTGGCGCTTGCGGCCAGACGTTGGCTGGGCGGTCTACCACCTTTGGCGAATTCTCCGCTGACTTGGTGACGAAAGGCGCCGGAAGATCTTTGACCGTAATCTTGCGGATGGTTCCGGGCTTCTCCGCCCGGAAGTCGGTAAACGGAGGTTTGGTCGCGGGCAGGTTCAGCTTACCGGTCCCGGCAGTGGATGCGCTGGAGGCGGAGGCCGCAGGCGTCCCCATCGCCTTCACATAGGTGACGATTTTCCAGCGTTGCTCCTTGGGGAGCATTGCCCACGATGGCATTTCATGCTTCACGTCGCCCTTGGTAATGAACCAGAAAATCTCACCCGGTGTGGCGGCGCGGATCGCATCATCTTTCAGACGAGGAATATTGCCAGACCCTTCCCCTCGTTCCCCGTGGCATCTGGCGCAGCGCAGGTGATAAAGAGGCTTTCCGGCCTGTATTCCTGCAGATCCGTCGAATGGGTTTTGCATTTGCTTTGCTGAGTCGGGTGCACCCCGAAAATTCTGGGAAGCGGCGCCAAACAGGTCGATCGGTAGGATCATTGCAACCACCAGGATGGCGAGCCCGCGGGCCGCCAACGGGAGCGACGATGAAGACACTGTGAATTCCTCCGCTTGGGAATTTAAGATATCAACGACTAATACAATAAATCAGAAACTCGGAGTATGGGGCGGCGTGCCTCAGGGAAGAATTCTAGGAGGCGGCGGGAACGGGCTCTTCCTCGTCGTCCTTTTCGAACAAAACGCTAAACATCTTGAACGCAATGACCGGAATCGCGAAAACGCAACCGATTCCGCCGACAACGAAGAAAGCTCCGAGAATGTAAGCAGCGATTTTTAACGGGTCCATTTAGACGCTCCAAGCTGCGATTCTGCTAGAAAGCAGTCTAAACTACCCACCGGATACGGGGAAAGTTAATGCACTGCCACGGCGTGAGCAGCCGGCGCGTGTTCGGTAACACTGGGAGCCTTTTCGTCCTTCTCGAAGAGCATTTTGGCGTCTTCTATTAAGGTGAGAAGCAGGACGACGCCTGAACCCAGCAAGCCTAGGGCAAAGAGAACTTCTAAAATACGAATTAGAACGGCAACCATGAAGCCCCTTTCAGCAAACACTATGTTTATTGGAAATATCGGGGCATAAAAAAGTCATAAAAAAGAGATAAAAAGACCGTAAAGACGGGGCGGGTTGAACTATCGGCTGAAATTCCGCCGGCTTAGGAAGACGTAACCGCTGCAGGGTCAGTACGATGGGGCAAGATCCGATGACATCAGATCGTTGATCGCACCATGGGACTCGAGCTGCCAGCCGGTGTTTTCAAAGCTTACTTATTCGACTGCGACGGAACCGTCGCCGACTCTATGCCCCTGCATTACGTGGCGTGGAGCAAAGCCCTTTCGGAATGGAATTGTGCATTCGATGAAGACCTGTTCTAGGCGTGGGGTGGTATGCCCGTGGCCGAGATCATTGCAAGCCTCAACGTGAAGCACGGTTTGAAAATGCCAGTTGAGGAGGTGGCAACGAGAAAAGAACAGTTGTATTTCAACATTCTTCCCGAACTCAAAGCCGTGCCAGAAGTACTGGAGCATATTGAGTCGAGCTTTGGTCGAATCCCATTTGCGTGTCGTTTCCGGCAGCACGCGAGAGTCGGTAACGGCCTCCCTCAACTCACTGAAGCTCCTGAACCGTTTCGAGACGCTGGTCTGTGCCGGGGACTATCAGAGGAGCAAGCCCGATCCCGAAGCCTTCCTGTTGGCCGCTACCAGATTGGGGGTTGCGCCCGACTCATGCCTGGTCTTCGAAGATACGGAGATGGGAATTCAAGCAGCCAATGCTGCCGGGATGGCCTGGGTTCGGGTGCCCCCGCCGAGAGAGCGGTCGCTGGACATCTAACCGGAACTGGCGAACAAATAGGCAAACAAACGCGAGTTGTTCAGAGTCCTGGACCGCGCTTTTGCCCGAAATGCTTCGCTCTTAGTTTTCTATTTTCTGAACCACGGAAACGATCCTCCACCCCCGTGTTTCTTTCGACAGGGTCATGTAGTCGACCCAGCCGGGAGTCGACCAGCTTGGCGGAAGCGATATTCCCCGACACATCAAGAACGCTGACTTGTTCGGTTCGCTCGGATTGAGGAATGTCTGGAGGTCCGTTCCGCACCGCTGAGACCATATCGGACCCCGTCATTTCCCGCATGGCAATGTTCCCGTGAATAACATGCTTCAGGTAATGCGGGTGCAGCGTCTGTTGCATACGGCTGGCATCGCCAAGGTAGTAGGCTTCGATGTAGTTCGTCACCGTGGCTCGCACAGCGGACGATTCATCGACAGCCAGCTTGGCATGTTGCCCATCGGACGTCATCGTGGAAAGACAAAGCGCGAAAAGCGCAAATCCCAACAAGAGGCGATTCATATTCAGTTCTCCAACGGTCGGCTCGGACCGAAGGATTATGGCTCATTTTGAAATCCGCGTGAACGCCACCAAAGGTCATGCCTGTCCCGCCGGCCGCAAGAATGGCCGGATTGGAAGCTTACTGGCGTGAATCTTTGATAATCTTTGTGACTGACCCAGTCTGCGCATGGCCCCGTAGCTCAGATGGATAGAGCAGCGGTTTCCTAAACCGTTGGTCGGCGGTTCGACTCCGCCCGGGGCCCCCATATTTTTCAATGATTTACAGGCCTTTGCCAGGCCTACCGGTGCGGCGAGGAAGCCGGATTGTGATGTTTTTGTAATGTTCTAGACCTGCGGGTCCCGCTACTGGATCAATGTCGAGCTACCTTCGAACGGGTTGAAGTAGAGGACCCCACCAGAATCGGCAAAAGATTTCGTTTTTCGAACTCCGAGTGTCTCAAGACCTGCTACCGCGTTCCGAAGAACCTCGTTGGAAGTTCGTCAACGTTGATTGGAATCGTCCTGTCCTTGTGCTGCAAACTCCGCAACGCTGCAAGTGCGTCTTCTTGAGAGATTTTCGCCGTCACTGCAATGCGCTCCAAGCTTACGGTTTTTCCCGGATTCATTGCCAGCAGAACCCTCTCTCCGTTGTGCCGGTCACGCCTATTTTTGATGGGTTGATATAGCTTCGCAGCCTAGGTCGTAAATTGCTTTTGCTGAACTCAGTGCATAAATGTGTATGGTTCACTCTCGCCTCACCATAGCAGATTCTCTCATAGCGAACAAATAGCGAATACGTTTAGAATGTTGTAGTGGACGAAGGGCGCAAACGCGGCGTTCGGATCATTGCCGGAATCCTTGCAGCTCCTCACTTCAAGAGCCCGAAGACTTGTTCGGGACGCCCAACGGTTCGCCACGTTCAGACAAGATGATTGCGGCGCCGATCCAGTGGGCAGAACGGATCATGGCGAAGCTGGATGGGTCAGAAGAGGGGGAGGACGGGATGCACGCGAAAAACGTTACGGGAGGTCAGTTGCCATGGTGACCTGTCAGGACGATGGCCATCAAAATGACAATATACCGTGTCGCGCCACTGGCATGAGTCTGCCAGAGGTGGCTCATAAGGGGGAAAATGAAATCCACGATCGTCATCGCTGCAATTTTAGTAGCATGCTTGGCACAAGCCAAAGAGCCCAAGCACTATCAAAATGGCACTCTGTTGCAAATGGACTCGGCGGAGTGCGGTTTCGACGAAAACAGTGGCAAGAGTCTTGTTGGTGAACTGGTGGGCACAGATTCGGCTCACAAGAAGACTCACGCGATGCTTTGTCAGGAATATCTTCTGCAGAGCGATAAGGTGATATATCGCATTCGCCCCAAGGACGAAAAGCATCCTGTTCTCCTGCCTGTAGGCGAGAGAGCCCAGTTTCGGATTCACAAGGACAAGATGTTGCTGCGGGCCGAAGATTTGGATGACAAGGAACGCGAATATCTCGTGGTTTCGATGACCCCACGGCAGAACAAGGAGTCCGCAGAAAACACCTCACCCAAATAGGGCTCGGTTTGAAAACTCGACCCCGGAGCCGAATCCTCTGGGGTCACTTCTTGCGCATCCAAGCGCCTCTGGCTATTCAACCAGCGCTTTATCTCCTTCGCCGCCCACTTCATCTTTAGCGCCTCTCTTTCTTCTTAGATTTAACGATAGACCGGTTCTGTACCCGCTTCTCCAAAGTGACGCGAACCGTGTCTCCAACGTCTTTCCCGATTGCTTGGCGCGTATCTGCTTTTACCGGGAGCATGTGAACGCCTGACCCCATGGCCATAAATGAGCTTTGAAATGGATGGCCATCGATCTTCCCCTTAACTTTGACCGCTCCACGCGTTCCAAAGAATTCAACAGAATCAGGCCAGACCAAATACGTCCAACCACCCTTGTTAGGACTTTTTTGTAATCGGGCAACGAACGTCTTGCTGAGCATAGCGCTCCTTCCGAACAAAGACTCATTTCAGCTAAGTTTCCGAGCGGCCAAAATTTGCCGCTGCAATCAGAAACTAGCTAGCGATTTTCGTCCACTTGCCAAAAGTACCACCTTCACTCCATTCGCGACTGTGAAAACGGAAAGAACGGTGAACGTCGCTTGCAGCGACACGTGCTGCTGCGAAATCGATATAGACGGTCTAGTTTCTAAAGAAAATCTTCAGGCTGGAGTGGGATAGTTTATGTGCGGAACGACCGGGCCAGCAGGAAGCACCTCTTTTGAGCTAGCTTTTCTGAGACCACTGGCCCGGTTGGAAATTGACCGGCCATTTCCTCCAAATTGCCTAGGCTCGCCGTTTGACTAGGAAGAGCTTTGGCTTTGCGATGTTGGCTTCCCATTCTGCCATCGCCTGCTGCGCCTCTTCGTTGGAATTGAACTTGAAATGTCCGCCAGTGATTAGAAACTTGTTTGCCATATTCCCTTTAGATCAACGTCCCGGTATCGACATTCCATGGAACGCCTAGCGTAGGTACTTTGATTTGGCGTTCCAGCACGGTTTGACCGAGAGCGCTGTACACGGTTTCATATAGTAGAAGCTGGGTTGACGCGTGTTGCTAATCTGATCGTTCGGCCAGAGCGTGCATACCGGGGAGCTGGGAATGTTGCCTGTGGAATCGAGCGTCGCCGTAACCGGGCGGCTATTGACTTGCATCCCGGCGCATGTTGACCACTCTCCCAAAGCTGGAACACAACTGAACCCTTCAGGCTAGTGGACCTTCCATGTCGGTAAAGTTGCCACCGACTACCTGAGTCTTCAGGCAGAAGCGTACCCATACTTCGCGAACTAGTTGGCTACAACCCCATTGGCATCGAGTCGGAATCGCTGAAAGCTCATTAGGGATTCCGCTAAGGTGCACATTTTTACGCACTGTGTTGAAGCGCTAAATCTGGTTGTCGCTCGGGGCTCCCGCTTCACGGGGATAGTCGACGAACTCACCGACACTGGCGCGGACCGATACGGCCGTGAGTTGGCTGTCGAGTTCCTTTCGAAGTTTGAGCGTGCCTTTTTGTCGCGGTTCGCCTGCCGCGAACTCTTGTGGAACTGACTTGCGTCGTTTCTCGAACTAATGGTCATCATCCGGATGAGCAGTTCATGCCACGATTCCATCCCCTTATAGACATCGCGATCTTGGCCGCTCAGGCGCAACCGTGAAATTGAATCGCTAACCATCGAAGTCAGGGATCCCTTCAGCGCAAAACTCTGTCAGTTCATACAGTTCAAACATCTTCCGCAGAGTTGTAAACCAAAGTATGAAGATGCGGGGGGTGCGTGGCAACCCGAGCGTGGTCATCTCGCAGACAGGAGAGAGGGCAATACGAGGTGGATTGGTTGAACGCTTGTTGTCACCAATCGCGGAGGTCCGACCCGGCGAGGCCAAAAGCGTTCTGCTGATGGCTTTGGTGATGTTTCTCATCCTGGGAGCCTATTACATATTGAAGACGGCTCGGGAAGCGCTGATCCTCTCGGAGGGAGGCGCCGCGGTGAAGAGCTATTCAGCCGCAGGCCAGGCGCTCCTGCTGCTCTTTCTGGTTCCAGCTTTCGCAGCATTTGCGTCCCGCGTGAATCGCATTCGATTAGTCCGCTGGGTAACTCTTTTCTTCATCGCTCATCTCGGACTCTTCTTCCTGATAGGCAAAACCGGGGTGCGCATCGGCATTGTCTATTTCATTTTGGTCGGCATCTTCAATGTTATGGTCATTGCCCAATTCTGGGCTTTCGCGAATGACCTCTATAAACAAGAACAGGGCAAGCGGCTATTCCCGTTGATCGGGTTGGGCAGTAGTCTCGGCGCCTGGGTCGGATCTCTTTATGCCGGACGACTCATCGGGGTGCTGGGAACCTATCCGCTGCTACTGGTAGCTGGTGTGATTCTGGCGTTCACAGTTGTAATCGCCGCTTTCGTGGATAAATCGGCTGTGCAATTAGTACCGCAAGAAGAGGCGGCGTTGGCCAAGCAACCGCTGGGCAAGGCTGGCGCTTTCGGGTTGATTAGGAAAGATAAGTACCTGCTGCTGATTGCGCTCCTCGTCGTGCTATTGAACCTCGTAAATAGTTCTGGAGAGTATCTGCTCGGCCGCTATGCGGTCACGAAGGCAAACGATACCTATGGCGCCGGCCCCGAGAGCAAGACGACTCGGGAAAACTTTATTGGTCAAACCTACAGCCGCTTTTTCAGCACGGTGAACTTGTCGGGTTTTGTGTTGCAGCTATTTGTCGTGTCGCGTGTTTTCAAGTTTCTGGGAGTGAGAAAGGCACTCTTCATACATCCGGTAGCCGTCTTCCTGGGTTATCTGACGATGGCCGGGAGCCCATCGATTGGAAAGATCTATTGGCTCAAAGTGGTGGATAACAGCATCGACTACTCGCTTGGCAATACAACCAAACAGGCCCTCTGGCTGCCAACCAGCCGGGAGGCCAAGTACAAGGCTAAGCAGGCGGTGGATTCCTTCTTTATGCGGGCTGGAGACGTGATGCAGGCCGGGGTCGTTTTCGGGGGGGAACGCCTAGCTTTCACAACCGCTTCATTCTCCCTAGTGAACCTGGTAATGACTGGCGGGTGGCTGTTGGTTGTGGTGATGCTCAACGTACTTCTGCAACGGAAAGCGCGTGAGACCAACACAGCTGAACTCTAAATGACGGAACGAATCTCTCCGGCGGCTTCCACCATTTAGGGAGAAGTAGGGTTTTTGGTCGGGGAGTTTGATAGAAAATGTCGCGATCAATCAACCGAAGTTTCATAGCCGGACTGAGCCTTTGGCTCGCCTTCAGCATCCCAGGGTTCACGCAGCAGAATGACGACGCGAGCAGGACCCGCGAGCAGACCCGCCTTCAATCCGAGAAGGCTCTTAAGCTGAAGCCCATGACAGAGAACAAGACTGAGGAGGTTCTCACCTGGGTCGATAAAACTGGACTAATTGGTGGAACTCCCCGTGGGCTGTATCCCTGGTTTGGCAGCATTCTTGGCGGCGGGGGTGTGTCGCTGGGAGCCGGCTACCGCGGCCGATTCGCTGATCGGGGAGCCTTTAACCTCCTGGGAGGATGGTCATTCAAGAATTACAAACTGCTCCAGTCCGGTCTGGAGTTCCCGGAATTTGCCGATCGCCGGGTGAAGGTCAACCTTGATGTGAAGTGGTTGGACGCCCCGAAGGTCAGCTTTTATGGGGTCGGGAACGAGTCGAGCAAAGACGATAAAACCAGCTATCTCTATCGTCCAACAAGAGTAGGGCCGAGTGTGAAGGTGAAGCTGGCGAAATGGTTTTCGCTGGGTGGTGGAGCGGAGTATCTGCACGTAGAAACTGGACCCGGTGATGAGGGGACGTCTATTGAGCAGATCTTCACTCCTCCGATAACGCCCGGTCTCGGGCAGGAAGTGTCGTACGGGGTATCGCGAGCCTTTGCAGTCGTCGACTGGCGTCAATCTCCTTTCTATACACGCCGCGGAGGTCTTTACCGTGTCGACTTTGCCAACTATACGCAGAGCGGCAGCGATTCCTTTAGTTTTCGTCAGCTCGATCTCGAGCTTCAGCAGTACGTTCCCTTGCTCCGTGAGAACTGGGTCCTGGTCGTCCGCGGCTTGGGCAGTCTGACGATGACGAACGGCGATAGCCAGGTCCCATATTTCATGATGCCGTACTTAGGCAGTGGCGACACGCTGCGCGGATATCAAAATCGCCGCTTCCGTGATCGGAACATGATGCTGTTACAGGCCGAATACCGCTGGACTCCTTCCCACTTCATCGACGTCGCCCTCTTCGCCGATACGGGCAAAGTGGCGGCGAGAAGGGGTGATCTGAACTTCGATGGCCTGCACACTGATGGTGGTGTCGGCATCCGCTTTCATGGCCCCAAGTTCATGGCGCTTCGAATTGACGCAGCCAGGAGCAACGAGGGCTTCAATTTAATTTTCTCTACAGGCCTATTTTAAGCAAAGGAACAAACCGACATGAAGCCACCTGTTCCGATCTTTCGAGCTAGCGGAGGGTTAGTCGCTATTAGATTGACGGCAGCCATTTTCCTGTTTTCCCTCGTGTCGTCGGCCTCCACTAAGTTCTACGACGACGATCCGCTTTGGCAGGAGGTTAACTCGCAGGACGCTTCGCGAGTCATGTTCTACGAGCCTCAACTTGTCTATGACGTGGCTGAGAATATGTTTACGCGCCCGGGAGACAAGGACTTTAACCGACGGGCACAGAATACCAACACGGTTGACGAAGTTTCCGATGGTAGCTGGTTCACCAACCGAGCGGGCAGGCAAGGGCTAACCCCTGAGCAGGTTGCCCGTGGCAGCAACACGAGCCATGGGCCATCACCAGGCAAATGGACGGTCATCGCCGCCAAGACTGACGGTGTTACTCCCGGTTTCACGATCCGGGACTCGTCGGGGTTAGTCTGGTTCCTCAAATTTGATCCCCCAGGTTACCGGGGAATGGCAACCGGGACAGAGGTGGTGGTTGCCAAGCTGTTTTGGGCGCTAGGCTATCACATTACTGAGTACTACATCTCCCAGCTGCGCCCCAGTGATCTGTTCATCGACCAAAACGCTGTTTTCACTCCACCCAGTGGTATTAAGCGCGCAATGCGCCTCAGCGATATCAACTCGCTGCTAAAGGAAGTAGAAGGCGATTCGGACGGGACATACCGCGTCATCGCCAGCCTGTCGATCCCAGGAAAAATGGTGGGTAGGATCCGATTCTACGGCACGCGCCCCGACGATCCGAACGACCTTGTTCCCCACGAAAACCATCGCGAACTGCGGGGATATGGAGTGTTTGCTGCCTGGTTCAACCATGTTGACGCAAAAAGCATCAACACCATCGACACACTGATTGTTGAGAACGGACACAAAATCGTGCAGCATTACTTGCTCGACTTCGGATCGACGCTCGGCAGCGCAGGTGTTGCGCCCCGCGATTACTGGGAGGGTTACGAGTATCTGCTCGAGCCTGGCTCGCAAATTGGGAAAGGAATTGCAGCCTTTGGGTTCTACATTCTTCCCTGGCGCACGGACCCTTTCTATGAGTCCCGGACCATCGGACGTCTTCCCCTTAATAACACAGAGTGGGATCCGGAAAAGTGGAGGCCACGGGTGGCCAACCCAGCTTTCATTCGTTCACGGCTCGACGACAAGTTTTGGGCGGCCCGAAAGGCAATGGCTATTACCGATGAAATGATCGGTGCGGCAGTTGCGGAGGGAAAGTTCGGAGACCCAGCGGCGGCGAAAGCCTTGGCCCGCATACTCATTGACCGAAGGAACTCAATTGGCCGACGCTATTTGCCGGCCATCAACCCGATTGTCGATCCTACTCTCGACGGGTCTGGGGTACTGGCCTTCGGCAACGCGGCCGTCGAGGCTAAGCTGGCAGCGGCTCCGGAAAGCTACAAAGCCACTTGGTCGACCTTCGACAACGTAACCGGCAATACTACACCGATCGGGGAAACAACAAGTAAAGAGCAGCGAATGCAGGCACCCACAGAACTGCCTTCTGCGCGCGGTGCGTTTATCAAGGTTGGGTTGAGTGCAATCAGTGGCACGCATCCGACGTGGGCTCAACCTGTGACTTCCTACTTTCGTCGCCAATCTGATGGATGGCAGCTCGTTGGTTTCGAGCGAACACCCTAAGGTCACGCAAACAACAGCACTCTGTCCCTAACTAGCCCGACATTATGCTTTCATTCACATATCAGATTCTCGTTGGGCTCGGTTTGGGGACGGCGGTCGGTCTTTTCCTGGGTGAGAGGGCCGGCCTATTTCGTTATGGTGTGGACGGCTTCATCCGTCTTCTGCAGATGACAGTACTCCCCTATGTCACTGTCTCGCTGGTCGCCGGGATCGGCAGTTTGACTGCGGCAAAAGTTAAGATGCTATTCATGAGAGTAGGGGCGTTGACTCTCGTGCTCTGGGGTATCGCGCTGGGCGCCGTTTTCTTGATGCCTTTAGCCTTTCCACACGTACAAAATGCCTCCTTCTTTAGCACGACCCTAGTCGAGGAACGGCCGCCCTTTGATTTTGTCTCGCTCTATATTCCGTCTAATCCCTTTTACTCTCTAACTAACAACGTCGTTCCTGCGGTAGTTCTGTTCAGCAGTTTCTTAGGCGTGGCGCTGATGGGCATTGAGCGCAAGGCTGGCCTCATTGAAGTCCTGTTGACCCTGGAACGGGCGTTGGCAAGAGCCAATCGGTTCGTAGTGCGGCTTACGCCTATCGGACTGTTTTGCATCGCAGCGTATACCGTTGGCACTACCGATCTGGAGCAACTGGTTAAGGTAAGTGTTTATCTGATTAGTTACGGAACCATGGCGCTGCTCCTGACGTTCTGGGTCTTGCCCGGATTCGTTGCATGCATCACTCCAATCCCTGCGCGACGGGTTCTTGCAGCCACGCGCGACGTCCTGATCACAGCATTTATGACTGGAGATCTCTTTATTATCCTGCCAATGCTGATTGATCACTCCAAGCGACTGCTCAGCCAATATGGATTTCAGGAAAACGAGGAAGGGTCTTCTCCAGATGTGATTGTTCCGGCGTTCTATAACTTGCCGCATGCAGCCAAGATGCTCACCCTTAGCTTTGTGCTCTTTGCTGCCTGGTATTCCGAAACCCTCCTACGCGCAACCGATTACCCCGTGCTTGCCTTGGGAGGAGTGGTTAGCTTGATGGGAAGCGTGAACGTTGCCATCCCCTTCCTGCTGGATCTGGTGCACGTTCCTGCCGACACCTATCAACTATTCTTGGCCACGGCGTTCGTAAACTCGCGCTTCGGCACCCTGACCTCGGCTATGTATATGATCACGCTGGCTGTGGCGGGGACATTCGCCCTAGCGGGCAAACTTGCCTTCCGCCTCTCACGAATTCTCCGTTACGTCTTCCTAACGCTAGGAATAATAGTTATCACGATGGTGGCACTAACTGCATCTCTGCGAATGTTAGGCGCGGGGACGTACGACCGAGACCGCATGGCCATGGCAATGCAGTTCCTGCATCCTTCAGAAGTTCCAACGGTCGTGTTGCGTGAACTGCCAGCCAAGCCCGGTCAACTGCCGAATCATGACGTGCGAGTCCTAGATGCAGCGCGAGCCCGGGGCCGCCTCAGAGTGGGATTCATAGCTTCCCAGCCACCCTACAGTTTCTTCAACAATCATGGTGAGCTTGTCGGCTTTGACGTAGAAATGGCAAACGTGCTGGCGAGGGAATTGGGCTTGGAGGTTGAGTTCGTGCCCGTCCCACGGGAGCGAATCACTGAGGTACTTGATGATGGCCTTTGCGATCTCATCATGGGAGGCATCGTAATAACGACAGATCGCGCCAAACGAATGGTGTTTTCTCCTTCCTACCTGGACGAAACATTTGCATTTGTCGTTCCCGACAGGCGTCGGGTTGAATTCTCGAGCGCTGAGAGAATCCGCACATCCGTAGGACTTCGCGTTGCGGTTCCCGACCTTCCTTACTATTCGCATCTCCTGCAACGCGAATTCCCCGGCATCACGGTCGTCCCCATCAAGGATCCCGAAGACTTCTTCAAAGGACAAAATACCTCGGTGGATGCTCTTGCCTTTCCTGCTGAAAGAGGCTCATTCCTGACATTGCTGTACCCGGCGTTCTCCGTGGCTATCCCTCATCCCCTGTCGATCCGCATTCCCTTAGCCTACCCGGTGGCAACCCATGACGCGGAGTTTGCCAAGTTTCTTGGCTCTTGGCTCGACCTTAAGCAGAAGGACGGCACAATCCAGTCACTTTATGACCATTGGATCCTCGGACGCGACGCCGCGCCACAGCGGCGCCGTTGGTCGGTTTTGACGAATGTTTTGCACTGGGCGAATTGAGTACGAGAGCTACCCGATTCGCTCTGATCTAGAGGCTGGATAGTCTTATGAAACTGCGCTATGACCTTACCAAATCACAATCGTCGAGAAAAATGATGGACGACTCAGCTCCTGGGAAATCTCGAGTGCGATCGAGTGCGCCCCCTTCCATCGATGGGGCACGGCGGTGCGTCTTAGCGGCTGTCATCATTCTAGTGTGGGTATGTGGGCTCAGCAGAGCAGACGGTCAAAGTGCGTCCTCAGGGTTGCCCAGTGATACTCCGCCTGAATATACCAGCCTCAAGCGCTTCCCACAGAATCTCGGCAGGAACTTCCTGGCGATGTTCAGCAAGAAGAACATTGCCCCCCTTCTGATTGGCAGCGCTTCAACCGGAGTCATCTCTATCTGGGACGAAGATATCCAGGAGCACTTTTCTGTCCAGGACGGTTCTTCCTCAGTTGGCAAAGTCGGATCGGCGCTGGGATCGCTCTACGTAGTTGCCCCAGTGGTTGGGGGGCTTCTCATAGTGGGAAATCGATCGCAAAACGATCGGTTCCATTCCTTCACCTATTCGCTGGCCCAAGCCACTGTTCTCGATCAGGGCTTGAACCAAGGAATGAAATTCGCCATAGGTCGGACGCGCCCGGATAAAAGCGATGATCAATCGTTTCCGTCAGGGCATGCATCCACTTCCTTTATGATTGCGACCGTCGTGCAACGCTATTACGGTTGGAAGGCAGGGATCCTCGGTTATGGTGTAGCCAGCTTCATAAGCATGGCTCGGCTGCGGGAAAACAAACACTGGGCAAGCGATGTCACCGCCGGGGCCACTTTAGGTTACATCGTGGGTAGCAGCGTCTGCGGCCGCACGGGAATCTCCATTCGAGGAGCAAAACTTTCGTTCGCGCCGAGTGTCGACCTGCCAAACCGAAGAGTTGGCGTCCTCCTCACTGTGGATTAGGTGGATTTTTCTTCTATGATCCTGTTCAGATCCGAGCACTTGTTCAAATGAATAGAGCGGGTTGCAACACGTGAAACGCAATCTCCTGGAGATACGAAGTAGCCGAACAGCCTGTTTGGAGTCGTCTAGCCAGAGATTGAATCGGCGATTACGATTTCGTTGCAGTGAGGTCTGCAAGCAGCCGCAGTCTTTGTTCCGTTCGCATTCTTTTGGTGGATGATTGTGAGCCGTGGCGCCAACACGTCCGTTCCATCCTGCTGACGCGGCCGGAATTATGTGTCGTCGCTGATGCAGCGGATGGTTTGGAAGCGGTTCAAAAAGCCCACGAACTACAACCAGACTTGATCTTGCTGGACATCGGCCTTCCCACCCTGGATGGATTAAAAGCTGCGAATCGAATCTGCAAAGTCACTCCCGAAGCGAGAATACTCTTCTTAACTCAGAACAGCGACAAGGACATCGAGCAGCCTGCTTTGGGGGCGCTGGCGTGCATGGATACATCTTGAAGACAGATGCCTGCACGAACTCTTACCTGCGGTGGAGGTTTTTTTGTCGGTGATAGGTTGGCCAGCGGTGAATCAAAGGGACGGCTCTGGCCTAGCCGGGAATACGAACACACTTCTTCTTCCGCTGGACTGAATAGGCCCAATCTCTCGTCGCAGGCTAGGCCACTGCCGCGTCGCTTTGCGCAAGTTGTCGCAACTCCCTCTCGGGAATGACAAATTCCGTGAAGCCACAATTCAAACACACGACAAGCTTTGGAAACACCCACACGATGGGCTTGTTCAGACCTTCAAGTCCTGAGAAATGAATTGCCACTTCTCCGTTGAAATTGCGCTGGTCGGATTGGCATGATTTGCAGGACATTTTGCGGGGTATGCTACCAGACAACGTTGTAATACAACATTAATTGTTGTCTTGTTCGTAAACCGTAAACGTACGCGGAACTTAGCCCCTCGGGGTCCAACGGCGAAGACCTGTTGACGAGCTCTAAAATGTTAAAAACAACTCACGCAATGCTTGCATTGACTGCTATTGGACTGCCTAGATTTCTTGCATCTTTCAGGGAACTGATCCGTTAGAGCGGTTCAGGCCGGTCGCTACATAAGGGGCCTTGTTCTAGGGCCTTTTTTGGCAGAGTCTATGAGCCGTCCATACCGATACCCGGAATTGCTCAGCTAACTGCTGGAACGGCAGCCCTCGAGGCTCCGGCTGAAAACTCGCAATGCTGATAGGCCCAGAATTCCAGATCGCACCCGTTCGCCTATCAGAGATGGCTCAAACAGGGCTGCCGCACCGATCATTAGGAACAACATTTCCCCGGGGGGAACCGACGTGTCCACGGGCTTCGGTTATCGAGACAAAATCGATACCCAATCAAGGTCTTCAGGGACCGGGCAAAACGGTGGAACTTCCACACGACAATCACGTCGATAGCCCGCCGACGCCAGTCTGTAATCCAGGCCTGGGCCCTATGCTGTGCCTCCGGAGATCTTGTCCCGGGTAGATTTTGTGGAGTTTCCAACGGCGTCGTTCGACATATTCCGTCAGCTGCCGCTCCCTGTAGATCTGTCCGCTGATCCTCCGTGCGAACCCTGACGTACCCGGCACGCTTGGCTTTGATCGGCGATCCTCCCTAGGCGTGCAGGCTAGTGGCTTCGGCTGAGGCTTGCGATCCCAGGTCTGACGACACCAGGGCGGAGACTAGTCGTTTTACTAAGAGCCTGAAATCTTAGCCGTGCGCTGGTGGCGCTGGCGTGCCGTTTGGCTGCGCTAGGCGAGGACTCTAGTGCTCGACAGGTTGCTTGCTGGTTCGGCGGGCCGCTTCTCTCTTTCAACCTTCTGACTGGCTCTTTTTACAGTCGCGCGTTTAAGACTGAATGCTTAGGCTTAGTTTGGAGGTGAATTGTGACCCCCTCAGCTGCTAAGGCGCCCCCAAAGATCGCAGTGCTTTGTATCGACGACAACCAAGATGTGCTGGAATGCGAAAAGGCTTTTCTCGAAACCTTCGGATACACCGTCGTGACCGCGTCCAGTGGCCGCGAAGGACTGGAACTAGCTGGCCTCCGTTTGTTTGACGTTGTAGTCGTGGACTACTGCATGCCCGAAATGAACGGACAAGAGTTTGCAATTGCGATGAGACGGCTCAGGCCACTAGCGCCAATCATTATGCTGTCCGGAGCGGTGGATGTTCCTGGGCAAGCTTTGAAGGTGATCGACGCCTTCGTGCCCAAGGACTGTTTGATCAGCCGACTGGTGCCGGAAATCACGCTATTGTGTGAATCGTCGCCTTCGTGTTCGTATGACGCATGACGGAGAGAGACTCATTTCGCAGCATGGCCCGATAAATGGGTTGAAACCAGGACTGGCGTGGGGATCGGTGGCGTGCCGATTTCCTTTATTGAGCCAGTAAAGCACTCATCCTCGTCGTTCAGGCGAGCATTTATTTTTTCCGCGCGACATTCGATCTAACTTCCTTCGCTTTCCTTCGTCGTCCTCATTCTCCCTCGGCATTGCCCACTCCCGCGAGCGTGGCGGCCCAAACCTGGCAGATCGATCTCTCATTGGTTTTCGCCCTTTGCGGCTTTGATTCTCGTCTGCTAAAGATGAATACAATTAGAGCGCCCGAGTGAAGCTCTCGCGCAGCACGCATAAAGCCTCGAGGCAATTGTCCAGAGCTTCGCTTTCTGGGCCCCTCCGCTCCGAAATTGCCAGTAACTCTAGGGTTCGAACATACAATGCTCTTTCTGCTGCGATGATGCGGGATGGAAGGTTTTGCGTGTCTGCTTCAGCCAAAGCAGCCAGGTATAGTTCACGCCAGTATGGAACACCTCTCGAAGCGCAGGGTAGCTCGTTGTAAACGCCAATGCTCATGTTCCAGGCCGGGGATCGTGGGTAAACTTTACCCCACGATCCCCGACGGCCTCCCCTTGAAGGATTCAGCTCAATTAATTGAGGGGTGAATAGAACTTACTTTCCAGAAGCTGCTCGGCCTACCGTCAAAGATGACAGATGGAAGGGTCGGAAAATACTAATGGTGCGTACCGTAGATCGAAAGGTTTGCGATCACTGCAGGATACCTGCCCGCCGAATCGGGGAGCGGCTAAACTAGGGCGTCCTGCGGCACCGAGGGAAAAGTTTTTTGTGCTAACACATTAAGCAGTTGAACCAGAGCGACTTACCTCTGAAGTTACATGGCGTAATATTTTCACGCCTATTCTTCGGTCTGCCCCCTCGTCTATTGCTTCAAACGCAGACGGCAAGCTTTCCTCGGTAGGCGGCGCTGTCCATCGTGGCTTGGATGGCAGGCCAATTCCCATCGAGCTATCGTTCCCAGCTTCTGTGGTGGGAAATTGCGTCTAAAAGCGGCTGGCTTCTGCCTGGCTTGCACTTGGCCAAAGCTTGGAGGTAACTGGTAAGGAAGTAGGCTCAAGCCCGGCTTCGCACGTTTCTCGAGGGGTCGAAGCCTCGCTTGGTCAGTTCGGTCGCAAAACGACAGGTTCCGGCACCGAGAACGGTGGATTAGGAGCATTCTCCAGAACTCGATCGAGGCCTGTCATCGTGAGCGACTTAGCGATTTGAGGGCGGAAGCTTTTGGATAAGAATTCGAGCCTCGAGACTGTTGCGCCGCGAGTTAATGAAATTGTAATGGATCAGCCATCAGAACCGTTCAGTACGGATGCAAACCCCACACTCAACCGACTTGTAAGTGGTTAAGGAATTGAATACAGTACGCAGCTATCATCACGTTGCCAATTCCTGCCAGGTTTTCCTAAACCGTTGTTCGGCGGTTCGACTCCGCCCGGGGCCCGCCATTTCCTTAAGAACACGGTGCGCTATGTGGTGGTTGCATAGTGATAAACAGAGGGTAACCTTCAAAGGTTTTAAGCCGTAACCACCGCTTCGAACCAGCGGCCCTAGTCCCAGCTAGCCTAGCCACGGCGCGAATTTGGCCGTATATTTCGATGACCTTAAGTAATTAGGTCTCTCCCTTTTTGAACGCGATTTCTCAGTCCCTCCCTTTCAAAGCAGCCTAGCTCCATCGTTGTTCGCGAAATGCCCCCGAAATTCGCAATCTTTGTTTCGAGGTTTTTATGAAGCAGCTTGCCCGGCCCACGCGCAGTATCAGCTTTGCCTTCGCCCTCTTCGTGTTGTTCCTGGCCGTTCCGAAGGCACATGCGCAGAGCCTCTCGCCCTCCTTGCTGTCGTTTCCAAGCACCGCGGTGACCAATAACAGCGCGGTCAAGCCGGCCACGCTAACCAATACTGGCAACTCAGCGATCGTCGTTAGTGTTTCCATGATTGGCGGCGACTTTGACCAGACCAACAACTGTGGTTCGTCGCTGGCAGGGAAGAAGAGCTGCACGATCAATGTGGTGTTCAACCCCACAGGAGTCGGCGGCCGGGCCGCTATCTTGAGCGTTCGGGCAGGGTCGAACATTCAATTAGCTCTACTTACGGGCTCAGCCATTCCGCAGGTCACGCTTTCCGCGACCTCAATGACATTTGCTTCCCAGATAGTCGGGACTTCGAGTGCGGCCAAGACCGTGACGCTTAAGAACAACCAGAACATCACGATGCCGATCCAGGACGTGACCATCAGCGGCGACTACACGCAGACCAACAACTGCGGATCGCAGCTCGGGGCCGGCGTCACCTGCACCCTCAACGTAGTGTTCAAGCCGACTGCGGCCGGCACGCGAACTGGGACTCTCTCCATCCGCGATACCGCAGTGACCAATCCAGAAGACGTCGCTCTTTCCGGACCGGCTACGGCACCGGCGGTAAAGTCGATTGCGATCACTCCTGCGACAGCTTCTATCGTCAAGGGCAAGACGCAACAACTCGCCGCCATCGCTACCTATGCCAACAACACTACTGGCGATGTAACCGCGACTGCCACCTGGACCACCTCCAGCGCCACGATTGCCACCGTCTCTAAAGGTTTGACGACGGGCATGGCGGCAGGTAGTGCAACCATCTCGGCTTCCATGACCGGTGCCACCGCAGGTGCGGCAAAGTTAACTGTTACCGCTCCGACGTTAGTTTCTATCGCAGTAACACCCAACCCAGTATCCGTCGTCAAAGGCAAGACGCAGCAATTCGCCGCTACCGGCACCTATAGCGACGGAACCGCCCAAGCTTTGACCTCGGTGACCTGGAGCTCCACTACCGGCGCCACCATCACCAGCGGCGGATTGGCATCAGCTACCGCCGTCGGTGTTCCCAGCATTAAGGCTACCAGCGGCGCCATCAGCGGCACGGCCGCCATGACGGTGACTCCTGCAACTTTGGTTTCGATCGCTGTAACTCCGGCGGCCGCGACTATCGTGAAAGGCAAGACGCAACAGTTCACTGCTACCGGCACTTACACCGACAACACCACGCAGAATTTGACTGCCACTGCAACCTGGACTTCCGCAACCGGCGCCACCGTTTCTGGTGGTCTGGCTACCGGTACAGCAGTGGGCAATCCGTCGATCACCGCTTCCAGCGGCGTAGTCAGCGGCAGTGCGACTCTTACCGTGCAAGCCGCAACCCTCGTTTCCATCTCTGTAACCCCGGCAAGCGCGACCATCAACAAAGGTCTGACACAGCAATACGCCGCAACCGGAACCTACACCGATGGCAGCACGCAGCCGTTGACAACGGTTACCTGGTCTTCTACCACCGGAGCGACCATCGCTTCCACCGGCCTGGCGACAGGCACTGCGGTCGGCAACCCCACTATCACCGCGACCAGCGGCGCAATCAATGGATGTGCGGCCCTCACCGTCAATCCCGCTGCGCTGGTGTCGATTGCAGTTACTCCGGCGAACGCCTCCATCGCCAAAGGCTTGACCCAGCAATTCGCGGCGACCGGCACTTATACTGACGCTACCACCCAGAACCTGACTGGCACCGTGGTCTGGTCTTCCACCGCCGAGGCGTCTATAGCTTCCGGTGGAATGGCCACTGCTGTCGCGGTCGGAACCCCGACCATCACCGCCACCAGCGGCGCGATCAGCGGCGCGGCGATGATGACGGTTCAGCCCGCGGCTTTGGTCTCTATCGCGGTTTCGCCTTCGGCGGCTTCGATTGCCAAGGGTTCGACCCAAGCGTTTACCGCGACCGGCGCCTACAGCGATGCTACCTCTCAGGACATCACCAACACGGTGGCCTGGACGGCGACCGCTGGCGCGACCATGGCTTCGAACGGCATAGCCACTGCTACTGCGACCGGCAACACCACGGTGACAGCGGCATTGAACTCCATCAGCAGCTCGGCTTCATTGAGCATCGTTCCTCCGTCTCTGGTGTCCATCACCATAACCCCGGGCAGCGTGTCATTGGGCCTGCACGGGCAACAGCAGTTCAACGCTATCGGCACCTTCGCCGACAACTCCAGCCAAGACCTGACCAACACTGTTCTCTGGACGACTGGTAACAGTTCACTGGTGAGCATCAGCTCCACCGGGTTTGCCAAGATTCTGGGAACCAGCTCTAACGCGATTCCGGTTACGGCCAGCTCGGGCAGTATCATTTCCAACCCGGCTTGGTTGAGCGCAGTGGCCGCATTGCCTCCGGTCTGCTCTTCACCAACCATCGACATGAAGCTGCTGGTCATTACCAAGAGCAAGTCGGAAGCTGACTACACGGCCATCACGCAAGCGCTTGATTATCTGGGCACGCCTTATGACGTGTTCGATATGGACGTCACTACCACCGGCATCACTCCGGCGATGTTGTCCGACGGCAACTGCCACGGCTACTACCAGGGCATCATTTTCACCTTCGGAAACTGGATGTACGTACTGCCAGGCTATGGGGACATGATGACCTACGAGCAGACCTACCACGTTCGCCAGTTGAACTGGTTCGTCTACCCCGGCACCGACTACGGATTGAACACCTTCAACAACCAGGTGGCGACCTCTGCCACCTACACCGCGAACTTCACTCCGGCGGCTGACCAGGTTTTCTCTTACTTGAACACCGCGACCCCGCTGCAGTTCGCCCACGCTTCGATCTATCTCTCGTCGCCGATCGACCCTTCAACTCTGCCGGCCGGCGCTTCGCTTACTCCGCTTCTCACCGACTCCTTGGGGAACGTCCTCTCCGTCATCTACAACCCGGGCGATGGTCGGGAGTATCTGTCCCAGACCTTTGACAGTAATCCGTATCTGATGCACGACTTGCTCACCTCGTATGGCCTGATCAACTGGGTCACACGCGGCGTGTTTCTCGGTGAGTTCCACGTCTATGCCATCCCCCAGGTGGACGACGTGTTCATCAACGACCACGAGTGGCAGAGCAACACCCAATGCTTCGACGCCGCACATGACCGTACGGATTCCGACGCCGACTCTTTGAACTCGGTCCGCATGGTGGGCAGTGACGTTGATGCCCTGCTGGCCTGGCAGAAACAAACGCAGCAGAATCCGCTGTTCTCCAACTTTGTATTGCATATGGCCTTCAACGGCGTGGGCACCACCGGCAACCCCGACCTCGGCGGATACGCGCCGGATACCTTGACTCCGGAATTCCTTAAGTACCAGTCAGAGTTCAAGTGGATCAGCCATACCTACGACCATCCCGACACACTGAACGGCCAGACAGCACAGTTCATCGATGACGAGATCCTGAAGAATAACCAGCAGGCGCAGATCCTTGGCCTGACCTATTACAACCCGGCCAACATGGTCACCCCTGGCGTTACTGGCCTGAACGATGCCACCTACGTCAATCGGGCAGTTTCCGATGGCGTGAAGTACGTCGTGACCGACACCTCGGTGCTCAACACGTTGAACAACGGTCCGAATCCTTCGCCCAACGTCGGCATGCCGGACACCATCAACGGCACTCTCTATCTGGTTCCCCGCCACGCCAACAACCTGTACTTCAACGTGGCCACGCCGGATGGATGGACTTCCGAATACCAGTGCATCTACAACGGAACGGAATACGCCAACTACAACTACCAGAACATTGTGGACAACATCAGCCAGAGCTTCGTAGCCAACATGGTGAAGGGCGACATGGATCCCCAAATGTTCCACCAGCCCAACCTGGTCGCCTACGACGGAACGCACTCGCTGCTCGGGGACCTCTACGATGCCACCTTCAATCTGTACCAGAGCTTGTTCAAGCTGCCGGTACTCAGCCCTACCCTTGATCAGGTTGGTCAGAGCATGCAGCAACGCAACAACTACAACCTTTCAGGCACAAAAGCCAGCCTGACCAACTTCGGTTCCGTCGATGCCGCGGTCAGCATCACGGTGCCGCCGGGAACCGTGCCTTCGGCCACGGTTCCGGTAACCGGCCTGAGCAGCAACGGTTCGGAACTTTACGGCGGACAGAACATTTCGCACATCCATGTGAACGCCGGCGACACCGTGGCTTTGCCCCTTCAGTAGCCTGAAGGTAACCAGAGAGGGGAACCAAAGAACTTTCGTTCCCCTCTCTTTTCTTTATCTTGCAGTTCAACACAAGAGTACTCAAGGGATTCTTCCAAACCCATCCCCCACTTATTACTGGCGGGTGCTAACACGGAACTCCCATAGGCAAAAAGTTTGCGGCCTCTTACTATTCAATTCGTTGAAGAAGTATTCCCCTAATAAAAGCTCTCCCAAACGATTTTTAAAAAGTTTTCCTCCCCGAACAAGCAAGACGACTGGTCTTACCACCTCCCCAAAACTGGATTTCTTATTTCAACACTGAGGGTTTCTCAATGATGCACCGTTCTCTTATCTGGCCCATTCGACTCCTGGTGCCGCTAGCCATGACTTTACTGGTGGCTTGCGGTGGTGGTGGCAGTTCCAGCCCGGAACCAACTCCGAAAGCGAAGTTGGTCGCAATCACAGTTACGCCAGGCGCACCTTCTTTTGCCAAAGGCCTGCAACAACAACTCAACGCCACCGGCTCCTATTCTGACGGGACTACCAAGGATCTGACGGCTTCTGCCAGCTGGAATTCCTCGACGGGGAGCGTTGCCAGCGTCACCAAGGGCAAGGTTTCCGCGTTGGCCACCGGCAGCTCGACGATTTCAGCGTCGGCGTCCGATTCTGTTACCGGTGCGACCATCAGCGGCAACACCGCAGTTACCATCACGGCCGCGACCCTGGTTTCAATCGCAGTGACCCCGGGCAGTCCTTCCGTTGCCCTCGGCTTGCACCAGCAGTTTGTGGCGACGGGGACCTTCACGGACCACACTACGCAGGATATTTCTGCGACCGCGACCTGGACTTCATCGGACGCAACGGTTGCTTCGGTCAGCGTTGGACAAGTCACGACCATCAAGCAAGGATCGGCCAATGTTTCGGCTTCATTGAATTCAGTAAGTGGTTCGACGATTCTGACCGTGGCTCCCGCAGCGCTGGTTTCGGTTGCAGTAACTCCAGCCAGTGCCTCGGTAGCAAAAGGCAACAAGCAGCAATTCACTGCCACCGGCACCTATACCGATAACAGCACACAGAATTTGAGCTCCACGGTTGCCTGGACTGCGACCGCGGGCGTGACCATTTCCAACACCGGTCTTGCCACCGGCTCGGCGATGGGCAGCGCTACCGTTAAGGCGGCGGCTGGCTCGATGAACTCCAACAACGCATCTCTCACCGTCACCGCTCCCGTACTGGCCTCTATTACAGTTGCCCCGTCCAGCATCGTGGTGCCAAAGGGATTGACGCAGAGCTACACCGCAACCGGCGTCTATAGTGACGGCACTACTCAGAACCTCACTTCTACGGTTTCGTGGACTTCGACTTCCGGCGTTTCCATTAATAGCGCGGGCTTGGCGACAGCCAACGTTCTCGGCCAGAACACAATCACCGCGACCTCGGGTTCCATCAATGGCACGGCCGATCTGACGGTGGCTACCGGCGCGCTGATGTCGCTGGCGGTCTCGCCTTCCTCAGTCACGATTCCGAAGGGCACCACGCAAGCCTTCACGGTTATCGGAACTTTCAGCGATGCAACCACGCAGGATATGACGACCGCAGTAGCCTGGACCGCAAGCACCGGCGCTTCCATCACCAACACGGGTATTGCAACGGGCACTGGAGTTGGCGCCGTTACCATCACCGCCACTTCGAATGCAATCCATGGCAATGCTGCTTTGACCGTTGCACCTCCGGCATTGGTTTCCATCGCCGTAACGCCTGCCACGGTTTCGGTGGTCCGAAGTTCCAACCAGCAGTTCACCGCGATTGGGACCTACACCGATGCCAGCACGCTTGATCTGAGCGCCACTGCAACCTGGTCGGCTTCCGTCAACGCCACAGTTGGTTCGACGGGTCTGGCTCATGCAACCGCGGTAGGCACTTCAAACATCACCGCCACTTCCGGCGTCGTCACCAGCAACAGCGCGGTTATGACAGTGACTCTGCCGGCACTTACCTCGATCGCGATTACTCCGGGTAGCGTTTCACTCGGAATCGGCGCCATACAGCAATACGTTGCGATGGGAACCTACGCTGATGCGATTACCTCGGACATCACTGGTCTGGTGACCTGGAATTCCAATAACCCTTCGGTGGCAGCGTTTGACGCCAACGGAGCTGCAACCGTAGTCAGCACCAGTTCGACCGCAGTTTCGATCACCGCTACTTCGGGAGCGGTTACCTCCAACGTTGCATTCCTCAGCGCGCTGGCCAGCTTGCCTCGCGTTTGCTACACCCCGACCATCGACATGAAGCTGCTGGTCGTCACCAACGGAAAGACCGAAGCCGATTACCCGGCGATCACGCAGATTCTTGACTATGTCGGAACGCCTTACGATGTGCTCGATATGACAGTCACCACTGGTGGCGTTACCTCTGCCATGTTGTCGGACGGAACCTGCCACGGCTACTACCAGGGTGTGATCATGGCGAGCGGCGGCTACATCTATACGCTGCCTGGAATGTCCACTCTGACTTCCTACGAGATCACTTTCAAAGCGCGTCAAGTGAACTGGTTTACCTTCCCGGGTTCGGATTTCGGCATGGGCGCCGCTACTTCCACCATCAACCCCGGCACCAACGTCACGGGCAACTTTACTCCCGCTGCGGCAGCTATTTTCCCGCAAGTGAATACGGCTACGCCGCTGACGATCAGCTATGCGACCGTTTACCCTGCGGCCGCTGGCGGCACTGGTACTCCGCTAATCACTGATGGTTCTGGTCAACGTGCTTTCCGCCATCAACGATTTTGGTGATGGACGCCAGTATCTGACCCAGACCTTCGACAGCAATCAGTACCTCACGCACAACCTGGTTCTGGCCTACGGATTGTTGAACTGGGTCACCAAGGGCATCTTCCTGGGTGAATATCACGTGTACCTCACGCCGCAGATTGATGACGTCTTCATCGCCGACGCGATGTGGGAAGGAACGACGCCTTGCGTCGATCCGGCCAGCCCCTCGGGCGACCATACCGACGCCGACGCAGCCTCGTTGAACCAGGTCCGGATGGCTAAGGCCGATGTAGATGCACTGGTGGCGTGGCAGACCTTAACCCAGCAGAATCCGCTGTTTTCCAACTTCGTACTGCACATGGCGTTCAACGGAGCGGGCACTACCGGCAGAACCTCCACCGGTGGCTACCGCAACGACACGTTGACCCCGGAGTTCAAACTCTACCAGGACAAGTTCAAGTGGTTGAGCCATACCTGGGACCATCCGGACAGCTTGGACGCGCAAACCGCAACTTTCATCGATGACGAAATCACCAAGAACAACGCTCAAGCTCTGGTGCTTGGTCTGACCACTAACGATCCAGCTGGAATGGTTACGCCGGGCATCACTGGCTTGAACGATTCGACGTACGTAAACGAAGCCGTGGCCAACGGCATCCGGTACGTGGTCACGGACACTTCGGTCCTGAACACCCCGAACAATGGTCCGAATCCTTCACCGAACGTCGGCATTGTGAACAGCATTAACTCAAGTCTTGTACATGGTTCCTCGTCACGCCAACAACCTGTTCTTCAACGTCGCCGATCCGGATGGCTGGGCTGCAGAGTATGACTGCATCTACACCGGGCAGGCGCCTTATGCGACCTACACGGCCGAAGACATTAAGGCCAACATCAGCCAGAGCTTCATCGTGAACATGCTGAAGGGTGATATGGATCCTCAAATGTTCCACCAGCCGAACCTGGTGGCTTATGACGGAACCCACTCGCTGCTCAGCGACCTGGTTGATGAGACTTTCACCACTTATGCGAGCTTGTACAAACTGCCGGTCCTGAGCCCGACGCTGCAAGAGTTGGCGGCGAGCATGCAGGCCCGGAACAACTACAACCTGTCCGGCGTGACCGCCAGCATTGACGATGCAAACACTGCAAGCGCCACGGTCAGCGTCACGATTCCGTCGAACTCACCAGTCACCTCGGCTACGATCCCGGTCACGGGGCTCAACAGCACGGGTGCAGAAGTCTACGGTGGACAGAACATCTCGCACATCCAGATCAACGTGGGGCAGACACAAACGCTACCGCTTCAGTAGAGAACGGAGAAACCCTCTCGCGGAGGAGCCGAAAGCGGCTCTTCCGCTTTTTTGTGCCTGGAACAAATCCCGGTTGGTTCAGGGATGACTTAGTCTTTGCAATAGAGTATGCACTTAATTGCACTTGCACTTGAGTGCCATCCTCCAGAAGCCTTACTACACAAGGGTTCTAGGCCCTATAGCAGCGAGATGGCTTACTGCCCGCGAGTTTCGGAGCAAGCTTTTTTTCAGTTATATTCAGAGAGCTTAAACTCCCTAAGGTCAAACCCCCAGGAATACCCCCATCTCCTGACCTTTCCTCCCCGTACGACTCTGTTCCGTTTTTGATTCCCCCCAGTTTCCAGGTTCTAGCTCTATCGCCGGTTCTGAGGAGAGGTATGCGTACACTTCGTTTATTAAGTCTTAGCCACCCGTCTGTCTATGCCATTCTTATTTTGGTTGCGTCCGTGTACTCCTTTGGGCAGACCGCGACGCTTTCCACTGTGCGCAACTTCGGCAGCGTTGGGCTGGGTAGCACTAGCGCAGCCTCGACTGTAACTCTCAGAAACGGCAGTACCACAGTGGCGCTTTTGGTAAGCAACATTGCCACCGCCGGAGATTTTGCCCAGACAAACAATTGCGGCAGCTCGGTGCCAGCAAGAGGAAGCTGCATAATCACGCTGACCTTTACGCCGACGGCGATAGGAGCGAGAACCGGGACACTTACAGTAACGGATAATGCCACTCCGGTAACACAAACCGCAGCGCTTGCTGGAACTGGAGTCGCACCCGTAACAATCACTCCCGCGAGCCGCGCATTCGGAAACGTCGCAATCGGGTCCACCAGCGTAGCCAGGATATTTACCGTCACTAACAACAGCAGTGGATCCATAGCCTTCAGCGTTACGCCGAGCGCCAATTTCACTAAAACAGACAATTGTGCTTCGGTAGCGGCCCATGGTTCTTGCACGATCAACGTTGCATTCGCTCCAACCGCACCTGGCACCGTTAGCGGTACGGTCGGTGTCAACTACAGCGGAACTGGAAGTCCACTCTCTGTCGCTGTGACTGGAACCGGAATCGCTCCCGTCAGCGTCAATCCCACGAGCCGTGCTTTAGGCAGTGTGGCGGTTGGATCGGTAAGCCCCGCCAAGACTTTTACCGTGGTCAATAGTAGTTCTGCAGCAATGGCCTTCACCATCACGCCGAGCGCGAACTTTACCGAAACCGACAACTGCTCGTCAGTAGCCGCCGGCGCCAGTTGCACCATCAATGCCGTGTTTGCTCCGACGACCACCGGCGCCGCGACCGGCACGATCGCAATAAGCTATACCGGCTTCGGAAGTCCCCTATCTGTTAGCCTGACCGGAACCGGGATTGCTCCATTGGCCCTGAATCCGACCTCCCAGGCGTTCGGTAACGTCGCCTTAGGGACCACCAGCGCAACCAGGGCTTTCGTCCTTACCAATCGTGGAACCACAGCCCAGCCGCTAACAATTACACTTGCCAGTCCCTTTACTCAAACCAACACCTGCGGTAGTTCGCTGGCAGGCGGAGCGTCGTGCACCATCAACGTGGCCTTTGCTCCAACCACTGCGGCAGCGGTAAGCGGTACTGTCAGCGTCACCTATCCTGGCTTAGCGACTCCCGTAACCGGCGCTGTAACCGGAACCGGAATAGCTCCGGTGACAATCAACCCAGTTTCGCTGGCCTTTAACACGACGCAACGCGTCGGCGTTGCTACAGCGGCACAAACTGTCACCATTCGAAATCGAGCAACCACGGCCCTAGCCATTCAGAGCATCGTCACTAGTCCAGCCGACTACACGCAAACCAACAATTGCGGCGCATCGCTGGCCGCCAATGCAAGCTGTACCGTAAACGTAATTTTCAATCCTCATGTGACTGGAAGCATTCCGGGCACGCTGACCATCAGCGATAGTGCATTAGGAAGTCCGCAGACTGTCGCCCTGACCGGTGCTGGAGTCCTGGCTACTATCCGATCTCTTGCGATTACCCCAGCAACAGCGAGTGTCCCCAAGGGAAGCCCGCTCCAGTTCCAGGCGACAGCGACCTACAACAATGGCACCACCGGCGATGTAACTGCGATTTCGACCTGGACATCTCTCAATCCCGCAGTCCTCTCTATCGTCGGCACGACCGGATTGGCGACAGGTGTAACCACCGGCAGCACAAGCGTTACCGCCGCCGTGACCGGCACGACGGCTACCGCAACTAAGGCTGTAACCGTATTGCCCCCAGCGATCGCCTCGCTCACTCTTTCGCCGGTGACGGCGAGCGTGGCGCCGGGCGGCACCATGGCCTATACGGCTAGCGCAACCTACACCGACGCCACCACCGGCACGCCGGCCATGAGCGCGCTGGTATTAAGCTCCGACAACACTGGAGTTGCCAGCATCAACAACAGCGGCGTGGCCACCGGAATCAACGGCGGTGTGGCGAATCTGAAAGCGGCCGCGGGTGCGGTCGTTTCAGCTCCGGTACAACTCACCGTGACCGGACCGACACTGCAATCGATTTCCATCCTGCCCAGTGCGCCATCGATCATAAAAGGATCGACGTTGCAGTTCAGCGCCACCGGCCACTACAGTGACAGCACCACCAAAGATCTGACCACAACTGTGGTGTGGAGTTCGAACAGCGCAAACCTATCCATCAGCAACACGGCCGGAACCCAGGGACTCGCGTCGGGCGCCGTGGTTGGGCCGGCTACGGTCACTGCCAGTTGGAGTGGCGGAGTCGTGGTGGGCACGATGACCGCGACAGTGACGGCAGCGTCGCTGGTTTCAATCGACGTGACCCCGGCAAGTATCAACGTCGGCATAGGCGCGCAGCAACAGTACGCCGCGCTGGGCCATTACAACGACAACAGCACGCAGGACATCACCAACCAGGTTACTTGGGTTTCCGGGAATCCTGCGGTCGTAGGAATTACATCTGCAGGACTCGCCACTGTACTCGGCACCAGCAGCACGGCAATTCCAATTTCCGCGACCCTGAACGCTGTCACTTCCAATCCGCCAGCGTTTTTGAGTGCGCTTTCAACCTTGCCTCGGGTTTGTCCCGACGCGAGCGTCGATATGAAGGTGCTGGTCATCGACAACCTGGCTGCTGGCTATGCGGATCTGCCGGCGATCAAGCAGGTTCTGGATTTTGTCGGTACACCTTACACCGTGATGAATTACACGGATGTTACCCCGGCGGTACTGTCAGATGGTACCTGCCACGGATACTTCCAAGGCGTGATCATGGCGTTCGGCGACGATATCTACAGCGGCAACGCGAACCTCTACACCACATTGAACTCATATGAGACAACTTTCCACGTACGTCAGGTGAATTGGTTCTTCAATCCGACTCCGGATTACGGATTCAATTACTCGGCGAGCACAGTTCCGTCCACTGCTACCTACAATGCTAGCTTCACAGCTGCAGCCGCCTCGGTGTTTCCGATGGTCAACACGGCTACACCGTTGAGCTTCAGTGGCGCATTCATATTCCTCTCGCCACAATACACTCCGGCGAGTGGTACGGTTACACCGCTGTTGGTCGATGCATCGGGTAATGTGCTCTCCGCGATTTATACGCCGGGCAACGGCCAGGAGATCCTGAGCCAGACCTTTGACAGCAACCAGTATCTAAAACACAACCTGGTTCTTGCCTACGGCCTGCTCAACTGGGTGACCAAGGGCGTCTTCCTGGGCGACTACCATGTCTACGCCGCGGCGCAGGTCGACGACTTCTTCATCAACGATGCTGAGTGGGTGCCGGGAACTTCGTGTACCAATCCCAACGACGCATGACCGGACCGTGTCCGACGATCCTTCGTTGCCGACGTTCCGCCTGAAGGCGGCGGACATGACCGCTCTAGTGGCCTGGCAGAACAGCTTGCAGAGCGATCCGCTCTTGCAGGGTTTCAAGCTGACCATGGCATTCAACGGCGTCGGCACGGTGGGCAACAAAGACTGGACTGGACTGCCGCAGTCCGGAGTTGCGAACGATGATCTGACGTCCAGTGTTCATGAGTATGAACAGTTCTTCCACTGGGTAACCCATACTTACGACCATCCCAACACGTTGAACGGGCTCCACAAGTCCGACGTTCTTGGGGATACCGACAATCCGCAGGTCGATTCAATCGACTTGGAAATCCTGACCAATCTCTTCGTCGCCTCGGGCACGACTTACGGCGGCGTAAACCTGGACCTCGACAGTGCGGACAACCCGCCGCTAGGCGCGGTAACTCCGTTGAACTTCACTGATTTCAATCCGGCGAATATGGTCAGCCCCGGCGTCACCGGCCTGAATGATCCGGATGTGCCGCAGTACTTGTATGCCAACGGTATTCGCTATGTTGTCAGCGATACTTCGGTGATTGGCCAGCCCAACAATGGACCGAATCCTTCGCCTAACGTTGGCATCGTCAACAGCTACGCGACCGGGATCTACGAAGTGCCACGCTATCCCAACAGTATTTATTACAACGCCGCCAACTGGGCGGACGATGAAGCCGAGTTCCACTGCATCTACGGTCCTGATCCGGGTCCAGCGACTCCGATTTACACGGACTACAAAGCAGCGGACATCCTCAATTACACCACCGACACTTTCGTGGTGAACATGCTGAAGGGGGACATGAACCCGCAGATGTTCCATCAACCCAACCTGCACGCCTATGACGGTACCAACTCGCTGATCAGCGACGTGTATAACCAGACCTTCGCCAAGTACGAGGCGCTCTATAAGCTGCCGGTGCTCAGCCTGACCCTCGATCAGTTGGGCGAAAGTATGAAGGCACGCAACGCCTACAACCTGGCGGGAGCAACCGGCACCTTGCTTGGCGTCGGAACCGCGACTCCGTCTGTCACGATCGAAGTACCGGCGGCAAACCCGGGAGCAGTCATTCCGGTCACCGGATTAACCAGCGCTGGTTCGGAACTGTATGGCGGGACCCCGATCTCGCACATCCAGATCAATCAGGGTCAAAGCATTACTTTGCCGATGCAATAGATTTAGCGGCGCCCATAAGGAGGAGCGGCGCCGCTCCTCCTTTATCGGTGTATCGGCGGCTCGCCCGCCGCACATAAAATCTCCCCCGCCATCTCCCCCAAGTTAGCGCGCAAGGTTGCGCTGCGAGTAGGTAAATTTCCGAGGAGCGGCATGAACATCCTTCGTCGGTTTGTGGCCTCACATTTTATTCTTCTGGCATCCGTCTTCATGATCGCGGCAGCGCGTCCAGCACTCGCGCAGAGAGCGAGCCTCTCCAATAGTTCACGTTCGTTTGGAAGCGTGGCCGTGGGGAGCACTAGTGCGCCGAAATCGGTAACGGTCAGCAACGGCTCGTCGGTCGCTTTGAGTGTGGGCAGCATTACCGTCACCGGGGACTTTGCCCAAACCAATACGTGCGGCAGCTCGGTGCCGGCGCGGGGAAATTGCACGATTTCCATTACGTTCACCCCAACAGCCGCCGGATCGCGGACAGGTACAGTCACCATTACCGACAACGCGAACAACAGTCCGCAGAAGATCACGCTCAGTGGCACCGGTGTTGCGCCCGCTTCGATGACGCCGGCTTCGCGTTCTTACGTCACCACGAACGTTGGATCCACCACCGCCTCGAAGAGCTTCACGCTTACCAATAATCAGGCGAGTGCTCTGGCGATTTCGAGCGTCGTCACAACCGGAGATTTCATCCAGACCAATAGTTGCGGTTCGCAGGTTTCGGCGAAAGCCTCATGCACTATTAATGTGAGTTTCCGTCCCACTGCGAATGGAAGCCGCACCGGCACTGTAGTCGCAACCGTGGGCTCGGGAATCGCACTGACCGGGACATTATCGGGAGCTGGCACCGGCGCTCCAGCAGTTCCAGTTACGGTTACACCGGCCGCCCTGACTTTTGCCGCGCAGTCGACCGGAACCACCAGCGTTCACAACCGGTTACCATTCACAACGCCCAGGCAACGACTCTGACCATCACCGGCGTTGGATTCTCCGGAGACTATGCGCAGTCCGGCACCACTTGCGGTGCGACTCTGGCGGGGAACGGCAGTTGCACCATTAGCGTCACCTTTGCTCCTACTGCAACCGGCACTCGCACCGGGTTGCTGACCATCACCCACAACGCGACGAATAGCCCCCAGTCGGTAAGTTTGACCGGGCAGGGAACCGCGATGTTGCAGTCGATCGCGGTCACTCCCCCCAACCCAGCCTTCAATAAAGGTGCCACCCAGCAATTCGCCGCCACCGGTTTCTACGCCGACAGCACACAAATGAACATTACCTCTCAAGTTTCCTGGAGCAGCGATAACACAGCAGCGGTGACCATCACATCCGCGGGCATAGCTACGGCAGTCGCCCCGGGCGTCGCAACGATCACGGCCACCAGCGGATCGATCCAGGGATCTACGAGCGCGACCGTCAACACTCCGACCCTCACCGGAATCACGGTGACGCCAAACTCCACGTCTGTTGCGGCCGGAACACCGCAGCAGTTCACCGCCATCGCTGGTTTCTCCGATAGTTCAACGCAGGATGTTACGGCCACGGCACAGTGGACGTCGTCGGATCCTGCAATCGCCACTGTTTCAGCCGGCAAAGCCACAACGTTGAAGCAGGGAACTGTAACCATCCAGGCCTCACTCGCTGCAAAGATCAGCAACGCGACCTTGAACGTGCTGCCGGTCGGGACCTGCGCAACAACGATCGATCTGAAGTTGTTGGTGGTTTCATACGGCAAGAATGAAGCCGATTTCCCGGCGATCAAGCAGGCTCTCGATTACATCGGCACTCCCTACACCGTGCTCGACTTCAAAGCCAGCCCCGCCGGTGTCACCGCCGCCATGCTTTCCGACGGCGCCTGCCACGGCTTTTATCAGGGAGTGATCTTCTCCAACGGAAACTACATCAACACCCTGCCCGGCATGGCAGCGCTTACTGCCTACGAGCAGAAGTTTGCTATTCGCCAACTGAACTGGTTCGCCAGCCCTAACGCGGCGTTCGGACTGAACCCAACCAACAAGACCATCAATTCAACCTACACCGGGAATTTTGCGCCCGGCGCAGCCAGCGTTTTCTTCTACGCCAACACCTCAACCCCAATTACCTTTTCAAACGCGACGGTCTATCTGGCGTCACCCCTCGCCGGAACTGTGACCCCGCTCATCACCGACACTTCCGGCAATGTTTTGTCGCTGATCTACGATTTGGGGGACGGACGGCAATACCTGACGCAGACCTTCGACAGCAACCAGTACCTGATGCACGACCTGGTGCTTGCTTACGGTCTGGTGAACTGGGTGACGAAGGGCGTCTTCCTCGGTGACTATCACATTTACGCTTCCCCGCAGGTGGACGACGTATTCCTGTCGGACGCGGAGTGGGTGGTCGGGACCAAGTGCGGCACCGCTTCCGACGCGAGTTCGCTGCCGAATTTCCGCATCAATGCGGCAGATGTCGACGCTCTGGTCAACTGGCAGATTTCCAAGCGTAGCGACCCGCGGCTGCCGAATTTCATGATCAGCCTAGCCTTCAACGGCGTGGGCACGACCGGCGACCGCGACTACACCAGCCTGCCCGCAGGCGCGGTCGACGACTTGACTCCGGAGCTGAAGAAATACGAAGCTGAGTTTTATTGGATCAGCCATACCTGGGACCATCCCGATTCGCTCGACGGAATGAGCCAAGCCCAGATCGACGGCCAGATTCCACCGAATAACTCAGAAGCCGCCACCTTGGGGTTGACCAACTTCAATCCCGCAAACCTGGTCACTCCGGGCGTCTCCGGCCTGAGCGATTCCCAGGTTCCAGGAGAGTTGGTGAAGGACGGCATTCACTATGTTGTGACCGACACCTCGGTGCTCGGTAAGATCAACAACGGCCCCGGACCGTCGCCAAACGTTGGCATTGTGAACAGCTTTGCGTCGGGACTCTACGAAGTGCCGCGCCACGCCAATGATCTTTTCTACAATGTCAACAACCCGGCGGATTGGGCGGCCGAGTATCACTGCATCTACGCCGGCCAGTCGCCGTATTCAACCTACACTCCGCAGCAGATTCGCGACTACATCAGCTCCAGCTTTGTCGTGAACATGCTGATGGGCGATATGGATCCGCAGATGTTCCACCAGTCGAACCTGCATGCTTACGACGGCACGCACTCGCTGTTGGGCGATCTTTACGACGCAACCTTCACCACATATTTCAAACTGCTCAACCTGCCAGTTCTGAGCCCGTCACTCGACGTGCTGGGAAAGAACATGCAGAACCGCGACGCCTACAATCGTTCGGGCGTGACGGCAAGCGTCGTAAGCGGCCCGACACCTCAGATTACGATCAGCGTTCCAGCGGGATCGCCGGTCGCATCCACCACAATTCCGGTGACCGGACTTAACAGCCCAGGAGCAGAAATTTACGGAGGGCAGAACATTTCGCATCTGCCTTTGAATAAGGGACAGAGCGTGACGTTGCCACTTCAATAAACCTTAGAAGCCGACGCCATACGGGAACTTCCCCGTCCGGCATGTCAAAATTACACCCATTTATAGCCTTTGTAATGAATGGTATAGAGGGATACTGAAGGTTGTAGTACAAGTAGGGAATGGCTCGTGCGGGGCGGGTTGTAGCCCGTTGTGGGGATATTCAACACACGGGCCGACCTCGTATAGTTAGAGAAGCATTAATACAGATTCAGGAACCGGCGATCTGCTTTTGGCGCAAGGTTCAACATTCCCCCCACAAATTGTCTTGCACAATTTTTCGTAAACGACCTAGACGCTCTCCCGCAAAGCGATAACTAAATTCCAGTTGTTTGTCCGTCTGCCAGCGTCTCGAGTGTTGTCGATGCATCGCGTAATCGGGGAACTTGATAACCCCGCCTGCGCAATCAGTAATGGCACCAAGGCCCGATGTAAGAAGGCGCGAGACCTAGTAAAACAGGAAAGAGGAATAACAGACGTGAGCCGGATATACGACGCACTAACGATTGCGGAAGACCAGTCAGTCGAGCGTTTTACCTCAACTCCCATTGGCTACGAAGAGCCTTTCGCCACCGCGAACTCACGCCGGGTTGTGCTTCCGCTGGAAATGAATACTCCGTGGAAGGAGAGGGAGAGCATTCCTCAACTTCCGGGGAAAGTTGAGGTCTCGCGGAACCGAGTACGCAGCTTGCTATTACTTGCATTTCTTACCGTGGGTGGGATTTTGGTCGGGACCAACTATGCGTTGCGAACCAACACCACGAGCTTTGTCGGAAACAAAGATCCGTTCGGGGTTAGCTTCGAAGGCAAGCTTCGTCCGGCGACAGAAATTCGAATTACCTCCGGCTCCATGGGAACAGTCTCTGAGATCTATGTGAAAGTGGGGGATCCGGTCCGTCAGGGCCAGCAGTTACTACGCATGGATCACGACGTCCAGCAAGGTCAGCAAATACGAAAGCTACCTCGTGCTCGGCTTCGGCGCCAGCGGCAAAGATCTCCAGCAGAAATGGAACATCACCTATCTTGGCTCAGAGACACTCAACGGCATCAAACGACAAGCTTCAGTTGATCGCCAAAGATCCTGACGTCCTCAAGCTCTTTCCAAGGTCGTCATCTGGATTGACCCCGCTCACGGCGTCAGCCTGAAGCAGGTCTTCGATCAGGGACAGGGCCAGTCCCGCATCTGCGTCTACTTCAACTTCAAGCTCAATCAGCCTCTGCCCTCTGACGCCTTCACCTTCAAGACCGACAGCAAGACCCAGTACGTGAACCGGTAGAGCGCCACGCCCCCCAGCACAAACAACATCGGGAAAGCACTCGAGCGTGTAGCGCGCCTCGGGTGCCTCCACCGTCAGTCAGCAATAGCGCTCCGCAGCACCATGTACGCCAGCATCCACTGCCACAATCTCGGCCGCAGACACAGTCCCGCAATCCCCAGCAGCAGATAGAACGCATTCAACCCCGCATAGAACCAGCTGAACCGCGTCTCCGCATGATGATGCGAATACACCCACCAGTCCAGATCGATCGGCAGATTCTCCACGCGCGGCCGCAGCCACATGTCCAGCATCGCGCCCAACGGCAACAGCACATGCGATCTCAATGGATGCGCCGCTCCGCTCTCGCGCCAGATTCGCAAAACGCGCATCGATCTCCGGCGTCAGGCATTGCCGTTCGCTGTTGTAATCATGCGCCAGCGCAGCTGTCTCCGCATATTGCTCCGCGGACTATCGAACGCCCTACGCCGGCAGCTTCTGAAATATCGAGCTATCTGCCGGAACGTTCCAGTACACCCCGTACGTCGAAACGAAATCCAGGCACCACGTCTTCACCCAGCTCTCCCAACCTGTCGTGAAGCTCTCCCGGATCGTTCGCGTAGCGCGGAGCCAGCGGCTCAAAAACCTGGAACGTCTGCCAGTTGCGCCACGTCCATGCCGCAAATGGCAGTCACGCGCCAGCAGCACGCAAACCAGCCACCATCCGCACTCACGCTCTGCGTATCACTCCGCGCTCCTGCGCCGACCATCCAGCCAACAGCACCGGACGCAAACGCCAACGCCACCAACGCTCCGTCCGGCCGCAGCAAGGCCGCATATGTCACCGCAAACGTGAATCCCAGCGCGGCGCCCCAACCCGGCCCGCTCCTGAAAATCGCGCCGCACACCACATCGCCAGCGCGATCGTGAAGAGCGTCAGCCCCTCGTCAGCGGATTCGCCGCATACATCGCCGTGAACGGACAAAGCGCCGCCAGCCACAATGTGCAATAGGCCAGCTCCGCGCTTCAGCTTCTCCGGCGCGATCCGCCGCGCCAAGATCAGCCAGCAGCAAGCATCCCGCCAAGCTCCAGGCAATCTGCACCCACGCCGCCGCCGCGTAGTTCTCCATCCCAAACACTTTGAAGCACCCCGCCAGAAACAGCGGATAACCCGGCAAACGAATCAACGTCGGATACGTCTCACCTGTACCAACCGTCAGCGCATACCGCCCGCTGAGCAGTAGGTTCTTTGCGATCCCGCCGTAGATCAGCGAGTCTCCGGTCACCTCGAAGAAATGCTTCAGCATCCAAACACGAAGCAGTGCTCCCGCCAGCAGAGCCGGCAAAATCGACATAACAGTGCGTATCTGCCGTTCCACTGCCGTAACCGTCTGCATCGATTGACTCAGGGGGTCAGCTTCCATACGATTCGTACTGTATAGCGTAAGACGGCAATGCCCGATAGACAGATATTTTTTGATCCCCAGCGAACACGATGGAAGCGCCTCCGCCGCATTCTCGACGTAACCGCCGTCATCTCCACGCTGGTCCTCGCAGGGTTTATCTTCAATGTCCTGCGCGGCCAGCGTCTGCCGGAGTTGCTGCTTCCCACTCAGAAGCACAACTACAGTGCTCTCCAGCAAAACCGCGCCCTCAGTTCGCACCAGACGCCGCCCTCAGCATCTCGCTCGCCGCAAGACCGATCGCAAGCCTTCCGAAATTCCCTTCAACACCGGCGAAGGTCTGCGCGCCGCCTACTACATTCCAGACGACGCGGCCAGCTACTCGTCCCTGAAAGAGCACGTCCACCAAATCGACCTGCTCTTCCCGCAGTGGCTCCATGTCGATGCGCCCTCGACTGACCTTCAGGGCACCACCCAGGACGGCCTCGAGTTCCCCATCTTCCAGAACGGCGTCGTTCACGACCCCGACGAAAACAACAAGGTCAAGCGCGTCATTCAGGAGACGCACGAAGACACTGAGATCTTTCCTCACCTCAACAACTTCAACTGCCCACACGCAGAGCTTCGATCCCGCCATGGGCGACGTGCTCAAAGACCAAGCGAAACGCAGCAGATTCGTCTGCGAACTTCAGCGCTTCTTCACCGCATTCCCCGGTTATCACGGCCTTTCGCTTCGACATTGAGAATCTGAATGAAGACGCTCAGCCCGCATATCTCACCTTTATTCAGGAGCTCTATTCCGACCTGCACCCGCGCAACCTGCGCCTCTACGTCAACGTCGCCGTCTCCGACTCAGCCGAAGAATTGAAGACGTCTCCGCCAACTCCGACGGCGTCGTGCTGATGAACTACGACCAGCACGAGACTCGAGCGAACCCGGCCCCATCGCCAGCCAGGATTGGTTCGTCGCCAACCTCACTCGCGTTCTCAAAATTGTCCCATCGACAAGATCATCTGCGCCGTCGGCAACTACGGCTACGACTGGGAGATGTCCATCCCCGATCCCAAGGCGCGCGATCCAAAACTCCGCAAACCCCATGTCGTCAATACCGAGGTCATCGACCACGTCTCCGACGTCTGGCAGCGTGCAAGCGATGCCGATGCCGACCTCGATCTCGATTACAACTCGCTCAATCCTCACTTCGAGTACATCGACGAAGACACCCACACGCGCCACGTCGTCTGGTTCCTCGATGGCGTCACGCTGCTGAATGAGATGCGCGCCGCGCGCCAGCTCGGCCTGCAGACCTTCGCCCTCTGGCGACTTGGCGCAGAAGACCGCTCCATGTGGAATGTCTGGGACAAACCAAGCAATCCCGCTTCGCTCGACGCTCTCGGCTCCATGCAGCCCGGACACGACGTCGACAGCAAGGCTCCGGCGACATCATCCGCGTCACCGGCTTGCCGCAGACCGGCAAGCGCACCATAGAGATCGACACCGACGAGCCCGACCCTCGCAAAAAGCTCATCATCGACGAGCACATGGACGTGTATCCGCACAGCTACACGGTCCAGTACTACGGCTATCACCCGAACGAGGTCGCGCTCTGCTTCGACGACGGTCCCGATCCCAAATGGACCCCGAAAATCCTCGACATTCTCAAGAGAATACGACGTCAAAGGAACTTCATGATGATCGGCGCCGAGGCGCAGGAGAACATCGGCCTCATGCAGCGGGTACAGCGCGAAGGCCACGAAATCGGCAATCACACTTTCTTTCATCCCGACATCAGCGAAATCTCGACGCATCGAGCTCGACCTCGAAGTCAAGCTCACCGAACGCCTCTTCGCCAGCAAGCTCGGAGTTCAACCTCTCTACTTCCGACCGCCCTACGACATCGACGAAGAACCCGACACCGACGATCAGGCCGCGCCGATCGTCGCATTCAGCAGGATGGCTTCACTGTTGTCGGCAAC
>CAWGQZ010000023.1:0-36494 GCA_963824805.1 uncultured Acidobacteriaceae bacterium | reverse complement strand
AGGTGGCAGAAAATTACGCGCACGAACAGGGACGACCCGGGACTGGCCTTTTCGGCCGCCTGGCGAATGGAGCGGCAATCGATGTCGTCCCTTTGACCGACCGGATAGGCGTAATCAAAGGAAGGAAGAAAGATCGTTGAAAGCTTCAGGTTAAAGGGCGCGAGCAGTTCGTTGGCCCGGCTCACCAGCAACACCGTGCGCAACGAATTTGTGTTCAACGTCTCCTTGGGACGAAGCGACTCCTGAAAGGCCACGTTCAAGCGCGCGGGAGAAAACTCGATTAAGGGCAGCTCTCTGTTATTGGTCGAACCGACGTTCTCCCTCGCTTTTTCCGTGACATTCGATGGGCTCTTCGAGGGAGCCCGCCGCCGCCATTGTCACCATGGCACCCGCGAAGCTTGGGACGTTTCTCAGCGATTGCCATTTCATTGTCAAGCGAGGCGATGGTCATCTTGCCCACGATGTCGTCGGCGGTTTTCTGATATGAGAAGTTGATGATCTTGCGTTTGCGCTTGTAGGGAGAACCGCTTTGGCGGTGGAAGGACCGTAGGTCGAAGCTTCGATCTCGTCATTTCTTATAAGCGCGCCATCGAGCGCCACCACGGCGCGTTGAACCTTGCCCACATGCGGGCCTTTGGTTCCTGGCGTCAGATGCGCCCCATCTTTTGTCAGGCATGCCTCCAATGCCTTGTCGCCATGAAACAGTTTGGATTTCAAGGGCATCGTGCGGCTCTCCCGGGATCGGCCTAAATTCGAGCCACGATTTTAGCGGATTCTCCTGACATCGTCAGCGCAGGAGTATGGCCAAGATTGTCGGGTGGCGGACGTTTGGTGGGGTTTGGAAGGCAGCCCGTGGCTGGCGCCCTGGGCTGCCTTCTTTGCCGTTAGGAGTCTTCTGACGGCGGATTTACGGCGCTGCCACGCAGGCGTGGGCCGCATTGGAATATTCCAGCTGGGCGGCGTATCTTCGTCCTTCGACCTGGAATTCGGCGGGACCGTCGAGGAAGATGCATTCGTCGGCGATTTCCTCTCCAAACTCGACCAGATTGAGTTCGCTCCACCAGGCGTCCAGGTCAGGATCGGTGATAGCTTCGATCAATTCATGTGAGAGGGTGTCGTTGGTTGAGTCGATCAGGCTGCCGTTGGGGAGAGGTCCGTTTTGGGTTTGAGTATCCTGGCAGCCAGGAACATTTTGATAGGGCTCGACCGAGTAGATCACGTGGCCGATATCTTTGAAGTCGGCGGAACCGTGGTAGGCACAATAGAAAAAAGTATCGTTGTTGTCGGGTGCGTAGCATTCGGTGAAGGAAGAATCGAAACACTCGTCGGTGCCGGGCGGGAGAAATACGTGGTAAATGTGGCCGTATCCCGTCTGGCCGCTCTTGGCGGCAACCGAATGCACGACGGCAAGCATATCGTTGTCGGTTAACGGAGTTTTGCCGGGCTTGAACTTGATAAAGGCGTGTTCGCCCACGGTGTAGCGGTGATCGGATGTCAGGCCGACGTATTCGTCCACCGTATGGATCAGGTCGCTCTTGCCCAGAGCGCGCAGGAATTTTTCAGGGTCTCCCCAGCAGGTCGCAATGGGGCAGTTGCCATTCGGGCGCAAGTAGATGGCATGCGACTTGCTCGATTCAATCACCGCGCCGCCGTGAAATTGCAGATCCCCGGGATACCGGGTCTGGTTTTTGGCGATGGCCCCGCTGCTGACGCTGGGAATATGCGAGCGCAAACCCGGCAAAGCCCGCAGAGTTCTGCCGCGAGGAGTATTGGCAGGCAGCGCATGGCGCCTTGATGTGGCGAGACGAGCGGCATAATGATCAGCACCGGTCGCATTTGCAGTTTCCCGGGCGGTTTGCGCGTAGGCTACCGCGGCAGCGAAGATCGCCGCCAGACCAAATATCAAGAGTACTCGGCTAAGAGAGCTTGGGCGTAACATGTCGGCGTGTCTCCTTCTTGTGATTTCTGGGTCCGAATTGAGTCTTGGCCTGCAACTGGACTTGCGCGCAAAGAAAGCTGCAACTTTAGTTGATGGTGATCGTCTGAGCTGACGACGCGCCTCCTCCCGGCGCGGGATTCGAAACTGTGATTTGCGCCGTGCCTTTTGCTTTGATGTCCGCCGCTGGTATGTCGGCTATCAATTTAGAGGCGTTTATCCACTTGGTAGTGCGAGTAGCGCCATTCCACAGAACCACGGCGCCGCGAACAAAGTGAGAGCCGTTTACCGTCAGCAGGAAATTCGGCCCCTTTGAGGTAACCGACGCCGGACTGAACGACGTGGCGACCGGCAGTGGATTGGGTCCGGGCGCGGGATAGAATAGATTCGTCCGCATCAGGATCAAATCATAGGTGTTGGTAAAGTAGTTTGTGGCCAGGAGTGCGAGCCCATCGCTTCCCCAATGAAGCAACCGGTCAGAGGTAGGGTTGAAATTGAAGTAACCGGTTGACCCCACTTGGGCAAAGCTTGTGGAGTCGAAGCCCAAAATGCCGTTGTATGGAGTAAGCAAGAACGTCCTTCCCGAGCTGAAGTCCGTCAATACCGCAGTCGGAAAGTAGAAGTTGTCGGTTCCAGCCAAGCGGCCCAGTAAATTGCCGTTGCTGGCGGCGAAAACCTGTCCCGTGATGTCGTAGAGATTTTTGCCGTCAGTATCGAACGGGCCTAGTCCGAGGTCTTCGCTCAAACCAGGTGCTTGGAGCATTCCCTTGCTGGTGAGGACGAAATGAACAAATCCGTTTCCACCATAGGGGCCGCCTATTCCATAAACGTCCGAGGATCCTACGAACAATGGGTTAGACAGGGCCACGTTGGTTGGCGGTTCGTTGAGGAACTGCGTTATCAGTTTTCCATCCTTGAACCAATCAATGCCGTCCGGGCCCTGGAAGCCGCCGGTCAAGGTAGCCACGAAGCTGCCGGGCTGACCGGGCTGAACCTGAATAGCGGAGGCAGACAGAGGGCCTCTTTGTGGATCTGAGCCGAGCGGAATCTCAGTGCCGGGGGTTCTGGTCCCCACGTTGACAGGCACGATAGAGTTGCTGCCATTCAAAGCAACATAGAGAGTCGTACCGTCGGAGGAGATTCCCATTGCCCCGGGATCATTTCCCACCGGGACATGCGCTCCCAGCAGGCCGGTTGCCGGATCCACTGTGACAAACGTGTTAGGGCTCGAGGCCGCCCGAGCTGGAATTGAGGCGTACAGCCTTTGAGTAAAGGGCTCATAGACCACGTCCGACGCCCCAATTTTGATCTGCTTGTAAACCATGAAATGCACCGGCGCAGATGTTCCGCCACCCGGGGCGGGATTGACGACCTGGATAGCAAGATCGGCAAGAGACGTCATCATGGCCGCAGGAATGGTTAGCCTCAGGCCGAACGCCGGGTCGAAGTTAGTAGCGGCTGCTTTCCCGTTGATGGTCGCTTTGGTGGTGGAAAAAATGTTGTCACCGGTGATGGAGACCGCAACTGCCGATGAGCCAACCAAGGCAGAGCCGGGCGAGAGATAACCAATCTTCGGAATTGGATACGAACTCAGCCCAGTTCCGGTGAGATTAACGGTCTGGGGGCTACCGGGCACGTCGTCAAGGATTGAAAGCGTTCCGGTCCGGACTCCTGCGACCGTTGGCGTGAAGGTAACGCCGATGACGCAGCCGCCGCCAGGGTAAAGCTCCGCTGGGCATTGGTTCGATGCTGCGAAATCGCCGGTAGCAGTCGCGTTGGTGATATGAACGGGAATGGTTCCGTAGGTTTGAATCTGGATGTAGAGAGGCGAACTTGTAAGCCCCACGACACTATCGGGAAGGGTAACGTCGGTCGCATAGACCTGAATGGAAGGAAGCACTGAATAGCCGGAGAGTGCAACGGTTTGCAGCGGAATCGGAGCGTTGTCTTTAATCTGCAGGGAAGCAACATCGTATCCAGCGGCAATGGTCGGCGAATAGCGGACGGATACGGCGCAGCTGGCTCCTGCCGCAACCGTCTTGCAGGTATTTTGCGTGACCACGAAAATCGGATTGCTGGAAGTCACACCGGAAACCTTCAAGGATGCTGACCCGCAATTCTTGATCGTCAATGACTGTGGAAGTGAAGACTGGCCGGGCTGAAGGGACCCGAAAAACAGAAAGCTGCTGGAGAGGCAAGCGCTCGAGTTCGCTTTCGCCATGGAAAATTTAGTTGCAAATGAATGCTGCGAGTAGGGGGTCACTGGAAAACTAGATTGGAACGCACCCGCCGTGGTGGGAAAATCGGAATCGAAAGTGGTTCCTGTAATAAAGGCATCGCCCACGGAGTTTAGAGCCACCCCACTACCATTCGTACCCGTCGACCCGGACAAGAAAGTTGAAAAAGTCAGCGCGCTGCCTGAATTGTTAAGTACGGATAGAAATGCACTGGTTACATTATTGAAGTCCGAGTGAGGCGCGGCTCCGATGATTGGGTTCACTACTGGGAAAGAAGGTTCGCTAGTGGTCCCGACGACGAAGCTGTTACCGTTTGTGTCCACCGCGATCCCACCTGTTGAGGTGCTTCCGAAATCGCCTTCCGTTGGCCCAAGAAACGTTGAGTACGTCAAGCTGGACAAGGCCGGGTCCAGTTTGGAAACAAATCCGATGGAATATGGCCCTGCAATATAGGCGGACTGAAAGGCGCCAGCCGTGGTGGGGAAATCGTGAGAATTCGTGTTGCCGGTAACGTAGACGTTGCCTGACGAATCAAGAGCTACGCCGCTGGCGTAGTCGCCGCCCGTGCCGCCCAGATAGGTGGCAGACAGGATGCTGGTGCCCAACCCGTCGAATTTGGCAAGAAATACGTGGTAGTTCAGATTGGCAGTACTCGGGTAATCGGGTTGGTACGAGCCGGGTGTAGTGGGGAACCCGTCGAGCGCCGTTCCACTTACCAGGGATTCACCCGCCGAATTCACCACCACCGATGTGGTTGGAAATTGGAAGCCGAGGGTCCCGGGATATAAGGACGAGCCGCCGACAAGAGTTGAAAAAGCCAGAGTGCCCTTGCGGGACCACTTGATCAGGAACAGGTTGCTATTGTCGTAGGTCGGAGTCGGACCAATCTGGGTTCCCGGTGTTGGCCGGAAGAAAACGGAATTAGTCAGTCCGCTGGCGTAAACATTTCCCAAAGTGTCAGTAGCAATTCCGCTGGCCGAGTCCGAACCCTCGCCTCCCAAATAGGTGGAAAAGCTGAAGGCTGATCCCGCTGGATTCAATTCGAATACAAAGCCGTGGGAACCGAAGGAACTCAGCACCACCGCTGTTCCATTCTTCTGCGGGAAGTCGAGCGAAGAGGTCGACCCGGCGACGGCAGCGAATCCGGAACCGTCAACCGAGATTGCGAGGGGTCTATCGGTTTGGGCGCCACCGACAAACGTCGAATAGATCAAGTGCGCACCGGCCGGACTTAGTTTGCTAACGAAAACATCGCCGCCCTGGCAAATATTGCTGCACGTTCCATTGATTGGAACGCTCACCGGATAGTCAATCGAGAATGTAGCCCCGGTCACGTAGGCATCCCCCTGCTTGTCGACAGCGATTACCGACCCGTATTCAGTGGAGCTGCCGGCAAGGTAAGTTGAGTAAGCGAGGACGGGATCGATTATCAGCGGCAGGTCGTGGTTGTAAACACCCAATTCAAAGCGAAATTCATTGGTCGCTGCTACCAAATAACTCGCCGCCACTGCTATCTTTTTGCTTCCGTGATATTGATAAACCTCCGGACGCTTGAAAATGAGTTTGCGGGCTGGTGTCTCCACCTGAAGGCTGCCATCTTGACCTAGTGACAAACCAGTCGCGCCGTCGAGGCGAACTAATATCCTTGTGTAGTCGGCTCGCGGCGCCAGGATGAAATCGTGTTCCAACCGGCGATGGTTGCCGTAGAGGTCAAGATCAATGCCGGGATAAACGCTGGCATAGCGCACGCGCCCGAAATTCGGTATTCCAGACCGCCAGTCAGAGGGACGATCGCCCATTAAGTAATTGCTGACTCCATCCTGTTTCTCAAGTGCAACCGGATCGCGCAAGGATCCACCCACAAGTTTCATGTGCACTAAAGCGGGAGTTCGGTCGTGGCCGTCAGAAGGAGCGAGCAGGGTAGCCTCGCCGTCCTTTATTAGCACCGTCAATCCCTGAGCCCTTGAGACAAAGCGCACATCAGGGCCTGCCTGTCCCTGGTTAGGTTCGAAGGCCAGGGGAACATCACCAAGTTGACTCGGCGTAGAACCCACGACATCTGCCGATCGCTGGGCGACTGCTGCGACGGCAGGAAAACAATGGCATGCCAACAGCAAAAGGCACAGACGAACGAGAGCGCAATTTCTCACAGGAGTTTCTCCAAAGGACAGGGAATATTTTCAAAATTGACTGGGTACAACTAAGCTAAAGGGCCGAGTGCAGCGACAGGGAGAGCGAGGCTACAACGAGGGGGGCTAGTCTGTCAATCATTGATTGCTACATTGATTGCTACAGACATCATTGATTGCGTTGGTGCTGATGGTGAAGCATTGGGTTGATGCTGATGGTGAACCTTGCGAAGTTACCGCGATTGTCTTAGGTTAGCGCGGTTATCGTTTGCTGCAATACTAGACTCAGCCGAAGGTCGCGGGGAACCCTGTTGCAAGGAGACTGAATGATGAGGATGCGACGAATGACTTCGATTTCCCGAATTGCTATCTTGCTGGTTTTTCCCGTGACCACCGCGGTGGCGCAGTCTAACTACCAGGCCACTCCTGAAAACCTTAAAGCCCGGCAGGAATTTCAAGACGACAAATTCGGTATGTTCATCCACTGGGGCGTTTACAGCGTGCTTGGCGATGGTGAATGGGTCTTCCATAACCGCAAGCTCACTCTGCAGGAATATGAACGCGTTCCGCAGTTCTTTGATCCCGAAAAGTTCGACGCCAAAGCCTGGGTATCGCTGGCCAAGGCAGCCGGAATGAAATACATCACTATTACTTCGCGCCATCACGACGGCTTTGCGATGTTTGATTCCAAGGTTTCGGATTGGAACATCGTTCAGCGGACACCCTATGCCAAAGATCCGTTGAAAATGTTGGCGGATGAATGCCATCGCCAGGGGATAAAGCTCTTCTTCTATTACTCGCAGCTTGACTGGCACCATCCCGACTATTTTCCACGCGGGAAAACCGCGATGGATCAGGGATCGTGGGACAACGGTCGCCCGGACCACGGGGATTGGAATGCCTATCTGGACTACATGAATGGACAGCTACGGGAGCTGCTCACGAACTACGGCCCCGTGGGCGGAATCTGGTTTGATGGGATGTGGGACAAGCCAGAGGCTGACTGGCAATTACAGAAGACTTACTGGCTCATACACCAGCTACAACCCGCAGCTTTGATCATTCCCAACCATCATGAAACCCCGAAGCCGGGAGAAGATGTTCAGACCTTTGAAAAAGATCTGCCTGGGCAGAATTCGGCGGGGTTCAACACGAAGTTCGTCAGTGACCAGCTTCCACTCGAGAGCAGCAACACACTCAATGGTTCGTGGGGATTCAATATCAGCGACAGCAAGTACAAGAGCGGGGAAGAAGTCGAGGAGATGCTGGTGCGCGCTGCGGGAAACAACTCGAACCTACTGCTTAATATCGGGCCCATGCCAAACGGTGAGATCCAGGCGGAATTCGTCACGCGCCTACGCGCCGTCGGAGAATGGGTTTCCCGCTATGGCGACAGCATATATGGAACTCGCGGCGGGCCGTGGATGCCCGGCGATTGGGGCGTATCCACGCAGAAGAAGGACAAGGTGTATGTACACGTCCTTCACTGGAATGCACCGTTGCTTGCGCTGCCGCCACTAGGGAAGACGGTTAAGTCGGCCCACGCGCTGAGTGACAATGTGGCTGTTACGGTGACGCAGAATACTGAGGGGATTGTGCTCGAGCTTCCACCCGCTAAAAAGGCAGAAGTGGACCGCGTGGTGATTCTGGAGTTCTAGGTTTTGGAATGTTCGCTTTGGTTTGTTGCGGGGTACACTGTAGGCTGTGATACTGAAGCAGTACTATCTCGGCTGCCTGGCCCACGCCTCTTACTTGCTCGGAGACGAGGATAGTGCGACTGCCATCATCGTCGATCCGCAGCGCGACATTCAGCAATACCTGGCCGATGCAGATAAATTTGGCCTCCACATCCGCCACGTTTTTCTCACGCATTTTCATGCTGATTTTGTTGCTGGGCATCTGGAGCTGCGCGACCAGTGCGGCGCGACCATCCATCTTGGTTCTAAGGCCAAGGCGGAATATCCCTTCGTAGCCATGAACGACGGCGATACGCTGGAGTTTCCAGGGATGCGGTTAAGGGTCCTTGAAACTCCCGGCCATACCATTGAGTCAATTTCGATTCTGGTTTTTGATCTAAAGAAGGATCCTGCGAAGCCTGTGGCTGTGCTCACCGGAGACACGCTATTTATCGGCGACGTCGGCCGTCCCGACCTGAGGGCCTCGCTCGGTTGGACGGCCAATGATCTTGGCGGCCGCCTGTTCGACTCGCTGCACAATCAGATATTGCCACTCCCTGATGGGACGCTTGTCTATCCTGCGCACGGGGCCGGTTCTCTCTGTGGGAAGCAGCTCTCCTCGGATACGGTGTCATCGCTTGGCGATCAACGGCGTTTGAATTACGCTCTGCAGCCGATGTCGAAGGAGGAGTTCGTCCGCCTGGTCACCGCCGACCAGCCTGACGCTCCGGCATATTTCACCTACGACGCTATCCTTAATACACGCGAGCGCACGACGCTGGAGAAGAATCTGGAGCAAGCCCTGCATCCTATCCAGCTCGATGAGGTGATTCGAATGGGAGACGCCGGGGCTCAGATTTTGGACGTACGTGAGCCCGCCGAGTATGCCAAGGGTCATCTCGCGGGGAGTATTAATATCGGACTCGGTGGGCAATACGCCACCTGGGCGGGTACAGTCCTTGACCGCGCAAAACCCATTGTGATCATTGCTGAGCCGGGACGCGAACAGGAAGCTGCCTTGCGGCTGGGCCGGATCGGGTTTGATCACGTCAAAGGCTTTCTGCAGGGAGGCATGGAAGCGCTTGCCGGCCGGGCTGACCTGGTGTGGCCGACCGAGCGCTTGAGCGCGTCGATGGTGGCAGAGGAGTTGGTGGGCCCTGATTCGCCGCTGGTGTTAGACGTGAGAACTCCGCGCGAGTGGGCGACCAAACATATTGACGGCAGCATGAATATTCCGCTGAATCATTTGCAGGAGCGCATCGCCGAAGTTCCGCGCGACCGCCGGGTCGCGGTTCATTGCGCAGGTGGCTACCGCTCCTCAATCGCTGCCAGCATTCTCCATCAATATGGGATTACGCGCCTGATTGAGATGGCGGGAGGACTGGCGGCTTGGGATGCAGCGCAGTTGCCGGTAGTTTCGCAGGGGTAATCGCGGGTCCGAAAAAGTAGGAACGATTCCGAGGTTTCCGTGTTCGCCTGGGGAGGAGAATTCGAAGTGGGAAAATCGCTATACTTTCCTCCATGTTCCGCCAACTACGCCAATCCCTCAGTCTCGTTTGTCTTATTCTGACCCTTCTGGCGTCGCCGCTCATTGCCCAAGATCCGGCAGCACGTTCTCAACTGCCAAACGGCAAAATTCTTTCCGACGTTCCCGGTAAACCCCGCCAGACTAACAACCTTCCGACAGCTATCACTATTTCTCCCGACAACCGTTTTGCGGTGCTGCTGCACAGTGGATATGGCGCCTACACCTCGGGTCAAAAGCAGTCATTGTCGGTGCTCAATCTTGAGACGGACATGCTAGCTGACTTTCCTGATGACCGGCTCGGGAGCGACGCGCGGCAGACTTATTTTGTCGGACTGGCATTTGGTCTTGATGGAAAGCATCTCTTCGCGTCGATGGCTTCGCTAACCGACCCGTTGGGAAAACAAGATAAAAGCACCGGCAATGGAATTGCGGTTTATGAATTCGAGAATGGACGGATAACTCCCGCCCGATTCATTCGTCTGGCACCCAGGATCAAATTGCCGGCTGGGAAAGTCCGCCGCGACGAATTCAAGGACGTCACCTATCCCGCCGGGCTCAGTGTCGGGAAAAGCAATGGCATGGAGCGACTGCTGGTGGCCTGCAACAACTCCGACGAAGCCCTACTATTGAACAGCAACGATGGAAGGATCGTTCACCGGTTTGACCTCTCGGCTTTCAAGCGCATTCCTGGGTCTCTTCCTTACGGGACGGTGATGAGCAGCGATGGAAACCGCGGATATGTGTCCTTGTGGAACGCTTCCACGGTGGCGGAACTCGATCTGCTCAGTGGCAAAGTTTCGCGGCTGATTTCTCTCCGCAAACCGAACGAACGGCTGGCCGGCGGCTCGCATCCGACCGCGCTTCTGTTGAATCGCGACAACTCGCGGCTTTTTGTAGCCCTCACTAACCGCGATGAAATCGCCGTGATTGATACCAGCAGTGGCAAGGTGTTTACCTGGCTGTCGACGAAGCTCCCGGGCCAGCAATATGGAGGAAGTGATCCCGAATCCCTGTCATTGTCTGAAGACGAAAAGACTCTCTTTTCCGCGAATTCGATCTCGGATTCTGTGGCTGTTTTCGATCTAACCCGTTTGACCGGGGATCGACCTCTGAAACCCGTGGGTTTTATCCCCACGGAGTGGTACCCGACCGTGGTCGCGGCCACGGCAAAGGACTTGCTGATTGGAACTGCAAAGGGACGTGGATCGGGAGAAAATTCCAAGCCAATTGGCAAGGGCAGTGACGGGCAGCCGGAGTATCCCTACACCCCGGCATTGATTCACGGATCGCTTGCCCGCATTCCACTTGGAGATTTAAGCGGGAGTCTTGGGGCCTATACGGAGCAAGTCGTCGAGATGAACCGGCAACGCGGCAACGCCGACCGGGTGCGGATTGCTGGAAGTGAAAATACGATTCGACATGTTATTTACATCATTAAAGAAAATCGTACGTACGACCAGGTCTTTGGTGACTTGGGCGCTGGAAATAGTGAGCCTTCGCTGACCATGTATGGCGAAGACATCACGCCCAACCAGCATAAGCTCGCCCGCCAGTTCGGCATTCTGGACAATTTTTATGACAGCGGCGACGTCTCTGGCGACGGCCACGTCTGGTCTACCTCGGCGTCGATCTCTGATTACATTTCCAAGACCTGGCCGATCGGCTATCGCGGACACGAACACACCTACGATTCGGAAGGCACTCTGCTGAGCGGAATCTCGGTGGAAGATGATCTTCCTGATGCCGGTGAGCCGACCGGCGGGTATTTGTGGAAGAATTTCGCCAGCCACGGCGTGTCGTACCGGCACTATGGGGAATACATTGTCAGCCGCTGGTGCAATGCCAAGCGCGGCACCAATCTGCCGACATCCGGCCCTCCCAAAACCGCGGGCGCGGTATGCTCACGAGCGTTTATTCAGAAAGGCGAGCGTCTCGAAAAGAATGTCGGAGACCCGCGGGGCGGCCCAAGCCCCTATCCCTGGCCGATACCTGTTCTTGCCAAGAATGTGGCGGCGGAGGCCGAACTTCGGGGCCACTTCGATCCCTTGTTTCCCGACTTTGAGGTTTCCTATCCCGACCAGTTGCGTGCAGATGAGTTTCTGAATGAATTCAATAAATTTGTGACTGAACGTCAAGCGGGTAAAGACACAATGCCGCAATTCATCTTGCTGCGGCTGCCAAATGATCACACCGCCGGCGGAACCATGGGGCAACCCAGGCCCACGGCTTCGGTGGCAGACAATGACTTGGCCATTGGGCGCGTTGTGGATGCTGTTTCACACAGCGACTATTGGAATGACACAGCTTTTCTCATCCTGGAGGATGACGCGCAGGATGGCCCGGACCACGTCGATTCCCATCGCAGCATCGCACTCATCGTCAGTAAGTTCTCGCCGGCTCCTGAAACCGGCGCCGACGGTGCAGGCAAGCCATTCGTTGACAGTTCTTTCTATACCACCATCAATGTGGTGCGCACGATCGAATCACTACTGGGCGTTCCGCCGATGAACGCCAACGATTCGCGCGCGGCGGTCATGGCGCCGCTATTTGGCGGCAAAGGGGAGCAGCCAGTGTTCACCGCCGACTATCGTAATCGTGATAACGGCCTGCTGTACAAGGTCAACACGAAGGAATGGAAAGAAGGCAAGAAGTTGGATTTCAGCCGAGCCGACGCGGTGGACACGGCGGTGCTCAATAAGTTCCTTTGGCAGGACCGGATGGGCAAAGTCCCCATGCCGCCGCCACTGCATTGCGTGTTCCCGGCTTCGGAGCGAGAAGGGCCTGAGCGGTGAGACCCCGCCGGGGCTAGGGCCAAATGGTAGGATTTACTGGTAATGCGGTTCCGTTCCATCCTTGTGTACGTGTTGCTCACAGCCTGGACGGCGACGCCTGCGCTCGCGTGCCTGCCGACGCGCAACATGTCAAAAGCAGAGATGGCGTGCTGTTATCTATGGATTAGGCTTTTTTGTCGCCTACGCACTGGGCCTCTATTGACCAAGCTCGACCAGTAGGAGCGTTCCAGAGTCTGTGCCTCATAGTCTTGTAGTCTCAGGTTTCGAAATCCGCGAAAGAATGCGCCCGCAGACTGCAACCTTAATGAGGAGCTTGATTCGTAAGGCGCAAATCGGATCTGCGGAAACAACAGAGCCCTTCTGTTATCGAGACAGATACTGAACTGTAAGGTTAGGGAAACTTATAGGAAATCATGCTTATACATTTCGCTTTTTGTTCGCTATAATGCGGCATGGTCCGGAGCCGCAAATATGACTTGGAGTCCATCCTCCAAGCCCTGCTTAGCGAGTGCCCGCAATGCCAATACAAGATTCCGCCCGGCGAGTTGGAACATTTGAGCCAGGACCATGATCTTGTGACCTGCCCCAAGTGCCAGCATGAGTTTACGTACCCGCGGAAGCGTGCCCACTAACTTGCGGAATCCGTGGGAACCGTTCGTAGTTTCAGCTCAGAAGAATCTTTTCCAATAACTGGGCTGCCTCGTTCTGGAGTGACCAAGTAGATCAAAACGGAGCCGATTGTGGTGGCGATCGCCATAATGATCCAGGCCAAATCATAGCTATGGCGAGCGTCGAAAATTCTTCCAGCCAACCAAGGGACGAACCATTGCCCAAGCGAATAACCCATGATGATTAAAGACAGCAATTTCCCGAGTGAGGGTAGTCCGAAGCAATCTGCGGTCACCAGGGGTATGAGCATGTAGTCAGCGCCCATGGCAAAGCCGAATGTCATAGCGAAGCCCCAGACCGCTGCAGGTTGCTGCGGTGAAAACAACAAAGGGAGGGCCACCGCCAACATTAGGTAGAAGAGCGCCATCACATTTTTTCGGCTGTAGCGGTCGGCGATGTAACCGACGATGACGCGGCCTGCGAGGCTTGAAACCAACAGCAAGCTGGATATGCGAGACGCTCCGACCAGAGAATAGCCTTGGCCTTTCAGGAAGAGGATGAGGTGCTGGGTCACTCCTCCGATAGCGCCGATGGTCAGCGTGCAGCCGCCGAGAATGAGCCAGAAATTTCTACTGCGGACCGCACGCGACACATCCACCGCCCCCGATGCGACCGTGGGTTCGGCTGGCAGGCCGTCCGGAAAAAGTCCCTTATCGCGAGGACTCGACTTGGTGATCCATTGCGAAACCGGAAACAGTACCACCAGAATCAACGCACCGATGATTTGAAATGCGTGATGCCACCCAAATGTCTGGATCAGAAAGCTGATGAGAAGTGGTGCGACCGCACCGCCTAAGCCGAGCCCGAGATAAGCTGCACCCATGGCACGGCCGCGTTTCACGCGAAACCAGTTAGAGATCAATACCTGGTTGGGAATGGGCCCGGTCAGCACGTAGCCGACAACTTCCATCACGCATAGGACGTAGTATTGCCAGAGATTAGTGATGCTTCCCATCAGGATGAGGGGAATCGCAACACACCAGATGCCAATGCGAATCACTTGGCGCGAGCCCAGGCGGTCGATCAATATGCCGGCGAGAACGCCGAATAGCAACGCCGAGATTACAAACCCCAACAAGAATCCCTGGGTAAGCTCGGCACGGGTGAAGCCGAGAGAGTCAACCAGCGATGGATAAAAAACGGGAAAGCCGTAGAAAATGATCCCTACCACGAAGAAGAGGTTCAGGAAAGCCGCGACAACGATCCACCAGCCGTAGAAGATTTGTCTTGCCGCGCTGCCTGACTTGTTGTCCAGCTCAAGGTCTGCCATTTTCTCCTGCTTGGTCTACTAATAGTTTTAGGTAACGAGTTCAGATCTCGGGGCAGAGAGTGGTCAGACTTTCTCCGTGACCATACCTAGCTCTCGTGTGACGTCGTCCCAATGAATCTGGCACCAGCGAGCCATTTCCTTAATGTTCATGGCCTGCTGCCATTCAAACTTATTTCTCAGGTGCAATATCCATGCAACGAGGCCTTCCAGAGGGTGGAAGAGCAGATGGTGAATTGCCTTCTCGGTTCTGTTTCCAGTTTTCATCGAGAAGGCGCTTGCCGGCAATTGGAAGATGGTATGCATCTGAAAGGTGGACGCCCCGCGCAGTAAATACTCTGCTGCGATGCGCCCGGAGTTGACATTTCCGCTAGCGCTTAGAGGCAATAGGGCATTCCTCTCGTCCCTAGTACGCGTGGACAAGAATCGTTCCAGGACGGACAGGTTCCGGTCACTAAGGTCCGGCCCTCCATAGGCGACACCTGGTTTGCCTTCAAACTCTCTGGTCGGATCGAACAGGCGATTCCCATACACGAGGAAGTTTGCGCGAGTCTCTTCGGCCGCAGGTTCGTGCACGGTGTCGAGCATTTGAAGTTGAAAATCGTCATCGAACAATGTGTTGAAAATCTTGAGTCCAACGTGGACCTTGCCGGGCGCCGATTTACGAATCAACCCCGGAACTGCTCTCAGCCATTCTTTGATTTTGCCCTGTTGGCTGGCGCGTTCCGATCCGGCCAGGGTGGGGCTGAAATCCTTTTCTAAAGGCATGGGCTGGTCGTGACAGCTTTTTCTCCAAGTCTGTAACAGGCGGAGAGTGGTGACCTGATATTCTTCGTCCTTCCAGCCGCACTCGTCCACGCCGGGCAAGTGATATTTGGCCGAAGGGACGACGAGCATCCCGCACGCGACACCCACTTGTAAGGCCCGTTCGAATAAAATCTCGTAGGCATCCAAAGTATCGAACCATCCCCGGCCTTTCCATGACACTGTCCAGCCTTCTTCACCAAGCCGGCCCCGAATAGGTTCGACCTGCATTCTGGTCTCAGGTATAGCCCATTCCCGCATGCTCTGGCAGCCGTTTGAATCCTGCGCAATCACGGTTTTCAAAACGACAAATCCCAAGCCGGCGGTAGCATCCTGTTCCACCTGGTGCGGCGTAAGAGACAGCTGTCCGGATGCTTTACCGAATGGATTCTTAATCCTTAACCCGGCATATTCACTCGTCAGGTCGAGACCGTAAGCGTTGAGAACGTAGTCTTCTATTTGTCGAGGCAAGCCGTTGCTGAACTGTTCGTAATCCTCAATGAGTTGCCGCCGGCTCTCGTCGCTTAGGCAGGGCGATCCTGTCAACCGGACTCTTGGAGGCAGCAACTCCCACATAGATGGCCCTTGTTACTTCCCGATGGATTCGAACTGATTGACTTGCCGTACGACTTTCTCAATTTCAGAAAATTCGCTGGGACGGAGTTCCGGTCCCCACGGATCGTAGGTGGATTCCAATCCAACTATGCCCTCGCTTACCAAGGCCAGAAGCACTCGCCGAATATATCCCTCCATCGGCGCGACGAAGAGGGATTGGCCCAGATCGTCTACGAGACGAGACAATTTAAGGAAATCCGCAGCGCGGCCTTGAAAATGAGCGTCCATCAGGTCGCGTTGCAGCTGGGTGCAAGCTGAACCCATCCCGATAAGGCATGATTGCGCTCCGCACATCAGGCTGTATCCGAGAAATCGATCTTCGCCAGTGATGAGCAGTTTGTCAGGGAAGTCCCGCCGGATCACGGAGGCGACATCCTGAAAGGTCATCACGCTATCAAGAGTAGCGAATTTAATCCCTACCACTTGTGGTAGCGCGAAAAGCCGGCGCAAGAGTTCGACGGAATATGAAATTCCTCCGGCAGCTTCATAGAGATAGAAAAGTATGACCGGCGCCCCGAGCGAAGCTAGCTCTTGATGGTACTCGAGGGCCAGTGCATCGAGGTTAATGGAATTCCGCAGGTGAGTCGGCGGGTAAGCCAGCAATGCCTGCGCGCCGTTTTCGATGGCGGTTGTGGCCATACGTAGCGCGCTGTCCAAGGCATCTGTAACGACAGCCGTTGATTGGCGGTTGCATCCCACGCCTGCGATGAGAATCTTGTCGGACGGCAGGCCATCCCGCCAGGAATGCAACACCTGGATCCGCTGTTGCTCAGTCAGCAACAGTCCCCGGCCTGTGTGAGCCCAGACTGCGACTCCAGCAATGGGTTGCCCCGCCATGTAGGCGATGTACTGTTCCTGCGCGGACTGGTCGATCTCCCCGGAAGTTCCGAAGGGCACGGGAACTGCGGGAATGAGTCCGTGATGCAAACTGCGGTAGCAGTCAGAGACCGAAAGCATCTTCATGCGCGCAGTTCCTCAGACCGTAGACAGTATCGAGCTACCTTATCCGCGTCGACTCGATATCCCATTCCAGACCCTTCCGCGATACAAACGAAACCGTCCGCGGAAACAGAAATTCCTGGATCGGTTACGTCGTCAACATACCACCGCTCGGAAGCAACGACATCAGTCGGCAGCAGGAAGTTGGGAAGCGTTGCCAGGTGCAAGCCCTGGACGCAGGCAATCCCAAGCTCTGGCATTGTACCCAGCCAGCAAGAGATGCCGGCGGCCATCGCCATGTCGTGCGCCTTGCGGGATGGCCAAAGGCCACCCATGCGCTGGACCTTGATATTCAGAATGCGACAGCTGGCTTGGCGGATTATCGACGCTATCGCTCCCAGGTTTTCGGCGGACTCGTCGAGGCAAATCGGCGTTTTTAGTCGCGCCTGTAATTCGGCATGTTCCGCCAAGGACTGTCTTGCCAGAGGCTGCTCGATCATCATGAGATCAAAGCGATCCAGTTCTTCGAAGAGCGGGGCATCTTCGATTTGATATGCACCGTTGGCGTCGACCATCAATGGAATCTTGCCGAATCGTTTCCGTACGGCTCGAACTGACTCCAAGTCGTTTCCCGGCGCAACCTTGATCTTCACGCGCCGGTAGCCCTCGGCCAGAAATCGCTCGATCCGCTCGAGTAGCGAGGGAATATCCGGCATCAGACCGACGGTGACTCCTGACGGGATTGGCCGCTTCTGGCCCCCGAGCAACGACCAGAGAGGAACGTTTTGCCGTTGAGCTTCCAAATCCCATAGCGCACCTTCAAGCCCTGCTTTAGCGAAGGGCTCTCCTGGGAATCTTGAAAAATAGTCGAAACAACATTGAGGACTGATCTCTGGCTTTTCCAAGAAGAAGGGCACTAGTTGGTCACGCAGAAAGTCCCACGTACTCTGGGGGTGTCGCCCGAGTACGCTGAACCTGCCAACGGCGAAGCTTCGCCCCACCCCTTCACGCCGTTCGCTTCGATTTGGATCAGGATCGCATCTTTGACTGACACCTCTCCATTCGAGAGGCGAAAAGGCTCCCAGAACGGGATGCGTACCCAATGCAATCGAATTGAGTTGATTCTCATAGGAAGCTTTAACTTCCCTCCAATCCAAAGAGCGGCAGCCTGACTCCGATCTAACGAGGGCAAGGTTCTACGTCAACATTCACCCGCAGTGTGATAGGTTGACTTCGACTCTACGCATTCGCTCGCAAATGTTTCCTTGAGATAACAGGAGCCTACTCGATGCGCTACACCGCATTCCTTCTTCTGGTAGTACTGAGCGTAGCCAGGCCTTTGATTTCTTCGGCCGACACCCAGACGTCGCCTAACCTCGACCAGTTGATCGATTCCGTTCGCTCCGAAATGAAGCCCGAGCAGGCCATGGCATTCATGCAACGCGTCTACGCGACGGACAGATTTTTTACCTATCCGAAGTTCCAGGAGACGGCGCAGTTCTTGCAGCAGACCATGCAAGAGATTGGCCTGAAAGATGTCGAGTTGTTGTCCGCTCCTGCCGATGGCACCACCCAGGCGGGATTCTGGACGATGCCGCTTGCCTGGGACGTGAAATCTGCCCGCTTGGAAATTGTTGAACCAAGTGTTTCGACCGAGCAGGCTGTGCTTGCCGATTTTCAGAAAATTCCCACTTCTCTCGGAATGTGGAGCGGGGCGACTCCTCCGGAAGGGATCACTGCCGAAGTGGTCGATCTTCAGGAAACTGATCCCGCGAAGATAGCCCAGATGCCGCTCAAAGGAAAACTGGTCCTGACCACCAAGAATCCCGCAGATTTTAAGTGGGCCTTGGTGAGAGCCGGCGCGGCGGGCGCGATCAATGCCTTCACTGAAAACCCGGCACTGGAAAACGGAAGACAGTGGATCAATGCCTGGGGAGACAATGGCTGGGCTTACACGCAAGGTAGCACTCCACTGCTTTCGTTCTCGATCACCCCGCACCAGGCAACGATGGTCCGCAAGCTCCTGTCCGAGCATGGCAAGGTTCTCGTGAAAGCCGCGATCGACACCCGGTACTACAGCGGCAAGTATCCCTACGTGACCGGCGTTATTCGCGGAGCAAGTTCTGAAGAGGTTTTGACGCTGGGACATTCCTCCGAACAAGGAGCGCAGGACAACGCGACCGGAGTCTCGGCGATGCTCGAGTCGCTGGCGACGCTGAACCGGCTGATTGAGTCCGGGAAATTGCCCCGGCCGAAAAGAACGATCCGGCTGTTCATCATGGGTGAACTCTACGGATCCATGCATTACGTTCAAACCCATCGCGAGCAATTTGACCGTACAGTTGCCGCCCTTTGCATGGATACTCCCGCAGCGTCTTACGATATCGCCGGCACCGAGTACACCTTCTACATGAACCCTCATGTATCCGCGTCTTACACCGATGCATTCATCCTGCGCATGGCCCAAGCATACTTTCCGCTGGTGCACCGCCCGTGGCACGAACACGAGTTCATGGCGGGAACGGATACCTACCTGAGCGAACCTACGGTGAACGTCCCGACGGTATGGGGCTACAGCGGAAGTGGTGTGGAGACGCACCACAACAGTGAAGACACACCCGACCGCGTTGACCCGCGCTCGTTGCGCGACATTGCCACGGTCAATGCCGCATTTCTCTACTACCTCGCCAATGCCGGTGAGAGTGAAGCTATGTGGCTTGCAGAGTTGAGCCAAACGCGGGGTTATGAACGGATCTTGAAGTCCGCCGATGAGTTCGTGACTCGCATATCCAATGCGATTGATGCCAACGTCCTCGCGCAGCTGAGACAAGATGCCAAAGACCAGGTTTCCTACTCGGTCGATCGGGGCGCGCAGGCGGTCCTTTCCGTCACCCGCCTGATTCCGGAGTCGAAGCGTCAGGCAGCGAAGCAAGAGTTGGACCCGCAAGTCAAGGCACTCCAGCGCTTCGGCGACGAACAGGTCGGCCGGATCCGCCAGGCGATTGATCGTCGCGCTTCGATGCTCGGCGTCAAAACTCCTGAGCAGCCCGTCGCTGCGACCGAGCCTCAACTTACAGAAGCTGCCAAGATAGTTGTCCGTCGCAAGCGGTTCGGTACGTTGCCGTTGGATGATCTCGCGCCCGACCAGCGTGAAGGCTATCCTTCGGGAGCCTGGACGTGGTTCCCACGACAGCGCTCTATTGGTGCGACGGGCATCGTAATCTCGCCGAAGTGATTCACCTGACTCGCATGGAGCTTGGCCCTACGAACTTCGATTTCGTCGGGTATTTCCGCTTCCTGCGTAAGAGAGGTTATGTCGAGTTTCAGCAGTAGCCTTGCAGTCAGAAGCTTGAATACTTGCTCCAGGCTTCGATAATGTCTTTACCTCGAAAAACCCAGGTGCGTTCATCCACCTGTTCCACGCCGGGGGCCGGGTCCATGATGGTCGTGCCTTTGGTGGTGAGCTGAACTTTCACCTCGACCGGCCCGCTGGTTGGATAAGGCTTGAATTCCGCCAGCCGCTCAATCGCGCGTCGGGCTTTGTCGTGAATCAAGGCGCGCGAGGCTGGATGAGAAAGGCTGTAGGCCGTGGTGCGGCTGACGCCTTGCTTTACCTCGGCACACTCCGCTGCTGGAACCAGTTCGTGAATCTCCTTGCAGGCTGCGGTGTCTCCGGAAAGCATGATTACCGGGATTCCAAACGTTCCTGCCAGCATCACGCGCGCGCCAATTTCTCCGACCGGCTTATTGTTGACCCAAATATTTTGGACAGCATCGCTGCTATAGGAATGAGCGAGCACACCTTTTTCCGCTCCCGCCATCGCGTGCTGTCCAATGAAGACAACCGCGCTGTAAGAGGAATTCATTTCTGAGAGTAACGAGACGGGAACCCCTTCCAGCAGACGAGCCTTGGGATGGATGTCGAGCGTAGAAAGGGTTTTGCTGCCATCATGCCCATCCCATACCACGACTTCCGTTGCCCCACCCTCCAGCAGGCCATCAACGGCCGCATTGATCTCTCCGGTTAGAAGCTTCCTGGATTCTTCGAAACGCGGGCTCTCCAGCGGATGGCACTGGAGATCAGCATTGAAGATGCCGTCGACCCCCTCCATGTCCGTGATCATGAAGACCTTCTTTGCTTTTGCCACCTGCGCCTGACCGAAAGTCACGGAAAGCAAAAGTGCGGCCAGGGGGACTATGCGGCACGTTCGAAACCGGTTGAGATAGGGCATTTAGTTTTTCCTTTAAGACATGCAAGGGTTCTCGGAGCGAACCTTATTTCACTTCCAGATCGAAGAGGATTTCCTGTTCTGACGGACGAAAGCCACGGTGTTCCATTCCTGGCTTGGTCCGCAAGGGCACCGACAGTCTGGCCACCGCGTAGTCAAGCGTCGTCTCCGGACCGTTCTGGTAGGGATTAAATGGAAAAATCGGCCAAGTCAGTCGCGCAGTGGGATCTACCTTCAAAGTCCAGCCATGATGACGAATGCTTCCGCCCAGGTCTTCCGGGGAAAGTTCCACCTGCTCTGCGCCTAGGGTAATTTTCTTCCCACCTGCGGTCTCCAGCACTTCGCCACCTTTAAGGACAAGTTGGAGATTCAGTTGAGCCTCATCCGGTGGGTCTCCTTTTCCGGTCAGCACGAAACGCATGCGGACTTCGTTTGCGGAAGGCTCGGAAATGAAGACGTCGCTGAAGAATTTGTTGTATGCCAGCGAAAGATGATCTTCCTTGTCGTTCATCTTCAGCCGCGTGCTGATCGGCATGTGGAAGGTCTGGCCGTCAAATTTCTCCAGGAAGGTTGCCAGCTCCGGCTGACGCTTGGAGTTGGCCCCGGAGATGATCATTCCGGTTTTTTCATGAAAGATACTGATATGTGCTTGCCGATCGAGATAGAACTGGTTGTCGACCGCCTGCGTGTTGAAAATTCCTGAGAGGCAAACTACCCAAGGCCCCACCTTGCGAATGCCCGCGGGCACTGCCATCTCGTGCGAGTAGCGTGGCAGATCTTGCGGAATCGGCGCTTTTGGTCCTTCGTGATAGTAGAGAGCGTCCTGCGCCAACCTACCCAGGTTGTCTAGACCCAGGCCATCCGGTTTGAAAAAACCTGTGAGGAACTCCGCATAACGCCGGCCATCGGCAAAATTTGAGAAGCCGAAGTGTCCCCATGAGTCGACATTCCAATGACGGTTGCGGTCGTTGATGGTCTCGACCGGCGCGCCGTCCGGATAGGTGAAGTACTTATGGAAGTCTGTCACCCGCCGCAGGGCCTCAAGAGCAGCCGGATCGTGGGTGTATTCCCAATAGAAGGCGACCTGCGTCATGGTGATGTAGTTGTAGCCGGTGGTCGGGCCGAGCCGGTTGTGCTCTCCCCAATATCCGTCGACCGTCTGTTCTTCGGCGGCGAAGCGATGCAGCACGCGGGAACCCAGACTCTCCCAAGCTTTGTTTTCGAATACGCGTCCTCCAAGAAGGAGTAACGCGGCGTGGGAAGAAAAATGGTTCGGCGAAGTCCGGATATACGGTGTGGCATACCACGGAAAATTCAGGCGTGCCTCGGTATCAGGAACCAGCACGGCGACAATCTTCTCAATCTCTCGCCGCCAGCGTGCCCTGCGATCTTCTCCCAGTTGCGGTTTCAATAGCCGATACGCCTCGACCCACATGTAGGTGTCCCACTCGCCGTCGAGCAGGTCGTCATTGCGCCCCTTCTCACACTCCACGGCAAGCATGTCGCCGATGCGAATGGCCAACGCCAGCATTTTCGGATCGTGGTAGCGACGATTAGTTGGGTGGTGCTTGGCGTAGAGCACGGCAGGCGCGAGGATGGCGTAGGGGAAATGCCTCCAGTTGTTGTGGGCCACTAAGGTTTCGATAGTGGCGGAGGGTTCGGCGTTGAGTTTGGCTTCGACTTGTTCTGCTCCGACCTCGATCAAGCGAAAATATTGTCCCGGCAACGAAACAGGAGCGGCAACGCTTGCAGGAGCCAGGAACATCAGCCCGAGCGCCACGATCCAGAGCTTTGCAACAGCGCTTGCATTCACCATTGTTGACCTCGCCCGAAGGAACGGGCCTATACGCTGGAGTACTTCTTGCAGAGTCCCTTAATTCTTTCGATCAGCTTCGGCACTCCGGTCATGGGATCTTCTTTGCCTTCATACTCGAGCGACATGTAGCCCTTGTGTCCGGCGGCTGCGAACATCTTCCAGACTCGATCTAAATCGATGGGACGTTCGGTTTCGGTAAAGAGGTCGCGGACGTGAACGTGGGTTGCGCGAGGAATGCACGCCGCAATGTCGGAATATTGCTCTTCATCGTCCTTGACTTCGAAGTTGGAGATGTCCAGGTTGACGCCCACATACGGCGAGTCGGCTCGCCGCAAAATCTCCATAATCGTGGCCGCGCGGCCGGTGATTCCACCGTGACTTTCGATGCCGAGGGTTATGCCGCGCTTACCGGAATAATCCGAGGCGGCTTTCATGACCTCCGCCACCCAGTCGATCCCTTGTGTTTCGCTTGCTCCTTTGGGCAAGTTGCCGCCGAAGACCCGCAGATGAGAAGCGCCCAGCCATTGCGAGGCGTCCACCCATTTCTGAATATTGCGCACCTCTTCTGCCCGCTTGGCAGCATCCGACTGGCACATTTCGGTTCGGATAGCGACACCCGAAAACGGCAGGCAGCTTTGGAATGCCAGATGGCGTAAGCCCGTCAGATATTCGGGATCGGTGGACGTCAGCCAGTAGGAGGTGACGTCAACTCCGTTTACCCCGAGCTCCACCGCTTTCTTGAAGAAGTCTTCCATCTTCATCGACCCGGCATCGAAATATTTCTTATAGGAAAGCGCGCAACACCCTACTAGAAGACGTGGCGAATTTGTGGAAGACGAGTCGGCACGCGCGAGGGCATTCCCGAGCATGGGAACCGCGGCCGCAGTGCCCGCAGTCTTCAAAAAATCGCGGCGATTGATAGTGTCGTAACGCATGAAGCGTTCCTCATTCTGAAAATTCGAATGTTTTGGTTTGTACTTGTCCCGTGAGTAGGTCTTTCACGTGGACTGTCCAATTGCCGGTCTTGTCACTGAGCGACAGAGGCAAAAACTTGTCTGCCCGCCCTTTCGTGGCAAGCACATTACCGCTGTAGTACGGCACGACCTTGCCAGCGGGGTCCGTGACGTCTACGTGAAAAATGTGGGTTGCGGCTGGAGTTGCGCCGGCAAAGTTCATCCCAACCTGGCCGATCTGGCCTTTCGTCAGGCGGGCCGGAGCAGAAACCGAGAGAGTGGGTAATGAACTTGGGGAAATAGCGAAGACCGTAGGATCGTAAGGGTCAAGCTGCACGGTGAGTTGCTTCTTGCTTCCCAGGGACTTTCCGGCCCGAACGTCGTAAACGAAGGATTCAGCGGGCAAGTTCAGAAGTACTGTTTTCGCCTTGTCGAAGCGCCGATTTGAGATCGTGTCCGCCTGTCCCAGGTCTTCGACATAGAGCTGGCGATTTGCCAGTAACCCGACGATATCGACGCCGCCGTTTCGAAAGGTGTGAACTTCCACTCCAACGGCTGGACCTCCGGTCGATTCGGTGACAGAGAAGGCCGGGGCTACTCCCGCGGTCTTGAGCACTTTCCCCATGGTGCCTAGCGCATTTTGTTCCTTACTCAGCAGTCGATCGCGGTAGTAGTTCAGGATGGAAAGATTCACGAATATGGCTTTGCCCTGCCCAAAACTGCGTTCGCTGATCGGCTTGTCGTGTGGGCCGGCGAAGAGGTCGGAGAGTTGAGAACTGGAAAGTTTTCTGCTGTGCTCGTCGAAGATGGCGGGCTCACCGTCGGCGATGAGAGTCCCGCCCTGTTCCACGAACCTCCGCATCGCCTCCGCTTCGAGGCGCGAGATCGCGCTCGAACGCGGCAAAATCATGACACGGTATCCGCCGCGGAGAAGTTCTCCGCCCTCAACCTGATCGTAAGAAACAAACCGGTACTGCAATCCTAAGTCTTCCAGTAAGCGGCAATACGACTCGCGCAGCCTTTGGAAGTCACCGCCTTCTTCCGTCGCTGAGGAGCGCTTTACCCATGCCGCGCCCTTGGGCTTCTGTTCAAGCAACCATTCCGTGCGGAAGCTGGCCTGGGAATAGTGAATTGCGACGGGATCAGACTGGCGTTCGCTGTTAATAAATAACGCGCCGATGCCGCTGGTCAGTTCGGTGTAAAACGGCGCCGCCTCTTTGCCTCGTGGGCCGGGCGTCGCGTCATTGTTGACGAATTGGTGCTTGTCATCCCAGATGATAAGGCCGCGATTGCCGTGCAGCAGTTCGTACCACATTCTCCACCGTTCGTCCGGGCCGGCACCGCCAGTCGTGATCACCCTGACTAGCTTCGGATTCAGAGACTGGAGAATCTCGACATTGGCGCCCAAATCGTAAGCCTCAATCGCTGGGAGAACCTTGGACAAACGGGCGTAATCGTACCCGCCCCAGCCGGGTGTCTGGCCTCCTTCCAAGGCGACGTAAGCATCAGGATCTACCGAACGGACAGCGTCAACCCCCATTTTGGTAGCGTTGGCAAACGATACGTCCATCCATTCTTTGAAGTCCGCCCACGACGAGAAATTGTCGTCAGCTACTTTGATTGCCTCATTCGTGGTCATTGGCGTGACCAGATCCCAGGCAGTGAAATGCGTGCCCCATTGTTGATTGAGGGCCTCCAGCGTGCCGTACCGCGCTTTCAGCCAGGCGCGCATTTCCGTTAAAGAATTGTCAGAAAAATCGAAGTCCCAGTAGGCGGCCAGATCGGCAATGCCGCTTTCATCTCCGAGGTTGTAGAAGAGAGGCCGATAGGCAGAGTTGATTCGGGCGCACGCCACCAGTCGATCGTGGACTTTTTTGAGCCACGCCGGATCAGACAGGCTGGGATTCCGCTTGAACGCTTCCTTGCTCGAAGGATCTTTTGCGTAAAGCTCTTTGGCCTCGTGGAACTTCCAGTTGACCTCCCGGTCAGGAAACCAGCGATGGTATTCGGCGTAAAAATCGGTAGCAATATTTTCGTTGTACCAGCGGAGGTCATTCTTCAGGAGCGCGTCGGGTAGCTCCTGCCTGGCCAGGATTTCCGGCAGGTCGACGGGCTTGCCGCGGTGCATGGCCGCGTTGACTCCGAGCGTCTTGAGCGTGGCGTACTGCGCGGCGTTGTGGCTTTGCCACATGATGGTGGCGTAGTCCCACCATTCTTGTTGGGGTGGCCGCGCGACAAACGAGATTTTGGCATCCTCCTCGCGATTGTCAGGAGCGCCCTTCCTGTTTTTCCCGGCAAGCGAGAAGTGAACACTCAATTCGTTTTCCATTGCGACAGCCATGCGAAGGTCGATATCGAAACCGATTTCGGCTTCGTCGGTCAGCACGACTGGGATTTTTCTGTCTTCCACGACCCGGCCATAAGTGTCGGTCCACTTCACCGACAGTTCACCCTTGCCGGTAGCGGGCCAGCCGGTTTTGTAGATGACGTGGACCGGACCGGTTCGTTCCAGCGCAGAAGACGGCAGCACGATTTCCGCAGCAGAGGCAGATTGCGCTGCGGACGTGTACGCGCAGAACAGAATGGAAAACAGCAGGGTCAGAGAGAATGCGGCGCGTTCTCGTTCTACATTGTGCATGGATATGTTCCTATTTCAGTTACCAGTTGCAGCGGCCTGAGCCTAAGATCCGTTCTTAAGTTGTGCCGGCTTGAGTGCTATTCGGTAGACAACGTAAACGTAATTTCCCGTTCGCCGGGACGAACGTACCAATCCTCTTTTGTTTTCTGGCCTTGTACAGGAATTGAGAGCAGGCCAACGGCATGCTCGAGTTTGGTTTCAGGCTTGTTCTGGTATGGGTTGTAGGGATAAACCGGCCAGACCAACCGGGCCGTCGACTCGGTTTTCAAAGTCCATCCGTGATGGCGAATTTCGCCACCCACCTCTTCCGGAGAGAGTTCGATCCGGTCGCTTCCCAGCACGATCTTTTTGCCTCCACCGGTTTCCAGCGTTTCCCCCGGCTTCAAACAAAGCTGCACACCCAGACGGGCTTCTTCAGCGGGAGTCCCTCGGCCGGTGATTACATACTTGAGGCGTAGCTCTTTTTCCGACGGCGACGGAACATATAGATCACTGAAGAACGTGTTGTAGGCCAGAGAGAGCCTGTCCTGCTTGTCGTTCATCTGCAGGCGGCTGCTCAACGGAAGTGCATAAACCTGCCCTTCGATCTTTTCCGAAAACGTCGCGAGTTCAGGCTGATGCTTGGAATTGGACCCGGAAATGATCTGTCCATACTTCTTGTGAAATACGCTTACGCTGCTTTGCCTGTCGAGGTAGAACTGGTTAAAGATGGCTTGTGTGTTGATCAACCCTGAAAGCGCCACTACCCATGGGCCAGTCTTGCGAATACCGGCGGGAACGCTCATCTGATAGGAATAGCGGTCCTGGTCCTGTGGGATCGGCTGCGTGCGGCCTTCGTGATAATAGAGCGCACTCTGCGCGAGACGGCCCAGGGCGTCAAGAGTCAAGCCCCAGTGCTCCCATTGTGGTTCCATTTTCGTCAGGTTGTCGGCGTGGTAGAAGCTAGTCAGGAATTCGGCGTAGCGGCGTCCATCGGGAAAATTGGAAAAGCCAAAGTGTCCCCACGCGTCGACGCCCCAGTAGCGATTGCGGTCGTTGATGACCTCAACCGGAATCCCGTCGGGGTAGGTGAAGTATTTGTGGAAGTCGGTGGAGCGACGCAACGCAGTAAGCGCGGCGGGATCGTGAGTGTATTCCCAGTAAAGCGCAACTTGCGTAGAGGTCACATAGTCATAGCCTGTGGTCGGTGCGGCCCGGCTGTGTTCCCCCCAATATCCATCCGGACTCTGCTCTTCGGCAGCGAAGCGGTGCAGCACCTTGGCGCCCAAGTCGCTCCATTCCTGATTCTTGAAAACATGCCCGGCAAGCATCAGCAGCGATGCCCATTGCGCGTAGTGGTTGGGCGAGGTTCCGATGTACGGCGAGTTGTACCAGGGGAAATCCAGGCGCTTCACTGTGTCGGGAACCAGGGGAACAACAATCTTTTCGATCTCTCGACGCCAGCGTTTTTTTCGCTCCTCGCCGAGTTCAGGCTCGAGCAGTCGATAGGCGTCGAGCCACATGTAGGTGTCCCAGTCGCTGTCCAGTCGCGGCTCATAGCGCCCCTTTTCGCTCTCAGTTGCGAGAAAGTCTCCGATGCGGAGAGTGAGGGCAAGCATTTTAGGATCGTGATATCGAGGATTCGCCGGATCCTTCTTGCTGTAGAGAACGGCAGACGCAAGGATCGAATACGGAAAGTGCGTCCATCCGGGGAGCGCCTCCAGCGTCTCCAGGGTGGCATTGGGCTCAGCATTCAATCTCCCTTCCACTTGTTGCGATCCGGCTTCGAGCAGCGGGAAATAGGCATCGGGCAACTTAGTGCTCTTCGCCTCAGGTGTGTCCGCGCCCAGTGCGGGAGCAGGATAAAAAAGCACGGATACAGACAAAACTGCGAGACTCAGAATGACTGCGCCAGACACGTGTCGCTTCATGCTGCTCCTTAAGGTAGTTAGCGCCCCCCTGTAAGTTGGCGATAAGTCGCGGGGGTGTCTTCTCCCGGCCTGCGATCCGCAATATGAATGGCCTGTTCCGCTCCCGCTCGGCGGAACGCATCGACCGCGCGGCCGAACTCCTTCTTGATGTCGGTTGCTGGCAACTCATGGCCAAGTGGATCGGTAGCATTGACGATCCAAACCTCTCGCGGCGCCAGGGTTGATACCACGTCGGGCAGGTCGTAGAACTTCAGGGCTCCGGGCACTACCGTTTCGAAAACCTGGCGGTGAACCCGGTTCTTCACCATGGAGTCATACGAGGCCAGCATGCCTTCCAGCGCGACCTTGGAAATGCGGCGATCCAGGCTGGCGGCATACAAGGCCGGAACAGACCCTCCATCTTTGCCGTAGACGGAGATGCGACTTGCGTCCACATCCGGGCGCGCCGCCAGCAGGTCGACTCCTCGAGTGATGTCGAGGGCGCGCATTCCGACCATCGTCTTGCCGATCATCAGTGCCGTCATGGCGCTGTCGAAGTCGCCGAAGTAACGGTCGAAATCCCGGCTGTTCACCTCGGTATTGATCCGCGTTTCTCCGAAACCTCTGGCATCGATGGAAAGAACGATTGCACCTGTCTTGACCAGTTGTTCTGCGTCTTCAGTCGAGTAGGCTTTACCGTCACCAGCAACCATCAATATCGCAGGCTTCTTTGCCGGCCCAGCGTCCGGAACATAGACGAGCGAAGGAACAACGATTCCGGGTTCGCTCTCGTATATCAGTTTTTCGATGTGATAGCCGGAGCGTGAAAGATTGCCGTAAGGCCTCGCTTGCATCGGCTGGCTCGGCAATTCGAAGTGAATCATTTGCTGAATTTTTCTGGTCAACTCGTCTGGCTGGGTTATGCGGCTGGACTTCGCCTGTTCCAAGCGCTTCTGGTTGAGAGTGAATACACTCTCCCCGCCTAACGACGTAGCGACCTGCCCGGTCGGCGTGCAACGCAATTCTTCCGGCGTCGCCATCTCGATTTCCGGCTCCGGACTCTTATCTTCTGCGCCATTCAGCCAACGACCGAACCAGTCATAGGCAGCCAGGCGGCGTTCATGGTTGTAACCATGGCCGTCATCGGCGTCGAACATTCCGATCTTGTCTTTGGCGCCGATAGCGGAATAGGACTTCTGCGCTTCGGCAAAGGACTCCCGCGCCCCAGCGATTGGAAAGAAGTCACGGATCGCGGAGAGTACTAAATAAGGCTTGGGAGCAAAGGCGTAAATGTAGTCGGGATAGTCAATTCCATCCTTCAGCCATCCGGGAAAGGTTTGCTCGCCATCCTGAGGACCGATGGTGCGCAACATCAGGTTCCACGAAGTGATGTAGCACGAGGGTGCGGCGACCTTGATGCGGTCATCGAGCGTGCCAACGTATGCCGTGTGAGTGCCGCCGCCGGAATTTCCCGTCAGCCCTATACGCGTTGGATCCACTTCCTTGCGTGAAAGCAGGTAGTCAAGAGCGCGGATGGCGTCCCATATGGTATAGCGGGCCAGATGGTCGCCGACCAGCATGCACTGAGCGTTAACTACTGTGTGCTCGGTGGTCGAGTCCCCGACCTTGGACTCGTTCAGATCTTCGTCATAGAGTTGCAACCGCTCGCCCTGACCGATCGGGTCCCAGGTAAGCGCTACGAAGCCTTTAGTGGCAAACGATCCCAAGGCCTGCTGCCAGGTGGGATTTGTCTTGCCGCCGCGTTCATGCCCCAGAGGAAATAAGATCGCAGGATAAGGAGCGTGCCCGGTCTTCGGAAGGTAGAGGTTCGCCGTGACATAAAAATGAGGCTGGCTCTCAAAGATGATCTTCTCGATGCGGTATTTCGGGCGCTCGACCACGCCAACCATTCGCGCATTCAGCGGAGTTTTCTCTGGAAAGCCCCCGAGGTCTGCCATCATCCGCTCGCGGAGAAGATCGCCGCGTTTTTTCAGATCATCCAGGGTCGAAAGATGCTCGACCTTGCTCTTCCGCTCGGCGATCATCTGAAATCCGATGCCCTTTACATAGTTGGGCAACATTGAGTGGATGTCGTGAAACTGTTCCAGCCCGGAGGCGAAATTCAGCGGATCGGATTGTTGTGCTACGGCTGAAACGGCGAGTGAGCAGGCGAGCATGACGGTGATGCGCACGAATCGCATTCTTGTCCTCCGTTGGACACACCACTTCGCACGAAAATTGCTGGCTACTTGAAGACTCTGCGACAGCGCAAATCCTGAAAACTCGCGGGGCTGGTTAAGCTAGAGCTTGACCAGGTCGCCAATCTTTACTGTGCGACTCCCGCCTTCGATGCTGTGCCTTGCCGAAATTCCGATAAGACTGGACATGGCCCCCGCGCGCAGGTCCGCGCGCAGGTTTAGAGGATCAGAACCACTTGGCCGGAAGATGAGGTCCTGAAGGGAAGTATCCATCCCACCGTGCCCCCCCTCGCGTGCCGGCTCTATGTCGGTTATCTTTTCGGATTTGCCGAAACTCCTCGTAAGGCGCACTTCGTTGTTGGTGAATCCATTGGCCTTGACCTCGTTGTAGTCAAGCCGTCCCAGGTGCCCATTGATGGAAATGGCCTGGCCCTCGTAGGGCAGGAACGTGTTTGCCGTGTAGTTGAGAATGACTCCGTTCTCGTATTTCACCACCACGGACATGGTGTCGTAGATATTGATGTCCTCGCGCCATACGCAACCGTCACGGAGGTAGCCGTCTTCCGATTCACAGTCGGTATAGAGCTTTACGTATTGCGGATTCTGGGTGACGTCCCAGTAGAACTTGCACTGCTGCTTGAAGGGGCATCCCCGGCAGTTGGTGTGGCGAAACGAGTTGTTACGACCATAAAACTTGAGCTCGCCGAAGGCAGTGACTGATACCGGCGTTGAGTCTAGCCACCAGTTCGCCAAGTCAAAATGATGGGATGCCTTATGGCAAAGCAGCGTACCTGAGTTTTGTTTCAGTCGGTGCCAACGGCGGAAGTAATCGGCTCCGTGGCTGGTATCGAGATACTCGTGAAAATCCACTGAGACCACATCGCCGATAGCCTTCTCCATGAGCAATTGTTTGACTTTTTTTGCCTCGGGAGCGTGCCGGGCATTGAAGGTCACGGTAACTTTTTTGCCGGTCTTTTTCTGGGTATCGAAGATCGCCTGGCACTGTTGCTCATCGGTGCACAATGGCTTTTCAGTCATCACATCACGCCCGAGTTCCAGGGCGCGAACAATATAGCTGGCATGGGTTCCGTCTATCGTAGTGACCATCACCGTATCGGGATTGGTCTCTCTGACCATGCGGTCGAAGTCGGTGAACGTTGGTGCGTTGATACCTATTAACTTTTTGGCCGCTTCGACGCGCTTACTGTTCTTGTCGCATAGGCCGACAATTTCCACGACATCGCCGTAGCCTTTGACGACGTCTTGTCCCCATGTGAGAGAACCCCGGTTTCCGGTCCCCACCAAGGCTATTTTGAGCCGCTTCGGCTGGGCCATCGCAAATGGAGAACTAGCGGAAAGCGCGGTACCGGCCAAAGCTGCACTTCCGCCGGCTATAAAGGCACGTCTGCTTATTGGGTCGAAGTTTGCCATCGTCTCTCCTCATTATGCGAGCACACGAAATGCAATCAAGGCTCGCCGCGAATTCTGTTCGGCAGTGCCTCGACAACAAATTCTTGCGAGAGAGTGCGGTCAGGATGAAACCGCGCGATGATATATTATATATTCTAACGATGCAAGCGATCTTCTAGACAGACTGTTCGCGCTTAACGTCTCAAAGCTCGCTTCGTGCAGAATTTCCTTAACTGAAAACAGGAAAGTCACTATGCGACCCTGGCTATCACGCCGAGATTTTCTCTCTGGTGCGGCTGCAGTCGCCGCCGTTTCAGTGTCTTCTGACGCTTTTGGCCGTTCCTCCATGCAGGAGTCCTCTGGCCGCGGGCCGGCTGGTGATCGCATCATCGACATGCATGTCCACTTCGACGAGAAAAATCCCAACTTTGTGCAGGATCTGATCAAAGTGATCGAGCCGCTAAACGTCACAGCGTGCGTCTTGACCCCTTATGCCAACCGGCAAGTGACCGCTGACGCTGCTCGAAAATATCCCCAGCGAATTATTCCGTTCGGGTTCCTTGACCTGGACGCCCCCGATGTCCTTGAACAAGCGAAGCAGTTTCATGCCCTCGGGTACCGCGGCTTGGGTGAACTCGAATTCGTCAAAAAGCCCTACACCGATCTGTCTTACATGCCGGTGTACGAATTGGCGAACGACTATGCGTGGGTGGTGTTGTTCCATACCGGTATCGTCTTGCGCCAAAACTTCGATCAACCCGAGAACGTGGCTTCGTACCGCATGCGAGCATTTCACCTGGAAGAAATTGCGCGGCGCTTTCCCAAGATCACCGTATTGGGCGCGCACTGCGGCAACCCGGAATACGAATGGGCCGGCGAGGTGGCGCGCTGGAATCCAAATGTTTTCTTCGACCTTAGCGGCTCTTCTCTGACGAAAATGAATGACCATCTCGCCGATCTCCGCAGGATTTTTTGGTGGACTGGCACCAAGTGGAAGACCAAGACCCCAGACGATGATCCGAATGCTTTCGTGAAGTTGGTGTTTGGCTCGGACGAGGGCCTGGATGGAATTGCGCCCGCAATCGCTCAATACCGGGCGATGTTCAAGGCATGTTCAGTTCCGGAAAGCACGCAAAAATTGATACTCGGCGGAACGCTCGCCAAAATCCTTGGATTGCCGAAATGAGAGTAGATCTTGCCCATGAAATACCCACAATCACCACCTAAGCCAGCATCAAGATCGCTCTGCTCGATGCATTGAACCGGAAAGATTACCTTGACACTGCAAACAGATATATTGTACACACCACACCATACATCAGGTGGGACCATGAGATCTCAGCCTGCCATTCGGGTCGAGTCGCTCACCGATCAGGTTTATTCACTGCTTGAACGGGAGATCGTTGCAGGCCGGATGAAGCCTGGCGAACGGATTCGCGAAAAAGAACTCGCTGAGCGCCTCGGCATAAGCCGAACGCCAATTCGAGAAGCGCTGCTCAAGCTCGAAATGGCGGGAATTGTCGTCTGCAATAGCCGTCGGAGTTACAACGTACGAATTCTGACCGGAGACGACATATCCGAGGTGTTTGACATCCTTGGCATTCTGGAAGGCGCGGCGGTGGCCTCGCTTCAGGAGAAAACTTCAGCGGAGGACTTGGCGTTGTTGGCGCATTACAACGACAAGATGGCGGAAACGGCGAAGAGCAAAGACTTCCATGCCTTCGGCGCTTGGAACGAAAAGTTCCACGACGTCTTCCTGTCCAAGTCTAAGAATCGCAGTCTGTTGGAGGTTTGCGATCTGATTCGAAGGCGCATCTATGTCTTCCCAGTGCGGCCACACGCCGTCAGTCACCTTATCGAGCAGTCGGTGCGGGAGCACTTAGAGATCATCCGGATAGCCAGAACCGGTGACTACGCCGCAATGGGAGCTTATTTTCGTGACGTGCACTGGAATTACCGGGTGCATTTGCCCTATGTCGAGGAAGCATTTGGTACTGCTCCCTCAACCACCGAAGCGTCTGGTTCGTCCAATCCCCGGCGAGTGCGGTCCCGTGAAATCAGCATTAAGGCCGCGAAGAAGCGCCGGGCTGGACAGTTAGTGGGAGTCAAATAAAGTCGAAGAACACGCTCGGGTCAAGGGTTTCAGTCCCTTGTTAATAGCATTGCTGCTTTCAGTCGTTGCATCGCGTCGAACCAGGAGGGTGGTTATGAAGCTGCGGCAACTTAGAAAGATTGCATTGGGCTTGGGGTTGGGATTAAGCGTACTGGCGCTGCAAGTCCTGGCGCAAACCGGTCAGGCGAGTCTGACGGGAACGGTTCGCGATGCGGGAGGAGCGGTCGTTTCCGCAGCAGCGGTAACGGTCACCAACTCCGAAACTGGCGTAGCCACCAAGGCCGAAACCAACGCCGAAGGTATCTACTATCTTGGAGCCCTACCGCGTGGCCCCTACACACTGGTCATTGAGAAAGAAGGGTTCAAGAAGTATTCGGGAACGCTGGAACTCTACGTCGGCCAAAAAGCCGTGGCCAATGCCAGTCTGAATGTAGGCAGTACCCAGGAGACTGTGTCGGTCACTGACGCGGCGCCGGTCATCACTACTCAGAGTTCCGAAATCTCCAACATCAAGGATTATGAGCGCATCCGCCAGCTGCCGCTGAATGGCCGGGAAGTAACCCTGCTTTTGAACCTGACTCCTGGAGTTGAAGGCGAAGGTTCATGCAACGACCGCGCGGCAGCCGGGACGTGCAGCAGTTTCCGCGTCAACGGCGGCAAAGTTGGATCATTGGATATCACAGTGGACGGAATCTCGGCAATCGACCGCTTCGGCGGCGGTGCCGCCCGGGTGGGCCCTGGCCTGGACACGGTGCAGGAATTTCGCGTCGAAACCGCCGGCTCCGACGCCAGTTACTCCCGACCTTCAACGGTTACCGTCTCCACACGCAGCGGGACGAACGCGTTTCATGGCAGCCTGTTTGAAACGCATCGCAACAATTCCGGCGGCTTGCGTGTGCGCCGGCGTGAGGACATCCCGGATCCTGTGACCGGTGTCTTCAAGCCAGGGCAGCTCATCAGAAACGAATACGGCGCCTCTGCTGGCGGCCCCCTGTACATACCGCACGTATATGACGGTCGTAACAAAACCTTCTGGTTTGCCGCGTTTGAAGGACTACGTGGTCTCCAACAGAGCCTCAACACGAATGACGAGAACGGCCAACGCGTTCCTACTGAAGCCATGTGGAATGGAGACTTCAGCAATGCCTTCGACCAGGAAGGCAACAAGATCACGATCTACGATCCGCTAACCACCGCTTCCGACGGTACGCGACAGGCATTCCCCGGAAACATTATTCCGACTGATCGGCTCAACCCGCTTGGCAAAGTCTTGAGTTCAATTACCGCCCGACCTTCCAACGACACCAATCCTTACCTTGGGTCGAACTATATCCACTTCTACCCGGACAGAACCAAGTCAGCGAATCTCACCCTCAAAGCCGATCAGCATTTCGGGGATAAGGACTCTCTCTCGGTCAGGTATACGCGCGGTACGCGCAACCACACCACAGAAGGTGGTGTCTTCGCCAATCCAGCCCGTGCGGCAGATGGCGCCGGGACCTCACGAAGCGACGATACGATCCAGAGACGTCGCCGTGACCTACAACCGGGTGGTCACGAATAATTTCTTGAACGAACTTCTGGTGGGAGTGCACCGTTCGTTCCACGACCAGGGAACCTTGGCTGACTTCACCGACTGGGCGGGGCAGCTCGGATTGCCTAATCCGTTCGGGGTCAACGGTTGGCCGACCTTCTGCGCCTACAATCTGGGCTACTATTACGGCTTTTGCTGGGATGCCGACAACCACTCCAATCAAGCTCTGACCGCCGAGGTGCTGGACGACAACGCGACTTGGACCCGAGGTAAGCACACCCTTAAATTCGGGGGGAGAATACGTCTCGGAGCAGAGCACGTCCGCGAACTCCAGCAAGCCCAGGGTTCGCACACCTTCCTTGGAGATTGGACCGCGAACACAGCGAAGGATAACAACGACCCCAGGGCCCTTCAGCCGTTTACGGGGGACGGCTTGGCGAGTTTGCTCCTTGGTCTTCCCACGATATTGACCAACCAATATAACCGGGGATATTTCTACTTCCGGCAGAAAGAATTTGGTCTGTATGTCAACGATAGCTGGAAGGTCTCACCCCGTCTGACCTTGAACCTGGGATTGCGGTGGGACAAATGGACTCCGTACCAGGGAAGCCCAAATCCGGTTACGACCGCCGATGTCAATTCGATTTTGGATCCGACGAAGTTCGAGGTGATTACGCCGGGCAATCATGATATGCATTCACTGCCCGGAATTCCCCCCTCGGTACTGAGTTCGTGGGAAGCGCACGGCCTGACCTTCAATACAGCGCGAGGCTCGGCTACCCGGACAGCCTGTTCGCGGCCGACAATAACAACTTTGGCCCACGAATTGGAGCTGCTTTCAGGATCACGAACAACACCGTCTTGCGCGGCAGCTACGGAGAGTACTTCTGGACCATGCCACTCTCCCAGCTATTGCAGGCCTCAAGGACCAATCCACCGCTCAACCTCCGGTACAAAAATGACATGAATGAGAGGAATTTTCCTCTAGACAATTTCACCTCGATCAGCGCCCGTGGGCCGGGGACTTTCTTCCCACCGCGACCGTAGATATCACCGGCAATGGTGTAATTTCACCGGGAGCGCAGAACAAGATGAAGAACGGAATCCTTAAGCGTCACAGTA
>CAWGQZ010000022.1:0-24900 GCA_963824805.1 uncultured Acidobacteriaceae bacterium | reverse complement strand
AAGTTTGAATTTGGCTGGCTGAAGAAGTCCTGCGACATCCTCAGTAAAAACAAAATCGCCATCATTCGGCACGCCTTCGGCTGTGCTGCCGCCGTGGTCGAGCAAGAAATATCCCGAGATCATGGAAGAAGATGGAGGGAAAGAAACTACATACGGGGGGGCGGCGAATTACTCGTCCTTCGAATAAGACCTATCGGCGGTCGTCGGTGGCGATCGCTACCGAGATGGTAAAGAACTTCTCGGATAGACCGGGCGTGATCGGTTGGCAGATTGATAACGAGTTGACGTTGTTTCTTCGCGGCGATGCTATTGCGATTATTGCCAGCAGGGCTTTCAGGATTGGGTCCGAACCAAGTACGGTTCGCTGGATAAGCTGAATCAAGCCTGGGGAACGGTTTCTGGAGCCAGACCTACACCGACTTCTCCAGATTCCGGTGCCGCTGCCGTCCGGCGGCGATTCGAATCCCGGGCTGGCGCTGGACTAGACCGCTACGAGTCTTACGCCAACGCTTCGTTCATCGAAGAGCAACTGGCGGTGTTGCGCAATTGTGTCCGAAACATTTTGTGACCACGAACAATGTCAGCCTGCTGGATGTCATCGATTTGCGGGAGCACTATGCCAAGCTCGATTTTGTTTCACTGGATAACTATCCTGGCTTCTTCGACATGCTGATGCGGGAGTCGAAGGTGGAAATGCCCCGGATCCATATCCGCGATGATTGCCATGTCTCATGACTTCGCGCGCTGCATCAAGCGCAAGCCTTTCATGATCATGGAAGAACAGTCGGGGAAGGCGGTAACAAAGACTTTCTCCGCAGCCCGCTCGGTCAGGTTCGGCTCTGGACCTATCAAGCGGTGGCACATGGGGCGATGGGCGTGGACTATTTCCGCTGTGACATCGCTACCTTGGGGCCGAGGAGTATTGGCACGGGATGCTGAACCACGACCGCTCGAAGAGCCCGGCGTTCGAGGAGATGAAGCAGACGGTGAGGGAGTTGAAGGAGCTGGGGCAGGAGTTGTTGTATTCGGAGTATCCGGCGGAGATGGCGCTGGTGTTCGATTACAACAGCAGTTGGGCGGTGAGCATTCAGCCGCAGCATTTTGCGCTTAGCTATATGAACCAGGTGACGGCCTGGATGGCTGATTTCACCAAACCATTCAGGCGTTGATTCCGTGGCGCCGGATGGAGATTGGTCCGCGTACAAGATTGTTTATGCCCCGCTGGCGCACGTGATTACGGCAGCGCAGGCGGAGAAGATTAAGAACTATGTGCAGAACGGTGGAGTGTTTGTGGCGGGATTCCGTTCCGGCGTGAAGAACGAGAGCGGCCAGATGGTGAAGACGTCTCTGCCCGGGTTGCTGGCGGAGGTGATGGGCACGACGCTGAAGATTACGTGCCGATTACGGGGCGAAGCAGAGCGTGAAGTTTTCGGGAATGCTGGCGGGTTGGGCGGCAGAGGTGGCTTGTGGGCCGATGTGCTAAAGCCCAATGGCGCCGAGGTGTTGGGGACATATACCGTCGGGTCGTATGCCGCAAGCCGGCGTCACAATGAACCACGTTAGCAAGGGTAAGGCGGTTTACGTCGGGGCCGATGTGACCGGGGAGGGATTGGCCAACTTGTTGGGCAAGCTCGCGGGAATGGCGGGTGTGAACCGTCGCTGCAAGCGCCGCGCGGGGTTGAGGTTACGGTGCGGCGGGCCGGCGGAAAGGAGTGGATGTTCTTGCTGAACAATGGGGCAGAGGCAACCAGCGTGACGGTACCGGGTGGGCTTAGGGATGCGGTGAGTGGGAAGGTTTATTCTGAAAAGGTTGAGTTAAAGGGGTTCGACGCCCGTGTATTGCTAGCGGGGTAAGGTGGGTGTGGAGCGCGTAGGGGTCCTTCGACGCCGCAGGAGCGGCTCTGCGCTTGCTCATGCTTGCTCGGAGGACAAGTTGGCGGGGGAACACAAGGTCCCTCGGCTTCGCTCGGGATGACAGGGAATCTTGTTTGGTTAGGTTTATTTTTGAATTCCTGCGCCTTCACGGATGGTTAGGATTTGATTGGCCTTTATCTGGGCGAACTTTTGGTCTTCTGCGTGGTCGGCCACTTCACTTCAATCACATCTGCAACTTTTGATTCGCCGAGGCCGAAGTGCAGGCGCAGATCGCATTGTGACATCACGCTTGAGCCGCTGTGGACTTCGTCCATCTGAATGTGTTTGCCGGTGATTACGCGGACGCGTGCACCGATGGCGGTGCGGTTGCACTGTGTGCCGATCAGTTTGATTTTGATCCAATTCTTGGCGTTGCCGCCATCGTTGCGCAGCAGGCTGGGCACGTCGCTCATGTTGAGCACGACGGCGTCGATGTCCCCGTCGTTGTCGTAGTCGCCGAAGGCGGCGCCGCGGCTGGAGTATTTCTCCGTCATGCCAGGACCCATCTCGGCGGAGACATCCTGGAAGCGGCCGTTTCCTAAATTTTTGTAGACGAGGCGCGGGTTTTTGAATGTCTGACCGATGTCATGGCTGTCGATCTCGGGATAGACGTGGCCGTTGACCTGAATGATGTCGGGCCAGCCGTCGTTGTCGTAGTCGACGAAGCCGCATCCCCAGGCGACGTAGCGGTTGTTAATGCCGACCCCGGCGGCGAAAGTCACGTCGGTGAAAGTGCCGTCCCCGTTGTTGTGGTAGAGGTTGCAGGTATCGTCGGCAAAGTTGGTTTTGAAGATGTCGAAGTTGCCGTCACAGTCGTAGTCACCGACCCCGACGCCCATACCGGCTTGTTCGTGGCCGTTGTCGCTGTAGGCGCATCCGGCGATGACGGCGATGTCGGCGAAGGTGCCGTCGTGATTGTTTTTCAGCAGCATGCTGGGCTGGGAGTCGACGGCCACGTAGATGTCGGGCCAGCCGTCGTTGTCGAAATCGTAGGAGACAGGGGTGATAGAGTAGCGGGGGCCGGGTTTCAAGATTCCTGATTTTTCTGAAACGTCGGTAAAGGTTCCGTCGCCATTGTTGTGATAGAGAACGTTGGTGTCGCCGGGCAGGCCGCGCGGGCCGCACATGACCGGGATGCCTTTCCACTGGCAGACGGATGCGCCGTTTGGGTCAGGCGTTTTCGCGGGATCGAGCTTGATGTAGTTGCAGACGAAAAGATCGAGACGGCCGTCGCGGTCGTAGTCGAGAAAGCAGCAGCCCGCGCCCCACCGGATTTCTTCGTTGTAAACTCCCGCCTTCTTTGTGACGTCGGCAAAAGTGCCATCGCCATTGTTGTGGAAGAGGATGTTGTGTCCCCAGAAGCAGCAGAAGAGGTCATCGAATCCGTCGTTGTCGTAGTCGCCGACGCAGACGCCGGTTTGCCAGCCAGTGCGGGGGAGGCCGGATTTTTCGGTGACGTCGGTGAAAGTTCCGTCGCGATTATTTTTGTAAAGGTGCGACGTTGGAGCCTGGCCAGCGGGCCATTCTTTTCCTAATTGCGTGCCGTTGGTGAGGTAGATGTCAAGCCAGCCGTCGTGGTCATAGTCGAAGAAGGCGAGGCCACTGCCTTTGGCTTCGATGATGTAGCTCTTGTGGTCGGTGGCGCCCCAGACGTTGGGGATGGTGAGGCCCGCTTCTTTGGCGACATTTACGAATTGGACTCCGGCTTTGGTGGCCACTTTTGCTTGCAGCGGGTGTTGCCAGCGCCATAGTGGGGTGGTCAGAGCGTCTAGCGCGGTGGCGCCCAGGAGGATTGTGGAGGAGCCCAGGAATTGGCGGCGAGAGGTCATGCGATTAGCTTGTCATGCGATATCATTCCCCGCAACCGATGTGGCGAGCGATTAAGATCCTGGACTCTATTTCGTGCTTTGCTCTGCATCATGCAGCCCTACACGGTGCACAGAGGGTTCGATCCCAAGGAAGGCTTGATAGGCTCTGCATCTTTGCCAGAGTAGCGACGTTTGCGTGGGTCCGCACCTTCCCACAATAACTATTGAATCAGCTTCGGGAATCTGTGCGGGACGATGCCTTCACCTTCTTTCATCGCGATGATCTGATCGATGGCGATATTGGTCAGGCGCTCCACTTTTCCGCTGGGCCAGGTGATTTCGAGCGAGTCGATCTTGGTTCGCTTTCCTAGGCCAAACAAAATTCTGGGGTCGCTGGCGGACATGTAGCTGCCGCCGCCTTTCGCTCTGTTCGGACTGGGTGGTTCCTTGTGAAGTCAGCCTTAGCGATGCACCGATTCCGTCGCGATTGGATTTCGTGCCGATCAGCAGGATTTCCAGCCAGTGATTGGCGTTGCCGCCGTTGTTGCGCAGGAGTTCGGGATAATCGCCACGATTGTTGGTGACGATGTCGGTGTCGCCCTCTTGTCGAAGTCGAGGGTGGCAAGGCCGCGTCCGACGAGGGGGACGAAATCGGGACCCAGTTCTCGGAGACTTTTTTGAACATGCCCTTACCCTGGTTGCGGAACATCAACAGCGGCTGTTTGTAACTTACTTCGCTGTGGTAGAGCTGAACGTTGTCCAGCATGGAGCGTCGAGTTGCAGGATGTCGTTCCAGCCATCGTTGTCGTAATCGAGAAACTTCATGTCTATGTCACGCACCTCGACTTCGAACTGAACCGCCTATACCGGAACAACCAAGACGGCACCTTCGAAGACGCCACCTACCGCACCGGCATCGGCAATCGCGCTCTGTTGATGAGCGGCGTAGCCATGAAGTTTCTCGATTACGACAACGATGGCTGGAACGACATCCTGCAACTCAACGGCTCCATGCTGGACAATGTTCAGCTCTACCACAGCGAAGTAAGTTACAAACAGCCGCTGTTGATGTTCCGCAACCAGGGTAAGGGCATGTTCAAAAAAGTCTCCGAGAATCTGGGTCCCGATTTCATCCGCCCCATGGTAGGACGCGGCCTTGCCACCCTCGACTTCGACAATGACGGCGACACCGACATCGTCACCAACAATCGCGGCGACTATCCCGAACTCCTGCGCAACGACGGCGGCAACGCCAATCACTGGCTGGAAATTTTACTAATCGGCACCAAATCGAATCGCGACGGAATCGGTGCATCGCTAAGGCTGAGTTCACAAGGAGTCACCCAGTTCGAACAGAGGAAAGGCGGCGGCAGCTACATGTCCGCCAGCGACCCCAGAATTCTGTTTGGCCTAGGAAAGCGAACCAAGATCGACTCGCTCGAAATCACCTGGCCCAGCGGAAAGGTCGAGCGCCTGACGAACTTGCCCATCGATCAAATCATCGCGATAAAAGAAGGGGACGGAATCGTCCCGCACAGATTCCCGAAGCTGATTCAATAGTTATTGTGGGAAGGTGCGGACCCACGCAAACGTCGCCACTCGGGCAAAGGTGGGAGAGACTATCAAGCCTTCCTTGGGATCGAACCCTCTGGGCACCGTGTAGAGCATGCATGATGCAAAGCAAAGCACGAAATAGAGCCCGAGGGTCTTGATCGCTCGCCACATCGGTTGCGGGGAATGATATCGCATGACAAGCTAATCGTATGACCTCTCGCCGCCAATTCCTGGGCTCCTCCACAATCCTCCTGGGCGCCACAGCGCTAGACGCCCTGACCACCCCACTATGGCGCTGGCAACACCCCCTGCAAGCAAAAGTGACCACCAAAGCCGGAATCCAATTTGTAAATGTCGCCAAAGAAGCCGGCCTCACCATCCCCAACGTCTGGGGCGCCACCGACCACAAGAGCTACATCATCGAAGCCAAAGGCAGTGGCCTCGCCTTCTTCGACTATGACCACGACGGCTGGCTTGATATCTACCTCACCAACGGCACGCAATTAGGAAAAGAATGGCCCGCTGGACAGGCTCCAACGTCGCACCTTTACAAAAACAATCGCGACGGAACTTTCACCGACGTCACCGAAAAATCCGGCCTCCCCCGCACTGGCTGGCAAACCGGCGTCTGCGTCGGCGACTACGACAACGACGGATTCGATGACCTCTTCTGCTGCTTCTGGGGACACAACATCCTCTTCCACAACAATGGCGATGGCACTTTTGCCGACGTCACAAAGAAGGCGGGAGTTTACAACGAAGAAATCCGGTGGGGCGCGGGCTGCTGCTTTCTCGACTACGACCGCGACGGCCGTCTCGATCTTTTCGTCTGCAACTACATCAAGCTCGATCCCGCGAAAACGCCTGATCCGAACGGCGCATCGGTCTGCCAGTGGAAAGGCATCCCGGTCATGTGCGGCCCGCGCGGCCTGCCCGGCGACACCAACGTTCTCTATCACAACAATGGCGACGGAACCTTTACCGATGTTTCAGAAAAATCAGGAATCTTGAAACCCGGCCCCCGCTACTCCATCACCCCTGTCTCCTACGATTTCGACAACGACGGCTGGCCCGACATCTACGTGGCCGTCGACTCCCAGCCCAGCATGCTGCTGAAAAACAATCACGACGGCACCTTCGCCGACATCGCCGTCATCGCCGGATGCGCCTACAGCGACAACGGCCACGAACAAGCCGGTATGGGCGTCGGGGTCGGTGACTACGACTGTGACGGCAACTTCGACATCTTCAAAACCAACTTTGCCGACGATACCTGCAACCTCTACCACAACAACGGGGACGGCACTTTCACCGACGTGACTTTCGCCGCCGGGGTCGGCATTAACAACCGCTACGTCGCCTGGGGATGCGGCTTCGTCGACTACGACAACGACGGCTGGCCCGACATCATTCAGGTCAACGGCCACGTCTATCCCGAGATCGACAGCCATGACATCGGTCAGACATTCAAAAACCCGCGCCTCGTCTACAAAAATTTAGGAAACGGCCGCTTCCAGGATGTCTCCGCCGAGATGGGTCCTGGCATGACGGAGAAATACTCCAGCCGCGGCGCCGCCTTCGGCGACTACGACAACGACGGGGACATCGACGCCGTCGTGCTCAACATGAGCGACGTGCCCAGCCTGCTGCGCAACGATGGCGGCAACGCCAAGAATTGGATCAAAATCAAACTGATCGGCACACAGTGCAACCGCACCGCCATCGGTGCACGCGTCCGCGTAATCACCGGCAAACACATTCAGATGGACGAAGTCCACAGCGGCTCAAGCGTGATGTCACAATGCGATCTGCGCCTGCACTTCGGCCTCGGCGAATCAAAAGTTGCAGATGTGATTGAAGTGAAGTGGCCGACCACGCAGAAGACCGAAAAGTTCGCCCAGATAAAGGCCAATCAAATCCTAACCATCCGTGAAGGCGCAGGAATTCAAAAATAAACCTAACCAAACAAGATACCCTGTCATCCCGAGCGAAGCCGAGGGACCTTGTGTTCCCCCGCCAACTTGTCATCCGAGCAAGCATGAGCAAGCGCAGAGCCGCTCCTGCGGCGTCGAAGGACCCCTACGCGCTCCACACCCACCTTACCCCGCTAGCAATACACGGGCGTCGAACCCCTTTAACTCAACCTTTTCAGAATAAGCCTTCCCACTCACCGCATCCCTAAGCCCACCCGGTACCGTCACGCTGGTTGCCTCTGCCCCATTGTTCAGCAAGAACATCCACTCCTTTCCGCCGGCCCGCCGCACCGTAACCTCAACCCCGCGCGGCGCTTGCAGCGACGGTTTCACACCCGCCATTCCCGCGAGCTTGCCCAACAAGTTGGCCAATCCCTCCCCGGTCACATCGGCCCCGACGTAAACCGCCTTACCCTTGCTAACGTGGTTCATTGTGATCGCCGGCTTGCCGGCATACGACCCGACGGTATATGTCCCCAACACCTCGGCGCCATTGGGCTTTAGCACATCGGCCCACAAGCCACACTCTGCCGCCCAACCCGCCAGCATTCCCGAAAACTTCACGCTCTGCTTCGCCCCGTAAATCGGCACGTAATCTTCCACCGTCGTGCCCATCACCTCCGCCAGCAACCCGGGCAGAGACGTCTTCACCATCTGGCCGCTCTCGTTCTTCACGCCGGAACGGAATCCCGCCACAAACACTCCACCGTTCTGCACATAGTTCTTAATCTTCTCCGCCTGCGCTGCCGTAATCACGTGCGCCAGCGGGGCATAAACAATCTTGTACGCGGACCAATCTCCATCCGGCGCCACGAAATCAACGCCTGAATGGTTTGGTGAAATCGAGCCATACCAGGCCGTCACCTGGTTCATATAGCTAAGCGCAAAATGCTGCGGCTGAATGCTCACCGCCCAACTGCTGTTGTAATCGAACACCAGCGCCATCTCCGCCGGATACTCCGAATACAACAACTCCTGCCCCAGCTCCTTCAACTCCCTCACCGTCTGCTTCATCTCCTCGAACGCCGGGCTCTTCGAGCGGTCGTGGTTCAGCATCCCGTGCCAATATTCCTCAGCCCCGAAGGTCGCGGTGTCCCAGCGAAAATAATTCACGCCCATCGCCCCATGTGCCACCGCTTGATAGGTCCAGAGCCGAACCTGACCAGGAGCGGGCTGCGGAGAAAATGTCTTTTGTCCCGCCTTCCCCGACTGTTCTTCCATGATCATGAAAGGCTTGCGCTTGATGCAGCGCGCGAAGTCGTGAGACATGGCAATCATCGCGGATATGGCATCCGGGGGCATTTCCACCTTCGACTCACGCATCAGCATGTCGAAGAAGCCGGGATAGTTATCCAGTGAAGCAAAATCGAGCTTGGCATAGTGCTCCCGCAAATCAATGACATCCAGCAGGCTGACATTGTTCGTGGTCACAAAATGTTTCGGACACAACTTGCGCAACACCGCCAATTGCTCTTCGATAAACGAAGCATTGGCATAAGACTGGTAGCGGTCGTAATCCAGCGCCAGCCCGGGATTGGGATCCCCGCCGGACGGCAGCGGCACCGGAATCTGCGAGAAGTCGGTGTAGGTCTGGCTCCAGAAAACCGTTCCCCAGGCTTGATTCACTTTATCCAGCGAACCGTACTTGGTTCGGACCCAATCCTGAAAGCCCTGCTGGCAATAATCGCAATAACATCGCCGCGATGAACCCAGCGTCATCTCGTTATCGATCTGCCACCCGATCACGCCCGGTGTATCCGAGAAGTTCTTCGCCATCTCGGTAGCGATCGCCACCGACAACCGCCGATAGGTCTTATTCGAAGGACAAGTAAACCGCCGCCCTCCCGTATGTAGTTTCTGTCCCTTCTCATCTACTTCCATGATCTCGGGATATTTCTTGCTCAACCACGGCGGCGGCGCAGCCGAAGGCGTGCCGAGAATGATGGCGATTTTGTTTTTATTGAGGATGTCGCAGGACTTCTTCAGCCAGCCAAATTCAAACTTGCCCTCCGAAGGCTCCATCAACCCCCAGGCAAATTCCGCAATGCGGACATTGGTCAGCCCCGCATCTGCGATCATGCGCGCATCTTCTTCCCACAGCGACTCCGGCGTCTGATCGGGATAGTAGTCAACCCCAAACAGCAGCGGTAGCACGGGCCGACCAAGCGGTTGCGCCCACAGCGGGAGTTGCAATCCAGCCGCACCCACCACCGCCAACGATCCTTCTATAAACGCGCGTCTGCTGACAGGTCTCACACCAGCCTCCGTTACAAGATCTTGTTCCACTGAGAACGGGAACCAGGAACTAGGAACTAAAAAACGAACAATTCCGAACCAACCCAACCGTCAGGCTGGACAATATGTGCCGTGTGTGGCCTCTGTGAAATCTGTGCTCTCTGTGGTTAAGCTTTGCCGGCCACCAACTCAACGCGACCCTTCCTTCAGCACGACCAAAAACTGCTGCAACTCCCGCCGCTCCCGCTCCACTTCCGCAGTTTGCGCTTTCTCGACTGTTCGTAAGCCTGCAGCTCCTGCTGGGCCCGAACGTTATCACCCGAGCGCTTGTACGCCTGACCCAGTCGATAATGTGCCTCGCCCAACTGTGGACTCGCCTCAATCGCCTTCTGGTAAGAGCGAATAGCCTCGGGCATCTCGTCCCGCGCCGCATGCAGAGTTCCCAGCTGTACGTAGGCGTCGCCACACTTCGGATCAATCGTCACCGCCTTCGCTAGAAGTTGCTCCGCCTGTTGCACTCCAGCAGAATTTGGCGACGTCTTATTCCGCTTCCACAACGCCACCGCATAGTAATAATTTGCCAGTGCGTTCCCCGGTTGCTCGGCCGCGAACCGCGCCAGCTTCTCTTCCCCGCAAGGCAAAGGTGCCTGCGCGGCTTTCTCCATCTTCCCCAAGAATAAATAAGGCAGCTCGTCGGAAGGCTTTAGCTCGGACGCCGCGCAAAGTCGGGACGCTGCTTCTTCGTAACGCCCACTCGCATACAGTGCTGCGCCCAGCCCGGCCAACATCCGCGCCGATTTAGAATGCAAGGCATTCCCCTTGGTAAAAACTTCAATGGCCGGAACGATTGCCCGGTGCAGCAGTAACTCCGCTCCCCATTCAAAATAGTTCTGCTCGTTGGGATCGAGTTTCACCGCTGCTTCATACTCCCGTACTGCGTGCAATGAATCGCCCGAGCGTTCTTGAATATCCCCCAGCAACCGGTGCAATTCAGCCCGGTTGGTCGTCGCCAGCATCTTCTCAACTAGTTGTCGCGCTTTAGCCAGATCACCGTGTGACTTGTAAGCAGTCGCCAGATCAAAGCTGTTCTCGAAGTCGTCAGGATGAATCTTATTCGCGGCTTCCAGCAGCGGTATCGCCTCCTGGTATCGTGCCTGGGAAAGATAAAACTCTCCCAGCTTCCTGGTCGCTTCAAAACTGTTCGGCGATTGTGGCGAGCGTGCCTTGCAGCCTGCTTTCCAATGCGCGGTCGCCGGCGGATGGAGTTTTGTCTCGCCCGGTCAGCGCCAAAGTTTCCCGTGCCAGCGATTCACTGGTTCGCAAACTGGTGTCGGCGCCATGCCCTCCGGCAGCGGTGTAGTCCGTCACCCCGGCGACCGTAAAATTAGGCTTGTCGTCGAACTCCATAGCCGAAGTGTGTGCCGCGCCGGGATTCTCGAGGACCAGGTTCACCCTCTTCTTTTCGCCAGGGGATAGCGCCAACCCTTCCACCACCGCGTCGCGAAACCCCGACTTCTTGGCGGTAATCCTGAATGTCCCGGGGTGATCGGGCGTAAAAACAAACGTGCCGTCGGAGTTTGTAGTGGTCTCGGAAGGTTTGGGCTGATCCTTTTCTTCAAGCACCACCGATGCATTCCCAATCGGCTCGCCGGCTGAATTACGTACCATTCCCTCTATCATGATCACGTCGCGCGATTGTGGCGCCGGAGTCTGCGCCGGTATAGCCGCGGCCGCACATAGTGCCCACACCGCGGCACAAATAATCTTATGCACGCTGATCACACCCATCCGCCATCGACAATATGGCTCTGACTTGTAATGCCACTACTATCATCCGCGGCCAGAAACAACACCAGCCGCGCCACATCGTCAGGCATTAATTTTCGTTTCAGGCATTGCCGGGTTTGCACCTCCGCGTCAAACTCTGGAGTTCGCCACAACCGTATCTGCCGCTCGGTGTTGATTGCTCCCGGCAAAACAGCGTTCACTCGAATACCGGAACTGCCCAATTCGCGCGCCAATGTCCGCGTCAATCCGATCACTCCAGCCTTGGCTGTCACATAAACTGGGATCCCCGTCGAAGGAATCATCCACGCGATCGAACTCATGTTGATGATCGATCCGCTCCCGGCCGCCTTCATCCCTGGAGCCACTGCCTGGCTGGCAAAAAATTGGTGCCGTAGGTTCACATTCATGCGATTGTCCCAATATTCCGGCGTCACCTGCTCCGAGGCATGGCGATCGTCGTTGGCGGCATTGTTCACCAGCACTTGTACCGGTCCTACCCGGGCTTCTATCTCCCTCACTGCCTCTTGCAGTGCAGGGATGTCCATCAGGTCGCAGCGTTTGAAGTAGGGCTTATGCGCGCACGTCTTCGCCACCGAGTCAGCCAGCTTCTGTGACGCTTCGTCTGCCAGGTCTATAAAGGCGACACGGGAACCTTGTGAGGCAAACAGTTCCACCATGGCGGCCCCAATGCCGGAGCCTCCTCCGGTGATCATCACTACCCGGTCTCGCAAGCTGGGATAAGTTGCGAAATTATTGGATCCGCCCATTGTCTTTATCTGAACCTGTACCCTGGCCTCATCTCACAGCGATACACCCGTGTCTTATCGCGGTTCACTCTTTCATTGCAGTCCGCCCAGCTCAAATACAGCTCCGGTCCCAGTGGGAAAATAATGCCTTGACCATTCACTTCGGCTTCAATGCTGATCCCTTCGGCATTCGGAGGCAAAGTGAAGTTTAACGCCTGCCCGAAGATCACCGGATAAGACCGTCGCACCGTATCACTTTCCATGGGATGAACCACATCCGCTTCCAGAAGGAAAGTCGTGCTGTCGGACCAGTTGCGCACGGTTCACGCTGATGTTACGCCCGCCTTGCGAAAAGTCGTCACTCTCGATTCGCGTAAAAGGACACGGCCCCGAAATACAGGAAGCACGGGCATTCTGGAAGATGTTTCCATCCCCTGCATCCAGCGAGGCGCCTCCCAAAGTCGCTTTCCACTTTCCATCTGGCGAGCAGGCCGCGCGCGCATCGCAGGGCATGTTTCCTTTATTGACGACTTGAAAGGCCTTTACCGCCGTGCCCACGTTCACCACGGTTGTCGCCTTAACGGAATAACGAATCACCACGTTGCCGACCGTAACATCCGGATGGTCGGGGCGGGGCGGCTCGTGGGCCACAGGCGCCATCTGCGCCACGTAGAGTTTGTCGCCTGCTACCCCTTTCATGTCCAGGGGCTGATAGTCCGCATGGCGAAACTGCAGGATGAACGGACGATTTCGAATAATCTTTGCCGCAACCCTCAGACGGAAATAGCCCGTGGCGTCCGATTTAGTCGTTGCCATGGTCTCGCCGTTGCTCGCGGTAACTTCCACGTCCGCGATCGGCAACTCTTTATTGGAGTCGGTGTCCTTTCGCACCACCGCTCCGGTCACCGAGATGCGTCGCCCCTTGAGGTAACGCGCCACAAAAATTCCGGCCACCACCAGCGCGCAACCCAGGCCCACCCAGACGGCGATTTTCTTTCCGCGGCTCATCACTGATTCAATTCAGCATTCTACGACGGGCAACAGTTTTTTCAGGCCCGCCTACGAAGTTCATGGGATTACCGTTGATTACCCCCTGCTCGCCTCAAGAGCCTCGCTCTTCGCCCTTATCATCTAAAATTCAGGATAGTGAACCAGTCGAACTTCATTCCCCTAAAGCTGTCCCGGCGGGCAGCCCTTCGCACCCTATTGGCTGCCGGCGCCAGTCTGCCTTTCGTGGGCAACGCCCTGGCCATGGCGCCTGACGTCCCACACTCGCCAGCGCCGTTCCCGCCCAAGACCACGCTGCTGCCTGATGATGACGCTTTTCTCGACCAGATGCAGGCCGCGAATTTCTGTTTTTTTTGGGAGCAAGGGAACCCCCAGACCGGACTAATCAAAGACCGCTGCAACGCCCGCACTCCGGCATCCGACGCCGGGATCGTCGCCAGCATCGCCGCCACTGGCTTCGGACTCACCGCCATCTGCATCGGCGAAAAGCGCGGCTACATTCCCACCGCCGAAGCCCAGCAGCGCGTGGTCTTCACCCTTCGCTCTCTGTGGAAGAAACTGCCCAACCATCGCGGATTCTTCTACCACTTCGCCAACATCAATACCGGCGAACGCATTTGGGACTCAGAAATCTCCTCGGTCGACACCGCCATCCTGCTCTGCGGCCTGCTCATGTGCCGCGAACACTTCCGCGAGCCCGAAATCACCCAGCTCGCCAACCAGATCTTCAATCGCGTGGACTGGACCTGGCTCTCGGAAGACACCGCCCTGCTGCCTCACGGATGGCTCCCGGAAATTGGATTTCTCCCCAGCCGCTGGGACTACTACAGTGAGCTCATGATGATCTATCTGCTGGGCATGGGATCCGCACGCCATCCTCTGTCTTCCCGCACCTGGCATGCCTGGAAACGCACCGTTTTCGAATACGACGGACTTCGATACATTGGCTCATTCGCCCCACTATTCGTCCATCAATACTCGCAGGCCTGGTTCGACTTCCGCGGCAAGCACGACGAGCACACCGACTACTTCCAGAACTCGATCATCGCCACCGACGTGCATCGCCGATTCTGCCTGGAACTGGCAAAGCAATATCCGTCCTATAGCGACGATCTCTGGGGGATCACCGCCTCCGATTCACAAAATGGATACGTAGTCTGGGGCGGTCCTCCATCCATGGGTCCCATCGACGGCACCATAGTCCCCAGCGCCGCCGCCGGATCGCTCCCCTTCTTGCCGCAGCCCGTCATGCGCGTTCTCCGCACCATCCGCAACCGCTACGGTTCGGCTTGGAGCAGTTACGGCTTCGTCAACGCCTTCAACCCGCAAAAGAATTGGTACGATCCCGACGTAGTTGGAATCGACACCGGCATCAGCATGATCATGGCAGAAAACGCCCGCACCTCCTTCGTCTGGGACACCTTTATGAAGAGTGAAGAAGCCCAGCGCGGCATGGAACGAGCGGGTTTCGAATCCGACTAATCTTTACCCATTCTCCTTCCAGTTTTTGTCCTTCCGTAGCGCCGCTATTGGCGCAAGGAATCCGCTATTGGCGTTAATATGTCTTGAACTGCCATGCCAATCTCTATCAAACCCTGTCATCCCGAGCGAAGCCGAGGGACCTTGTGTTCCCTGGCCCTATTCCTACTCCTTGCTCCGCTAGCCCCGGCCCAAATCGTGATCAACGGCGCCGCCCCAGCCCACCCGCTCCCCCACTTCTGGGAGCACATGTTTGGCTCCGGACGCGCCAATCTGAGCCTGCGCGACAGCTACCGCCGCGACCTTCGCGATGTGAAGCAAGCCACCGACTTCCAGTACGTCCGCTTCCACGCCATCTTTCTCGACGATGTCGGGGTCTACGACGAAGATCCCCAGGGCAATCCCGTTTACAACTTCTCCTACGTCGATCAGATCTACGACGGCCTTCTCGAAAACGGAGTCCGCCCCTTCGTCGAGCTGAGTTTCATGCCCAAAAAGCTGGCGTCGCAACCCGAAGCTCTTCATCCCTTCTGGTACAAGCAAAACGTTTCCCCGCCCAAAGACTGGGCGAAATGGGACGACCTCATCTACCAGTTCACCAAGCATTTAGTCGATCGCTACGGACTCGACGAAGTTTCCAAGTGGTATTTCGAAGTCTGGAACGAACCCAACATCGACTTCTGGGCAGGCAAACCGCAACAGTCCACCTACTTCGAGCTCTACGATCACTCCGCCCAGAGCGTTAAGAAAGTCAACTCGCAATTGCGCGTAGGCGGACCTGCAACCGCCCAGGCCGCCTGGGTCGACGACATGATCAAGCATTGCGTGGATAACCACATCCCGCTCGACTTCGTCTCTTCCCACGTCTACGGTAACGACTCCGCGAAAGACGTCTTCGGCACCACGGAAAATATCCCGCGCGAAAACATGGTGTGCCGCTCGGTCAAGAAAGTTCATGACCAGATCAAAGCCTCATCCATGCCCGACGTTCCCTTGTTCTGGAGCGAATTCAACGCCAGCTACATGAACGAACCTGCCATCACCGACTCCACCTACATGGGCCCCTGGATGGCCGATACCATTCGCCAGTGCGACGGCTTGGTGAATGAAATGTCCTATTGGTCATTCTCCGACGTCTTCGAAGAACAAGGTGTCGTGAAGCAGCCTTTCTATGGCGGATACGGTTTAGTTGCCGCCGGAGGAATTCACAAGCCCGCTTTCAACGTCTTCAAGATCCTCCACCTGCTGGGCAACGAGCGCCTCGACGTCAATTCCGACTTCGCTCTGGTCACCCGCCGCGGCGATGGCCGCTTGGTGGTAGCCGTCTGGAATTACGCCGGCACCACCCCTTCCTCAAAAACCATTCAACTGAAATTCGAATCCATCAAAGCCCGCCGTGCGACCATCTACCGCGTCGACCGCGACCACGGCGACCCACATCCCTTGTACGAAAAGATGGGCTCACCCCGCTACCCCACCGAGGCCCAGCTAAAAGAGATCCGCCAATCCACGGAACTGCAAGCTCCCGAACAGCGCGAAATCAAGCAAGGCGAGCTTTCCCTGGAAATCCCGGCCAATGGGCTTGTAGTGATCGAAATCAAGTAAAATCATCTTAGTACGTAATAAAACGAACTCGGTCATCCCGAGCCAAGCGAGGGACTTTGCGTTTACTCGGGAGTGTGCGTAAAGCGGCATTTTTATCCTAATTAATAGATAGAATAGGCAGTTAACAAACCTTACCGGCCCCTTCGTGCATCTTTTACTCGCGCACCACCTGCACTCATTCGGTTCACGACCTAGGACCCATGTCAGCCAAGCCTCAGGAGAGTTTTTGGAGTAGCTGGAGGGAGCGCCTTACTGCTCTCCGTAACGTCCCTCCTGTTCTGAAAATCGTGTGGCGTTCCGGACCCGGGGTGGTCAGCCTACGGATTGGTAGCGCGCATCTTTGCTTCACTCCTGCCAGTCGCACTCATCTGGATCACCAAGCTCATCATCGACATCATCCAGCATTTCCTCTCCACCCACGAACCGGTCCCTACCCGCCTGTGGTGGTTGGTGGCGGGCGAGTTCGGTCTCGCCGTATTCACCAGCATCTTGGCCCGCACCATCGACTATTCCGATTCCCTGCTCGCGGAAAAATACACGCGCCACGTCAGCATTGAAGTCATGAAGCACGCCGCGGAACTGGATCTCATCGCCTACGAAGATCCGGTTTTCTACGACCGCCTCGAGCGCGCTCGCGTCCAGGCCACGGATCGTCTGGGAATGATCCAATCGATTGGCCGCCTGGAACAGCAAATCATCACCGCCATATCCATGTCGATCGCGGTGGTCGTCTATTCTCCGTGGCTGATGCTGATGCTTGTTGCTGGCGTCATCCCCGCCTTCCTGGGGGAAAGCCACTTCGCATTTCTGGGATACGCCAAGAACTTCCGCCAGACACCAATCCGCCGCCAACTCGACTATCTGCGCGTGCTCGGCGGCAGCAAAGAGGCCGCAAAAGAACTGAAACTCTTTGGCCTGCGCAACTTCCTTACTGGAAGATTCACCCGCCTCTCCGATCAGATTTACATAGAAGACGTTAGCCTGGCCCGCCGCCGCTTGAGGGTGGGCTCATTCCTCTCTCTGGTCGGCACCGCCGGATACTATTCTGCCTACGTCTTCGTCATCTGGCGGACCATTGCCGGAATGCTCAGCATCGGCTCCTTGTACTTCCTGACCAATGCCATTCAGCAGGCCAGCATCAATATCCAGCAGGTGTTCTCCACCCTTGCCGGAATCGCCGATCAGGCCCTTTTTCTCACCGACTTGTTGGCTTTCTTCGAAATGCAGCCCACCATCCGTTCAAAGCCCAACGCATTGCCCGTACCCCATCCCTTTGTTAAGGGCTTCGAATTTCGCAACGTCTCATTTCAATATCCCGGAAGCCAACGCAAGGTACTCGAAGGCTTCAATTTTCGCCTGACTCCGGGCGAGCGCGTCGCCCTCATCGGTGAAAATGGACAGGGCAAGACCACGATCGTCAAGCTCATTACCCGCCTCTACGATCCGACCGAGGGCCAGGTACTGCTTGAAGGCGTCGATCTACGGGAATACGATTTAGATGATCTGTACTCCAAGATCGGGGTAATCTTCCAGGACTTCATGCGTTACGAGATGACTGCCCGGGAGAACATCGCCGTTGGACGCGTCGAGGACATCGACCGTACCGATCTCATCCTTGCCGCCGCGGAAAAAGGTTTAGCCGATGAGGTAGTCCGCAAGCTTCCGCTCAATTACGAGCAGATGTTGGGCCGCCGCTTCGAAGGCGGAGTCGACCTATCTGGTGGCGAGTGGCAAAAGGTTGCACTCGCTCGCGCCTATTTGCGCAACGCAGAGGTTCTAATTCTCGACGAACCTACCGCTGCCCTCGACGCACGTAGCGAATTTGAGGTTTTTGAACGCTTTGCCGAACTGACTCTCGGAAAAATGGCGCTTTTTATCTCCCATAGATTTTCAACCGTTCGCATGGCTGATCGCATCATAGTGCTCGAAAACGGCAAGATTGTTGAAGAAGGAAACCACGACCAACTCACTCGTCGCGGCGGACGCTACGCCGAGATGTTCGAGATGCAAGCTGCCAGTTATCGTTAGGAATTCTTAATTCATGCCGCAAAATACACATCTTGAAGTAGTTAAAGAGGAAGCCGAACGCCATTTTGATTCCTCGACTGAGATCGTTCAGGACTTGGAAGCAATTCGCAAGCATGCCCTGGAAACTGCTCCCAACCTGCCTTGGCTGCCGAATACCCCGTCGTCCAGCCTGTTCGAGGATCGTTTTCAGGCCGCCGTTGCCAAAATGCAAACCCTCATTCAGGGCCTGAGCCATCCCCGGAACGACAATGAGGTCTCCGACGATTTCCGCTGGTTGCATGACAATGTCCGGCTTTTGCACACCGGTGTGCAAGACGTAGCCGAAGGGGTTGACTATCTCCGCATAATTCCCCACGTCCCGCACCCCCACTCGTACCGTCAGTCCCCGCCCTCTGGCTATTGCGGAAAAGTTTCTCGAAGCTGCTAAGTACCAATTTACCGAGGAAGCCTTCTCCGCCTACATCGATTCTTTCCAGAAGGTCACGGTTCTCAACCTAAAGGAGTTGTCGGCGCTGATCGCTGCCATGAAGCTGGTCCTGCTCGAGCAGATCATCTCTCGTGGCTTCGAGCTATTGAAGAACCACAAGGCCACAAATGCAGCCGGCGCCTGCATCCGCAGTTTGCGTGACGTCAGTCAGGCGGCTTGGAAGGAAGTTCTCGAGCCCCTCGTCGTATTCGATCAAATTTTGCGTCAGGACCCAGCCGGCGCTTATCCCCGGATGGATTTCGAGAGCCGCGAATTCATCGCAACGAACTCGTCAAGATCACCGAACGGTCCGACATGAACGAGGCCGAGGTCGCCGCTCAGATTCTTGCGCTGGCCCGCGAGGCGGCGAAAAAGCCGGAGACTGATCCCCGAGTGGCCGAGCGCCAATCTCATGTCGGCTATTATCTGATCGCCGAAGGCCTGCCCCTGCTCCATCAAAGGGTAGGATTTCGGCCAAAATTCGGCCAGCGCGTGACCCTGTTTTTGCGGCGTCATCCGGACGACTTCTACGTCCCAGGAATTTCCCTCCTCACCCTGCTGATGATGTCGGGCATCCTGCTGGCCGTCCCGCGATCCGTATCGCTCCTTCGAACTCTACCTGCTCTCGATGGTGGTCCTGCTGCTGCCCTGCTCGCAGAGCGCGGTGCAGATCATGACCTACTTGGTCACTTCAATCTTGCCTGCGCACATCCTGCCCAAACTCGACTTCTCTAAGGGAATCCCCGGCGACTGCGTCACCCTGGTGGCCGTCCCCAGTTTGCTGTTGAACGACAAGCAGGTCCGGCGTCTGGTCGAGAATCTTGAGGTTCGCTATCTCGGCAATCACGATCCCAACATGCACTTCGCGTTGGTGACCGACTTGCCCGACGCGAAAGAGCCTTCTAAAGAAGACGATCCGCTGGTCGAACTCTGTTCCCAGCTTATAAAGGGCCTCAACGAAAAACATGCCGCCGAAGGCCAGGGACTTTTCCTGCTGTTGCATCGCCATCGCATCTACAACCCCCGCGAGGGTGTTTGGATGGGATGGGAGCGCAAGCGCGGCAAGTTGATGGACCTCAACAAACTGCTACGCAACGAGTACGACAGCTTCCCGGTCAAGATCGGCGATCTCTCGGTGCTGCAAAGCACCCGCTTCGTCATCACCATGGACGCTGACACGGAACTACCGCGCGGCTCTGCGCATCGTATGGTCGGCACCCTGGCGCATTCACTCAATCAGGGCATCATCGACCCCAGGAAGAACATCGTCGTCGCCGGCTACGGAATTTTGCAACCGCGCGTTGGAGTCAGCGTGCAGAGCGCGGCCCGTTCCCGCCTCGCCAGTATCTTCTCGGGTGAAACCGGATTTGACATCTACACCCGAGAAGATACTGGCGAGGCGGGAACGGGCCGCGCTCTGCACGCTGACTCCAACGCGCGGTTGCAAAATTCCGTAGCCTGCGGAATGAGTTGATGTTCTTCCTGGGGTCGATGATGCCCTGATCCAGTGAATGCGCCAGGGTGCCGACCAGACGATGCGCAGAGCCGCGCAGTTTGCGTTCAGTGTCCATGGTGATCATGAAGCGGGTGCTTTGCAGCACCGAGAGATCGCCGATCTTGACCGGGAAGCTGTCGTACTCGTTGCGTAGCAGTTTGTCGAGGTCCATCAACTTGCCGCGCTTGCGCTCCCATCCCATCCAAACACCCTCGCGGGGGTTGTAGATGCGATGGCGATGCAACAGCAGGAAAAGTCCCTCGGCCTTCGGCGGCATGTTTTTCGTTGAGGCCCTTTAAAGCTGGGAACAGAGTTCGACCAGCGGATCGTCTTCTTTAGAAGGCTCTTTCGCGTCGGGCAAGTCGGTCACCAACGCGAAGTGCATGTTGGGATCGTGATTGCCGAGATAGCGAACCTCAAGAATTCCTACCAGACGCCGGACCTGCTTGTCGTTCAACAGCAAACTGGGGACGGCCACCAGGGTGACGCAGTCGCCGGGGATTCCCTTAGAGAAGTCGAGTTTGGGCAGGATGTGCGCAGGCAAGATTCAAGTGACCAAGTAGGTCATGATCTGCACCGCGCTCTGCGAGCAGGGCAGCAGCAGGACCACCATCGAGAGCAGGTAGAGTTCGAAGGAGCGATACGGATCGCGGACGGCCAGCAGGATGCCCGACATCATCAGCAGGGTGAGGAGGGAAATTCCTGGGACGTAGAAGTCGTCCGGATGACGCCGCAAAAACAGGGTCACGCGCTGGCCGAATTTTGGCCGAAATCCTACCCTTTGATGGAGCAGGGGCAGGCCTTCGGCGATCAGATAATAGCCGACATGAGATTGGCGCTCGGCCACTCGGGGATCAGTCTCCGGCTTTTTCGCCGCCTCGCGGGCCAGCGCAAGAATCTGAGCGGCGACCTCGGCCTCGTTGATGTCGGACCGTTCGGTGATCTTGACGAGTTCGTTGCGATAGAATTCGCGGCTCTCGAAATCCATCCGGGGAAAAGTGCTCGTGGGTCTCGACGCAAAATTTGATCGAATACGACGAGGGGCTCGAGAACTTCCTTCCAAGCCGCCGACTGACGTCACGCAAACTGCGGATGCAGGCGCCGGCTGCATTTGTCGCCTGTCGTTCTTCATAGCTCGAAGCCACGAGAGATGATCTGCTCGAGCAGGACCAGCTTCATGGCAGCGATGAGCGCCGACAACTCCTTCAGGTTGAGAACCGTGACCTTCTGGAAAGAATCGATGTAGGCGGAGAAGGCTTCCTGGTAAATTGGTACTTAGCAGCTTCGAGAAACTTTTCCGCAATAGCCAGGGCGGGGACTGACGGTACGAGTGGGGGTGCGGACGTGGGGAATTATGCGGAGATAGTCAACCCCTTCGGCTACGTCTTGCACACCGGTGTGCAAAAACCGGACATTGTCATGTAACCAGCGGAAATCGTCGGAGACCTCATTGTGTTCCGGGGGATGGCTCAGGCCCTGAATGAGGGTTTGCATTTTGGCAACGGCGGCCTGAAAACGATCCTCGAACAGGCTGGACGACGGGGTATTCGGCAGCCAAGGCAGGTTGGGAGCAGTTTCCAGGGCATGCTTGCGAATTGCTTCCAAGTCCTGAACAATCTCAGTCGAGGAATCAAAATGGCGTTCGGCTTCCTCTTTAACTACTTCAAGATGTGTATTTTTCGGCATGAATCCAGAATTCCTAACGATAATGGCAGCTTGCATCTCGAACATCTCGGCGTAGCGTCCGCCGCGACGAGTGAGTTGGTCGTGATTTCCTTCTTCAACAATCTTGCCGTTTTCGAGCACTATGATGCGATCAGCCATGCGAACGGTTGAAAATCTATGGGAGATAAAAAGCGCCATTTTTCCGAGAGTCAGTTCGGCAAAGCGTTCAAAAACCTCAAATTCGCTACGTGCGTCGAGGGCAGCGGTAGGTTCGTCGAGAATTAGAACCTCTGCGTTGCGCAAATAGGCGCGAGCGAGTGCAACCTTTTGCCACTCGCCACCGGATAGGTCGACTCCGCCTTCGAAGCGGCGGCCCAACATCTGCTCGTAATTGAGCGGAAGTTTGCGAACTACCTGATCGGCTAAACTTTTTTCCGCGGCGGCAAGGATGAGATCGGTACGGTCGATGTCCTCAACGCGTCCAACGGCGATGTTCTCCCGGGCAGTCATCTCGTAACGCATTAATCCTGGAAGATTACCCCGATCTTGGAGTACAATCATCTAACTCGTATTCCCGTAGATCGACGCCTTCAAGCAGTACCTGGCCCTCGGTCGGATCGTAGAGGCGGGTAATGAGCTTGACGATCGTGGTCTTGCCCTGTCCATTTTCACCGATGAGGGCACGCGCTCGCCCGGAGTCAGGCGAAAATTGAAGCCTTCGAGTACCTTGCGTTGGCTTCCGGGATATTGAAATGAGACTTGCGAAATTCGAAGCCCTTAACAATGGGATGGGGTACGGGCATGCGTTCGGCTTTGAACGGATGGTGGGCTGCATTTCGAAGAAAGCCAACAAGTCGGTGAGAAAAAGGGCCTGATCGGCGATTCCGGAAAGGGTGGAGAATACCTGCTGGATATTGATGCTGGCCGGCTGAATGGCATCTGTCAGGAAGTCAAGGAGCCGACGCCGAGCATTCCGGCAATGGTCCGCCAGATGACGAAGACGTAGGCCGAATAGTATCCGATGGTGCCGACAGAGAGAGAAATGAGCCACCCTCAAACGGCGGCGGGCGAGGCTACGTCTTCGACGTAAATCTGATCGGAGAGGCGGGTGAATCGTTCCAGTAAGAAATTTGCCCAGGCCAAAAGTTTCAGTTCTTTGGCGGCCTCCTGCTGCCGCCGAGCACGCGCAGATAGTCCAGTTGGCGGCGGATGGGTGTCTGGCGGAAATTCTTGGCGTATCCAGAAATGCGAAGTGGCTTTCCCCAGGAAGGCGGGGATGACGCCAGCTACAAGCATCAGCATCAGCCACGGAGAATAGACGACGACCGCGATCGACATGGATATGGCGGTGATGATTTGCTGTTCCAGGCGGCCAATCGATTGGATCATTCCCAGGCGATCCGTGGCCTGGACCCGAGCGCGCTCGAGGCGGTCGTAGAAAACCGGATCTTCGTAGGCGATGAGATCCAGCTCCGAGGCGTGTTTCATGACCTCATGCTGACGTGGCGGGTGTATTTTTCCGCGAGCAGGGTATCGGAATAGTCGATGGTGCGGGCCAAGACACTGGTGAAGACCGCGAGGCCGAATTCGGCCGCCACCAACCACCACAGGCGGGTCGGGACCGGTTCGTGGGCGGAGAGGAAATGCTGGATGATGTCGATGATCAGCTTGGTGATCCAGATGAGTGCGACTGGCAGGAGTGAAGCAAAGATGCGCGCGACCAATCCGTAGCTGACCACCCCAGGTCCGGAACGCCACACGACTTCGAGAACAGGAGGGTTGTTACGGAGAAGTAGGAAGGCGTCCTTCCAGCTAACTCCAAAAACTTTCCTGCTCACGGGGCCTGAGGTTGTGACCTGAATGAGTGTGGCTGGCGGCGAAGAAAAGATGCACGAAGGGGTTCTGAAGGTTTTGTTAACTGCCTATTCTATCTATTAATTAGGATAAAAATGCCGCTTTACGCACACTCCCGAGTAAACGCAAAGTCCCTCGCTTGGCTCGGGATGACCGAGTTCGTTTTATTACGTACTAAGATGATTTTACTTGATTTCGATCACTACAAGCCCATTGGCCGGGATTTCCAGGGAAAGCTCGCCTTGCTTGATTTCGCGCTGTTCGGGAGCTTGCAGTTCCGTGGATTGGCGGATCTCTTTTAGCTGGGCCTCGGTGGGGTAGCGGGGTGAGCCCATCCTTTCGTATAAGGGATGTGGGTCGCCGTGGTCGCGGTCGACGCGGTAGATGGGTCGCACGGCGGGCTTTGATGGATTCGAATTTCAGTTGAATGGTTTTTGAGGAAGGGGTGGTGCCGGCGTAATTCCAGACGGCTACCACCAGGCGGCCATCGCCGCGGCGGGTGACCAGAGCGAAGTCGGAATTGACGTCGAGGCGCTCGTTGCCCAGCAGGTGGAGGATCTTGAAGACGTTGAAAGCGGGCTTGTGAATTCCTCCGGCGGCAACTAAACCGTATCCGCCATAGAAAGGCTGCTTCACGACACCTTGTTCTTCGAAGACGTCGGAGAAAGACCAGTAGCTCATGGCCTGCGTGAGGCCGTCGCATTGGCTGATGGTGGTGGCGAGCCAGGGTCCCATGTAGATGGAATCGGTGACGTCGGGCTCGTTCTGTAGCTGGCGTTGAATCGCTCCAGAATGAGGGAATTTTTGGATAGGGTGAGGCTGATCTTGTCATGGACTATTTGACGGCGCGGCATACCATCTTGTCGCGCGGGATATTTTCGTGGTGCCGAGGACATTTTTGGCGGTGTCGTTGCCGTAGACGTGAGTGCTGACGAAATCGACGGGATGTTTTATCCACCAATGTTTAGGAAGTCGTCACCCACGCTGCTTGTGCCGTGGACGGGCCTCCCACGCGAATTGCGACTTGACCTTCTTTTCGCGCGCGCAGTGTGGTCGTAAAGCTCACAAGTAATTGGACTGCTTCAGATTGCCCGCCCAGAAGTCGATGTTGGGTTCGTTCCAGATTTCGAAGTTACCGCTGGGCTACTCCGTCGATTCCGTCGCCAGAGACGAGATGCTGCACGAAAGCGGTGATCATGTTGTCCCATAGCGCGTAATCCTTCGGAGGAGAGACGTTCTGCTTGTACCAGAAGGCATGCAGGGCTTCGGGTTGCGACGCCAG
>CAWGQZ010000021.1:0-21356 GCA_963824805.1 uncultured Acidobacteriaceae bacterium | reverse complement strand
CCCGAAATTCTTCGGACCTACGAGAAACTGGGCATTCCGCTGCCGAGCAGAAGATGCTCGCCGGCGTGGCGGTGGATGCGGTGTTTGACAGCGTCTCCGTGGCTACTACGTTTAAGGAGAAGCTGGCCGAGCTGGGCATGATTTTCTGCTCGTTTTCGGAAGCTGTGCAGAAACATCCGGACCTGGTGCAGAAGTATCTGGGCTCGGTCGTGCCTTACACCGACAACTTCTTCGCCGCTCTGAACGCCGCAGTGTTTACTGACGGTTCGTTCGTCTATGTGCCCAAGGGGGTTCGCTGCCCGATGGAGCTTTCCACCTACTTCCGCATTAACGCGGCGAAAACCGGGCAGTTCGAGCGCACGCTGATCGTCGCCGACGAGGGCGCATAGGTCAGCTACCTCGAAGGCTGCACTGCGCCCATCCGCGACGAGAACCAGTTGCATGCTGCGGTGGTGGAATTGGTTGCGCTCGACAATGCGCAAATCAAGTATTCGACGGTGCAGAACTGGTATCCCGGGGACAAAGAAGGTAAGGGCGGGATCTATAACTTCGTAACCAAACGCGGCAAGTGCCAGGGTGTGAACTCGAAGATCTCGTGGACGCAGGTAGAAACCGGATCAGCGATCACCTGGAAATATCCCAGCTGCATCCTTCAGGGCGATAACTCGGTGGGCGAGTTCTATTCGGTGGCGCTGACCAACAACTATCAGCAGGCCGACACCGGCACCAAGATGATCCACCTGGGGAAGAACACCAGCAGCACGATTGTCTCCAAGGGCATTTCCGCCGGTCACGGGCAGAACACCTACCGCGGTATGGTGAAAATTCTTAAGGGCGCTTCCGGGGCCCGCAACTACACGCAGTGCGACTCGCTGCTGATCGGCGACAAGTGCGGAGCCCACACCTTCCCGTACATCGAAGTGAAGAACTCTTCGGCTCGCATGGAGCATGAGGCTTCCACTTCGAAGATCGGTGAAGACCAGTTGTTCTACCTGCAGCAGCGCGGGATTGAAGGCGGAAGACGCGGTCTCCATGATCGTCAATGGGTTTTGCAAACAGGTTTTTCGTGAGTTGCCGATGGAGTTTGCGGTCGAAGCACAGAAACTGCTGAGCGTCAGCCTGGAAGGCAGCGTCGGCTAAATATTCGAAATCCCTCTGGGCTTCCGATGTGGGAAGGTTTCAACCAGAACGCCAGAGAATACAAGGGGCAAAAAGACTGATGAGCTTGCTGGAAATCAAGAATCTGCATGTGAATGTCGCCGGACACGAGATCCTCAAAGGCATTGATCTGACGGTGAATGCGGGCGAGATTCACTCCATCATGGGCCCGAACGGGTCAGGCAAAAGCACGCTGGCACAGGTGTTATCGCGGCGCGAGGCCTATCAGGTCACCGAAGGCCAGATTTTGTTCAACGGCAAGGACCTGCTGGAGATGAAGCCGGAGGAAGCCGCCTGCGAAGGCGTGTTCATGGCCTTCCAGTACCCGGTGGAGATTCCGGGCATCGGCAATGCCTACTTTTTGCGCTCGGCGCTGAACGCCATCCGCAAGTACCGCGGCCAGGATGAGATGGACGCCATGGATTTCCTGCCCATGTTCCGCGAGAAGCTGAAGCTTCTGGAAATGGACGACAAACTGATCAACCGCTCGGTGAACGAAGGCTTCTCCGGCGGTGAAAAAAAACGCAATGAGATTTTGCAGATGGCGATACTCGAGCCCAAGCTGGCGATTCTGGATGAGACCGACTCCGGCCTGGACATCGATGCCCTCCGCATCGTGGCCAAGGGCGTGAACTCGATGCGCAGCCCGGAACGCGGCATGCTGCTGGTGACTCACTACCAGCGCTTGCTGGACTACATCGTTCCTGACTTCGTGCACGTGCTGGTCGATGGACGGATTGTGCGTTCGGGTGGTCCCGAGCTGGCATTGGAACTGGAAGAGAAGGGCTACGGCTCGATGGAAGCCGAGGCGCGGCAAACGGCGCCCGCTTCGGCGTAAGGGAGCGTACGTGACGACCGCAATTCAGAACGTAGAAAATTATCTTGGAGAGCTTTACCGACTTTGAGAAGACCGCCTCGGGACGGAACTCCCCTGGCTGCGCACGCTTCGCGCCGAAGCGTTTGCCCGCTTTTGTGAGACCGGGTTCCCCACCACCCATGACGAGGACTGGCGGTTTACCAATGTCTCCACTATTGCACGCGCGCAATTCGCCCTGGAAGGGAAGCCTGCGTCTGTTAACGCCTCGGAATTAAAGAAGTGGCGCATGGAAGCCGCGGTTGGCTGAACTGGTTTTTGTTGACGGCCAATTTGTGCGCGAATTGTCCGTCATGGGGAATCTGGCTGACAGCATCTCCGTCTTAGTCTCTCAAGGAAGAGATCACGAACCCCGGCAACGTTCCTGGAGGCCCACCTTGGCCGCTACTTGAACATTCAGCGCGACCCCTTCTCCGCCATGAACACGGCTTTTGCGGAAGATGGCGCGTTTGTGCATGTAGGCCGCGGCACGGTTCTGGAGGCGCCGATCCATTTGTTATTTGTTTCCACCACAGCCGATGCTCCGCGCATGATTCATCCGCGCAATCTGCTGATCTTCGAAAAGGAGAGTCAGGCAACCGTCATAGAAGAGTACGTTTCGCTGGGCGGAGGCACGGTGCTGTGCAACAGTGCGACTGAGCTGGTGGCCGAGGAAAACGCGGCGGTTTCCCACTACATGATCGAGCGCGAACACGTGGAGGCATTCAATATTTCCACCCTTCGCATCCAGCAGGACAGAAACGCCAACGTTGCTTCGCACTCGCTTCTACTGGGCGGGGCTTGGTACGCAACAACGTTCACCCGGTTTTGGCAGGCGAGGGCGGAGAGTGCCTGATCAACGGCCTCTTCATCGGCGACGGCAAACAGCATCTCGACAACTACATGCACGTCGAGCATGCCAGCTCCGCACTGCAGCAGCCGGCAGTTTTACAACGGAATCCTGGACGGCACATTCCCACGGCGTCTTCCACGGCCGGATCATCGTCCACAAAGATGCGCAGAAGACCGACGCCAAGCAGACCAACCGCAACCTACTGCTCTCTGACGACGCCCAGATCGACACCAAGCCGCAACTGGAAATCTACGCCGACGATGTGAAGTGTACGCACGGTGCGACGATCGGCCAGATCGAAGAGAATGCGCTGTTCTACCTGCGATCCCGCGGCATCGACGAGGTTTCGGCCCGCAGATTTCTATTGCGCGCATTTGCCGGTGAATGCCTCGACCGCATGAAACCGGGCGCCGCCCGTGAACACGCGGAAACTCTGATCCACGACCACATTCTAGCCGTGGCCAATCACTTGCCGGCAAAGCCCAAGACAAAAGGGAAGCAGCCCAAGAGACGCAGGGAGGAGGTCAGATGACGACGCCTGCTGAGATTGCCCGAGAACCCAACCCAGGTCCCGCATGGCGAGGTCTCTGATTTCGACATCGAGCGGGTGCGCTCCGATTTTCCCATACTGCAGCAGAAGATCCACGGGCATCCGCTGGTTTACCTGGACAATGCCGCCACCTCGCAAAAGCCGAGGGCAGTAATTGATGCCATTGTCAGCTACTACGAGCGCGACAACGCCAACATCCATCGCGGCGTGCACTACCTCTCTGAACGGGCAACGGAAGAATTCGAGAATGCGCGCAAGACAGTGCAGAATTTCCTGCACGCAGCGCGTCCCAGCGAAATCATATTCGTGCGCAGCGCAACCGAAGCCATCAACCTTGTGGCCCAGACCTATGGCCGGGCGCACGTGGGCGCGGGGGATGAGGTCGTCATCACGGCGATGGAGCACCACTCCAACATCGTTCCCTGGCAGATGCTTTGCGAAGAGAAAAGCGCCAAGCTGCGAGTTGCGCCGATCAACGATGAAGGCGAACTGATCCTTGAGGACTTTGAACGCCTTCTCGGCCCCAAGACCAAACTGGTGTCTGTTGGCCATGTTTCGAATGCTCTAGGGACCATCAATCCACTGAAGCAGATCATCAAGCTGGCACACGCGAAGAACATCCCCGTGTTGGTGGATGGCGCACAGGCAATCCCACGCCTCCCGGTGAATGTGCAGGATCTGGAGTGCGATTTCTACGTGCTTTCGGGGCACAAAACTTACGGTCCTACTGGCATCGGAATTCTTTACGGCAAACAAGCGCTACTCGAGGCCATGCCGCCGTACCAGGGCGGAGGCGACATGATTAGCTCGGTGACCTTCGAGAAGACCACGTACAACAAAGTTCCGCACAAGTTCGAGGCCGGTACACCCGATATGTCGGGCGCAGTCGGTCTGCGCGCGGCCATCGAATATCTAAACCGCCTGGGCATGGAGAACATCGAGAAGTACGAGCATGAACTGCTGGTCTACGCTACTCAGAAAGTGACTGCTCTGCCTGGCGTCCGTGTGATTGGGACAGCTAAAGAAAAGGCTGGCGTGCTTTCATTCGTCATCGAAGGTGTGCATCCGCATGACGTTGGAACAATTCTCGATCAGGAAGGAATCGCCATCCGCACCGGACACCACTGCGCCCAACCCGTGATGGACCGCTATAAGATTGATGCGACCGCTCGCGCGTCCTTCGGCCTGTACAACACCAAGGAAGAGATCGATGCGCTTGTGAAGGGCATCAAAAAGGTACAGGAGGTCTTCGGCTGATGGCTGATTTACGCGACCTGTACCAGGAAGTGATCCTTGAGCACAGCAAAGCTCCGCGGAACTATCGCGAGCTAAAGCAGTCCGACAAGAAAGCCGAAGGATACAACCCGCTGTGCGGCGATCGATTCACCGTGTACGTACAACTGCAGGGTGACTCCATTCAGGATATCAGTTTTCAGGGATCGGGCTGCGCCATCTCCAAAGCCTCCGCGTCCATGATGACCCAGAGCCTGAAAGGCAAGACCAAAGCCGAAGCCGATGAGCTATTCGAGCGTTTTCACAAGGTGGTAACCGGCAAGTCCCCACGCAACGGCGACCAGCCGGAACTTGGCAAGCTGACAGTTTTCTCGGGAGTTTCCGAGTTCCCGGCGCGGGTGAAGTGCGCCACTCTGGCCTGGCACACGCTGCAGGCTGCTTTGGAAGGCACGCAGGAAGCGGTTTCCACCGAGTAATCGGGAGAGAACTATGTACGAGTTTATCGATCTGAAGCGCGAATGCGAAGCGATTGAAATCCCCAGCGGCATCCGCCGCATGCTTCCCTCCATGACCCGGGTGAGGATCTCGCAGTTCTTGGGCAGCGGATACACCGTGGTCACCGACAACGGCGGTATGTGCCGCATCGATGCCAAGGACGCCGACGCCTTGGGCTTGGCTGTTCCGGAACAGAAAGCGGCGGTTGGCGGCGAGTTCCACGAGAAGATGGTTTGGGACCAATTGAAGACAGTTTTCGACCCCGAGATTCCCGTCAACATCGTTGACCTCGGCCTGATCTATTCCTGCAAAATCACGCCACACGAAGAAGGCGGAAAGAAGATTGCCGTCGACATGTCGATGACCGCTCCCGGTTGCGGAATGGGAAACGTGCTGAAAGCCGATGTCGAAAGCAAATTGTCGCGCCTGCCGGAGGTGAAGGAAGTGACCGTGCAAGTTGTTTTTGATCCGCCCTGGAATGCAGGACTGATGTCGGAAGCGGCGAAGTTGCAACTCGGATTCGACCTGGATTACGGCAATCCACCGATAGCCCGCATTTCCTGACGGGTTTCGCCAACTTTTGTCCCTGCCCCCCTCTTTTTTCAGCGGCGGAAATCCGCTCTCCATTCCCTTTCCCCAACCGTGACCCGGTGAGCGCGTTATAATCAGCCCGCCTTCCGCGTACTCGGCATGGAACCTCAAGCTACCGAAATCGTCACACCTCCTTCTACCTGGAGCCCGCCACGGGGGCGCATGCGCTGGATCCTCATCTTCTGGATGTTCGTAATCAGCGCGATCGCATATTTGGACAGGGTGAATATCGCCATCGCGGGCCATTCGATCGCCCAGGAATTCGGACTGGACAATATACGGTTAGGGTGGGTGTTCAGCGCTTTCGTGTTCGGCTATGCGTTGTTCCAGGCTCCCGGCGGACGACTGGCTGACCGCTTTGGTCCGCGAAAGATTCTGGCAATCGGAACAATCTGGTGGGCGGTATTTACTAGCCTGACGGCCCTTGTCTCAGCCGGGATGGCGCATGCCCTGTTAATACTCATTGCAGTTCGCTTCGCACTTGGCGTGGGCGAAGCGGTGGTTTATCCCGCGAGCAACCGTCTGGTTGCAGCCTGGATTCCCACCCAGGAGCGTGGCCTGGCGAATGGCCTTATCTTTTCCGGCGTCGGCGCGGGTGCCGGCATGGCGCCTCCCTTGATCACTTTCATTCTTGTGCAGTACGGATGGCGCTGGGCGTTCTGGATCAGTGCCCTGATGGGATTGGTGGCCGGCGCACTATGGTATTTGCTGGCTCGTGACAAGCCGGAAGAGCATTCATGGGTTAAGCCAGCCGAACTTGCCCACATCAAGGCCGGACTTCCTCAGTCGCAAGTGCAGAAACCCCTGACGTGGGGCACGATCTTCGGCAGCAAGAATGTGCTGGCCATCACCCTGAGCTATTTTTGTTACGGATATGTCGCTTACATTTTCTTCGCTTGGTTTTTCATCTACCTGAGCAATGTGCGCGGCCTCGATTTGAAGTCCAGTTCGTACTACGGCATGCTTCCTTTCATCGCCATGGCCATTTGCTCGCCGCTGGGTGGCTGGGTCAGCGATGTCTTGGGCAAGCGATTTGGAAAGCGTATCGCCCGCTGTGGAATCGCTGCTGCCAGCATTTTGTTATCGGCGGTATTTTTGGCAATGGGCCCAGTGGCCCATGACGCGCGCATCGCAAGCATCGTGCTGGCAGGCGGCGCTGGAGCACTATACCTGTCACAGAGTGCGTTCTGGTCAGTCACCTCTGATATCGCAGGACGGTCAGCCGGGTCGGTATCGGGCGTAATGAACATGGGTAATCAGATGGGCGGAGTGGTGACAGCTTCTTTGACTCCGTTTTTGGCAAAACACTTTGGATGGGGCGTTCCTTTTTACGTGGCGGCTGCAATCTCCAGTGGTTGGTGCGCTGGCTTGGCTGGCGGTGGATCCGTCCAAGAATCTGACCAACCAGGACCAGGAGGAAGAATGGCGGACTTGAAAGCAATTCGCGGTGCGATTCTTGGCGGGGGCTTGCTGATCGCGGTTCTGGCGGGAGCAATGTTTTGGGCTCCGCGCGCGTTCTCGAAACCGGCAGAGATCACAGACGCCTCGCTGCTAGATGGCTATCGCCACGTGGAAGTCGCCTCGGTGTCAGACGCGATGGAGAAGCTGACCGGTCAACGAACCTACATGTCGCACAGCATGCGGCCGATCTTCACCTCCAAATTTGCCGGCTTCGCTCTGACGGTAAAGTTGAAGAAGAAGAGAACCACGACCCGGATGCGCTCCAGGGGATGTTGACAGCGATTGACCAAGGTGGCCCGAACTCAGTGTACGTCATGGTGGTAGAAGATGGCGTCAACATCGCGGGCATGGGCGGATTAATGGGGACCGCAATGGCCGCGCGTAACTTCTCTGGTGCGGTGATCGACGGTGGAGTGCGCGACGTTGCGTATCTGCAAAAAATCTCTTTCCCCGTGTTTGCACTGGGAATTGTGCCTTCTACTTCTGTCAGCCATTACCGCTTTGCCGGATCGAATATTCCCGTCCTGTGCGACGGAGTTCCGGTGGATGCCGGTGACATTGTGGTAGCGGACTCCGACGGTGTGGTCGTGGTGCCGCGAGCAAAAGCTGCTGAAGTACTGGCGGCCGCACAGGAAATGGATTTCAAAGAGCATTCCATGTATGCCTATATTGAGAAGCTGAAGTCGATCGTCGAGGCGGTGAAGAAGTTCGGCCGGCTTTAGTACGACGGCGTGGCAGTTGCACCGGATCGGCGCTCTGAATGTCCTCAACGGTACGGCAAACCGGACACGAATCAAGCTGAAAGCGTGCTCAGATCGAGTCGATAAAACCTAACGCGCATCGCGAAAGGGTACTTCCCATGAATAGAAATGAGCCGCAATCTTTTTGGACGCCGCGAAATGCTGAAAGGCTCGGCTGCGGCTTTAGGCGGGGCCTTGTTCGCGGGAGAGCCAGCGGAGGCTTACCCGAAGAACGTCAATACGAATTCGAGCCCTTCGACATTGAAGATCACCGACCTGCGCGTCGCGACGGTGGTCAAGCCCGGGCCGAGCCCGTGTCCGATCATTCGCATCGATACCAATCAGGGAATTCATGGACTCGGCGAAGTGCGCGATGGGGCCAGCGCGACCTATGCGCTTTTCTTGAAAAGCCGCATTATGGGCGAAAATCCGCTGCAAGTGGATAAGATTTTCCGCAAGATCAAGCAGTTTGGCGGGCACGCGCGCCAGGGCGGCGGGGTCTGCGCAGTAGAGATGGCGCTTTGGGACATCATGGGTAAGGTCTATAACGTGCCGGTCTGCGCCATGCTTGGGGGCGGGAAGTTTCACGACAAGATTCGCATTTATGCCGACACCACCGAGTCGAAAGATCCCAAGGTCTATGCGCAACGCATGAAGGAGCGCAAAGAGGGAATGGGGATCACCTGGCTAAAGATGGACCTGGGAATCGAGATGGTCTCCGACGCTCCCGGCACTGTGACGCAGCGATCCGATTTGACGGAATGGGAGATGGCGGAAATTCCCCATCCGCTGCTGGCGGTGGAAGTAACCGATAAAGGCATCGCCATGCTGGAGCAGTACGTCGCTGCGGTGCGGGACGCTGTCGGGATGGAAATCCCGCTATCGATGGACCACCTTGGTCACCTGGGGGTGAATTCCATCATTCGGTTGAGCAAAGCTTATGAGAAGTACAACCTGTCATGGCTGGAGGATGTAATTCCGTGGACCTACACCGATCTTCTGAAGCGCATCAGCGACGAAAGCCCGGTCCCGATTCTCACCGGGGAAGATATCTACCTCAAGGAACCGTTTGAAGTGCTCTGCCAAAAACATGCCGTGAGCAAGATTCATCCCGATCTGGCAACTTCGGGCGGCATCCTCGAAACCCACAAAATTGGCGACATGGCGGAAGAGTATGGTGTCCCCATGGCAATGCACTTTGCGGGGACGCCCGTAAGTTGTATGGCAAACGTGCACTGCGCCGCGGCTACGTTGAATTTCCTGGCACTGGAGAATCATTCACTGGATGTTCCGTGGTGGTCCTCGATGGTGTTGGAAGGGGTGAACAAGCCCATCGTCAATAAGGGCTTTATCGAAGTGCCCGACCGGCCCGGCTTAGGCGTGACATTGAACGAAGACGTGATTAAATCGCATCTGAAGCCTGGGACAGGATATTTCTTGCCGACGCCCGAGTGGGACCAGGAAAAATCCTGGGACCGGCTGTGGAGCTAGGGGCTCCCCGGGCGAAAATCTTAACCACAGAGGGCACAGATTCGACCGAGGAAATCCACTCTGTACAATCTCTGTCCTCTGCGGTCAAAGTTCTTGACATATTGCTATGCGTGATCCCCGCCCAGTTGCCGTACCAGGTCTCCGACGAACGACTTTGCATCCCCAAAAAGCATGAGTGTCTTATCGAGATAGTAGAGCGGGTTGTCGATGCCAGCGAAACCCGGGCTCATGCCGCGTTTGATAACCATCACGGTATGCGCCTTATCCACATCGAGAATGGGCATGCCGTAGATTGGACTCGAGGCATCGTTGCGCGCTGCCGGGTTGGTCACGTCATTGGCGCCGATCACCAGCGCAACATCGGTCTGCGGAAAGTCGCCGTTGATATCTTCCATATCGATCAGGCGATCGTAGGGAATATCGGCTTCGGCCAGGAGCACGTTCATGTGGCCGGGCATGCGTCCGGCCACCGGGTGGATGGCAAAACGTACATCCACTCCGCGCCTGGTAAGGTTGTCATAGAGTTCGCGCACTTTGTGTTGCGCCTGAGCCACCGCCATTCCATATCCGGGGACGATGACTACTTTGTTTGCCGCTGACAGGATGGCCGCCGCCTCCTCCGCGGTGGCGCTACGAGCAGTCTTGGCTTCGCCCCCGGCTGCAGCCGAAGCCTGAACCTGGCCAAATGCGCCGAACACCACGTTAGTGAAGGACCGATTCATGGCCTTCGACATGATGACCGAAAGGATCAGTCCCGAAGATCCATCGAGCGCACCGGCGATGATCAGCAACTTGCTGTCCAGCACAAATCCCATTGCTGCGGCCGAGAGTCCCGCATAGGCGTTGAGGAGGGATATGACCGTCGGCATGTCAGCCCCGCCGATGGGGATAACCATCAGCAACCCGAAGGCGGCAGGAATCAGAATCATCAGAGGGAAAAGTTGTTTGGCGTCCGGATGGAAGACGAGGTAGACGGCCAAGCCGAGGGAAATTGCCAGTAGAGACAGATTGACGAAGTTCTGGCCTTTATAGGTAAGCGGGCGCTGGGGAAGAATCTCCTGCAGTTTCCCCGCTGCCATCAGGCTCCCGGTGAACGTCAATGCACCAAGAATGACCTCGAGCGACAACACCGACATCATGAATTTCGGAACGGAGGGAGTTCGCAGGTAGAACTCCGCCGTTCCTACAAGCGTTACGCAGAGGGCGCCGAAAGCGTGACTCAACGCTGTCCGCTGCGGGACGGCTGTCATCTGCACCTTTCCCAGGGGGATGCCGATGACGGTTCCCAGCACCAGCGCAATGGCAATCAACTTGTAGTCGACGATGCCGTGATGCAGCAGGGTGCCACCGATGGCCAGCACCATGCCAATTTCCCCGGCCAGGACTCCGTGGCGTGCGCTGCGGGGCGAACTCATCCATTTGAGCGAAAGAATGAAGAGGACGCTGGCTACGAGATAAATAATTTCAATGATGTATTGGCTGCCGGCGAAGGTGGTCATGGTTTGGTCGGACGGCTGCTCTTGAACATTTTGAGCATGCGGTCGGTAATCACGAACCCGCCCACCACATTGCTGGTGGCGGCGACGACGGCGATGAATCCCAACACTGCGGAAAGGGTGCTTTTATGTTCGCCGACCAGGACGATCGCCCCGACCACTGCGATGGCATCGAGCGCGTTGGTCAACGACATCAGCGGGGTGTGGAGCAGGGGCGAGACCCGGCGGATCACTTCGAATCCGATGAAGGCCGCTAACATGAATATGAACAGCGCATCGATGAGATTGGAACTCATGCTTTCTCCTGACTGGTCACGGAAGCCAATCCGGGCAGAGCGAAAAATTCCCGTACCCGTTCATTCACGATTTCTCCATCGCGGGTGATCAGTGTCTCCCGGAAAATTTCATCCTGAAGGTTGAGTTGAAGTTGGTTGTCTTTTACCAGGTGCAACAGAAAGGCGGTGACGTTGCGCGCATACATCTGGCTGGCATGATAGGGAACTCCGCTGGCCAGGTTGATGGCGCCAATGATGCTTACGCCATGCTCGACGACCGTCTCTCCGCGGCGTGTAAGTTCGCAGTTGCCGCCGCGCTCCGAAGCCAGATCGAAAATTACCGAACCTGGCGCCATGCGGTGAACCATTTCCCCGGTCACCAGCACCGGCGATTTCTTTCCCGGAATGACAGCCGCGGTGATCACCACGTCGCTTTCCGCCACCACTCGCCCCAGCAGTTCGCGCTGGCGCGCGTAAAAAGTCTCATCCTGGGCGCGTCCATACCCACGTTCGTCCTGGGCATCTTTGGCCTCAATGGGAAGTTCAACGAACCTCCCGCCCAGGCTCTGCACCTGTTCTTTCGCCGCTGGCCGAAGATCGTAGGCCGAGGCGACCGCACCCAGGCGGCGAGCCGTGGCGATGGCCTGCAATCCGGCGACGCCGGCTCCAATCACGAACACGCGGGACGGCGTAATCGTTCCCGCGGCCGTGGTCAACATGGGGAAAATGCGGGGAAGAGTATTGGCGGCAATCAGCACCGCTTTATAGCCGCAGATCGTGCCCATGGAGGAAAGCGCGTCCATGCTTTGGGCACGGGTAGTACGTGGAACCATTTCCACCGAGAAAGCGGTGACTCCGGTTTCCGCAACTTGTTGCATTACTTCGCGCGAACCCAACGGCCGCAGGAAGCCGATCAGCATTTGCCTCGGACGCAGGTACGGCAAATCGCGCTGGCCGGTGACATCGTTCGATCCATAACAAAGAACCTGAACCACGATGTCGGCGGTGGAGAATACCGCTTCGCGTTGCGGCAATATCTTCGCGCCCTTTTCCGTATAAAAACTGTCGAGATATCCGGCTTCGACGCCTGCGCCGGCTTCGATCACTACTTCAAAGCCGGCTTTGGTCAGCGTCGGAACCACCATGGGAACCAATGCCACTCGCCGCTCGCCGGGGTAGGTTTCCTTCGGGACACCGATGATCAAGCCGATTGCCTCTTTCGCCAACTGTTTATTCATTCATTTTAACTGTGCAGGCGCATATGCTGCTAACGCATGCGTTTTCAATGCAGTCAAAATATGATTTTCATTTTCTTAGGAGGTGTAGAATCGAAGAGTAGCAGAAAGCTTCACGGGATCCACTCCCCGTTTTCGAGGCCAACGAATGAATGTTCATATCAGCTACAAAATTCCTAAAACCCCCGAAGTTGAACGCGAAATCACTCACCTTATCGAAAAATTGCAAAATAGACTGCAGGTGTTCCGCCCCGAATTGATCCATCTCAAAGGCAGCTTGGAACACAATTCCGACCGCGAAGGTACGGTCGTTGCCTTGAATTTGAGGCTTCCATCCGGTCAAATGGCGGTTCAGGAATCGGCATCCAACCCAGCTGCGGCCATTAAGGCGGCCCTGGATGACATGTTGCAGCAACTTGGAAAGCATAAAGGCCAGCTCCGAAATACTCACGACTGGTCACGACGGCGCAATGGTTCGGACCGGATGCAAGCTCAAGTTCCTTTTGAGCAAACCTTCGCCGCGGTTCAGGTCCCCACCATCAGCTCCGAGGATGTCCGCTCCTACATCAACACCAATTTGGGCCGGTTGGAGCGCTTCATAGAGCGCGAACTTTTTTTCCGCGAAGCTGCGGGAGAGCTACTCGCCGACTCGATCAGCAAAGAAGAAGTCATCGATGAGGCGGTCGCGCGCGCTCTCGGAGAGGGAGAAAAGCCGGAACGCCTAGGGCTTGAGCCATGGTTATACCGCCTGGCCTTGCGCTCTCTTCAGGACCTTTCCCGCCGCGATGGCGACGGGTCCGGCAGTATTCCCCTCGAATCTTCGGCTCGCAACGTCAACGTCCGCGCCAGCGATGAGGCCGAATTGCAATATCACCAACCCGACGAAACCTTTACTCAGGAAAGTGTTATCGCCGACCGCCGAGTATCGACGCCCGAAGACATTGCGGCCTCGGACGAACTGCTGGCGCTGGTGCAGCTTGCTTTGGATGGCTCGGAGCCTCACGACCGTGAGGCGTTGATTCTCCACGCGATGGAAGGATTCTCCGTCGATGAAATTGCCGCTATCACCGACCGGAGTCCCGAGCGTGTGCGCACGTCAATCGCCGCTGCGCGTAAGCACGTCCGCTCGCTACCGGCCATGGTGAGCAGTTTTCGTGAAAAGACTTCGCTGCGCAGTACCGGTACCACCGCACCAGTCCAGTCCTAATAAGGAGAAAAGCTCTTATGGTTACCCGCGAAGAACTCCGGGAGCTAGCCCAGTTCCGTTTTCAAAATGGCGACAACTGTGCCGTGAGTTTTTATTTTCAGCCGCGCACTCCCCTTAACAAAGCTCACCGCGAAGAAATTATTCAGGCGAAGGATCTGGTGCGTAGCGGCCTGCGTACAGTGAACGGCAACGGTAATGACGAATGCGCCAAAGCCGATCTCGACAAAATCCTTGCGCTGGCTCAGGGGCTGCCTTCCGACCGTCCTCGCGCCAAAGCCGTGTTTGCCTATGGCAAGGCAAATTTCTGGCGCGAATTCGATTTGCCTCCCGATCTTCCGCAGAGCCAGCTCTTCGTTGGCCAGCGTTTTCATTTGAAGCCGTTGGCATCGATCTTTGGATCCCAGTCCAAATTGTGTGTGGTTTTGTTGGATCGCCGGAAAGCAAGATTGTTCGCCTTGCGGGCGGACGAACTCGTGGAATTGGGTTCCTAGTCCACCGTCTTCCGGGAAGAATTAGCAGCGATCGGCATGCCTTCAAAGACGACCACCTGGGCCGCAAAACGGCCGATGAAGCCATGCACCACTACAAGCAGATTGCTGCCCGTTTGAAGGATCAGACAGAAGCAGGCGTATGGGAAAAACTAATCGTTGGCTGCCACGACACCAACTGGGCCGAGCTCGAGACTCATTTACATAACTACGTAAAAGAGCGGCTTCTTGGCCGTTTCAGCATCGATGTGGCCAGTGCTACTTGCGATGAGGTACGCGAGCGCGCGGCGCGGATTTTCCACGGGAGCCTCGATTGCCGCCGCCATGAACTAGTTCACCTGGCTGTGAGCCAGGCTCGCGGGCATCGCCGCGGAGTTACTGGATTGAGGCGAGTTCTGCGCGCCCTTGAATTAGGGGAAGTGCAGACTCTATTGATGGGTGAGAACTATGTCGGGCAGGCGGTGGAGTGCACCAAGTGCGGACATCTCGACTCCCACATCGTCCGTTATTGTTCGGTCTGCGGCAGCTCTACGGTGAAGATTGATGATGTCAGCGAGGGCATTATTCCCCTCGCGATTCGCCGCGATGTCGAGTTGCTCTATGTGAAGGATCCTGAACTTGACAACGCCGGCAACATTGCTGCTTTGCTTCGTTATCGGGCGGAAGTGGGGCGTGCGGCCCCGCTTTCCGCCTGATACCAATTTGAATTTTTCTGCCCCTTCAAAATCAAGAGCGAAGCCATCATTAGAAGACTGACGAAGGCCAGGGTCAGGCCGTCCGCGTCAGGCATGGGTACTGGGACCGGCTGCCGTTCTTGCGGAGTCCTAGGCGGTTTAGGCTTTGGGCTAAAGCTTGGCGTAGGGGTCTGCGGCTCGCTGCAGTCGTTGCATACCGGAGTCATACGCAGCATCGGCATAGCGGCCGCGGGCGTGTAAGCTCTGGCAATAAGAGTGGCGGGTGGTGCAGACTGCTCGGGAGGAAGCAGCGGTGAACTCACTTCGCGCAAGCGAGTGTAGTCCATCGGAGTCGGCACGATCGGAACATCGATGCGTTGCTCGACGTCGCTGGGAATCGGATCTATCGGTTCCTGGGGCGCAAAACTGATTTGGTTGGCGCAACGGGCACGCACCAGGTAGCGCCCATCCGCCAGCACCAGTTCTCCCGCATGTAAGGTTAGTTTGTGCTTGGTCCAGAAAATTTGGCCGTCCTTGCGGTAACTCACGAATGCGGGTGTGTCGTTCTGAATCCGGATCAGGCGGACGTGCCTGAAGTCAAAATTTGCATAGTGCGCGCGCAGACTGTTGCTGGTAGCCAAGGCCCTCGCCAGGTCGTGGGCGGAATAAACACCACCCGATACCAATGAAAATGGATAGACAGGGTGGGTGGCCCGCGGATTCATGCCGGGTGGTGTTTATTCCGCCCATGACCTGGCGAGGGCCTTGGCTACCAGCAACAGTCTGCGCGCGCACTATGCAAATTTTGACTTCAGGCACGTCCGCCTGATCCGGATTCAGAACGACACACCTGACATTCGTGAGTTACCGCAAGGACGGCCAAATTTTCTGGACCAAGCACAAACTAACCTTACATGCGGGAGAACTGGTGCTGGCGGACGGGCTCTACCTAGTAGTTCCGTTGCGCCAACCAAATCAGTTTTGCGCCCAGGAACCGGTAGATCCGATTCCGAGCGACATCGAGCAAGCATCGATGTTCGATCTGCCGACCCGATGTACTACACTCGCTTGCGCGAAGTAACTCACCCCTGCTTCCTCCCGAGCAGTTTGCACCACCCGCCACTCTGATTGCCAGAGCTTACACGCCCGCGGCCGCTATGCCGATGCTGCGTATGACTCCGGTATGCGACGACTGCAGTGAGCCGCAGACCCCTACGCCAAGCTTTAGCCCAAAGCCTAAACCGCCCAGGACTCCGCAAGAACGGCAGCCGGTCCCCGTACCCATGCCTGACGCGGACGGCCTGACCCTGGCCTTCGTCAGTCTTCTAATGATGGCTTCGCTCTTGATTTTGAAGGGGCAGAAAAATTCAAATCGGTATCAGGCGGAAAGCGGGGCCGCACGCCCCACTTCCGCCCGATAACGAAGCAAAGCAGCAATGTTGCCGGCGTTGTCAAGTTCAGGATCCTTCACATAGAGCAACTCGACATCGCGGCGAATCGCGAGGGGGATAATGCCCTCGCTGACATCATCAATCTTCACCGTAGAGCTGCCGCAGACCGAACAATAACGGACGATGTGGGAGTCGAGATGTCCGCACTTGGTGCACTCCACCGCCTGCCCGACATAGTTCTCACCCATCAACAGAGTCTGCACTTCGCCTAATTCAAGGGCGCGCAGAACTCGCCTCAATCCAGTAACTCCGCGGCGATGCCCGCGAGCCTGGCTCACAGCCAGGTGAACTAGTTCATGGCGGCGGCAATCGAGGCTCCCGTGGAAAATCCGCGCCGCGCGCTCGCGTACCTCATCGCAAGTAGCACTGGCCACATCGATGCTGAAACGGCCAAGCAGCCGCTCTTTTACGTAGTTGTGCAAATGAGGCTCTAGCTCGGCCCAGTTGGTGTCGTGGCAGCCAACGATTAGTTTTTCCCATACGCCTGCTTCTGTCTGATCCTTCAAACGGGCAGCAATCTGCTTGTAGTGGTGCATGGCTTCATCGGCTGTTTTGCGGCCCAGGTGGTCGTCTTTGAAGGCATGCCGATCGCTGCTAATTCTTCCCGGAAGACGGTGGACTAGGGAACCCAATTCCACGAGTTCGTCCGCCCGCAAGGCGAACAATCTTGCTTTCCGGCGATCCAACAAAACCACACACAATTTGGACTGGGATCCAAAGATCGATGCCAACGGCTTCAAATGAAAACGCTGGCCAACGAAGAGCTGGCTCTGCGGAAGATCGGGAGGCAAATCGAATTCGCACCAGAAATTTGCCTTGCCATAGGCAAACACGGCTTTGGCGCGAGGACAGTCAGGAAGGAGCCCCTGAGCCAGCGCAAGGATTTTGTCGAGATCGGCTTTGGCGCATTCGTCATTACCGTTGCCGTTCACTGTACGCAGGCCGCTACGCACCAGATCCTTCGCCTGAATAATTTCTTCGCGGTGAGCTTTGTTAAGGGGAGTGCGCGGCTGAAAATAAAAACTCACGGCACAGTTGTCGCCATTTTGAAAACGGAACTGGGCTAGCTCCCGGAGTTCTTCGCGGGTAACCATAAGAGCTTTTCTCCTTATTAGGACTGGACTGGTGCGGTGGTACCGGTACTGCGCAGCGAAGTCTTTTCACGAAAACCGCTCATCATGGCCGGTAGCGAGCGGACGTGCTTACGCGCAGTGGCGATTGACGTGCGCACGCGCTCGGGACTCCGTCGGTGATAGCGGCAATTTCATCGACGGAGAATCCTTCCATCGCGTGGAGAATCAACGCCTCACGGTCGTGAGGCTCCGAGCCATCCAAAGCAAGCTGCACCAGTGCCAGCAGTTCGTCCGAGGCCGCAATGTCTTCGGGCGTCGATACTGGCGGTCGGCGATCACACTTTCCTGCGTAAAGGTTTCGTCGGGTTGGTGATATTGCAATTCGGCCTCATCGCTGGCGCGGACGTTGACGTTGCGAGCCGAAGATTCGAGGGGAATACTGCCGGACCCGTCGCCATCGCGGCGGGAAAGGTCCTGAAGAGAGCGCAAGGCCAGGCGGTATAACCATGGCTCAAGCCCTAGGCGCTCCGGCTTTTCTCCCTCTCCGAGAGCGCGCGCGACCGCCTCATCGATGACTTCTTCTTTGCTGATCGAGTCGGCCAGTAGCTCTCCGCAGCTTCGCGGAAAAAGAGTTCGCGCTCTATGAAGCGCTCCAACCGCCCCAAATTGGTGTTGATGTAGGAGCGGACATCCTCGGAGCTGATGGTGGGGACCTGAACGCAGCGAAGGTTTGCTCAAAGGAACTTGCGCTTGCATCCGGTCCGAACCATTGCGCCGTCGTGACCAGTCGTGAGTATTTCGGAGCTGGCCTTCATGCTTTCCAAGTTGTGAACATGTCATCCAGAGCCGCCTTAATGGCCGCAGCCGGGTTGGATGCCGATTCCTGAACCGCCATTTGACCGGATGGAAGCCTCAAATTTAAGGCAACGACCGTACCTTCGCGCTCGGAATTGTGTTCCAAGCTGCCCTTAAGATGGATCAATTCCGGGCGGAACACCTGCAGTCTATTTTGCAATTTTTCGATAAGGTGAGTGATTTCGCGTTCAACTTCGGGGGTTTTAGGAATTTTGTAGCTGATATGAACATTCATTCGTTGGCCTCGAAACGGGGAGTGGATCCCGTGAAGCTTTCTGCTACTCTTCGATTCTACACCTCCGGAGAAAATGAAAATCATATTTTGACTGCATTGAAAACGCATGCGTTAACAGCATATGCGCCGGCACAGTTAAAATAAATGAATAAGCAGTTGGCGAAAGAGGCAATCGGCTTGATCATCGGTGTCCCGAAGGAAACCTACCCCGGCGAGCGGCGAGTGGCATTGGTTCCCATGGTGGTTCCGACGCTGACCAAAGCCGGCTTTGAAGTAGTGATCGAAGCCGGCGCAGGCGTCGAAGCCGGATATCTCGACAGTTTTTATACGGAAAAAGGCGCGAAGATATTGCCGCGACGCGAAGCGGTATTCTCCACCGCCGACATCGTGGTTCAGGTTCTTTGTTATGGATCGAACGATGTCACCGGCCAGCGCGATTTGCCGTACCTGCGTCCGAGGCAAATGCTGATCGGCTTCCTGCGGCCGTTGGGTTCGCGCGAAGTAATGCAACAAGTTGCTCGAAACCGGAGTCACCGCTTTCTCGGTGGAAATGGTTCCACGTACTACCCGAGCCCAAAGCATGGACGCGCTTTCCTCCATGGGCACGATCTGCGGCTATAAAGCGGTGCTGATTGCCGCCAATACTCTTCCCCGCATTTTCCCCATGTTGACCACGGCCGCGGGAACGATTACGCCGTCCCGCGTGTTCGTGATTGGAGCCGGCGTCGCCGGATTGCAGGCTATCGCCACGGCTCGCCGCCTGGGTGCGGTCGCCTCGGCCTACGATCTTCGGCCAGCGGCGAAAGAACAGGTGCAGAGCCTGGGCGGGAGGTTCGTTGAACTTCCCATTGAGGCCAAAGATGCCCAGGACGAACGTGGGTATGGACGCGCCCAGGACGAGACTTTTTACGCGCGCCAGCGCGAACTGCTGGGGCGAGTGGTGGCGGAAAGCGACGTGGTGATCACCGCGGCTGTCGATTCCGGGAAAGAAATCGCCGGTGCTGGTGACCGAGGAAATGGTGCACGCGCATGGCGCCCGGTTCGGTGATTTTCGATCTGGCTGCGGAGCGCGGCGGCAACTGCGAACTTACGCGGCCGCGGCGAGACGGTCGTCGAGCACGGCGTAACGCATCATCGGCGCCATCAACCTGGCCAGCGGCGTTCCCTATCATGCCAGCCAGATGTACGCGCGCAACGTCACCGCCTTTCTGTTGCACCTGGTAAAAGACAACCAACTTCAACTCAACCTTCAGGATGAAATTTTCCGGGAGACACTGATCACCCGCGATGGAGAAATCGTGAATGAACGGGTACGGGAATTTTTCGCTCTGCCCGGATTGGCTTCCGTGACCAGTCAGGAGAAAGCATGAGTTCCAATCTCATCGATGCGCTGTTCATATTCATGTTAGCGGCCTTCATCGGATTCGAAGTGATCCGCCGGGTCTCGCCCCTGCTCCACACCCCGCTGATGTCGTTGACCAACGCGCTCGATGCCATCGCAGTGGTCGGGGCGATCGTCCTGGTCGGCGAACATAAAAGCACCCTTTCCGCAGTGTTGGGATTTATCGCTGTCGTCGCCGCCACCAGCAATGTGGTGGGCGGGTTCGTGATTACCGACCGCATGCTCAAAATGTTCAAGAGCAGCCGTCCGACCAAACCATGACCACCTTCGCCGGCAGCCAATACATCATTGAAATTATTTATCTCGTAGCCAGCGTCCTCTTCATTCTTTCGCTCAAATGGATGAGTTCGCCCCGCAGCGCACGCCACGGAGTCCTGGCCGGGGAAATTGGCATGGTGCTGGCCATCGGTGGCACCCTGCTGCATCACGGCATCGTCGACTACAAGTTGATTGCCATTGCGCTGGGGCTGGGAACCGTCATCGGCATCCCCCTGGGAAAGGTGCAGATGACAGCCGTCCCGCAGCGGACAGCGTTGAGTCACGCTTTCGGCGCCCTCTGCGTAACGCTTGTAGGAACGGCGGAGTTCTACCTGCGAACTCCCTCCGTTCCGAAATTCATGATGTCGGTGTTGTCGCTCGAGGTCATTCTTGGTGCATTGACGTTCACCGGGAGCCTGATGGCAGCGGGGAAACTGCAGGAGATTCTTCCCCAGCGCCCGCTTACCTATAAAGGCCAGAACTTCGTCAATCTGTCTCTACTGGCAATTTCCCTCGGCTTGGCCGTCTACCTCGTCTTCCATCCGGACGCCAAACAACTTTTCCCTCTGATGATTCTGATTCCTGCCGCCTTCGGGTTGCTGATGGTTATCCCCATCGGCGGGGCTGACATGCCGACGGTCATATCCCTCCTGAACGCCTATGCGGGACTCTCGGCCGCAGCAATGGGATTTGTGCTGGACAGCAAGTTGCTGATCATCGCCGGTGCGCTCGATGGATCTTCGGGACTGATCCTTTCGGTCATCATGTCGAAGGCCATGAATCGGTCCTTCACTAACGTGGTGTTCGGCGCATTTGGCCAGGTTCAGGCTTCGGCTGCAGCCGGGGGCGAAGCCAAGACTGCTCGTAGCGCCACCGCGGAGGAGGCGGCGGCCATCCTGTCAGCGGCCAACAAGGTGGTGATTGTGCCGGGATACGGCATGGCCGTGGCCCAGGCGCAGCACAAAGGTTCGCGAACTGTATGACATCCTGACCAAGCAGGGCATCGACGTAAAATTTGGCATTCATCCGGTTGCCGGACGCACGCCCGGGCACATGAACGTGCTGCTGGCCGAAGCGGATATTCCCTACGATAAGCTGTTGGATATGGACGACGTCAACAGCGACTTCGCGCAGACGGATGTGGTCCTGATTATCGGCGCCAACGATGTAACGAACCCCGCCGCGCGCACCGACTCCAGCAGCCCGATTTACGGAATGCCGATCCTGGATGTGGACAAGGCGCGCACCGTGATGGTGATCAAACGCAGCATGGGCGCGGGTT
>CAWGQZ010000020.1:0-44303 GCA_963824805.1 uncultured Acidobacteriaceae bacterium | reverse complement strand
GCTGTAGAAGGTTCCAAGGGTTAGGCTGTTCGCCTATTAAAGCGGTACGTGAGCTGGGTTCAGAACGTCGCGAGACAGTTCGGTCCCTATCTGTTGTGGGCGCAGGAGATTTGAGAGGACCTGTCCTTAGTACGAGAGGACCGGGATGGACGAACCTCTTGTGTTCCAGCTGTCATGCCAATGGCACAGCTGGGTAGCGAAGTTCGGTAGTGATAACCGCTGAATGCATATAAGCGGGAAGCACTCCTCAAGATGAGATCTCCCAACCCTAAGGGTAAAGAAGGGCCCAGGAAGACTACCTGGTTGATAGGCAGGAAGTGAAAGCGCAGTAATGCGTGAAGCTTACCTGTACTAATCGCCCGTTCGGCTTGACCATAAAATTTACTCGGTGCAGTAACAATTGTCAGTTCTCATGTTGCAGGTTCAGAAGTTCGAACCTGGATGAAGCAGACGCAACGTTGTTTTAAGTCGTTCGAACCTGAACGATGCGGAAGAGCACCTGACAATTGTGCGCCGACGAACTTATGAAGCCTCTTGTCGATTGAAATGGTATAGTGCCCAATCTATTCAGTTGTGAGAGCATCGTCCTTGATCTTTTGCGATATTGCAGCTGCCGTTTGCCGAGGGATGAGCACATTGGGTTGCTTCGGCAGGGCAAGTAGCGAATTGCCAGAAGCTGCTAAAAGCGTCGGTGATCATACCGCGGGGGATCCACCCGTTCCCATCCCGAACACGGAAGTTAAGCCCCGCTGGGCCGATTGTACTGCACGCGAAAGTGTGTGGGAGAGTAGGTAGTCGCCGGCATAAATAAGGGCCACATTCTTAAACGAATGTGGCCCTTGCCGCTTCGGAATGTGGTTCAACTCCTAGCCTAAATTCCTTGGGATCGAATGCGAATGCTCTTTCTTGAGACTTCATTCCCTTAGCGAAGTGTGCGTTTTTGAGTCCAGAACTTGCCGGCCTGAGCAGTTAGTGTCTGTCCGGCTATAGCGCTGGCCATCCCGAAAAAACTTCGACTGTGCCAACCCGGGTTCGCGCGCGGCGGATTGTGGTCCGATCAAACCGCCACGATGCTAGGCTGATCCTATGGGGTTAAGAGTTCTTGCGCTGGCTATTTTGGCATCCACAGTTTTGGTAAACGCGCAGGCGGCACCCGCGGCCTGGGTGGTGCGAGTGCAGCCCGGCCAGGTGGTGAACGGCAGTCCGGTGCTTTTCAGTGTGAAGCCGTCGAAACCGCTGGCCTCACTTACTGCGAACTGGCTGGGAAACCAGGTCCATTCGTCCTCAATCTGAAAGACAAGACGTGGTACGGCCTGGGCGGCGTCGCGCTCAAGACCAAGCCCGGGACTTACACCCTTAAGCTGGTGGGCACTTCCGGACCGGGAGCGGAGACCGCCTTTGAAAAGCACTTTTCCATCGGAAAAGGAAAATACCGCAAGATCGCAATCAAGGTATCCAAGCGATTCACCGAGCCGAACCCTGAGCAGGTGCGCAAGATCACCGAAGACAAGGCGACCAAGCAGGAGGCGTTCAGCAAATCGAGCGCGGAACGCGAATGGTCGGGGAATTTTGCCGCTCCGGTGGATGCGACGATTTCCGACATGTTCGGAACCCAGCGGACGATCAACGGACGGGTGCAGAGCACGCATCAAGGCCTGGACTACGCGGCCGGAGCTGGTACGCCGGTCGCCGCTGTCAACGCCGGCACAGTGTTGCTGGCGGGGCCTCTGTATTTTGAAGGCAACTGCGTGGTACTTGATCACGGCCAGGGACTGCAAACGCTCTACATGCATCTTTCCGAAATTGCAGTGAAAGCAGGCGAGCGCGTCGACAGGGGACAGAAGCTTGGACTGGTGGGTGGGACCGGCCGGGCGACAGGCCCGCACTTACATCTTGGGGTGCGGTGGCGGGGAGAATATCTCGATCCTGGCACGCTGCTGAAGTTTCGGCTGCCGAAGTCCTAGGAATTCTTCTTGACTCGTTGCTCCACATCGTCAGCAAAGCGCTTAACAAATTTTCCAATGAATTCCGTCGGATCTAACTTGTCGTCCTGAATCAAGGGCGTGAGGTCGATGCCGAAATTGATCATCTGGGCCGCGTCTACCGAATGGCTCTGGAAGTAGGTGGCATTGGCGCGGCGCCTGCCCATAGTGGCATGGTCGTAGCGTTTACCGCCAACTATCTGCGAATCGAAGACGCCGACCAGCGAGGCAGCAATGTTCTCGTGCGCATCGAGTCCAAAAATCACTTTGTCGGAATCGGTGAGCCAGTCCAATCCGCGCCAGACTTCGCAACCGTAGAGCTTCTTCGGGCGCTGATCACCCGGCAATTCGCGAATGGCCGCGATGGTTCGTAGAGTTACGCCAATGTGAGTATCGTGCTTATCCGCCAAATTGTGGGTGTAAACAACTTCAGGACGGGTTGCGGAAAGCAAAGCTTTCAAATCTTCTTTGGGACCAGCCGCCTTTCCGCTTTTCACCGCGGCGCTGGGATGATTCAAAAAAGCCACCGCTGAATATTCCCCTACGAATGCTGCTTTCTTCTGCTCCAGACGACGGACTTCCTGCATCTGCTCATCGTTATAGCTGGCATAAAGCCCATCGCGCGGGCTGCCCGCGCCGTTGGTGACAATCACCGCCATAAACCACTTCTCGCGGCTGCCGAAGCCAGCCAAAATTCCTTCGAGCGCCATGATCTCTACATCGTCCTGGTGCGCAGCGATACTCATGTGGGTGACACGCTTGAGCGCATCGGCCTCGCTCGTCCCATCTGGGACCCATATCTCTGCGGTGGATTCGCTCAGCTTCATTACTTGTCTCCTCGGGTAGCAGGCAGGCTGGCCGCCGCAATGGATTGGCCGACCCGGCGGTTCTTTTCGTCGGGCAATGCAATAGAGATTTTACCCGCCAACTCAGGAAAATCGCGCTTTAAAACTTCCAGGCTCTTGGCCAGGATTACGTCGCCCCCGCGCCCGGTCGTTACCCGTCCCAAAATCAGGACGTGCCGTAGTTGGTAAAAATCCGCATAGTGGGCCACACCGTAGCCGACGTAGGCGCCGATCGTCTCGTAGAGTTGTTCTGCCAGCGGATCGCCCGCCTCCATCTTTTTCTGCAACACGACCAACCGCTCCGGCAGGCCCATCTGGTCGGGAAACTTCATTCCAGCGCTGATGGCAACGCGGTTAGTGGCCTGCTGGGAAAAGTATTGGGCTCCGCAGCAGTCCTGAGACCACTCATCTTGCGGTCCGTCGGGACGGTAGTCGACCGGGGCAAATGCGAGTTCGTTCATCCAATCCGTGATATTGCCGTCGCGGTTCACGTAGCCGGCGGCTTGGCTCGAACCGAGTGCAATTCCGAGGACGGGATTTTCGCCGATGGACATCGACCCGGCCAGCGCCGTGACCTCGCCATCGTTGACGACCTCCATCGGAACACCCAGTTCGTCGCGAATGCGCAGGAATAAGGGAGCAATTTTTTCCGCGAAATCTTTCTCGGAAACTCCGCGATAGAGCGATCCGACCCGCACCCGGTTGTTGATGTAAACTCCAGCGGCGCTGCCACCGACTGCATCCAGACGCGGCAGATGCGCTGCGGCGCGCCGGATAGAATCGAGAACTCCCTGGTAGTGATACTCGGGATCCTTGGCGGTCTTGGGATCCCATACCACTTCTTCGCTGAAGACAGCCTCCCCGTCCTTCACAGCGCTGGCCTTACGGTCACTGGCGCCCAAGTCGAATCCAACGCGGCATCCGTTGAGGTGGCGCCCCAAGGGGATGCTGCTTTCTGCAGCGGCAGGCACGCTTTCAGCGCCGGTGACTATCACCTCGAAGGGATGCTCGTACACCGTAGCCATGAAGTCCACATCGAACCTACGTGCGCCGTTGGCCGAGTAAACAGATTTGATGTGATTGCCGATCTCGGCCGGGCCGCCAACATGAAGCTTCCATCCACCGCGCTGCCAGAGCAGGAATTTGACGATGCGTTCGACGTAAATTTGCGTGGCGTCCAGGTGGCCCTTGGCCGGCGAAATCACGAACGTGTCGTAGCGGGAGCGGGAGCCGTCGCCGCGCTGCAATGCCAAATTGAGCGGCGTTTTCCCCATCCTGGCTGCCAGTTCACGGTACTTCTTGTTGAATAATGCAGCAGGAAGAAAGTTGGGATCCAGTGGCGCAACAACAGCCGGCGTTATCTGGATGCCGGCAAGTTCAAGGTTCATTCCATTCCTCGAAGACGAATTGAAATCTTACCATCGACTCTCGGGGAGTATTCGCGGATGCGAACCTCTTCGATTCCTCTGTGACTTTCGTGCCCTCCGTGAAAAGGTCTCTGTGGCTCATGTAAAAAAGCTTTTACCACCGAGGCACAGAGCTAGACAGAGGAAGCCTACCTAGCCGCCGACTTCAGCTTGGTCACTTCTTGCGGCGTCAGTCTGCGAAATTTACCGGGGAAACGTCCAACTCGAGTGGTCCATACCGCACCCGCTTGATCTTTTCCACATGATGCCCGATCGCTTCGAACATCCGGCGAATCTGCCGGTTCTTGCCTTCGATCAGCGTAACTTCATACCAGGGATTATTGGATTCGCGAATGGGATGGATTTTTGCGGGCGCCGTCTTCACCCTTCGCCCGTGATCGGCGGCGATAAACATTCCGGCACGCAATTTCGCCAAGCCATCGGGACTTGGCGTCCCCGCCACTTTCACCATGTAGGTCTTGGGGACGTGCGAAGCGGCTTTCATCAGGAAGTTGGCGAACTCCCCGTCGTTGGTCAGCAGCAGCAGCCCTTCGCTGGCATAGTCCAGGCGTCCGACGGGATATACCCGGGCACCGACGCCGTGCAGCAAATCCATCACCGTTGGCCGGCGCTCAGGATCTTTGAGAGTAGTGACGTATCCTTTGGGCTTGTTCATCAGCAGGTAAATATGGCGCTCCGCACCCTTGAGCAACTTACCGTTTACCCGAATGTGGTCTTTTTCGGGGTCGGCTTTGCTGCCGAGTTCGGTGACGACCGCCCATTCACCGACACCAAGCCACCGGTGATGAGTTGTTCTGATTTGCGGCGGGAGGCGATTCCAGCGGCGGCGATAATTTTTTGCAGACGCTCGGCTGGCATGAGGAACTACTCGGTCGAACTTGCAGCCGAAGTCTGGACTTCTTCGGTTTCTTCGGCTGCCGGTGGTTCCGACAGTTGCTCTGCCTCTTGCGCAGTTACAGCCTCGTCGGACGTCGGCAACAGGTCGCTTTGAAAAGACTCAGCCACCAGCTTCTCGAATTCCTCCATGCTGGGAAGCTCGCCAACATCCTTCAACCCAAAGCGCATGAGAAATTCTTTGGTCGTCTTGTAAAGAATAGGACGGCCAATGACAGCTTTGCGTCCTCCGGTCGTGATCAGTTTGCGGTCGAGCAGGGTCGCAATCACGCCGCCTGAATCGACACCACGGATTTCGCTGATCTCAGGCACAGTCACCGGCTGCTTGTAGGCTATGACTGCCAGGGTCTCAAGCGCAGGCAGCGATAGGCGGATCGGCGGCTTCAGACTCTTGGCGAACGCTCGAGCCACATCGTGATGCTCAGGCTTGGTTGACATACGATAGCCGCCCGCCACCTGCCGGACTTCAATACCGTGAGTTTCAGCGCCATAGTCGGCCAGCAACTCTTCCAAAGTCGCGCGTACCTGAGAACGGAATTCCGCGGGCTCGGTCTCGCCGGCCGAATCCTTCACCAGGTTGACGATCTGGTCGAGCGTCACCGGTGTCTCGGCGGCATAGATAATCGCTTCTATTTTGGCTTTAAGACTCATAAACGGATGATCTCGCTTCTATCTCCAGTCGTCCCTAACTTCGGCTTCCTGCGACATTACGGCTTCGAATCCAGTATGTTTGCGCAGCAGGATCTCGCCGAACATCTTTTCCTGCCGCAACTGAATAGCCTGTAGTCGCACCAGTTCGAGCAGCGCCAGGAACATACAAACCAATGTCTGCCGCGAGTTCACGTTTCGCAGTAGCTGCTTCAATCGAATCGGACGTTCTTCCAATGACAACCGGCGCCGCAAATATTCGATCATCTGGCCGACTGTAACTGTATCTTCGTCGACCTCGATCATGGGCCGTGAACGGGCGCGTTCCATGATGTGCTGGAAGGTCTTTACCAAGTCGATAACGTCGGCTGCGATCTCCGGCTCGGTCCCTTCAGCGTCGATGAACTCTTTCAGCGCCGGGTTCGACCAGACTGCATCTTCGATCTGCTGTTTCTGCAAAAGCATCTGTGCCGCTGATTTGAACTTCTCGTGCTCGATCAGCCGATTGACGAGTTCGGCCCGTGGATCTTCCTGCTCGCCCGAAGTTGCGTCAGGATCGCGCGGCAACAGCATCTTCGACTTGATGTGAATCAGCACCGCAGCCATGTAGATAAAATCGGCGGCGACGTTTACATCCAGTTCCTTCAGGCGCTCGACGTATGCCAAATATTGCGCCGTGATGGTTGCGATCGGGATGTCGTAGATGTCGATGTCCTGCTTGCGGATGAGGTCAAGCAGCAGGTCGAGCGGCCCTTCATAGACGTCGGAGACGGAGACGGCAAAGGGATAGTCGCTTTGCTCTTTCTTCTGCTCCAGCGGCGGGACGAGTCGGGGCCCTGCCTTGGGCTCCTCTGCGAGTTTTAATTCTTCCGCCAATTTTCGCTTCTTTCGCCCCGCAGGGCTGCGTTTGGTTCGTCGGTTTTCCCCCGGGGTTTACCCCCTCGGGCTGCATTCTTTCGCCGCTTCGCGGCCGGGCAGCGGCGTGCTATTGTCGCCCTTACTTTGGTGCCTGAAAGTCGAGCGACATGCCCATCGCCTCGCGGACCTCCTCCATCGTGCCGCCGGCTACCTTCCGCGCCCGGTTCGATCCTGCCTCCAGAATATCCCAGGCGAGCCGCGGATTCTCCTCATATTTCTTACGCCGCTCCTGCATGGGAGTCAGGATGCTGACCAACGAATCGGCGGCCCAGCCCTTGCATTCGATGCAGCCGATCGAAGCCGCCCGGCAGCCTTCATAGACTTTGGCCAAAGTGCTGCTGTCGCTGAAAATCTTGTGCAAATCGCCTACCGGACAAACATCCGGATTACCCGGATCACTCCGCCGCACCCGCGCCGGATCGGTCACCATGGTCTTCAGCTTCAGCCGCACCACCGGTTCGGGATCGGTTAGCAACACCGTGTTGCCGTATGACTTCGACATCTTGCGGCCGTCGGTCCCCGGCAGCTTAGCGGCCGGCGTCAGCAACGGCTGTGGTTCGGGAAACACGGGCAATCCGCGGCGGTTGTAGAACATGTTGAATCGCCGCGCAACCTCTCGGGTCAACTCCACATGTGGGACTTGATCTTCTCCCACGGGAACGAAATCGCCCTTGTAAATCAAGATGTCGGCGGATTGCAGCAGGGGGTAACCGAGGAACCCGTAGGTGCCCAAATCTTTTTCAGAAATATTTTCACGCTGCTCTTTGTAGGTTGGAACCCGTTCCAGCCAGCCCAGCGGCGTGATCATCGAGAACAGCAAGTGCAATTCGGCATGTTGCGGTACGTGCGACTGGATAAACATGGTGCAGCGCGCGGGATCGAGCCCGGCTGCCAGCCAGTCCATCAGAACTTCAACGGAGTTCTCTTTGATCTTGGAAGTATCGGCGTAGTCGGTGGTCAGTGCGTGCCAGTCGGCCACGAAAAAGAAGCACTCGTACTGGTCCTGCATGCGCACCCAGTTATCCAGGGCGCCGACGTAGTTGCCCAGATGGAGTTTGCCGGTGGAGCGCATTCCGCTGAGCACCCGTTTTCGTTGATTGGAGCGAGCGGCCATCAGACTCTCATCAAAATGGAATCAAAGAAACCTATCACCGGATAAATCAACTTTCCCAAGATCCGCCACCCAGGTAGACCAGCAGCATCAGCCCAATCCAGCCTACGCGGTCATAAGCCTGAAGCGCCGGGCCTGACAAAAAGTGCCGCAGCACATGGCTGCCATCGAGCGGCGGCAGCGGGATCAAGTTGAAGATCGCAAGCACGATATTGATGGTCATCAAGTCGTAAAACAGCAGACTCAGGGGCAGTAAAACCGATCCCGTCTGCGCCCCCAGTTCATTTAACTGATTGGGATAAGCGTACGGAATCGCGCGTACGATCGCCCCGCCCAATTGGGAAGTGGTCGCGATCAAGATCAATACAATGACGGCGCCGATCACGACGATGAAATTACTGATCGGTCCAACCACCGAGGTAAGAATGTCGTCCCGCGTGGGATTCTTGAAGTTCCTCGGATTTACCGGTGTCGGTTTGGCCCATCCCAGCACCGGAAAATGCGATATCAGCGCGATCAGCGGAAGAATCACCGTTCCGAACAGATCGATGTGCTTAATGGGATTCAGCGTAATCCGCCCCAGCATGCGGGCGGTCGGGTCCCCGCAACGGTTCGCCATCCAGGCGTGCGCCGATTCGTGAATGCTGATCGCAAACAGAAAAACGATCAACTGAAACAGGATGTCTACATGCTGCAGGGTCATCGGAAGGTTAACTTCGATACTAACATGCGGTTCTCCGGTTGCCGTTGGGCCGGAATGCCATTCATGGCTTTTCGGCCGATGGTGCGATTGTCTTCACCTTAATTGTCTTCGCCGGAATTCCGCCCACGATGTGATAGGGCTCGACCTCCTTCGAAGCCACTCCCATAGCCCCAACAAGCCCATGCTCTCCAACCTTGACGCCGCTCATGACGGTGGCGTGATAAGTTACCCGTGCCTTCGGTCCCAGCTCAGTCTTGTGGTTGGAGACGATCATGCCATCGTTGAGATCGTGGGCGTGGGAGTACACGTTGGCGTAGTCGGAAATTGAACTGCCGGCATGTACGATGATTTCGCCCCGGTCGTCGAGCAGCACGTATTTATGGATGGTGCAATTGTCTTCCACGGTGAGGTTGTAACCGTAAGAGATTTCCACTCCGTGGAAGATCTTCACATTCTGTCCGATGTGTTTGAACACATGCTTAGCCAGCATGGCGCGCATGCGAAAGCCCAGCCAGTGATTCAATCCGACCGGTGAGCGGTCGAACATCATCCAGAACCAGATGAGCGGCTTGCGCTCGGCATATTTGGCAGCATCTACGTCGCCGTAGTATTCCGGTTCCAGGGTTGCATTGCGCGGATCGAATGAATGCACCAGCGCCTGCTCCGCCCAACCGTTTTGCGGAGATGCGAGAGGACGCCCTAAATAAAGCTGGTGTAAAGCGTCTCGTACCACGGCGCTGCGGCGCTGCGGATCACGGTTGCTGAATTCTTTGTCTAATTGCCCGATCCAGCCGAGAAACGCCTTCTCGGCTTCGGGCGTCGGCATAAGCGGACGATATTCATATCGCGGCATAAAAAAACCTTCCCATCAACGCTGAACTGCCAGCCGATAGCATACCGGGTTCGAGCCCAGGAGCCACTGTTCTATAATCGCGCTCTCCTCGTGGCCACCCTAGCCCGCAAGCTTCGCGTCGTCGACTACTTCGCCCTGGGGTGGGGCACCATGGTCGGCGTTGGCTGGCTGGTGGTGATGGACGACTGGCTGTTGCGCGGTGGCGTCCTCGGCGCCGTTCTTGGCTTCGCCATCGGCGGCGCGCTGCTGTTCCCCATCGGCTATGTGTACGGATGCCTGGTCAGCCGCATGCCCGACGCGGCCGCCGAAATCGCCTACACAGCCAAGGTCTTTCCGCAATGGATCAGCTTTGCCACCGGGTGGATGATGGTGTTGGCCTACTTCATCGTATGTCCATGGGAAGCCGTGGCCGTCGGCAGGATTGCCGCTTATATCTTTCCCGGGCTGAACAGTTTCGAACTGTATCGGGTTGCAGGACAATCCGTATTCCTGCCTCGGTTAGTCATCGGACTAGCTCTCACAGGATTACTCACCTATCTGAATTATCAAGGTGTCCGGCTGAGCGCCACTTTCCAGAACTGGACTGCCTTCGGCACTCTGGCGCTGTTTGGCGTCTTCGTGGGATTTGGGGCGGCCAAAGGATCGTCTGCAAATTTCCCGCCTCTGTTCACCCACACCGGATTGGTGTCCGTTCTGCTGGTGCTGCAAATAGTTCCCTATTTCATGACTGGATTTGAATCGGTTGGGAAGGCCGCGGAAGAGGCTGCGCCCGAATTTCAGCAGCGGGGATTTTTCAAGGCAATTGCTGCTGCCCTTCTCGTGGGTATTTTGTTTTACACCGTCGTGGTGGCCGCCGTCGGGTATGTCGCTCCCTGGCGGCAGCTGACAGGCGAGCGGTTCATGACTGCGGTTGCGTTCGAGCACGCGGTTGGGTCGCGCTGGATCGTCAGTGTAATTCTTGCTGCCGCCATGCTTTCCCTGTTCAAAGTGTTCAATGGAAACCTGTTGGCAGCCAGCCGCGTGGTCTTCGCCATGGGCCGTCGCGGATTGATTGCCCGCCACCTGGGCGAGGTCCATCCGCAAAATCAGACACCCGCAGTGGCGGTATTGTGCGTCGGAGCCGCCACCGGTGCCTGCATGTTTCTGGGAGATGCAATCCTCGTACCTATCACTGAAGTCGGTTCGGTCGCCTCTGCACTAAGTTGGACGGCTGCTTGCGCGGCGTACTATCGCATGTGCGGGCCCGGCGCGCAGCGCCGGGTAGGCGGCCGTCGGTGCCGCCGTCGGTGCGTGCATGGTGTTGATGAAAGTGTTGCCCTTCGTGCCTGGGCACTTCAACGGCTACGAATGGCTGGCTCTTGGCGGATGGATTACGTCCGGACTGCTCCTCGGACGACGCGGAACCAAAACCGCTTCTGTCATCTTGAGGGAAAGAAGAAATTTCCAGAGTTCTAAAAGGAAACCCATGAAAAGAACCATCGCTCTGCTCCTGCTTCTTACGTCTGCCTGCTTCGCCCAAAAGTTCGACCTGATCATTAGCAACGGCCACATCATCGACGGCACCGGCTCTCCCTGGTATTCGGGCGACATCGGAATCCGTGGCGGCAGGATCGTGGCAATCGGTGTCCTCAAAGACGCCCCGACTCAACGCACCATCGACGCCGGCGGCAAAGTAGTTGCTCCCGGCTTCATCGACATGTTGGGCCAGTCCGAAGCCACCATTCTGGTTGAGCCACGGCTGCCCTCGAAGATTTATCAGGGCATCACCACCGAGATCACCGGAGAAGGTGGTTCGGCCGCGCCGCTGAACGATGCCATCATTCAGGCTGACAAGGCCTCCTATGACCACTACAAGATCACTCCTGACTGGCGGACCTTCCGGCAGTTTTTCGCCCGCCTAGAAAAACAAGGCATGGGCATCAACATGGCGAGCTATGTGGGCGCGACCCAGGTGCGCCGCGTGGTGCTGGGCGACAACGACGTCCAGCCCACGCCCGCCCAGCTCGAGCAGATGAGAGAACTGGTCCGCGATGCGATGCTCGACGGCGCAGTCGGCCTTTCCACTTCCATCGAATACGCGCCTGCTCCCTATGCCAAGACGGAAGAATTGATCGCGCTCGCCGGAGAGTCCTCGAAGTTCGGCGGCATTTATGCCACGCACATGCGCAACGAGGGCGTCGCGGTCCTCGAGGCCATTGACGAAGCGGTGCGCATCGGCAAGGAGGGCCAGGTGCCAGTGGAGATCTGGCACCTGAAAGTCGCCGGCAAACAGAATTGGGGACGCATGCCCGAGGTGGTCGCCCGGATCAACGCCGCCCGCGCCGCCGGAGTCGACGTAACCGCCGACACCTACGCTTATCCCGCATGGTTCAACAGCTTTTCTGCCTTCATCCCCGCCTGGGCCCACGATGGTGGTGACGCCAAAATGATCGAGCGCCTGAAGGATCCCGCTATACGCGCCCGCATCCGCAAAGACATGCTCACCCCCAGCAAAGACTGGGACAACGAATGGCAGGAGATCAACAGTCCGGAAGACATCTTGATCGGCGTGGTCAACAACCCCAAGCTGCTTCCGCTGCAGGGCAAGCGCCTTTCCGAAGTGGCCAAGATTTGGAATAAAGATCCGATGGACGCGCTGATGGATTTCCAGATCGAAGACAATGCGCTGACAGGAGTCGCCGTCTTCGGCATGTCGGAGCCTGACATTGTCTTAGCATTGCAGCAGCCTTGGGTTTCGTTTGACAACGATTCGTCCGGCACCTCAACCGAAGGACTTCTCGGTCAGGAGCACCCGCATCCCCGCGCCTATGGGACCTTCCCCCGCATCCTTCGCAAATATGTTCGCGAAGAGAAGAAGCTGACGCTCGAAGACGCCATCCGCAAATTCTCTTCGTTACCGGCGCAGCGAATGCGGCTCACCGATCGCGGCGTCCTGAAGACCGGGATGTGGGCGGACCTGGTCGTGTTCGATCCGACCACGATCCGAGACCTCGCCGACTTCGAAAAACCCAACCAGCTTTCCCAAGGCATGGATTACGTGCTGGTCAACGGCGTTCCGGTTATTGACCGGGGGAAAATGACGGGCGCGCTGCCCGGGAAGGTATTGCGCGGCGCCGGCTATAAGCCATAAGTGGCCCCGGTGTCAGCAACGTAAGAGCATCGGGGACGATGGAAATTTTTACCGGCAACGTGCCCAGCAACTCTCCGTCGGCCTCTACAAAGATTCGGCGTTCCTTGCCCGCGGGAGGGTTGGTGTAGAGGCACGCGACGCTGGCGGCGTGCGCGAGTTCAATCGAGTCTCCACTCCAGCTCATGCCCAGCAGTCCGCGCACGATATAGCGCAAATAGTCCAATCTACGGGTGGTGTGGAACAAGACCAGCCGCAGGTCGTTGCGATGCAACCCTGCTCCCGGCGCCAGTTCTCTCAGAATGCCGCCAAAATTTGTGATCCGCACCGCTAGCAACTGCGAAACCTGAGTCGGTTCGGCATCGCCGGTTCGCACTGTGAAACATTCCATCTTGCGGGTGAGCCATAAGCGAAACGCTTTCGCGTAATAGGCCGAAACGCCCAAGATGCTCTTGATCCCAGGATTCAGATCGTAGAAAAGATGCGCGTCTGCGCCTACTCCAGTCGTCACTGTGAAGTATCTCGATGCAGCATTACCCTGGAAATCCTGATACTCCACCTTCCCCACGGCAATACGGCGTAGCTCAGACTGCAACAATGCCCGGGCTGCCTTTACCGGAGAGAGTGGCAAGCCCAGGTCATGCGCCAGCGCATTCGCAGTCCCCATGGGGACGATCCCCAGCGTCCCGTCGCTCCCAACCATACCTTGCAAAATGTCATGGATCGTCCCATCTCCCCCGGCAGCCAAGACCGTATCGCATCCCACCTGGATGGCATGTCGGGCCTGGGTTCCGGCCTCCCCATTCGGTTCGGTGGCGGCAATCTCCACCTCTATTCCCCCTTGCACCAGGACTTCTCGCACCAGCCTGCACCTCAGCGAGACGCCGCGGTTGACGTGGCCCCGAAAGCGGATTGTAGAGAACGATCGCCTTGTGCATGAGGCTTGAATTCTACGGCAAACCATGTGTGACGGTTTTGCGTCGGGCAAAGATCATAACCACCAATCACCCCAAGGTTCACCGAGGAAATCCTTGCGGGCCCATCATCCTTCGTGCGCCTTGTGCCTCGTGGTTACTAATCCGCGCGTACGGATTGCAGGTTTACGGCTCTTTGACTAAGCTACTGGGCAATCCTCCGGCCTCATTCGATGCGTACTCGTTGATTAAGGAGAACCCACCATGAGCTACCGAATCTTCGTATTGCTCACTCTAGTCTTGTGTACCGCCGCATTGGCCCAGCATCATTCCGAGGGCGCTAAGCCCGCCACCCTTATGTCGGGTTGAGCGATCTGCATCACCCCGTAACCACCAGCAATCCCCAGGCCCAATTGTTCTTTGACCAGGGACTGCGGCTCATTTATGCCTTTAACCATGATGAGGCCGCGCGCTCTTTTCAGCACGCCGCCGAGCTTAGACCCCAAGATGGCGATGGCCTACTGGGGAGTTGCCGAGGCAGTTGGGCCGAACTACAACGATCCTGCCAGCGAAGATCGCTTCAAGCAGGCTCACGAGGCCATCCAGAAAGCCAGCGACCTGTCTGCGACTTCCTCGCCCAGCGAGAAGTCGTACATCGAAGCCATGGCGAAACGGTTTCCGGCGGATCCAAAATCTGATTTGAAGAAGGCGGCCGAAGACTATCGCGACGCCATGCGTGAAGTCACAAAACAATTTCCTGACGACCTCGACGCCGCCACGCTATTCGCCGAGTCTGGCATGAATCTGCATCCGTGGGGACTCTGGCACCAGGACGGCACGCCCGAAGACGGGACTGAAGAAATTGTTGCGGCTCTCGAATCGGTTATACGCCGCGATCCCAATCATCTTGGGGCAATTCATTACTACATTCACGCTGTTGAGGCGTCGCGGTCTCCCGAGCGTGCGCTGGCCGGGGCCAACCGCCTGGCCGCCATCGCTCCTGCCGCCGGGCACATCGTCCACATGCCCGCCCACATTTACATTCGCACTGGAGACTACGAGTCAGCCGTGCGCACCAACGAGAAGGCAGCGGCTGCGGATCAGATGTACCTCAAATCGAGTGGAGCCCAAGGGATCTATTCGATGATGTACTACAGCCACAACCTGCATTTCATCGCCATGTGCGCCGCCATGAATGGCAATTACGCCGAGGCGAAAAAAGGGGCAACCATGCTGGCGGCCAATGTCGCCCCACACGTCAAGGACATGCCACCTCTTGAAGGTTTTATGACGGTTCCCATCGCGGTCGAACTGCGCTTTCATCGATGGAACGAAATTCTCCAGATGAAGCAGCCGGATGCGTCCATGCAGACCATGACCGTGTTCTGGCACTTTGCCCGCGGCATGGCATTCGCCAGCACGGGAAAGGTCGATCAAGCCCATGCCGAACACAAAATCGTGTCCGAGGCGGAGGAGAAAACTCCGGAGGATGCCATCTTCGCCATGCCGGTAAATAACAAGACGAAGGACATTCTGAAAATTGCTAAGAACGTTTTGGGGGCGAAGATCGCCTTGGCGAACAAAGACAATGCTGGCGCGGTTTCCATGTTGCGCGAGGCGGTGAAAATCCAGGATGGCCTCAAGTATGACGAGCCGCCCGATTGGTTCTTCCCGGTGCGGGAGCCTCTAGGAGCGGTTTTGCTGATGAGCGGCAACAATGCTGACGCCGAACAGGTCTTCCGCGAAGACCTCAATCACAATCCGCGGAATCCGCGATCACTGTTCGGGCTTCAGCAAGCCTTGAAAGCGCAAGACAAAAACTACGATGCCGGATTTATCGAAAACCAGTTCCACTCTTCATGGAAGGGAACTGCCACGCTGAAAGTGGAGGATCTGGTTTAAGCACAAAAAGGGCCGGCTACATCGGCCGGCCCCATTTCCATCTGGGTGAGACTACTGCAGTCCGCCCGGCGTCGGCGCAGTTCCGATTGCCTCGCCAGACACGACCAGGTCAACCCGCCGATTCTGCTGTCTTCCGGCGGCCGAATCGTTTGAGGCCACGGGCTGCGTTTTGCCGAAACCCTGCGCGCTGATGCTGTCGCGCGAAACCCCCTGCTGAGTGAGGTAATCGCGTACCGTACCTGCGCGCTCCTCGGAAAGCCTCTGGTTAAACTCGTCGCTACCAACGCTGTCCGTGTGTCCTTCGACTTGCACCTGAAGTCCGGGATAAGCCAGCAAAATTCCGGCTACTTTGGCCAGTCGTTCGCGCGCTCCCGGCTTGAGAGTGTACTTGCCAGTGTCAAAAAGCACATCCGGCATGTCAACGATCAGCCCGCGTGCGCTTTCGCGAGTCTGTAACACCGCATTCAGCTGACGGAGAAGCCGCTGCCGGGTCTCCTCTTTATCCCGTTCCGCCTGCTGAGCAGCCATCTGAGCCTGCTGAGCTTGCGCGGCTGAAATCTGCTGCTGCGCCTCAGCCGCCGAGCGGGCAGATTCAGCCTGTTGGCGGGCGACATCCGCTTCGGCGCGTGCCTGTTCCGCCGCGCGGCGGTCTTCCTCAGCCTTGCGCCGGTCGCTGGCTTCCTGGTCGGCTCGCACTTTCGCATCAGCCTCGTTTTGTTGTGCGATTCGAGTGCGTTCCTCTTCCGCCCGGCGCTGGTTTGCGATCTCTTCTTCACGACGGCGGCGGAAAGTCAGCACGCGCGCATCCTCGGCCGACTGCACGGCGCCACGCGCTACGGTTCCAATTGCCTTATCACCCTGCTTGCGTTGGTAGTAATCTTCTGCCCGCGACAGGAAATCTTCTGCCTTATGCAATACATCGGACGCATAGGTTTCGGCTCCTGCCGCCTTGGCCATGGCGACCGCGTTTCGTGCCTCCAGGAGATCGGTGGGGGTCTTCAGATCGGCTCTAGTCGACGGCAAGTCCGTCGGAGCGATGTTGACGGTATAGCCGCCGCGCTCCATCAACTCGTATTTGGCGTCGATGGGCTGCTCCCATCCCTTAGTGCCGGGCTTGACTATGTTTTCCATCACCACGATGTTGCTTGGCTTGGTTACGGCGAAGTAGGGTTCGGCGGTGACGATTAGACCGAAAGATTGCAGATCAGTGGTCACCTTTAACTCGCTCTTGCCGTCGCGGGGAACGATCTCTCCCAAGTTCGCAGCACGGCCTTCAGGTGTGATTGCCCATAACACGTATGTCAGGTATTCCGGGCCGAACGATCGCGCTTCGCGCATGTGCTCGGCGTCTATTTCAACTTCCAGTCGTCCGGTGCGGCTTTCGACTTTTGCTTTGCCCTTGGCTTCCGGCATGATCTCGGTGCCACGAAAGTCGAGCTCGGTTTTGCCGCTATGGTGCCGGTAGTTGACCGCGCTGGTGGATCGGGTCACCACGGTGACGCGGAAAGTCGGCGTCTGCTCCATGTGCTCGACGTGCTCGGTTGCCGGTTGATCTTGTGCCGCGGCAAATGCCGCCGCAAGAAGTACGGAAGATATCGCAATTAGTTTTTTCATAGACGAAGCCCACCCTTTGGTTAACGGGCGCTAGGATGACCTAGTGATCTCAGAGGTTTGCGGCTACGGTATCGCGGATGGGTACGTCAGGGACTGTATGTAGTAAGAGGAGAATATCAAGCTACACGATTAACCCGAGACAAGGTGGCCATGGCGCACGACGGGGCTACGCTATGCCGGTCGCCGCTATTTCGCGACCGGCGAGAGCGACTTTAAATAAGCCACAATCGCTTCGGCATCTTCCTTGTTCATATGGTATTGCGGCATCGGCGGACGCGGTGGCAGGTCGTTGTAAGCGATTCCAGTCATTAGAAACTTGACCGCGTCGGCGGTCTCCCAAGCACGCAGGCCAGCAATATTTGGTGCTTTATCCGCCCAGTCAGCCGGGGGCGTGATCGGTTTGAACATCAGCGGGGCCCCGCGCAACTCTTTGCCAGGAAGCGGCGCACCCTTCGCGTCATGAGGGGAATGACAATCCCCGCACCGGGCAACATTCTCCACCAGATATTTTCCCCGGGCGGCATTTGCACTCGACGACTGCGCGGCCGATCCCGGTACGAGAAAGCTCGCGATGACGCCGGCTGCCAATATGAACAAGACGAAAATTAATTGCCTGCCAGGGCGCTTCTTGGTCATTTCCATAGTCTAAAAAATAACATGCCGCCGCCAGCCCGGCGCAAATTCGGCTGGTGCGAACTATACCCAATCCCGCGTCCCACGCGGTACACTAGGCCGCGATGATACTTCCCCGTGCCCGCACCATTTTGTGCCTGCTGTTGTTTTTGCTCCTGCCCGCATTCGGTTTTGCTTCCGCTTACAATGCTCGTCCCAAGCTCGTCGTCATCGTCGTCATCGACCAGTTCCGCGGCGACTACCTGGAGCGTTATCGTGATCAGTTTGGCGAAGGCGGGTTCAAACTCTTCCTCGACCACGGCGCCTACTTTACCGATTGCAATTACAACTACGCCAACACGGTCACCGGGCCCGGCCACGCCAGCCTGCTGACCGGCACCTACACCAGTGGCCACGGCATCATGGCCAACGAGTGGTGGGATCCCCAGAAAAAGAAGCTCGTGACCTCGGTGGAAGACGACGCTACCACGCTGGTAGGAATCCCGGGCAACGCCCACGGATCGTCCCCCCATAACCTGCTGGCTGATACTCTCGGCGACGAACTCAAGCTGGCGACCCAGGGCAAGTCGCGTGTCTTTGGCGTTTCATTGAAAGACCGGGCCGCAGTTTTGCCCGCAGGGTTTGCCGGCAACGGGGCCTATTGGATCGACGGCAAGAGCGGCCTGTGGGTGACTTCGACTTATTACCGTAGCGAATTGCCCAAATGGGCGCAGGACTTCAACGACAACAAGCGCGGTGAAAAATATCTCAACCAGGAGTGGCGCGACAAAGACGGCCAGCTGCTGGGCACCACCAAACCGCCGGAGGGCAAGCCTCTGAACTTTTTTGGTGTGGTCGGATCGACACCCTACGGCAATGATTATGAGTTGGACTTCGCGCGCGAATTGATTACATACGAGAAGCCAGGAAGCGGACCGGCCACCGATCTTCTGGTCGTGAGCCTGTCGCCGAATGATGTGCTTGGCCATGCGGTTGGTCCAGATACACCCGAGATGCGCGCCATGGCGCTCGCTCTAGACCGCCAGCTGGCGGATTTCTTCTCGTACCTCGGGCACCAGATCGGTCTTGCGAATGTCTGGATCGCACTCTCTGCCGACCACGGTGTCTCCTCCGCACCAGTTGCCGTGAGCAAACTGCACATCCCTGCGGCTAACCTCTCTACCGATGAGATGCAGGCGAGGATGAATAAATTCATCTCGGCGAAGTTTTCGCCGGGCCGTACTGCCGAGTACGTGAAGGAATTCGAATATCCCGTGGTGTGGTTGAATCAGGACGCCTTTTCCGCCGCCAAGGTGAAAGAAGAAGACGCCGAGCAAGCCATCGGTGAAGCCCTGAAATCCGTAGGGCTACGCGGCTATTACACCCGCTCTCAACTTGCTCGAGGGGATGTGCCCAAGACCGAGTTGGGTGCCAAATATCTGCACAGCTACTCACCTCACGGCGGATGGTACGTGATGGGAATTCCCAATCCATTCAACATTGGCGACACCAGCGGCACCAGCCACGGATCCCCCTACAGTTACGACACCCACGTTCCGCTTGCCTTTTACGGCCTTCCCTTCGAGCCCGGCGCCTATCGTACCCATTCCGAGCCGGTGGATATGGTGGCAACGTTGGCGTCTTTGCTGGGCATCAATGCTCCAACTCACGCCATCGGCCGCGTATTGACCGAAGCACTGGTCACGCGCCGCAGTGAGGCGTCCAATCCTCCCGCGCAAAGAGCCCCGGGCAACTCCGGAAAAATCGAGCCTGCGGCGCTGGTTGCGATCGAAGGCGTCCGCTAATGCCGCCTGCCAGCGGTGCCTGTGATCTGCGGGTCAGCTTCTGCGGAATCGACCTTAAGAATCCAGTCATCGCTGCCAGCGGAACCTTCGGCTACGGAATCGAATTTGAAGATGTAGTCCACCTGGAAAAACTTGGGGGCTTTGTCGTCAAAGGACTTTCCCGCGAACCTATGGCTGGCAATCCCCCGCCGCGACTATACGAAACCGCGGCAGGCATGCTGAATTCGATCGGGCTGCAAAACATTGGAGCCCGCAGCTTCGTGGAAGAAAAGCTTCCCAAGCTGCGTGCGATCAAGAATACCGTAGTCTTTGCCAACGTCTTCGGGTACAAACGCGAGGACTACGAACGCACCCTTGACATTCTGAACGAAGGCGAAGGGATTGCCGCTTACGAGTTGAACGTGTCCTGCCCGAACACCGCCCACGGAGGCATTCAGTTCGGCAGCGACCCTCGTTCGCTGGATGAAGTCGTGGCCTCAGCCAAGCGAGTCGCGAAACGCCCACTGATCGTGAAGCTGTCTCCGAACGTGACCAGCATCGGCTACATGGCCCGCGTCGCGGAGAATGCCGGAGCTGACGCCATCTCCCTCATCAACACATTTGTCGCCATGGCCATTGACGCCAAGACCCGCAAACCCCACATCGCCAACGTGACTGCGGGCCTTTCCGGTCCAGCCATCAAGCCAATCGCCTTGCGCATGGTCTACGAAGTTTCGAAGTCGGTGAAGGTTCCCATCATCGGCATGGGCGGAATTTCGAAAGCGGAAGACATCATCGAGTTCATCCTGGCCGGGGCCACGGCGGTAGAAATCGGAACCGCCAGCTACTGGGATCCCCGCGCCACCGAACGAATCGTGGACGAACTGCAACAGTGGTGCATGGAAAATCGCATTCAACGCTTAGCAGACCTAACCGGTGGCCTGATGATGGAATAGACGTGCGCCCTTTCTATGATCTCTGTGGTTAAGATTTTCCTGGCTCCGATAGCAACACTAACCACCAGGGGACACAGATAGCACAGAGGGGTCTCTCATCGCGGAAACGCCCCTCCCTTATAATTCGACATTGCACCCATTGAGGAGAATCCATGACTCTTTCCGGCCGCGTCGCCGTGGTCACTGGCGCATCTCAGGGAATTGGCCGCACCATCGCCCTGAAGCTTGCCCTGGCAGGAGCGACCGTCGTTGTCGTCGCCCGAAACCAATCGAAGCTCGATGAATTGGCGACAGAAATTCAAGACGCCGGCGGCAAGGCTTCCGCCTTTGTAGTGGACGTAGGCAACGAAGAACAAGTCAAGGCCACCTTCAAACAGATCATTGCCCAGCTGGGCAAGATCGAAATTCTGGTCAACAACGCCGGAATCACCCGCGACCAGTTGGTCATGCGTATGAAGCGCGCCGACTGGGACGAAGTCATCAACACCAACCTGACCTCCGCCTATCTGTGCACCCAACAAGCCATCAGCTCGATGTTGAAGCAACGCTGGGGCCGCATCATTAATGTGACCTCGATCTTCGGCCAGATAGGGCAAGCCGGACAGGCGAACTATGCTTCGTCCAAAGCCGGGCTGATCGGATTCACCATGGCTATCGCCCGCGAAGTCGCCTCCCGCAGCATTACCTGCAATGCGGTCGCTCCCGGATTCATCGAGACTGCGATGACCTCCACGCTCACTGAAGAATTCAAGCAAACAGCTCTAAAAATGATTCCTTTGGGACGCGTCGGAACCACCGACGACGTAGCCAGTGCGGTAGCATTCCTGGCCTCAGAGGAAGCGGGCTACATTACAGGCCACGTGCTTAACGTGAATGGTGGAATGCACATGGGGTAGTGATCGCGGCTGCCGAATCTCCAACTCAGATCGATCAGGTTCGTGAACTGTTCCTCGAGTACGCAGATTCTCTTGGCTTCAGTTTGTGCTTCCAAAGCTTCGACCAGGAGCTTGCCTCGCTTCCTGGAGACTACGCTGCTCCGGAGGGCCGCCTGCTGCTGGCAGAATTTGAAAGTCGTCCTGCTGGATGCGTGGCCCTGCATAGGCTGAATCGGCAAGTTTGCGAGATGAAGCGCCTGTATTTGCGCCCGGAATTTCGCGGCAAGGGAATTGGACGGACACTCTGTGAGCATGCCTTGAAGGAAGCCCGCGCAATCGGCTATCGTCAGTTGCGGCTGGATACGGTCGAACCAGTGATGAAAGACGCAGTTGCCATGTATCGACGCCTGGGATTCAGAGAGATCGCTCCTTATCGCCTCAACCCGATCCCTGGTGCGCTCTACATGGAGTTAGAACTATAAGGATTGATGGAGGAGTAATGAAGAACCAGCTCTGCATTGCCATAATTCTCTTTGCCACCACCTTCTCCTTCGCCGCTACCGGCAAAGACGTCTCCTACAAAAGTGGAGACGATACCGTGAATGCCGTCCTTTACACACCGCAGGGCAATGGCCCTTTCCCTGCCCTGGTGGTAATTCACGAATGGTGGGGACTAAATGATTGGGTGAAAGATCAAGCCTCGAAACTGGCTGACCAGGGTTATGCCGCGCTGGCCATCGATCTCTATCGCGGAAAAGTCGCGACCACGCCTGACCTCGCGCACGAGCTCATGCGCGGAGTCCCCGACGATCGTGCCGCCCGCGACCTGCACGAAGCAGTTGCATTCTTGAAATCCCAGGCTGAGGTCAAGAAAGGCCGTATCGGCGCCATCGGATGGTGCATGGGCGGTGGATACGCGCTCGACGTGGCCCTGCAAGAACCCGACCTCACGGCAGTAGTCATCAACTACGGCCACCTCGCCGACGACAAAGACGATCTCAAAAGGATGAACGCTTCGGTTTTAGGTATTTTTGGCGGTCAGGACCGCGGTATTCCCACCGACGACGTCAAGAAATTCGAGCAGGCATTAAAAGACCTGGGCAAAAATCCTGAGATCCATATTTATCCGGAGGCGGGGCACGGATTTCAGAACCCGGTAAACCCTTCCTATCGCAAGGAAGACACCGCCGACGCCTGGAAACACATTGATGAGTTTCTGGCCAAGACGCTAAAAAAATAGCGTCGAATGCTAAGTGCAAATTGCTGAATGATTTAAGTTAAAGCGGCCAATGGCGCGACTTCCCGCTCCGTTTGGCGGGAAAATCGTCCCAATTTCCACTTGCCAGACGGTACTCTTCTGGTTACTATGCAACATCCTCACGGTAACCTTCGTAGGAATACTTCTTTTATGAACATCGGCGAGACCATAAGAAATTTTCGTCTGCAAAAGGGGATGTCGCAGGGTGATATCGAAAAGCGCACCGGCCTGCTGCGCTGCTACCTGTCACGCGTCGAGAATGGACACACCATCCCTTCGCTCGATACCCTTGCCAAGATTGCCGGCGCCATGGAACTCGCCCTATCGCAGTTTTTCGCCGACTCTGCTCCCACCAACGGATCGAAAGGACTGCCCCAGCTCTCGGACGACGAAGTCCGCTTCCTAAGCCAGATTCGCCGCTACGCAGTCACGCTAAACGATGGCGACCGCAAGCTGGTACTGGCAATGGTAAAAAAGATGGCAGCCAATTCCGCGAAATAGAATCTCCAGGCTTCCTTAACAGATTTCAAAGTATTTTCATCCGCAGCCCAGAGGTATCGCGCAAGGGAACGGTTGTTCCTCTATAGGGAGAGAGGAAAAGAAAAATCCGTGAAATTGGCGAAAATCCCTGGCCAGCTTTTCACCCCAGCTGAGCAGCGACCAACTCTCCAGCAACCGCAATAATCTGAGCCTGATCCCCAAAGCCCTTCAACCACCTGACCTCCCGCTCGCGTCGAAACCATGTCATCTGGCGCTTGGCGTAATTGCGATGCGCCTGTTGTGCGGACTTGATCGCACCACCACGATCAATCTCTCCCTTGACCAACTGCACCGCCTGTCGGTAGCCCAGGGAGGCCAGCGGCGGAGCTTCCTCCCCAAACTTGTTTAGCAGGTCTTCCGTTTCTTCCACCAAACCGGCGTCGAACATCCGCTGCGCACGATCATTGATGCGTTCGTACAGCGCCTGGCGCTCGGGATCAAGTCCTATCCGCAAGATCCGGAACCCGGTCAGAGGTTCCTGACCCTGCTTCCATAGTTCCGTCATAGGCCGGCGCGACCCGACGCACACCTCGATGGCTCGCACGACTTTCGGAACGTCATTGGCATGGATCTTTTCTGCCGCCGCCGGGTCCAGCTTGCGCAGAATGCCGTGCAAATATTTCGTTCCTCGTTCGTCCGTAGTTTCGAGCAGCCGCTGGCGCAGGTCCTTGGAGCGTTGCGGCCCGGGGAAGAGTCCGTCGACTAGTGCCCGCAAGTAGAGTCCGGTTCCACCGGCCACAATCGGCAGCCGCTCGCGTCGTTTCAATTCGGTCAAGACGTCCCGCGCGCGCCGCGCATACTCTCCCGCAGTGATGTAGGCTGTTGGTTCGACGAAGTCCAGAAGATGATGCGGGACCAGCTGGCGCTCTTCTGCCGTCGGTTTGGCCGTACCGATTTCAAACTCACGGTACATGGCTACCGAATCGCAATTGACGATCTCGCCATGAAATCGCTGAGCCAGCGCGAGCGACAGCGCCGTCTTGCCACTGCCCGTCGGCCCCACAACTACTACTAATAAAGGATCGCGGGCCACGGTTAACGGGCGCTCCACGGAATCTGTTGCCAGTAGCGGATCACAAGAAAGATCAGCACCAACAGGGCCAGGATCGCGAGGCCCTTCGCTTCCAACGACTTTGCATCCTGGGTCGACATCGCTGCAGCACCTGCGACATTGTAGTCCGCGCAGAACTCGGCCGCGCGATGCTAAACTACGCGTCGCGATGGCACAATCCAGCCCCGGTGGCATAGCGCGCTTCGGCGTCTTTGAGGTCGACGCCTGCGCAAAGGAACTCCGCAAGAGTGGTGCCCGAGTGCGCTTGCAGGACCAGCCCTTTCAATTGCTTCTTTTGCTCTTGCAGCACTCCGGCACAGTCACTCGTGAAGAACTCCGCCAGAAACTCTGGTCGGAAGATACCTTCGTCGACTTCGATCACAGCCTGAATACCGCGGTCAACAAGATCCGCGAAGCACTGCACGATTCGGCATCAAGTCCTCGCTACGTGGAAACCGTAGCTCGGCGCGGCTACCGCTTTGTAGCCCCGGTCGAGTGGATTGAACCTTCACCGCCCGCGCCCGGCAATCAAACACTCGCCATTGCGCCGATTCATTCCGAACTGGAAATTACTCAGCCACACCGGGGCCTGGTGCGCGTGCTCTTCTCGCTGATTCAACTGATGTATCTGGTCTTTTATCTATGCGCTCTGTTCTTACTGTCGTCCATCGATCGCCAGGCGGACGAATTGTTCGGCACGCACAGCTGGATTGTGACTGTGGCTGTCCTGGTCACTGCCGGCATCGGCATCCCGCTGCGCTGTTACCTGCTGTCCGCGGCCGCCTTCGACTATCGCCGTCTGGGAGAGAAATTCCGCAAGCTCTTTCCCGGCATTCTGATTCTCGACCAGCTATGGGCTACGGCTCCATTTCTACTGGTCGACAAGATCGGCTTTGGCGCCGCCTTTGCCGCGACCGCACTTCTGCTCTACGTCCCCTTCTCCGAGCGGACGCTCCTGCGCATGGCTTACCCGGACAGTCCCAAGTAGCACTGGGCTGTGCTAGGCTCGGATCATGGCCAACGTGGTCACGCAACCGAAAACCTTTCTGAGCAACAAGGTGGATCACTTCACCGAGTCGGTCATCCGTGAGATGACCCGGCAGGCGCTGCTTTACGGCGCGGTCAACCTCTCGCAGGGTTTCCCTGATTTTCCTGCCCCGTCGGAGCTCAAACTTGCCGCGCAGGACGCCATCGCCCAGGACGTAAACCAGTACGCCATCACCTGGGGATCGAAAAAATTGCGCAACGCCATCGCCGCCCACACCCGGGCGCGGCAGGGGATCCGCCTCGATCCAGAGACCGAGATCACTGTCTGCTGCGGCTCTACTGAAGCGATGATTTCCACTCTGTTGGCAGTGTGCAACGCGGGCGACGAAGTTATCGTCTTCGAACCGTTTTACGAAAATTATGGCCCCGACGCCGTACTCTCCGGAGCCAAGCCACGCTTCGTAAAGCTGCGACCACCGACCACTACAGAGGGCGAATGGACTTTCGACGCACAGGAACTACGCGCTGCATTTCATGATCACACCAAAGCCATCATCATCAACACTCCGAATAACCCAACGGGGAAGGTGTTCACTCGCGAGGAGCTGGAGCTGATCCGCGATCTGTGCGTTGAATTCAATGTACTGGCGATCACTGACGAAATCTATGAGCACATTTTGTACGACGGCACCGAACACATCTCGATGGCCACGCTCGACGGGATGCGCGAGCGCACAGTTACCATCAATGGCTTGTCGAAGACCTATAGCGTTACGGGATGGCGTGTAGGCTGGACGATCGCTCCAGCAGCCATCACCAACGCGATTCGCAAAGTACATGACTTTCTTACTGTCGGTGCGCCCGCACCGTTGCAGGAAGCTGGCGCCGCCGCCCTGGCTATGCCCGATAGCTACTACAAAAAGCTCGCTGAGGGATACCGCCAGCGCCGCGACCACCTGATGCCTGCGCTGGGGGAGGCCGGCTTCCGCTGTTTCCGTCCGCGCGGCGCTTACTATGTCATGACTGATATCAGCGCCTTCGGCTTCGCTGACGACGTCAGCTTCACCCATCACCTGGTCAAGGACATCGGTGTTGCCGTGGTGCCCGGGTCAAGTTTCTATCTCGATCCGGCTGCTGGGGCACAGCAGGTGCGCTTCGCATTCTGCAAGCGTCCGGAGACGCTGGACGAGGCGGCTGAGCGGCTTAAAAAACTGCGACGTGCGTAATTGCCGAAGTGTTCCGTACGGAACGCTTTGTAAAGATGAGAAACAGTTTAGGTACACACAGTTAGCATTGCTAGTGAGGCACTCAACTGTTTTGCCGTGGATTTTATGAAGGGCTAGCTGCGCGCGAGGAGTCAGTCAGAGTCACTTCTTTAGTGGATATAGCTTTATGTCGCGAAAGAAAATCTCCGCGCCTTCGGACTGAAACAAAATCTTGCCTGCTGCTGGATAGGCTGCGGAACCTTCATTGGCGAGCTTGCCGTTGACGAATTGTTTGACGTGGTCTCCCTGGACTACGAGTTCCAGCAGGTTCCATTGGCCGTGCGGTTTTTCCACTTCGCCGACGGGATCGCGGTATCCAACCACGTCTTTCTCCGGGCCTTTGCCGATGCGATCAATCTTCTCTGCTTCGCCCGCGGGGCCGGTAACGCGCACTCCGTTCCTTCCGGTCAAGGCGCCGCCATCGGTCATCCAGAAATCGCCGGTGCCGCCTTCGTAAATCTGAAACTCGATGGATCTCGGCCAAACCTTCTGCTCTCCGGTCACATGGTAAAGAATTCCGCTGTCACGCGCCTTGCCGTCGCGTGGCGGATAGGTGCCCTCACCCCACTTGAATTCAGTTCGCAGATAGTAGTCGGCGAATTCCTGCTTGGTAATGATGTAGCCAAATTCCTTCCCGGAGACATGAATGACATTCCTCTCTACCTGGAAAACATGGTTTGGGTCGTGATTCAGTCCCTGAGTTTTGAGGAAGGTGTCAAACTGGGCAAGGTCGTGGTTGAACAAGACCACGGCGTTGCCGTGCGGAGGAATGTCGCTGCCGGCAGCCACGGTTGCGACCGCGGAGACAAAGAGCAGGAGTAAGAGAAAACGGGCAGAGAGTTTGCCTGGGTTCTGCATCGGAGCACGATATCACGCCGCGTCTCGCGACCGCCCCGGACAAAGTGATCTGTAACAACACCCTGAAGACCAGCGACAGGCTACGACCCGGCGTCGCGGCTGCAATCGGTGCTGCACAAATGGCACGACCACCAAAGAGTGGCGACATACATCTACGACTCCGCCGGCAACCGCACCTCGCGCACCGACAACCGTACCAACACCACGCTAACCTACACGTACGACGACATTTAAGCTTACGACGGGCAAGCAGGGGACTACGGCCAAAGAGACCTACCCCGATGAGGCAGTGGGCAATAGGACTGTCGTCGCTGGCGTGAGTCCGGGCACCCAAGCCCGTAACTCATTCAAGTCAGGCAATTTTTCTCTTGCACCGGCGCCTCCGAGACGATTTAATGCATAACCCTGGCTGTAGGGCTACGACACTTCGTCGAAAGGTCCACTGTGAGTTCTTACGTTCGCTTACTGGCCACCTTGATTGCTCTTGTCTCTTGTGTCCCTGCCTTTTGCGGGGAGCCGCCATGGGTTGAAGTTCATTCCCCTCACTTCTCGGTAGTTACCGATACTAGCGACAAGCGCGCTCGCGACGTCGCCGTGCGATTTGAGCAGATGCGGGCTGTGTTCGGTTCGTTGATGGACAAGGCCAAGGTAAGCACACCCATACCTCTGCAGATTATTGCCTTTCGCAATGGGAAAGAGCTGCGCCAGTTTTCCCCGATTTTCCAGGGCAAGGCGACGGAATTGGCGGGGCTGTTTCAGGGCGGCTCCGATCGATGTTTCATCTTGCTTGACATGTCAGTAGAGAATCCCTGGCAGACTGTGTTCCATGAGTATGCTCACCAACTCATGAACGGCACCCTGACAGTGCAACTTGATCCCTGGTTCGAAGAAGGATTTGCGGAATACTTCCGTACCATTTCCGTGGATGGAAAGGAAGCGGACGTAGGAAGGATTCCCGACGACGAATATCTGGTGCTCCAGCAAAACTCCTGGCTCAAGGTCGCTGATCTTCTGCGAGTGCAGCAATACACCAAAACCTACAACGAGAATGGCGATCATCGGACGGTGTTTTACGCTGAGTCGGGAATGCTGGTGCATTACATCTATGACAATGGACTGATTCCGAAGCTCGGGGACTACTTTACCCAGGTGAGGAACCTACATGTCCCGGTGGAAGATGCCATCCAGAAAGCTTTCGGCATGAGCGCGATCCAACTGGACAAGGCATTGCACAACTATGCCAGCGGCGGCCACTACAAGTATTACAAGCTGGCTGCGCCCGCCGGAATCGACGCCAAGAGCTACACCAGCACGCCGCTCAGCACACTCGATGCTCAGGCCCTGTTGGCGGACGTCCATCTGCATTCACGGGACTATCAGCAAGCGGCGGTGCAGGAATTTGAGGCGGTGCTGAAAAGCGATCCGAACCATGCCACCGCACTTCGCGGATTGGGCTACTCCTACCTGATGAAGCAGGACCTGGCGAAAGCCGGAGATTACTTCCACAAGTCGGCCCAGCTAAACCCGAATGATCCCCGTGTCCTTTATTACTCGGCCATGTTGTACCAACGTGAGGCTTCGTCTCTCGGCGGCAATGCTGATCAGATGGGGCTTATGCAAGGCGAACTGGAGCAATCGGTCAAACTCGATCCCGACTTCGCCGACGCTCATAACATGCTGGCCTTTGCTTACAGGTCCCAGGGAAAGCGGGACCCGGCCATTGCGTCTATGCGGAGAGCCATCGGCTTAAATCCCCGCAATGACCAATACCAGTTCAACCTGGCCAGCCTGTACCTTGAAAACCAGCAAGTCGATGAAGCAACTTCCATTCTGCGGTCTTTGCAGACCAGTAGCGACCCCCAAGTTGCTGAGCGCTCCACTCGAGAGTTGACACAGGTGCAGCAGTACAAAGAGCAAATACGGGCGGCAACCCAACCGTCGGTGCCCGGACCAGCGGGCAATCTGCTCGCCAACCGGGGTGCACCCGCTCCTTCGCCGCCTGAGCCAGTAAACCCGAAGGTTACGCCGGCCAAATTTCTTCACGGCAAGCTGTTGTCGGTAGATTGTTCCGGACTTCCGGTGGCGACCGTGATTATTCTTGAAGGTCCCAAAACCTGGAAGTTCCGGGTGGCCAACAGCAAGAAGGCCATGGTGATCGGCGCCGACCAGTTCTCTTGCGATTGGCAGGGGCAAAAGGTGGCGATCAACTATCGCGAAACCGGAGACGGCCAGGGCGATCTGATTTCCCTGGAAATTCAGTGATCGCAATTGGACTGCGCGTTCACGTGATGCTAGCGATGGTTTGCCTCGCTACGAGCACGCTGCGGGCCCAGGAAAACTGGCAGCGCGAGCACAACTCCGGAGCCAAGGCAGCGAAGGCAGCCAATTTCGCCGAAGCCGAGAAGCTTCTCTCCCAATCCGCCGATGAAGCACGCAAAGCTGGAAACGCTAATTTGCTGGCTCGGAGCCTGCTCGATCTAGCAGAGGTCTACCGTAGCGAGGGCAAGTACACACCATCCCAAACCGCTTACAACGAAGCATTACAGCTTTACACCAAGCAAGATGGCGCCGAGTCGCCCGCGGTCGCCGAGGTCTTGAACGGTCAGGCAGAACTTTTCAAGATTCTGAATGACTACGCTCAAGCTGAGCCGCTGTTACTAAGAGCGCTGGAGATTCGCCAGAAGAAGCTGCCTCAACCGGATTTGGCAACGGCACAAACCCAAAATGACCTGGGTGAGCTCTACACCGCCACTGGCGCCTATGACAAGGCAACCCCTCTCTTACCGGCGGCTCTTGATACTCGCACCCGTCTCCTCGGTCCCGAGCATGAAGATGTCGCGCAAACACTAGAAGCGCTGGCCAATCTGGACAGGAAGACGGGCAAAGACGCGGAGGCAGAAAGCCGCTTTCGCCAGGCGGTCAGCATCTACGGAAAGACCGTCGGCGGGGAGCATCCCGACTATGCCAACGCTCTCGAAGGCTTGGCGCTGTTTTATTCTGCGCGCGAGCAATACGAACAGGCCGAACCGCTGCTGGCGCGAATACTCGAAATTCGCCAAAGAGTTTTCGGCCCGGATCATCACGATGTCGCCGTAAGCCTGGATGCGCTTGGCCTGGTCAAGATGCAGCAGCACCAGGATGAAGCGGCTGCTCCGCTCTATCTGCGAGCATTAATCATTTGGGGAAAGATCTACGGTGAAGAGAACCCATGGCTCTCGGCGGATCTCAGCAACCTCGCTACTTGTTACGAGCACATGAAGAATTATGCCGACGCCGAGCTAGCTTTGCGCCGCGCCGTAAGCAATGATGAAAAGGGCCTTCCGCCTGACAGCCCCGAGCTGGCTGCCGACCTTAACAACCTGGGGTCTCTATATTTTGTGACCGGTCACTCTGTCAATGCCGCGCCACTGTTGCAGCGGGCCTTGAATATACGCACCAAGACATTAGGCTTGACCGATCCGGACACGTTTCAGACCATTACCACTTACGCCAACGTTCTGCGCGCCTTACACCGGAACCCAGAGGCTGAGGAACTGGAGGCGAAGGCGAAAGCGGTCCGCAAGACACCGTAAGCTGGAGGGCTGGGAGTGAAGTAACTTTCGCCAGTAGGAAATCGGCTGTAAGCGACAGGGATCGAGTCAGAATAGACAGCACGAAAACGCGAGCGAGCGGTGGGGAGAGTTTGTCCAGCGGTAGAACAGCTCCACCCACAAACCCGGCCTTCGATGGGCCACCCACGAACTCCTTGTAAAGCTGGAGATGTCCCTTGAATACATTTGATCCTACCCTTAGGGAATATGTGATTCGTGCCATATCAGATGACAATGAAAGTCTTGAACTAATTCTCGAATCTGTAATTGGTTGGGCCGTGGAGCGTGGAGGCGTTGCGGATAAGGAAGGAACGCTCAAAGCGCTCGTCGGGTTAATTGAAGATGGCTATGCCCAGGCCTATGTACTCGGCCGTGATGCCAGGCCGGCTGACTATTCAGAAAGCTCACTTGACGATCTTTGGTTCTATGTCACGCCAAACGGGATGAAATTTATTAAGCAGTTTCAGGAAGATTGGAAATAGAAAGAAGACGGCCACAATCCCCAAATCTTCTGAGCCCAGATTGTTGACAAGTGCGATTAGGTGGCTATACTGCGGCTGGTTTTGTCAGAATACCCAAGAACTCAGGAAACGCTGTTCCCAAGGAGTGTCCTTTGCTTGATCCGTAACGCCGCACATCCCGATTGCTACTCGCAGTAATCGGTTGTCGGTCCAAGAGGATTTACGACCACACAGGAATTACCATCGGCCTGATCTTCCGACTGGGAGAGAAATAATTCACGACGTATGAGCACGGCTACTCGCAACGCAGCGCGGTCATGGGATCGACCTTGGCGGCGTGGCGCGCCGGTATGGCGCAGGCGATTGCGGATACTACGCCCAGAAGAACCACTCCCGCCAGAAGAATAAGCGGATCGCGCAGGTTTCCCTCCACCCACTTCCCAATCAGGCTGTTCATAAACAGTGCCAGGCCCAGGCCACCCAAGACGCCGCCGCCCACGCTTGCCAGCGTCGAGGCAAATACAACCCGGATCACGTGTCCCGTTGGGCACCCAATGCCATGCGAATACCGAATTCGTTGGTCCGCTGCGCCACTGTGTAGGCAACTACGCTGTAAAGGCCCACCGCGCCCAGGGCCAGAGCCAGCCAGGCAAAGATGCCGAATATCCATGTCGCCAGATGTTGTTGCTGCCACTCGGGTTCTTCGGAGATCCAGGTCTCGAGATCTCCGGTTGTTTCATAGGTTTGTTGTTCCGGGTTGGCCGCAGTCAGCTGTTTTTGCACTGAGTGCAACAGCGACAGCGGCGAAACCTCTGACCGGACCAGAATCTGCGTTCCCTGCCGCATGCACAACGTGTAGGGCACATAGACGGCAGGCTTCACGGGATTTCGCAAACCGTCGTTGTGCACATCCTCCGAAACCCCTACGATCTGCAACCATGAATCCGCCACATTGGGTGCTGACAAGATCTCAGGTGGACGGTCCTCAATTCCGGGAACCTTGACCGAGTGTCCCATGACATCGCCGCTAGGAAAATACCTGAGAGCGAACGTCCGGTTAACTACGGCAACGTGAGCGCCGTTCTGATTCTGCGTCTCGCTCCACGCTTGCCCCTGAACAATTGGAATGCGCAGCGCAGCAAAATAGCTGGGGCTCACCATATTGATCGCGCCCATCTGCTCTTCGATCGCAGGCTTGCCTAAAATTTCAAACCGCAACCTGAGTCCGTTTCGCGGCGGGGTTGCGTTACTAGAAATTGCTGCTACGGTCACGCCGGGCGTTCCCGCCACCTTGGTTCGCAATTGCTCAAAGTACGCCCCTCGCGCCGCCCACGTAGTGTAGGAATTTCCATGCAAAGGAATTCCCACCGACATCACGTTGTGCGGATCGTAACCGAGTGTCGTATTGATGAGGCGTGCAAAACTCCGCATCGCCGAACCCGCCCCGGCCAGCAGCAACAGTGTCAGGGCAATCTGCCCCGCGATCAACACGCTTTGTGTTCGGTGCGCCCGTATACTCCCCGCAACCCGGCGCACATTGGACTGCATAATCTGTCCGATCTGGCTTCGCGAAAGTTGCAGGGCGGGCCAGAGCCCAAACAACACTCCCGTTGCCAGCGCTACCACGACGCTGAAAATCAACACGGGCAGGTTGATCCCAATCACCACCTCCGGGGCGAAAGCATAGCGAGGAAGCAAGGACTTGATTCCCACGAGAAATCCGTACGACGCCAAAACACCCAGGCTGGCTCCGATGACGGCTAGCAGCAGCGATTCTGTCAGCAGTTGGCGCACAATGCGCCGCCGGCCCGCACCGATCGCCGACCTTACCGCCAACTCATGCCGCCGCGCCGTACCTCGCGCCAGCAATAGAATTGAGACGTTTCCGCAGCCGATCGCCAGTAGCAGCGCCACCGCTCCAAACAGCAGATACAACGTTCCGCTGATGCTCTCCACCACCCATTTGTTTAGTCCCTCGACCTCGACCTTGAAATGTTCAGGAAAACGTTTCGGCATGTCGCGGGCAAATTGGTCCAGCAACGGTTGCAGCGCGGTATCAGCTTGGGCATTGGTCGCTCCCTTCCTCAGGCGAAGATTGATGATGAACGTCAGGTTCGGATCCTGGGTGATCTTCAGCGGCAGGTAGACATCAGCGCTGTACCAGGTAAAGCGCGGCGCGGCCACGCCCACGATTTGATAATTCTGATGGTCTAGTTGCAGCATTTTGCCGAGGACATCGGGACTGGAAAAATAGTGGCTCTGCCAGAATTTGTACGACACGACCGTCACCGGTTGCGGATCCTGCCCGTCGATCGCGTCCGCTGGCAACAATCCCCGCCCTAGCAAAGTCGGAACACCCAGCGTCTCGAAGCCATCGGAGATCAGGCCAACCGCGTTGACGTTCTCGGGAAGCTCGCGCCCTGTCAAAGTAAGCGCGTGATAGTCCATTGCCAGCACGTTCTCGACAATATTCAGCTGCCGTATCTGCTGAACCTGCGGGCCATTCAACTCAACCCAGTCTCCCGATCCTGCCTTGCTCTGTACCGTCAGCCGAACAATTCGGTCCGCACCGGGATAGGGATAGGGATTGATCAGCGCCGCATAAATCACACTGAATACCGCGGTAGTGGCGCCAATGCCGAGAGCCAACGAAATCACCGCGACTAGAGTGGATCCTGGATTTTTGATTGCTTGCCGCAACGCGTAACGAAGATCGTGAAGCACAGAATCCATAGCCAGCTTCCTGCGACGCGATGGAGGAGATGGGAAGATGATAATCGCATTCCCTACCCCTGCTCCAGTCGCGGCGACCGCCGCGAGTGGAGTATAGTGCCCTTTTATAGAGGGCCTGCATGAGCGTTCAATCTCTCCCTTGGCTCGATAACACCTGGCGCGACTTTCGGTTCGCGCTGCGATCACTGGCAAAAGTTCCCGGCTTCACCGCCATTGCCATCCTCGTCATTGCAGTCGGCATCGGCGCCAATACCGCGGTCTTCTCGGTGGTTAATGCCGTCCTGCTCAAACCGCTTACCTACCCGCATCCCGAAGAGTTAATGCAGCTGATGAACACCGGCCCGCAGGGATCGTTCCCCGGCGCCAACGTCCCCAAATTCAACATCTGGAAACAGCAGACCAGCATTTTTCAGTTTGTCGCGGCCTACGACCAGGGCGGCGCCGGGCTCAACCTCACCGGCGGCACCGATCCCGAGCAAGTGCAAGGCATCCACGTCAGCGCTGACTATTTCCGCATGCTGGGAGCGCCTATCATGGCCGGCCGTACCTTTACCCCTGCCGAGGACAGCCCGCATGGCGGCCAGGTGGTCGTTCTCGGCTATGGCCTGTGGAAACGCCGCTTCGGGGGAAATGCCAATATCGTCGGCACCAATATCCAAATCGACGGCCAGCCGTATTTAGTGGTCGGCGTCGTTGGCCGCGATTTTGTCACTGAGCCAGCGGGCGACCTCTGGCTGCCCTTCCAGTTCGATCTCAACTCGCAGGACATGGCCCACTACTTCGGCGTGATGGCCCGTCTCAAGCCCGGAATCACGACCGCAGATGGCAAACGCGCAGTTGAAGCTCGCGGCGGATCAATTTCGCCGCACTTATCCCGGAGCCTTGGGCCCGGATGGCGGCTTCGGGGTGACCTCTTTGCAGGAACAGATGGTCGGCGATTCCCGCAAGTCTCTCCTGGTTCTGCTCGGGGCCGTCAGCCTGGTGCTGCTGATCGCCTGCGCCAACGTGGCCAATCTTTTGTTGATACGCGCCACTGCCCGAAAGCGGGAACTGGCCACCCGTTCGGCTTTGGGCGCCGGACGCGGCCACATCATCCGCCAGCTGCTTACGGAAAGCCTGGTCATATCTCTATCTGGCGGCGTTCTCGGCTTGATCCTCGGCTTCGCTGGAGTGAGATTCCTGCTCGCGGTCAGTTCCGGAAGCATTCCCCGCGTCGGCGAAGATGGATCGGCGGTCACCGTCGATCTGAACGTTCTGTTCTTCACCCTCGCGGTTTCCGTTCTTACTGGAATTCTCTTCGGCCTGATTCCCGCCATCAGCGCCACCCGGCAAAACTTTGCCGCCGCCCTCAATGAGAGCAGCAATCGATCCGGTGTCGGCTTCCGCAGCGGCAAGGTGCGCTCGCTATTGGTCATCAGTGAAATGGCGCTGGCGCTGGTACTGGTGATCGGCGCAACCCTGCTCATTCGCACTTTTATGAAGCTGCAGTCGGTCGATCCCGGCTTCGACACCCACAACGTGGTCACCATGGCCATGTCGATCGGCAGCGACCGTTTTCAGACGAGCGCGGGAGTCGCGCAGGTGGTTCGCGATGGCGCCGAGCGGCTCAATGCTGTGCCCGGCGTGACTACCGCATCTGCTTCCTGCTGTCTCCCCTTGCAAGGCGGCTTCGGCCTTCCCTTCGATATCGTCGGACGACCCAAGGGCGATACTCCCTCCACCGGCGGTGCGGGCTACAACTCCGTTTCGTGGAGCTATTTCGACGCCTTCAAAGTCCCGCTACTCCGGGGCCGCAATTTCACCGAGCATGACGACGGCTCCGCCCCGGGGGTAGTGATTATTAATCAGGCGATGGCCAAGCAATTCTGGCCCAAGGGCGATCCCCTCGCCGACCGCCTGCTGATCGGCCCTAACATGGGGCCGGTCTTCGTGGAGCCTCCGCGCCAGATCATTGGAGTCGTCGGTGACATGCACAACGGCAGCCTGGGAAGCGATCCCTTTCCCACCATGTACATTCCAATCGCGCAGATGCCGGACAAAGTCACCGCGCTCAACTCGCGCATCGCGCCCTTGTGGTGGATCGTGCGCACTCACGTCGAGCCGCATACCGTTTTCAAGTCATTAGCCGTCGCTATCCGTGAAGCCAGCGGCGGCCTGCCCGTCGCGCACATCCGCACCATGGATGAGATCGTCGTCGTTTCAACCTCGCGGGAGCGTTTTAACATGCTGCTGTTGACCATCTTCGGATCCTCTGCCCTGCTTATGGCCGCGATTGGCATCTACGGCCTGATGGCCTACTCTGTCCAACAACGGACGCAGGAACTTGGCATCCGCATGGCACTGGGCGCGCAGGAATCCAGCATCCGCAACATGGTGATCCGTCAGGGGATGCTGCTGGCGATGATTGGCGTGGTCCTTGGTATCGGCGGAGCACTATGGCTTACGCGCTTCCTGGCCAGTTTCCTCTTCGGGGTAAAAGCCATGGATCCGGCTGCCTTTGTGGTTACGCCGATTCTGCTCAGTGCGGTGGCGCTCCTGGCCGTCTGGATCCCCGCCCGCCGTGCCACCCGCGTGAGCCCCATCGTCGCGCTGCGGTTTGAATGAGCATGGCTGGTTAAAAGATTTCTAAACAGGGAGATGGAAGAGTGCAGGATCCCACTATCTTACAAATCTTACAAATCGTTGAACCGGACCGACGTTGGGTCTAGAATTTGCCCGCAAGGGTCCGTGGCAGGGGGAAAAGGTCGACTCATCTCTCTCCGCTCGGCATATAGGGAGCTTCCCGTGAATCTAGCTGACACCGTTGGGTCGGTACTAGCGCAGAAGCCGAATCGAGCAGTCTGGTCTGTCGAGCCCGACCAGTCGGTTTACGAGGCGATCGAGAAAATGGCCGAGCAGGGAATTGGTGCTCTGCTCGTGCTATCCCATGGCGAACTGGTCGGTATTCTCTCGGAGCGGGACTACGCCAGAAAAGTCATCCTCAAAGAGCATTCCTCAAAGAGTACGTCGGTTCGGGACATCATGACCAGTCCGGTCATTTTTGTAACGCCCCAACAGACCATAGACGAGTGCATGGGGATTATGACGAACCATCGCATTCGTCACCTTCCAGTGGTTGAAAATCTGACCGTGGTTGGCGTGGTATCGATTGGTGATCTGGTCCGTTGGATTATCTCCGATCACGAACAAACCATTCAGCAATTGGAAGGCTACATCACGGGAAAGTATCCGGCATAGGAACGTGGTCGCAGAGTCGAGAGCCATGGCTCAACCCTTCAGACGGATCGCCATCTTTCCCGCACGCGGCTAGCTGTCATGAGACTTATTGAATCGTGGAGGGACCGGGTCTAGAATGGCGTCGCTTTGTACCAAGGAGGTACATATGGCCGAAGCCCGTAAAATCATCGATTGCCGGAAATTCCCCGGGGAGAAGCCTTGCTCGATTGCTATTTCCGGGACAGAAGACGAGGTTGTGGATTTGGCGGTGCTGCACGCCGGCGCCGTGCACGGACACCAGGATACGCCCGAATTTCGCGAGCAGCTTCGTTCGATGCTCGAGGACGACAGCGCAGGTACCGCGGCTGCCGCCTAGCCCGATCGCCAAGAACCTGCAAAGGCGCGTTTCGACGCGCCTTTTTTATTTATTGCTTCCGCTCCCTGCCGATGGGTTACTCTTGGGCCGCGATTCTCCTGGATTCGGTATAAGGTTTGCAGCCATCGTTGACCCGAGGAGGGGCCATCTTGAACGATAATTTCGGCCGAGAATTAAGAGCCGATTTTGACCGTCGCAAGTTTCTGTCCGCCGTCGGCAAAGGCCTCGGCGTGATGGCATTATCGTCATCCGTTGTGGGGGCGCTGCATCAGGACCTGGAAGCCGCAAGCCGGCAAGTGGCGCACCTTACACCCGGCCAGGTTGCTAGTGACGAAGATTTCTGGGCGGCCATTCAGCAGGCTTTTTCGGTGACGCGCGGCATCGTCAACCTGAATAATGGCGGGGTCAGCCCCAGCCCGCGCATCGTCACCGAAGCGTTTGTCCGCTACACCTGGCAGCAGGAAGACGCGACCGCCTACACCATGTGGCAAATCCTTGAACCACAATCGGAGACTATTCGGGTGGGGTTGGCAGAAATTTTCGGTTGCGACCCCGAAGAGATTGCCATCACCCGGAACGCATCGGAATCGCTGGAAATTCTGTTGATGGGTATGGATTTGAAATCCGGCGATGAGATCGTGACCACCACGCAGGATTATCCCCGGATGTTGACAACGCTTCGGCAACGCGAGCTGCGCGAAGGCCTGAAGCTGAATTTAGTCAAGATTCCGATTGCGCCCAAGGACATCAACGATCTCGCAACTCCCTTTGAACGTGCGATTACGCCGAAAACCAAGTTGATTCTGATCGCGCACGAAATCAACATTACGGGGCAGATTATGCCGGTTCGCCGGGTGTGTGAAATGGCGCGAAAGCGGGGAATCGAAACCATCGTGGATGGCGCCCATTCTTTCGCTCAGTTCGATTTCAAACGCGACGACTTGCAGTGCGACTATTTCGGAACCTCCCTCCATAAATGGCTCTATGCGCCAAAGGGCACCGGGATGCTTTATGTGAGGAGGGAAAAAATCCCCAAGATCTGGGCGTTGATGGCCTCGGAAGACAAGAACAAGAACGACATTCGCAAGTTTGAGGAAATTGGCACGCACTCCGCCGCAATGCGCCTGGCGATCGGAGAAGCGATTTTGTTTCACAACGCTATCGGCGGAAAACGAAAAGAAGCACGGCTTAGATTTCTCTCCCGCTACTGGATGAACAAGCTGAAGGACGTTCCCAAGATCGGTTTTAACACTTCGTTTGACGATGCGCAGTCATGTGCGATTGCGAATGTGAAGATCGAAGGCGTGAGCCCGTCTGAAATCGGCGACTATCTGATGGCGAAGCACAAGATATTTACGACGCCGATTGTGCACGAAGAATTTACCGGGATTCGGATTACGCCCAATGTTTATACGACGCTTTGGGAGCTTGACCGGTTCTGTGAAGTGATGGAAATGATTGCCCGCAAGGGACTGCCGAAAGCGTAGGGAGTCATCTTCAAATATAGCGGGGGACCATGGGGCAGCTCTCGATAGTTTCCAGCGTGGTTGTGTTCCTGCTTAGTGGGCTGTCTGTGCGGAAAGCTTGCCGTCCGTTCTTGTTTCACATTGTGATCTGATTAAGGCCCCACATCCCTAAGTGCGCCGTTCTAGGCGCCAGCCTGCTGCTTCCACCGTTGTTCGTTCACGCCGAAAACGAGCAGCCACACGGTTAGTGATAGCCATGTTATAGGGCGACACGTAATGGGCGAGGGGCGGTGAGATAAAGGTCATCCAACCCAGACCGCCCAGCGCCATCAGAGCGCCAAGAATCCGAGGCAGAAAGACCGACCTGGAAATCAGATATCCGATCAGCAGGCAATAGGCTCCGAAGAATATCAGGTTGTTGATCGGGATGGGGACGAGATGAAACGGGCCAAGTGCCCCAAGCGCGCATCCTGCCAGGCTGAAGAGTGCGGCGGTGAAAGAAAGGCTCTTATTCACAGGCTTAAAGATGCCGTAGAAGAGAAATGTCACAGCGAGGTAGCAAGCGGTTGCAACCAGGAGCGACGCCACACCCAATCGTCCCCTAAGCAGGAGCGCGAGTGCTCCACTTACGATGTTCACCAGGTAAAAGGCACCCGCGATCCTTGCCCTGCCCCGCGGGGAGGCTTCCGCGACTCGTAGATTCATTCATCGCCTCCTGCTAAGGCCACCACATTATCACGATACATCTGGTGGCGGACCGGCGTGGACGTTCCAGCTCGGAGAAGAGCCTAGGTATTCCGGCGACCATTCGTATGCGCTCTACCATGCCCGTTTAATTGTTGGCTTGGTTGGTCTAGAATCAGGCCCGTCCGCACAACCCTCGCCCGCACTTCTTGCCGGTGACGGTCTCTTGTGCAGCTGCTTCATGAGGCTATATGGCCGAGCCGCCGATTTCAGAGGTGGAGAATCGCGTGGAGAGTCGATTCGGGGTCCTTCCGAATTTCTTTCGCCTCGCGCCTGAGACTCCTGAGATCATTGAGAAACTGTTCGGATTCGCACAAGCCGCCTATCTCGACAATCCTCTCCCCTCCGTTTTTAAGGAGCGTCTTTTTTGTCCATCTCTCGCGTTTTTCGCTGTCCGCTACTGCATTGGCCGTCATGTTGGTTTCTTGGTGGGACTTGGCCGTCCCGCAGGCGATCCGACTGTACGTGCGCAGACTGTTCAAGATGTTGTGAAACTCCTTCGACGGCCTTTTCCACGCGGACAAGAACTTCATCTTATTTATCACTGTGCGCAGCCTGCCCCGCACCCATCGTTGAAATCCCGATGGCCGATACGGAGATGGAGGATGCCATCTTCGTACTGGCAGCGCATGTGTTCTTGAAGACTTCCGACTATTTACCTTGTCTTGAGGAACTGACGCGACTACTTGGGCCAGCTCGTCTTCAATACATGCTGTTGTTCCTGGCGTTTGTCCGGGCAGCGCACTATTGGACTGAAACGCATCCTGAAATCACTCTTGAGGCGGACATCGACAAACTGCTGGCGACACATGAAGAATTGGCAGAGTGCATTCTCAATGACCCCGAGGCGACGGACAGCATCAGCCAAGCGCTCTTGGATGAGTTGCCAGCCCTACGCCTCAAAGCGGATAAAGCTATCGGCTTGCTCGCCGCAATCGTGGACTCCTGTGAGGATGCCATCGTTAGCAAGACGCTGGAAGGCGTCATAACCAGTTGGAACGCTGGTGCGGAGCGGGTATTTGGTTATACGTCCCGCTGAAGCGGTGGGCCAGCACATCTCGTTGATTATTCCGGTCGATCGTAGAAACGAAGAAACGGCCATCATCGAACGAATCAAGCGAGGCGAGCGAATCGAACACTTCGACACCATTCGGGTGCATAAGGACAAGACATCGCTCGATATTTCGCTCACCATTTCGCCGGTTCGGGATGCCAAAGGAAATATTGTTGGAGCATCGAAAATTGCTCGGGACATCACTCAGCGTAAGGAAATGGAGCGAGCCTTGCGCGATGCGAAGCACGTTATCGAACGCTGGCGGCGGCGCTCGATACCCAAGTGCAGAGCGCGCACCCGAGGAACTTGAGAAGAGAAACTCGGAACTGCATGACCTTTCAGGGCGGCTCATGAAATCTCAAGATGTGGAGCGGCGACGCATTGCTCGTGACCTGCATGACAGCGCTGGGCAACTGCTCACTGCAGTCTCAATAGATTTGTCGTTGGTTAATCAGCAGACAAGCGACATGAGCCCTCGGGCTGCCGAGGCTCTTTCCGAAGCCGCAGATCTGGTTCAGCAAACCATCAAGGAAATCCGAATTGCGTCTCATCTGCTGCATCCTCCATTGCTGGACGAATCGGGACTTGCATCGGCTCTCAGCGAATACCTGGAGGGCTTTTCAGAACGTGCGGGGATCAAGATGGAACTCGTCATACCGGAAGAATTTGGAAGGCTGTCCATTGATCTTGAGACCGGCCTTTTCCGTATAGTTCAGGAATGCCTTACCAACATTCATCGCCATTCCGGCAGCAAGATCGGACAAATTCGGTTGACCCGCTCTTGCGACGAAATCCGGTTGAAGTTCTGACTCCGGCAGTGGGTTCACTGCTGGGAAAGCGGCGGGCGTCGGGTTGCGGGGCATGAAAGAACGCCTAGCTCAGTTCGGCGGGACCTTGCAGATTGTTTCCAGTGAGAAGGGCACCACAGTGACGGCGAAAATCCCTTGGAAGACGTCACCGATCAATTGTTGACATCGATGTTTGGGCTGTCGCCAATCCGCTAGTTGCCTCATCGATAGACAATGACCGAAGGCTTGCTAGAGATTCTGCGGATCTGTAAATCAACCGGGCGAGTGGTCTGCAGGAGCCCGCTGGACAAGATGTGCCCGAGGCCCGATCTGCCTTGCACGAGACCTTTCGCACTACGACCTGAGAGTTGCTTAACCGGCGCTGCCAATCATCGCAGAACACCATTTCCATCCTGCAACCTTGCAAAATACAGGAAACCATCCATCAATATGCCCCACTCTCCCGATTCTGTTCGAAGCGAGCGCATGAGATTGTCTATGGGTTACAGAAAGGAACAAAAATGAAGAGGATGATAATTGGAACACTGGCGTTCTTTCTACTGACGTGCCTGGGTTCCATAGCTCAAGACGTTCCCAGTCAGACTGCACCGGACAACACAAAAGTAAATGAACGGGATCGACAGCCCTCCGAACGCACGGCTGACCAGCAATCGGAACATACATCGGATCGTGATCTTGCAAAGCAGATTCGGCAGACAATCGTCAAAGACGATTCCTTATCGACGTATGCCCACAACATAAAGGTCATCGTTAAGAATGGCACCGTGACCTTAAAAGGCCCCGTTCGCTCCGATGAAGAGAAACAGGCAATCGTTGCGAAGGCCGCCGCCATTGCCGGAGACGGCAAGATCACCGACCAACTTGAAGTGTCACCCAAAGATAAAAACTAATCCCACAAAAGGAGCTTCACTATGGCAGGGAAGAACACAGCAGCATTTGGAATCTACAAGACGCAAGCCGGAGCAGAGCAAGCAGTCGACGCTCTCAAGACGGCAGGCTTCCGCAATACCGACATCTCGGCGCTGCTACCTGAAAACGAAGGCACGAAAGATTTCGCTCACGAGAAGAACACAAAGGCACCAGAAGGAGCAGCTACCGGAGCCGGGACAGGCGCAGTCGTAGGCGGCACACTGGGCTGGCTCGCTGGTATCGGTGCGCTAGCGATACCCGGTGTCGGCCCTCTCATCGCAGCAGGGCCCATTATGGCGGCTCTGGCAGGCGCTGGTGTAGGAGGAACAGTTGGTGGACTGACGGGTGCGCTAGTTGGAATGGGCATTCCCGAATACGAAGCGAAGCGCTACGAGGGTCGTGTGAAGGAAGGCGGAATTCTGCTCTCCGTTCACTGTGATAGTTCAGACTGGACGAAGAAAGCGAAGGAAATATTGGAGCGCACCGGAGCGGACGACGTTTCCTCGACCGGCGAGGCGAGTGCGGATTTCTCCAAGACCGATAAACCAATGCCGCGAGCTAGCTAGCACGCAAATAGGAGTCTGGCCCTTCGGTTCGCCGAGGGGTCTTTTCTCCCCTGCAGACTATCCACATTGCCGCAACAAGCCGCTCGCATCCGGTTAACTGGTTTCTCGATCCTGGTGAGCCCCACGGCTTCTATCGCCGTGTTCGAGAGTCCGTCACTCAGTCGCTTCCGGCGCCATCGCAAGGTAATTTAGCGCTCGTCTACCAGTAACTAAATTTGAACTTGTCGAGGTAAACAGTGTAAGGCGTCTGGTGGTTGTCGCCGTCTAGTTGGTAATTGATGGTCACACCGTACCAGCCCGGTTTCGCCCAATCTCTCTCTTCGCGGTCGAGGGTCGCTACGTTCCCCGTTCAGTTCGATTGTCTTGAACAGGACTTTGTCATCGCTAGTCCGTTGTACCCTGAGAACCAGGTGATTCCACTTGCCGTAACTGGCTGGAACAATCGGTCCGATCCAGTGCTCGTTTACGTTGTCCCAAATGTCCCACTCATGACCGCCCTTGATACGGCATTCAGGCCCTGATGAAACCCTTGCCGGGCATGAACTGGTTAAGATCAAATTCGAGAGCTTCAGAGACTTCCAGATTGTTCCCATAAAACCACACGTCGTAGACAAAATTGTGCAGTGAGGGAAGAAGGGTCTTGCTGTCGTCGTGCAAACCTTGGGTGCTGAAGTCGCCGATCAGCTTGTTGTTCCAAAACGCATCGGAGTAAACCTTTTTGCCACCGATTGTGGTTTTGGTGGCGTTTCCGCTGAACCACTGTGAGTTTACTCCTTTGCTCCACGACCATGTAGTTTCTGGTCCGCTGGCAGAGACCCAGGTGCAAAGAGGATAGTTCGGTGGCAATAGAGGCATAACCATGCCAGCCGCTTGCTGCCTGCAGATTGTTAAAGGTTTTGGCATTCGCGGGAAGTGCGGAGGCGGAGGTGGTGACGTTAATCTTAATCTGCACTTTGGAGGTGCCACCGCAATTGTCCCACTCCTGTACGGTGGTTGTGTAAGTTCCTGGGCTCAGGGTGATGGTTTCGTCCAGCTCGTTTCCAGTGTCTACGTGGACCAGGCGGTCGTTGCAGCGAAGATGCGCCAAACTCCAGAAACGCCTTTGGCGCAACTGCTGCTGGCGGTGGCGATTAGTGGATGCTTAAAGTTCCGACGGTCGCACCGTTGAGCAGGGATGCTTTACGCTGACCCCCGCAAAAGAAGAGGCAGCGAACAGGGTTAGAAAATAAAAACGCAACGAAATAGGGGAAGGCAT
>CAWGQZ010000019.1:0-71601 GCA_963824805.1 uncultured Acidobacteriaceae bacterium | reverse complement strand
ATCCCCAGGCGCAGAAGTACTGCTGGCGGTCTGTTTGGGTGGAGGGTTCCACGGATATCCTTCGCGCTGCCACTGCCAGAACATCCCCCACCGACCGCTAGCAATAATAAGATTCCAACGAACAAACGCCCGTGCCCGCGAGGTTCATCATCCTCGAGAAGGTATTGAGGAGCCGACTCGGAAGGCGGAGCCGGATCCAAACCCAAGAATGAAGGTCCGCTGACCGCGGAATATTCTTCTTTGGGCTTCTTGTAGCTTTCCTTCAGGGGATAGGAAATATCTTCTGATTTCGACTTTGCGGCCCGGTCCCATGCAACAAAACCAGTATCATCGGCTGGCTTGGCGATATTTTCCCGTCGGCTGAAAAGAGAGTCCTCGCCCTCGGAAGCGGTGCAGTCTCTACGGGTAGTATCATCGACGGCCACACGTCATCTTCGCCATCGTCCGCCATAACCGAAAAGCTGGGAAGCGGCGACGGCCGTGGCGTCTCTTCTTTTCCGGAGCGGGTGGTGGAGGAGGCGCCGGCACTGCCTTTTGTCCGAGCTGGCTCCTCTTGCTTGCGTCCAAGTGGCGCCCCGGCACATCCCCAGAAGCGGAATTCGAGATCGTTGCTATAGCCGCACTTAGAGCAGTGCACAGGCATAGGTGGCTAAATCATTCTACGGATTGAATAAGATTATGTCCTAGGCCTAACGGTTGGCTAGTCTCAACCTTTACACCCTGTTCGGCATCGTGTTAATCTCGAAGGCGTTACGAAGATAAATCGAAATTGAACAGGAGTGCATCAGGTTAGTGCTAGCCAGAGAGCAAAAGCAGTCCCTCATTGACCGACACGGAACGCATCCTACCGACACCGGCAGCCCTGAAGTCCAGGTTGCGCTGTTGAGTGAACGAATTGGCCAATTGACGGAGCACTTCAAGACGCACCAGAAAGACCACGGTTCACGCCGCGGACTTCTCATGCTGGTCAGCAAGCGGCGTCGCTTGCTCGACTACCTCAAGAAATACGATTCCGATCGCTACAAGACCGTTGTACCAAAGCTCGGCCTGCGTAAGTAGGGCTGGGTTTTCGTATAACTACCTTCTTGCTGGCCGGGCAACCGGGATTGTTCCGCCGAAGCGGCTGAGGAAGCTGAGATTGCGTCCCCGCTCAACTCTAAACATGGTGCTAGTACCGGCCTACCGTCGTGCAACCACCGCGTGGCACATCGTCATGCCCCCTGCCAAGAAGGATAGCGAATGAAACAAGAAGTAAGTGTTGAACTCACCGGCGGTAAACGGATCTCATTTGAAACTGGGAATTTAGCGAAACAAGCCCACGGCGCCGCCGTGGCCGCATCGGCGACAACGTAGTCCTCGCCACCGCGGTTTCGAACGCCGACCCCCGTGAAGGTATCGACTTTTTCCCCCTCACCGTTGACTACCGCGAGTACACCTATGCCGGCGGACGTATCCCCGGCGGATTCATCAAGCGCGAAGGCCGTCCCAGCGAGCGCGAAATTCTCACCAGCCGCATGATTGACCGGCCGATACGGCCGTTGTTCCCCGAAGGCTTTAAGTGCGAAACCCAGGTAATCGCCTTCGTGCTCTCGGCTGACACTGAAAACGATCCCGATGTCGCCGGCATCAACGGCGCCTCCTGCGCCCTGGCTATTTCTGACATTCCCTTCAACGGCCCGGTGGGCGCGGTACGCGTTGGACAGTTTGATGGACAATTCCTGGTCAACCCAACCTATAGCGAAATGCGTGACAGTATTCTGAACATCATGGTCGTCGGCACCGCCGATGGCATCGTGATGATTGAGTCCGCCGCCAAGGAAGTAAAAGAAGAGACAGTCGTCGACGCCATCGAGTTCGGCCATGCCGAGATCAAGAAGATCGTCGCGGGCATCAACGAATTGCGCGCAAAGGCAGGGAAGTCCAAGCGTACGGTGACGCCGCCTGAGTTTGATGAGACCTATTACAACGATCTGAAGAAACGCATCGGCAGCGATCTAACCGACCGTCTCGACACCGAAAAGCACCCCAAGGCCGAAAGCTATGCCCTCATCAAGGAATTGAAGAAGCAATTGATGGATGCGATTCCGGAAGAAGACGAGGCCGGCCGCGCTAAGGCGAAGACCTACTACGAGACTCTGCGTGAGCGCATCTTCCGCGAGCAGGTCACGGAAAACAAGCGCCGTCCCGATGGCCGCGCGTTCGATCAGATTCGCGCCATCTCAATCGAGGTCGGCGTTCTGCCCCGCACTCATGGATCGGCCATCTTCACCCGCGGTGAAACCCAAGCCTTAGTCACCACCACCCTCGGAACCAGCGACGACATGCAGCGTCTCGAGGTCTTCGAAGGCGAAGCCAAGAAGCGCTTCATGCTGCACTACAATTTCCCGCCGTTCTCGGTAGGAGAGGTCGCTTTCCTTCGCGGCGCTGGACGCCGTGAAATCGGCCACGGTGCCCTGGCGGAGCGGGCGATCTCATGGGTCCTCCCCGACGAAGATCAGTGGCCATACGCCATGCGAGTCGTCTCCGACATTCTGGAATCGAACGGTTCATCTTCGATGGCAACGGTTTGCGGAGCCTCACTATCGTTGATGGATGCGGGCGTCCCCTTAAAGTCCCCGGTCGCCGGCGTCGCCATGGGACTGGTCAAAGAAGGCGACAACTACGCCATCCTTACTGACATTGCAGGCGCGGAAGACCACTACGGTGACATGGACTTCAAGGTTGCCGGTACTCGCGAAGGCATTACCGCCCTGCAAATGGATATTAAGGTTGGCGGTATCACTGCGCAGATCATGCGGGAAGCTCTGGCACAGGCCCAGCGCGGGCGCCTCTACATCCTCGACAAGATGAACGAGGCAATCGCCAGCGGCCGCGACAAGGTTTCGGCCTACGCGCCCCGAATCTACACTCTGCAAATTCCGGTCGACAAGATTCGCGACGTGATTGGGCCCGGCGGCAAAATGATCCGCAGTATCATCGAGCAGACTGGGGTGAAGATCGACGTTGAAGACACCGGTAAAGTCAACGTGGCGTCGAACGACGAAGCTTCGGCCAACAAGGCATTGCAGATCATCCGCGATCTCACAGCCACGGCCGAAATCGGAAAGACTTATCTGGGTACTGTAACCCGCTTGGCGGACTTTGGCGCCTTCGTCGAAATCATTCCCGGCACCGATGGATTGCTGCACATCAGCGAAGTCGCCGAGCATCGCATCAAGGATGTTCGCGACGAACTGAAAGAAGGCGACCAGGTGCTGGTAAAGGTCCTGGCCGTCGAAGGCAATCGCATCCGCCTCTCGCGCAAAGCGATCCTCAAAGAACAGCGCGCCAAGATGGGTGGTGGCGAGGCTCCGGTGGATGGCGATGGTGGCGGCGAACGGCAGGGCGACGACTCGGGAACGAGGGAAGCGGTGCCAGCTGGGTCAGGCCCGATCACGATTGTGGGCGGCGGAGATTTTCCCGACGAAGCCGAGCCAAACTTCAACCGCGACGCCCCGCCGCAAGGGCACAGTCAGGACCGCGGCTTTGATCGTGGCGGCGACCGTGGTGGACGCGGCGGCCGTCCCGGTGGCGGTGGACGACGCCCGGGTGGCGGGGGGCGCGGACGCGGTGGACGCCCTGGCGGCGGTGGGGGCAGAGGCGGCCCTCGGCGCTAAAGCTTGAATAACTCGAAGGCTGCGACCAAAGTCGCAGCCTTTTTTCGCTCATTTATTCTTGACCCAACTTTTACCCAATAGGATTTTCCTTAGGAAACCTTAGCGTCCTTCGTGGTTACCGCACAATGGCGGCTGACAATACTTTACAAGTACCAATGCCAGCCACTTCTTCCGCCCTTCAACTTTAAGGGTTAGAATCATTGCCGCTTTGCAAAGAGGCCGGATGGTTCTAATTTCTACCGTTCGTACGGCTGTCTTTGTGCGCCCATGCAACTACGGATCAAAGATGTAAATGTGCGCAAACAATTGTCCGCTGAGCACGTTCATGACTCGTCGCTTCGAAGGCAACCCAAGCCGTTGGCCCACGGACTCGCCCCCACTGCAATCCCACCTTAGAATCAATCGCTCCGATCTGAAGAGATTTCTTGGCGAGGTGCCGGCGCGGACGTTGAGAGAACCGGGCATCCCACCCGCCCTGCCGATTATCCTCGCAACCGCCCCAGGAAACGATCTCCCACAGGTCGGCGGCGCCGAAGAAGAACAAATCCCAAAACCACGCCAACCATCAATACTCCCAGCGTCCGCCGTGCCTCATGCGTCGAAATGAAGCGGCTTTCGTTTGGTCCGATCACAAAGACACCGACAGGTTTGGCCATTACTCCGCCTCCGCCGCCTCCACCCTCTCCCTTGCTGCTAGCGCCGACGCCGCCAGTGCCCGATCCCGCGCCAAATCCGTAAGCCACCCGAGCCACCGGAATTACAACTTTGTCACCAGCGTTGATCGGATCTCCAAAGACACTCTTGACGCCGGCCTTTTGAGAAAGACCATCATGCAACGATTGCAGCAGGCCCAGACTGCTCATAAAGAAAGCTCCTTTAAGAGGTGACCACTACTGTCGATCCCATAAATCATCTTATGCCTGCGCGGGGGAAGAGAAATATATGGGGAAATTAAAAAACGCCCCAACGGTGCATCATGACTAACAGGAGCACCACCAGCGGCAAGAGAATGACCAGAACAAAGTTCAGGGTCAGCTTGGGTGAGTTGATTTCTTTTTTATCCACGCAGCATCGTATCTGCAGTTGGTCCTGAAGGCATCAGTAGAATCCCGCAGTTTTGCGACTATTTTTCCGTATCCCGGCACTCAAGCCGGTTTCCGGCAATCTAAGTGCCAGCATTTAAACGGGAGGTCCAATATGCGTCGTGAAGACTTGATGAAACCCGATATCCTGAGCGAGATCGTGCTGATTGCCAGTGGCGTGGCGCTATTCATACCGTTACTGCTTATGCTGATCATGAGTCTTACCCACGTTCCGGTCCCATAGCTGAAGCCGATCGTTGCAAATCTTTCAGACCCTAACTCATTCCTTCTGCCCAAAACATTCCTGTACCATACCGAGGTTATGAACATTGAGTGGAAGCTCTTTCGCGTTTTTTCTATCGTCCTTTTGTTCGGTTCCGCTCCTTGGCTCTGGGGCAGCGGCGATCCTGTAGACGCAGCTATGGCTGCAATCCGGTCAGAGGCCATCCGCGCCGACATGCGCTTTCTTTCCGACGATTTGCTTGAAGGGCGTGGAACCGCTACCCGTGGATACGAAACTGCCGCGAAATTCATGGCCACGCAATTCGAGAGTATGGGCCTGCAACCCGCTGGCGATAACGGCACCTACTTTCAAAAGGTGCCGTTGCGCTCGATGCGGGTCGACCAGAGAAGAACTGGGCTCTCTTTGAACCGAGGCGGTAAGGAAGAAACCCTGACTTTTGGAAAGGACTACACCACGCGCGGAAATCCCGGCCGCCCGGAAACTTCGGTAGAAGCCTCGGTGGTGTATGTGGGATTTGGAGTGACCGCGCCTGAGCAGGGTTACGACGACTATAAGGGCATAGACGTTAAGGGAAAGATTGTGGCCATGGTATTCGGCGCTCCGAAGTTCCAGTCGTCGATGAAAGCGCATTACTCATCCTCTGCAATTAAGGCGAAGAATGCTGCCGACCACGGGGCCGTGGGGATAATCACCATCAATGATCCGGTACTGGAACAGCTATATTCCTTCAATAAGCGAGTGCGCGATTTGGCGATCCCCGAGTTCCGTTGGCTCGACAAGCAGGGCCAACCCAACGACTACTTTCCGGAACTCAAAGGCAGTGCGGCGTTGAGTCTGGATGCAACCGAAAAATTCTTTGATGGCAGCCCGCACACAGCGGAACAAGTCTTTGCCGCGGCGAAAGCGGGCACCCCGCTTTCCTTCGCGCTTCCATTTACCGCGAAGATTCTGAACGTAACCAAGTCAGAAGAAACGACCAGCCCCAATGTTGTGGCCAAGCTCGAGGGAAGCGACCCGGATTTAAAACAGCAGTATCTGGTCTACAGTTCGCATCTTGATCACCTGGGCATCGGCGCTCCGGTTCAGGGGGACAAGATTTACAACGGGGCCTTGGACAATGCTTCCGGTTCGGCAACTTTGCTCGAGGTGGCGCGAGCCTTCAGTGGGATGAACCCGCGCCCGCGCCGCTCCATCCTGTTTGTGGCCGTAACTGGCGAAGAGGCTGGCCTGCTTGGCTCCGATTATTTCGCACACTTTCCCATCGTCCCCAAACAATCTTTGGTCGCTAATGTGAATGTAGATGAGGTCCTCATGCTCTGGCCGTTTCAGAGTGTGGTTGCATTCGGTGCGGAGCATTCCAGCCTGGACGGAGTAATCCGGAAAGCAGCACAGCGCATGCAACTCAGCCTGGATCCGGATCCGGTTCCCGAGGCCGTGGTATTTATCCGCAGTGATCAGTATTCGTTTGTCAAGCAGGGAATACCCGCCGTCATGCCGACACCGGGCTTCAAATCCGCAGATCCTAAAATCGATCCCATGGCGACTTTCGAAAAATGGGAACAGGCCCGCTATCACCAACCGCAAGATGACATGGAGCAGCCTGGACTGGACTTTAAAGTCGCCGCGCAATTTGCGCGATTTGCCTTGCTGTGCGGATACCTGATCACCCAGGACACTGCTCCCCCCAGTTGGAACAAAGGGGATTTCTTCGGCGACCACTACTCCCGGAAGAATTGACGGCAGGGGTGACTTAGGCCATCAGGTCGATTACGTTTTTCTGTATTTCGCTGGCGGTATGCAATGTCGCGAGATTGGCTTCGCTCTGGTTGCGTGCAGACATCAACGCCACGACTTCCGCGCTAAGGTCCACCGAATCCAAACCAGCCCCGTCAGGCGAGGAAGCCCCGAACGAGGCGATTTTACTGGCGGCTGCATTTAGTTGCGCATCCGCCTGTTGCAGCCCTTGAAGGGCAATGGCAGAAAGGTCCATCTCGCTTCTATCGGCACAATTCGTGGCCGTCATCAGTCCCTAAGAACCCGTGATATTTCGCCTCATATCGGGCAGAAACCAGGAAGAAATGCCACCCAGACCCCCTCGGCTCTTAATGGGGTTTGGCCGAGAAGTTTTACAAATTACAGAGCACAGAGGAAAAACGGGAAAATTCCCCATATGGCACGTTCGGGCCATTTACGCTCAACGGGCAGGATTGTACTCTCCCTCTTGAGCAGACTTCGGGGGAGGGCTGTTCAAACCTTATCCCCAGATTCTAGAAATAGAGTCTGGGGATTTTTTTGTTCTGAGGATTTTGTCGTCTTGACCGAGAGCCGACGCTCTTACAAATCCTTGGGGCCGCTACCTAACTCCGTACCCGACGACGCCTCACGCAGTAACGCGTGAAGATCGAGCCGGTGCGTATACATCGCCAGCTTTCCATCCTCCGTTCGCGGCCAAAGTTCGCGCGGCTTGTCGCAATAGAGCTCCACGCCATTATCGTCAGGATCCCGCAGGTAAATAGACTCGCTAACTCCATGGTCCGCGGCGCCTTCGAGGGGAATGCCCGCGGCAAGCACTCGACGCAGCCCATTCGCCAATGTCGCCCGACTCGGATAGACGATAGCGGTATGGTAAAGACCGGTGGTTCCGGCCGGGGGCGGGGAACCGCCCAGGCTCTCCCACGTATTAATAGCAATGTGGTGGTGATATCCTCCCGCCGATAGAAAGGCTGCACTGTCGCCCAATCGCTGCATCACCTGCATTCCCAGCACGCCCGAATAGAAATTCAGGGAGCGAGCCAGATCAGCAACCTTTAAATGTACGTGTCCGATACGAACCCGGGGATCGATCTCTTCCTGCACAGCGTTTAACGTCGACATGGCAGTTCCTTAGCCGATCCAGTATGGCACCCCTGCTCGCATTTTCGGACTATGGCAGCTATTAGGATTTTGAATCGGAAAATTCCGGGGAAATGAGCCATAATCCCCCCAGGCCAGAAATGTGGTCGCGTGCGAACCATGCTGATTCGTCTGGGATACGACATGGAATTCGATGTTCCTGCTCCTGTAGCCATGGTGGGAGTACTGCACGTTCATCCCTCCCGCGTGAAGGACCTGCGCGAGCCAGACGAGGTGACGGTCACACCCGAGGTTAAGGTGGAGACCTACGTTGACAGTTATGGCAATCGCTGCTCGCGCTGGCTGGCCCCCGCCGGGAGGCTCCAACTAGCTGGCTCTAGTCTGATCGAGGATTCAGGCCTCCCCGACGCTTACAACCCCACGGCCAGGGAACACCCAGTGCAGGATCTGCCTCCAGAAATGCTGCGCTACCTGCTTAACAGCCGCTACTGCGAGGTCGACCGCATGTCCAACATCGCGGTCGAACTCTTTGGCCAAGCCAAACCCGGATGGGACCGAGTGAAGGCAATTTGTGACTGGATCCACCTAAAGGTCACCTTTGGGTATCAATACGCGCGTTCATCGAAAACCGCTGTGGACGTCTTTACCGAGCGCACCGGGGTATGCCGTGACTTCCAGCACCTGGCAGTCACCTTTTGCCGGGCCCTGAACATACCGGCGAGGTATGCGACCGGCTATCTGGGCGACATTGGCGTGCCTCCCGACGTTAATCCGATGGACTTCAGCGCCTGGTTTGAGGTCTACCTCGAGAACCGGTGGTGGACATTCGATGCCCGCCACAACCATCCGCGGATTGGCAGAATCCTGATGGCAACTGGCCGGGACGCCTCCGACGTAGCTATCACAACCTCCTTTTGGAGCCGCCAACTTAGCCAGTTTCAAGGTGGTCACGGAGGAGGTCCAGACGGCATAATTTCTCTGTCCATGGCCTGTTTGTGTGATGTACTTTAGGTATTCCCTGTAAGCTATTGTAATCATTGGGCAGAGTAAATCTTACTTGTCCTGCTGATTTTGATTATTTACTAACTGATAAATATCTAAGTGGCTGTTTTGTAAGCTTCCTAGGAGTTTTCCTCAACCCATACAGCAGATTACCGAAGCAATAGTTATAAGAATGCTACTCTTTTACAGGATTTCCCCCGTTGACACGACCCACCCAGAACTGTAGCCTTTGTGGAGCTCAGGCGATGTAGTACGGAGGAACGACACTAGAGACGAGAGGTGACTGGATGAGAAAGCGTTTTGCTCATGGACTGGCGATCATTTTATCGGTCGTTAGCCTGGGAGCGGCTCGAGGCCAACCAGCTCAGGGTCGGAAAAAGCCCAAGTTGACGTACCGCCACAAGTAGTCGAGACGTTTCACAAGAAGCTGACCAAGGCAAAGCCGTACCAAATCGGTACCGCCTCCTGGTATGGAGAAAGTTTTCAGGGCAAGCCCACGGCAAGCGGCGAGCCTTACAACATGTACGACCTGACAGCGGCTCATCTCGAGCTGCCTTTGGGTACCATAGTTCGCATCACTAACCTGCGCAATGGCCATAACGTGCTAGTGCGCATCAATGATCGTGGACCCGTGGTTCCGGACCGCATTGTCGATGTCTCCTACAGCGCCGCCAAGGTGCTGGGCTTTAAGTCCCGCGGTGTACAGCGGGTGCGCATCGATATCGTCCGCCCGTCAATGATGGCTATGCTTCATCGTCCCAACTCTCCCGTAGCCAACTAGTTCAAGACCAATTAGACTCCAGGGTGATGGATCCGCGCGAGCGTTTGATCGTCGCCCTGGATGTTTCTTCCTCGGCCGCCGCCCGGCAGATTGTCACTGCCGTGGGCGAGTCGGCCTCCATTTATAAAGTGGGGATGCAGCTCTACACCGCCGAAGGCCCGCCCGTGGTGCGGGACCTGATCGCTTCCGGGCGCCGTGTCTTCCTCGACCTGAAATATCACGACATACCCAATACCGTCGCAGCTGCGGTGAAAGAGGCGGCCGCGTTGAACGTCAGCATGCTGACCGTGCACAGCTCCGGGGGCTCAAAGATGCTCCGCGCCGCCACCGACGCGGCCCGTTCTAATCCCGCTCTCATAACTCTCGCTGTGACAGTCCTGACCAGCATGGCAGGAAGCGATCTGGAAGAAATTGGGATATCTGCGGAAATGACGCCGCAGGTACTTCGCCTGGCTCGGATGGCCATCGACTGCGGATGCCAAGGGATCGTCTCCTCGGCGAGGGAAGTGTCCGACCTGCGCCGCGACCTCGGCGACGAAATAGCTATCGTGACTCCGGGTGTGCGTCCCGCCGGAGCCAGCCACGGAGATCAGGCAAGAGTAGTAACCCCAGCCCAGGCAATCGCCGCCGGAGCCAGTCACATCGTAATCGGACGCCCCATCACGGAAGCTCCCAACCCTTCCGCCGCCGCAAGAGCAATCGTCGAGGAGATGACTGCCGTCCAAGTGACCGCCGCTCGCTAGCACCAGATGTGTGATGTGGGGAGTCGGGATTGTAATGGGGAGGGGTGCCCGTCCAGGTTCGCTTGGGCGGGGATTTGGTTCGCGGCCCCTTAAAGAAAAAGTCATCCAATTTTAACCTCGCCTAATTAAAAAGTATTATTCCCAAACTCCGGCCCGCAACCGTAAACTCCCGCCACCCATGAGCACAGCCATAAACACGACCCTACGCACTCCCACAGTTTCATCGGCAACCACGCCCAGCCGCAGGTTGGAAATAACGCTGTCGATCGTGATTGCTCTCGCCGTGGTCTTGGTTTTCTGGACCCAGCAACGCTATCCCGCGCTGCTCAAGCGATTACACGCCGGTACCGGTGTCAAGGTGCAGGGAGTGATTTCCTTCGATGCGCTCATGAAGGTAACTCCCGACATGCCGGCGACGACGCGGATATTCCGCACAAGTGTGAATTGGATCTACACCAACCGCTTTGGCATGTATTTTGCCTTGCCGTTTGGAGCAGCGATCATGACACTGCTTGCTGGGAGCATGGCGCCTAGACGTTTCTCCTCGACAGCGGGCAACGTACTTTGCGGAGTTGTCGCGGGGTCGCCGCTAGGAGTGTGTACTAATTGTGCGACGCCGGTTGCGCAAAGCCTGTTGGTATCGGGGGCAAGCACGCGACTGACGGTCGCTGCCATGATCAGTTCGCCTAGTTTCAATCCCATCGTGCTCACCATGGCGTTCGTCTTGTTCCCGCTTCCCGTGGCACTCCTGCGACTGATCGTGCCGGGCCTGCTGGTGGCGGTTCTTCCCCTACTCATTGCAGAGAATCCCCGCAAGCTTATTGGGCTGAATCTATCGCATGAGCAAAAGCCGCTAGGGAAGCGGCTACTTGCCTTCTTTACCGCATATTTTCGAAACCTGCTGCGGCTCACTCTGCTGACTTTGCCCTGGATGGTTCTTGCTGCGGTGCTGGGAGCCATGGCGGCCGAACTGATCCCGGCTTATGGAACCCAGGTTCCGGTGTCGACACTGGGCGTGATCGCCGTCGCGATATTTGGCACCTTCCTGCCGGTGCCCATGGCGCTTGATGTGGCGCTTGCCTACGTGCTCTATCACGCGGGGGTGCCGACTCCGTATGTGGTCGCGCTACTCTGCACCCTCGGACCGGCAAGCATTTATTCATTAAGCGCGATTGGACAGCAGTTGGGCCGCCGCGCAAGCCTCCAACTGGCGGGAACGCTGGCGCTGTTGGGCTCGGTGGCCGGAATTGTGTCGATGAGTTTCCCGGAGTTTGTCCGATAAGATTTGCGTCGAGAACGAGCCTGGAGACGTAGCGAAGAGACGTCTCTGCGACCTTAGAACGCCCCATTAACCGAATGATTCATCCGCCGACGGCCCGTATATCCCTGGAACCAGCTGCTCATTGAGGCGAAGATAAACGGTTAGTTGTCCGGAGTGATGCGCCAGATGGTTCAGCACGCTGTCGCGAATCATAATGTGTCTCGGCAATTCGCTCACCACATGCCCGCTGACCATAAATTTCCATGGAGTCATCAGGTGTGCGTCGGTCGTCTCCGCCAGTGTCTCCTGCGCCTTCTTCACGCTGTCGTCGTGAGCCGCCAACCATTGGCTTCGGGTGGTGAGCTTCGGTGGCTGAACACGCTCGCCTCCCGGAGGAGCGAGATCCCACTGGTCCTGGTTCACCATCATCACTATCCACGAAGGCAGCGTCGCGACCAATGTAGCTAAATATCCCAGCGGCATTGATTTCGGATGAGGTCTCCAGTCGTCGCGTCCCTCGGGGACGCGCGCAAGCACGCGGCGTGTGCCTTCTGTCTCTCGTTTCAAATCCTGCGAAATCAGATCAGTAAGATTCATAGTTTTCCTTTGCGTGAGACCTTCACTTTATTTAATCCACGACTGGGAAGAATTTCAATGGCCCGCAGACCTCCTAACTGCGCGCGTAGTGGCGAATGAAAATTGTGAGTGCTGAATGCAAAGGTAAGGATCCTCGATCCAGCGCTGGCCTGTGGTATGCGTCCAGAGATGAGAAGGAATGCCCGACATCCGCGCAATTATAAGCTGAGCGAATCTGGCGGTAACACTGGCCGGGACGCTAAACTTGAATGCGTCAGCTCGGGGTCCGACTTCCCGAGCATCCAGGGAGGCAGCGAAGATGGAAACCTGCGAAGACGCTCCTCCCGCCCTCCCACAGGCAAGCCTGAGGGTGCCCTGCCTCTCGCTTTTTTGGGAAGTGGTGCCCAAGCACGAGTACGAGCTAAACCATTTGCAGATCGAACCTACACCAACTTCATGGCATCGGGGTCCCAATGCACTACTTCGCCACGCTCGATGCTGAGATTGGCAAGCAACGCTGCTCCGGCGGCGCGGTAGCCGAAGACCCCGTCTTCTACAACCGGCCGACGGCTGCGAACAGCCGCGAAGAAATTCTTGAAGTGGTCGTAACTGTCGCTGTATCCCTCGGGCGCCACATACTTTTCGTAACCTGCTTCGGGCGGTCCATCGGGATGCGGCTTGGGATACTTCTTCTCGTGATCCGCGCGAATTTGTTTTTGCATTGCCTCGGGGAAGCTGTTCACGAACAGCCCCGGGTCTTTCTCGCGTGGCACCTGGTTGACGCTGACGGTTTGTCCGGCAATGTCCATGGTTCCTTCGGAACCGGTGAAGGTCAGGCCCTCGCTCTCTTCGCCTCCATCAACAAAATTCACACGTAGACTGAGATTGAAGCCCTCCCGATAGTCAAACAGTCCAAGCATCACATCGGCAGCATCGCGGCCATCTTTCCAGAAGCGCAGCCCACCGGTCGCCATCGCACGGGTAGGACCGTGAGCCCCGGTTATGAAGTGGGTTCCGCTGAAAAGATGGACAAACAGATCGCCGGCCACGCCGGTGCCGTATGCCTTCCACTTGCGCCACTGGAAGAAGTGCTCGCCATTGAACGGAATCTTCGGTGCTGTCCCCAGAAAGCGCGGCCAGTCGCAGGTTGCGGTGGAGGCATCGGGGGCCACCGTGTAATTCCAGGCTCCCATCGAAGAGTTGCGGTCCCAGCGCGCTGTCACCATGTTCAGTTGCCCGATCGCACCCGCAGCCAGCAGTTCCTTAGCCTTGGCGTAGATGATCGAACTCACCCGCTGGCTGCCGATCTGCAGGATTCGTTTGTTCGCCTTCGCCGCGTCGATCATCTCCGGCCCATCGGAGTACAGGTGGATCATGGGCTTTTCGCAATAAACGTCTTTACCCGCCTTCATCGCGTCGACCGATGCTTGCTTGTGCCAGTGGTCAGGGGTGCCGATGATGACCGCGTCAATATCTTTCCGCGCGAGAATCTCGTTATAGTCGCGGGTGGTGAAGACATCTTGTCCCCAAAGTTCCTTGCTATGCTCGAGCCGACCGTCATAGCAATCGGCCACCGCCACCAGCTTCACCCCAGGCACCTGCACGGCATGGGTCGTATCCCCCTGGCCCTGGCCGCCAGCACCGATCAGCGCGATCTGGATGTGGTCATTCGCCGCCACCGGCTTGGCGGGCTCGGTCTGGAGCGGAGCCAGGGCATACACGTTTTTGGTGAGCAGGGTTCCTGCGGTCGCTCCGCTGGCAAGCTGAAGAAAACTCCTACGATTCCATTGGTGCACAGTCAGTCCTCACGTTGGGAAAGTGATCAGATCAGTACGATACGCGGATGATGGTCACAAGCCAAGGGCAGGGAGGCCGGGCAGCCAGACGCTGTGATTGCGGTACCCGCGATGTGTGATATCGTCTGAAATCTCTTCAGTAGAAATATTCCAGGAGGCTTCCCATGGCACAAACCCTCTCCGAAACCGATGTGCTCGCCAATCAGAAAATGATTCTTCAAAACCAGACTCTCATCCTGAAAAACCAGGAGGAGATTAAGAAAAATCAGCAGACGCTTGACCTCATTGTGAAGAACCAGGAAAAGATTCTGGCGGCTTTGCGCCGGTGAACTTGCCATCGCGGTCTGGCCTTGGAGACATCGTGTCGCGGGCGCGACACCATTGCAGGCAAATTCAACCCTCCGCAAGATGATCCGCTTTGCGGATCATCTTGCTCCGGTCGAGATGTCAGGCCTCTTATTGAGTGGTTTGCGGTTAGAGCTTCTCGAAGAATTCGCAAGCTGAGCAGGAGATGAAGATGCCACCGGGGACGCCGCGGTCCCGGTCTTTTACCCGCTTTACGATGCGGGTGGGCTTGCCACACTTGGGACAGTCTGTGCTTTTCGAGGTATCCATTTCCTTTTTGCGATCTGCTGTTTTTGCAATCTTTGCCATCGATGTCTCCTGACACGAATTTGACGCGGGCCGCGCCCGGGGGTCGAGATGAAATTGGGAGTAATTTACGGCTGGGTGTCGATTAGCCAAACGTCGCTGCGCGCGACGGATTGATTTCTACTCGCCGCATTAATTTTACACGAATTGGTGGCCGTAACGTTTGACCTTCCAGTTAGGGAAAGATAAGGCTCTCGCGGGGGCGCTCGCGCCACCGAAAACTCCGAAAATGGCCACTGGCCTTTGGTTATGTGCTCGTACAGGAATTGCCCGATGCCCGGGTTCCGAGTCCATCGGTACATTGACCAAGCAGTCCGAGGAGGCCCACATGGAACCAGAAATCAGGGATCTTAATTTCTACGGGGAGGCGGAAAGGGAATTGATTCCGCTGGTTGAGCTGGTGGAAAGAATACTTCAAAAGTTCAACATCGTAGAAGTGTGGCCTGAAAAAAACGTTGAAGCCGCTTAGCATCGGGAAACGGCACGGGCTGAAGCGGGTGCTCCTCCCCAGAACTCCAATCAAAAACTCTTAAGAAATCAGGCAGCTCTTGCAGTCGAGCCAATGCTTTGCGGCGGCTTTGTCATCGGAAGCGGAGTGGCGCAGTTTGGATAGTTGGGACAGGTGAAATGAAGTCCGGCACTTGTCCGGATGCTCACAAGCGGTGAAGAGCAGCGCGGGCAGCAAGGTCCAATGTTCATCGCTTCCTCCATGGCTATTTATTCAAATTCACCCCGTCGAGGCAATCAGGAATATCTTGTAGACGGGCAGGGATGGCCTGCGGTTAGCTGCCGGTGCGAAATTTGACCATTTCCAGACCCGGACTCGCCGCGACCAGCGGGACGGTTTTTCATGCCTTATAATCGTGCTTCCTGAGGAGCGCGGGTTTGGCATACGAGAGTCTTCGTGAGTGGATCGCGGCACTGGAACGCGCCAACGAGTTGAAACAGATCGCCACCGAAGTCAATCCCATCCTGGAAATCACTGAAATTGCGGACCGCGTCAGCAAGAAGGGCGGTCCGGCCCTGCTTTTCCGGAACATCAAAGGAAAGCCGGGTGCACGGGTTTTGATCAACCAGTTCGGTTCGGCGCGGCGCATGAACCTGGCTCTCGAGGTCGATGCCCTGGATGAGGTGGCTGACCGCATTCGGCATTTCATGGACGTGAAATCCCCGCAAGGCTTTCTCGACAAAGTGAAAATGCTGCCCATGCTGGCGGAAATGGGGAAGTTCTTCCCCAAGGGAGTCAATACCGGTCCCTGCAAAGAGGTCATTCGAAAGACCGATTTCTCGCTCGATTACTTTCCGATTCTGCAGTGTTGGCCGAAGGATGCCGGAAGATTCATCACCTTTCCATGCGTAATAACGCGCGATCCCAAGACCGGCAAGCGAAATGTGGGAATGTACCGCATGCAGGTCTTTGACGGACAAACAACCGGCATGCACTGGCAGCGTCAGAAAGTAGGAGCGGAACATTACCGCGAGAGGTTGCGCGCAGAGGCCGCACAGGCGGATCCCACGAGATCCTCGGCGGCTGTGGATATCATGGCCCGGAGTTCGGGAGGGTCAATTCGGCCGGAAGGGGACCGTCCTACGGGCAAGATGGAGGTGGCGGTAGCCATCGGCACTGACCCATCGCTCACATTCTCAGCCATCGTTCCTGCGCCTCCCGATGTGGAGGAATATCTGATTGCCGGATTCCTTCGGCAGAAGCCGCTCGAGTTGGTAAAGTGCGAAACCGTTGACCTGGAAGTTCCGGCGGCGGCTGAAATCATTCTGGAAGGTTATGTAGAACTCGACGAGCTGCGCACCGAAGGGCCTTTCGGAGACCACACCGGCTTTTACTCGCTCGAAGACAACTATCCAGTGTTCCACATTACCTGCATTACGCATCGCAAAGATCCCATCTACTCGACCACCATCGTGGGCAAGCCGCCGATGGAAGATGGATGGATGGGCAAAGCGGTGGAGCGCATTTTCCTGCCGCTCATGAAACTGACAATCCCAGAAATCGTAGACATCAACCTTCCCCTCGAAGGCGTTTTCCACAATCTGATGATTGTTTCCATCAAGAAGTCTTACCCCGGACAGGCGCGCAAGGTAATGAATGCGATCTGGTCGCTGGGGCAGGCAATGTTCACCAAGTGCATTGTGGTGGTTGACGAAAACGTCGACGTACAGAATATCGGGGACGTGACGCTAAAGGCTCTCAACCATATCGACCCGGAGCGGGATATTCAGTTCACACTGGGCCCTGTGGACTCGCTGGACCATGCCTCGCGCCTGCCTAATTTCGGCTCGAAAATGGGAATCGACGCCACCCGCAAGTGGGCCACTGAGGGATTTAATCGGCCCTGGCCTGACGAAATCCTAATGGACGAAAAAACGAAGGCTCTGGTTGACAAGAAATGGAAAGAACTGGGATTGGGCTAAGCTTGCAATCCCATCGCAGTATTGTATTTCCGAATGACTTCATAGCACCCGCACGCTGACTGCTCGAGCACCTCGCGGTTCTGCACCTTGATTGCGCCGCGAACGTATTCGATGGCGCCTTTCCGCTGCAGGGCGCCAGCGGCAAGGGTCACACTCGGCCTGGCGGTCCCCAGCATTTCCGACAAGAACTCCTGGGTCAGATTCATGGTATCGGTCTGGACCCGGTCGTGGCTCATAGCCAGCCAGCGGGCCAATCTTGGTTCAAGCTCGTGTACGCGATTGCATGCCGCCAACTGCCCGACAATGGCTCCCTGAATCACCGCAAAACGGTCAAGTTGGACTTTGAGTTCCGGTGCGGATCCGATCAGCCGCCGCAATGTGTCCGCCTTTATACGAACCGCTTCCGCGGGCGAAACCTGGATGATGGCCTGCAGAGGACTGGTCTCAAAGCCGAAGGCCACGGGAAGTCCCACAAAGCCTTCAAACCCGACCACGCCGACTTCTACGCTTGATCCTTCCTTTGTGACCACCACCATAGAGACCATTCCTGAATTGGGAAAGTAGCAGTACTCAATGGTTTCGTTGGGCTGGAACAGAATCTGTTGGTGTTCCAGACGGACGGTCTGTAGATAGGACCGCAGAAGGGAATACTCACTTTCGGGGATGGCCTGCAGGATGGTGTTGCGAATCTGTTTCCCGGTATTCTCTGTCCGGCTTACTGGTTGTTCGGGCTGAATTTCCAAGGATGTCGCCAATGTCCGCCTCCTGTAGTTAAGGCCTCTACGATGCTGCGCGAGGGATCAAGGCTGTATGCCTTCGGTGGCTATGGCGCTGCGCCGGTTAAAGGCACCATGCGCGGGCGGGTCCCACCGGACCATGCTATCTGAAGAGCCCCCAGGCGGGTGCCGGAGGTTGCAGGATGAAAACTCACTTCGATGGAGCATTTGTCTCCGGATGCCATCGCCTTGTCGCAGCTATTAGATTGAGAAAAGTCGATACCCGAAATCAGGATGTTGGTGACTCTTATGGTTGACGAACTACGGTTGGTCACGGTCACGCTTTGAGGCGGGGTGGCGGCATCAGCCGACTGAACCGAAAATTCCAGTTTGTCAGGCGAGATTTCGACTGGGCTGCTTTCCTGCGGCATCACTTTCATCGCCAGCAGAGAAACAAGCGCAACTGCCAGCATGAAACCTGCGTTGGAGATCATAGCCGAACCTATTCTACCCGCCGCGATGGAAGCCAAGGATGACGGCACAGCAAGACGAGTTCCAAAATGTAAACGGAGCTTTCTGGTTAAGCCTAGGCACGCGGGAATGACAGGCTCTCCGGTATACTAGTGTTCATGCCGATCCTGAAAAATATTGGGGCAATCGCCAAGGGCATGAGCATCACCTTCATGGAGATGTTCCAGCCTACGACGGTAGAGAACTATCCGGACGGTCCAGGACCGCTTCGGGGAGCCAAGTTCCAGGAACGATTCCGTGGGATCCACGTCCTGCAGCGGGACGAGAATGGGTTGGAAAAGTGCGTGGCCTGTTTTCTATGCGCTGCCGCCTGTCCGTCGAACTGCATTTATATCGAGGCCGCCGAGAATACGGAAGAGAACCGGGTTAGCGGGCGCGGAGCGTTACGCCAAGGTTTACAACATCGACTACAACCGCTGCATTTTCTGCGGATACTGCGTGGAGGCTTGTCCGACGGATGCGATCACTCACGGACACGGATTTGAGCTGGCCACTTTTAATGCCAGCAGCCTGGTATACCGCAAAGAGCAGATGCTGGCAGCCAAGCCGGCACATCTGGGAGCGAATTCGGTGTTCAATCAGGTGGAAGTGCTGGGTGGAGCGCCTGCCGAAGTTGCGCCGGGAGAGTAAGAGTTCAAGCAACAGGTATCGAATTGAGCGCCGGCCCTTGCGGGCCGGCGTTTGTGTTCCGGCGGCACTCCAGTTGAACGCAGGGATCCGCTTCCGCGCAGTATTCCATTGTGGCAGTGGATTTGAGGTTTCCTCGCCAGTGGGAGGCCGAAAGCTTTGCATCTCAGATTTCTTCGCTCCCAAAACTTCCAGAACGCGATGGATGTAATTGGCCTATCGCTGATGACGATCGGCGACAGGGCTTCGCGAGTTACGCAAAAGCTGTTCGAGGCCGAGGAGTACACCAAATATCTTTACCTGCACGGTCTGAGTGTTGAGACGGCCGAGGCGCTGGCGGAGTATCTGCACAAGATGATTCGTCAGGAGTTGGGTATCGCGGGAGATGGTTCCCCCCACATCCTGGATCTGTTTCATCAAAAGTATCGCGGGTCGCGCTATTCATTCGGGTATCCTGCGTGCCCTAACCTTGAGGACCAGACCAAACTGTTCGCATTGCTGCATCCGGAAGAGAATGTCGGGGTGCGGCTTACTACCGGGCTTCCTGCTGGAACCGGAACAAAGTACCTCCGCTATTGTCGTGCACCAACCCTCGGCTAAATATTTCGTGGCCTAAAAATATACTCTTCCATCCGGCCTAAGGGGCTATGGGGATTCCACCCTCAGCGGAAATCCCTGAGATCATTGGCCGGTGCCGCCGAGTTAGCCCATGGACAACCGCGGCGAGACCCTCACGCACCAAAAGTTTGCGGCAGTTTTTACGGAGGACTAAACATGCGGCCAGCTTATAGATACTTCGGTTCGGTCATTCGTGACTGCGGCGATCACCGCGTCCTTGGGTTGTGCATCCCGTTCCCAGGTTCGGGTTTATGACCCCTATCGCAGCGATTATCATCATTGGGATCGGCGGGAGACGGTTTACTACAACCAGTGGGTGGTGGAAGGCCATCGCGACAATCGCGACTACAACCACCTAAACCAGGACGAGCAGCGGCATTACTGGGAATGGCGCCATCAGCACCAGCACGACCATGATCATGACCGTGATGATCGTGACCACGATCACCGTTAGGTTGAAGTCGATTGCGCGAGGCAAAGACGGGGGCGGAGCCAGGCCGGTTCTTCGATAACGCAATTTGATCACGCAAGCTTGCCGTGGTCTTTTTCGTAGTCAAGGAAGGCTTGATGCTTAATGCCTGAAATGTGGGAGCTTTCGCGAAGCAAAGCGGCTGCGCTGGCGTCGATAACGCTTTGGGTTGGCGTAAGAATATCGACGTACTCATCAAGACCTTCGGGAAGGAAAAAGTCGTTCTCAGCACGGCATTTCAAATAACGTTTGTAGGGGCGGTTCCTCGCCTTAAAGACCGCGTATTGGGTCAGCGGGCATTCAAGAAGCGTGAAGGTGGGGCAAAAAGGGGTGATTGTCGAAAGAATGCTGTTGGTCAACTGCGCGGTGGGACCTGCACAACGGCGTAGGAGTTACCCCAATCCTGCGGGAGGATGCATATCGACGGCTGCTGCGCGATTTGTAGCCGAAGCGCATAATCGAAATCCTCCATGATGTGAACTCTAGTTCCAAGAAAACCGGCACTGATCCCAGGCATGTATGGGGGAGCCTGGCGCAAGCGTAGCTCCCAGTTGGCTCTCGGGATGCCTTCGAAGATGTCCTGCATTGGCTGGATGAACTTGCTCATGGTGAAAGCGAGGGGGGCAGGATCAAGGAACAAACCGTCTTGCATACCCCTGGCCGTGGCAGTCCCCGTGACACCTTGCTGGAACCGTGACAATACTCGCGGCGTCTTCCAAGGTTGGCGGACCTACTTCTTCTTCAACTCTTGCCCGAAAGTCAGGATAAAGGTGGATATCTACATTTAGGGAAGGGGTCTTGCCATACTCTCGGTGGATTTTCGCCACGCGGTCGACTCTAGCCAGTGAATATGCGGCGGCGTAGAACAGGACCTCCGACTGCTGCGCCAGCATTTGTGGACTAACCAGAGGAGGTTGGGGACGAGTCGAAAAGGAATGGGCTTAGCACCTGAAACGACGGCATCGTACGCGAAAAGACAAGGGATCGTGCTGCTGACATGGAAGCCTCCATCCGAAGCGCGCCAAGGATAGGCTGAAAGATCCAAATTGGAAGCAAGGAGGGGGGAAATTAACAGTTTACGAACAGATTCAATGTCCGATAATTGGTATTATGTAAAACCGACGATACAGCAAGCGCGCCGCGCCGGTTTACATCTTGTAGCGGCCCATATCTTCATCTCCCAGCCCTTCAAGCCACTTCCGGAGTTCGTCGGCGGTGACCCGGTCCGAGAGGTTGGTTGCCAGCTTGGAGTTCTTTAAAACCTCGTCTTCCACGAAGATTGGGCAATCCATGCGCAACGCCAGCGCCAGAGCGTCGGACGGACGCGAATCGATGCTGATGACGTGACCTTCGCGTTCCAGCCAAACGACCGCGTAAAAGGTATCTTCGCGGAGTTCGGTAACAACAACCTTGTGGACGTAGGTATCCAGGCCTACCAGGACGTTCTTGATGAGATCATGGGTCATCGGACGCGGGGTCGAGACTTTCTCGATTTCCAGGGCTATTGCATTGGCCTCGTAAACCCCGACCCAAATCGGTAGGACGGTGTCGCTGCCAGCGTCTTTCAGGATCACGATGGGCATGTTGGTGACAGGATCCATCATCAGCCCGCGAATTTTCATCTCGACTTCCATCAAAAGCTCCCCAAGCGACCTCTTAATTGCCCTTATATCACCATTTCTCCCGCCAAGCTGTTGGGAAAACTCGCCGTAGTACGAACCGGAACGTAACTGCCGATTGCCGGAGCGGCATCGCCAGAGGCGGTAAAATTCATGATGGTGTTCTGTGACGTCCGCCCCACCCATTGACCGCGTAGTTCGTTCTTAGTTTCTACCATTACCTCTACAGTTGCCCCTAAGTGTCGCCGGTAATTAAGCTTCTGAATCTCCCTTTGATATTCCTGCAAGACAAGTCAGGCGGCGGGCCTTCTCTTCGACGGAAATGCTGTCGGGCATGCTTAACGATGGAGTGTTCGGCCGCGGCGAATACTTAAACCCGAAGATGCCGTCAAAGCCTACATGTGCAAGCAAAGAGAGGGTTTCGGAGAAATCATTTTCGGTCTCCCCCGGGAATCCGACAATGATGTCACTGGTGATGCTGATTTCTCGCTTCGCCGACTTCATCCACGAAATACGCTCGAGGTACTGTTCGCGAGTGTAAAGACGCTCCATGGCGTTCAGGACGCGGGTAGAGCCGCTTTGGACCGGGAGATGTACATGATTGCACAACGTCGGCACGGCATCGATTGCGTCGATGATGTCGCGGCCAAAGTCGCGCGGATGCGAGGTCGTGAAACGCACGCGACGGATCCCAGGTACTTCGCCCACCGCAGCCAGCAATTCTGCGAAGGTTCGCTTCCCTGCTGAATCGTGGTACGAATTCACGTTTTGGCCAAGCAGTTGAATCTCCGTGTAGCCCAAGTCTGCCATTTGTCGGGCTTCGGCAAGCACCGAGTCAGACGTACGGCTGCGCTCTTTGCCGCGGGTAAAGGGCACCACGCAGTAGGCGCAAAACTTGTCACAGCCCTCAATGATGGTGATGTAACCACGATGGGGATTGTTGCGAGAGGTGAACTCGGTCTCAAAGCATTCGTTGGTCTGCCGATCGTCGAGACCCGTTACACGCTGGTTTCCCGCCTCAAGTTGCACCAGCATATCGGGAAGGTTGCGGTAGGAGGCCGATCCGCAAACCATGGAGACGTAGGGAGCCCGTTCAAAGATCTTTTCACCCTCCTGCTGGGCCACACAGCCTAGTACTCCAAAGCGCTTGCCTTGTTTCTGCAGTTTCTTGTAGTCGTTGAGGCGATTGAAGACCTTCTGTTCGGCCTTATCGCGGATGGAGCAGGTGTTGTAGAGGACCAAGCCCGCTTCCTCGACGGTGGGAACCTGGCGGTAGCCCTCCGAAATGAGGGTACCGACCACCTTCTCGGAATCATGGGCGTTCATCTGACACCCAAAAGTCTCAAGGTAGAACGTCTTTTGGGTTTCAGTGCCCATCAATTCAGTATAACCCGCAGTGCAAATCAGTTTTGGACTCGATACCTGAGCTTTCTTGCCCGCCAATTGCGCGTTAGTTTAGGTAGCGAGTAAAAAAGCCTAAGGAGATCGAAAAACCATGGAACCCTCTCGTCCGGCCGGGCCACCGCCCGATCCGATGCAGCAATTGTTGCAGGTTGGAAGCGGCTACTTTCTTTCTTCGGCCTTATGGGTGGCAACTGAGTTGGACATCGCCGGTCTGTTGAGCCAGGGACCGAAGACTGGGGCAGAACTGGCATCGGCGACTAACACCAACGCCGACATCCTGACAAGAGTTGTGCGATGCCTAACCGTTGCTGGCGTTTTCGCTGAAACCGTGCCCGGGAAATTCATCCTTACGCCGGCGGCAGAGTTGTTGAGACGAGATGTTCCCGGATCTCAACGCGATACGGTGATCTGGATGGCCGATCCCTTCCACCACCAGCTCTTTGCTGAGTTGATGCATACAACAAAGACTGGCCAGCCCGGCATTGAGCACGTGACGGGAAAGGCTGCCTTCGAATACTTCACCACCGACCCGGTGGAAAATGTGCGATTCAACGCCGCGATGACTTCGCTAAGTGCGAATCAGGTTCCGGGAATTTTGGAGGCTTATGATTTTTCACCATTCAAAACTCTGGTCGATGTGGGCGGCGGACACGGCTACCTCATGTCTGAGGTGTTGCAGAAATATCCCGGCATACGGGGGATTATTTTCGACCTGGCACACGTGCTTGGCGCTACCCAAGAAAAAATCGGGGAGCGCGGCCTCAAAGACCGATGCCGAACAGTGGATGGGAATTTCTTTGAATCGGTGCCCGAGGGCGGCGATGCTTATCTGATGAAGTTCATCATCCACGATTGGGATGACGAACAAGCAGGCACTATTTTGAAGAACTGCCGCCGCGCGTTGCAGGGAAAGCCGAATGGCAAGTTGCTGCTGGTGGAACTGGTTCGGCCTGCCGGCAACGAGCCCCATTTCTCGAAAATCATGGATCTGGAGATGCTCATGTTTCCGGGAGGAAGAGAGCGAACGGAAGATGAATTTAGAACCCTACTGGCGAAGAGTGGCTTCCGGTTAACACGCGTTGTGCCAACGAAGGGACCGATGTGCATAATTGAGGGAACACCGGCCTGACTCATCTCAACCATCTTTTTTCATCCGGCGGAGTGGATTTGCGACAGAGGATCCCTGCCCTGGGTAGAGGGTAGGCAGGGATTCTTCGCTTGGCCCGGATTTTATCGGGGGAACCGCGTTTGACCGTATCGCCGAAAGTCCCGTAAAATATTGATTCGGCTAGTTTCCCGAATATTTCACTGAAAGACGAAGGACCCAGATGGCAAACCATTTTTCCGCACTGAAGCGGGCCAGACAGACCACCAAGCGGACCGCCCGCAATCGTGCGAACACCTCGCGGCTACGCGGTACTCTACGCGATCTGCGTGAGAGCCTGGCCAAGGGCGACAAGACAGTGACCGAGCAGGTATTCCGGCAGACGGTTTCCGCGCTGGACAAAGCTGTCCAAAAAGGCGTGCTGCACAACAACACCGCTTCTCGCTACAAGTCCCGCCTGAGCGCACGTTTGAACGCTTTAAAGTAAGCGCTCCACCGAGCCCCAAATCATAAAAACCGTGGAAACAGGAAGCCTGTGTGCTTCCTGTGTTCACGAAAGGCCTCTCCGAATTGCTCGCCTAGCATTGCTTCTTCTTTCCTGGCCTTTATCGCGTAACCAGCGACCACCAGGCATACACCGACCACACATCTCCAGCGATCGAAAAGCAGGGCAGATCCCACCGCCGCCATGATCAAACCTGAATAGATCGGGTGTCGCAGACGACGGTATGGGCCGGTTCGGATGAGTTGGTGGTCTTCCTTAATCGTGATGCGCGCGCTCCAGTATTCCGCCAAGTGGTAGCGGGCCCAGATCGCGAGGGCGATTCCCCACCAGGTCATGACAACACCCACGGTCGCAAGCAGCGCCGTCCGCGGCAGCACATGTCTCCCCAAAAGTCCTATGCTGAGAGCGTCGTTGAAAATCAGCAGATAGCCGGCGATTTCAACCAGCAGAATGCTTAGGCGGGAAATCGAGGATTCCTTCCTACGAGTGGCACGCGTCTTGAAGGCGCCGATGATCCAGTAAATTAGAAAAATTACCCACGGGAGTTGGATTAGCAAGTGCCAAACGTCGGAGTACGTCATCTGGATCGGCCCGCTCCTTTGCAAGGAATTTAGACGGGCAGTTCTTCCTGCATCCAGAGGCTTTCGGGTTTGGGTTGAGCGGTCAGGTCGAGGACCAATCTCTCCAGAACAAAGCGCTTGCTGACCGGATTCGATCGCAATGCCAGGTCGGTTTTCGCGATCAGGCGAATCGCCCGGGTCAGTTCCCTCTTCGATTTGTAGCGTCTTGCCTGACGGATAATGTCATCGGCGGCGAATGGCGGCACGCGGAATCCTTGCCACAATGCGGCCCACAACATGCGCTGGTCGCGGACATTGCGCTCGAGAATGACCAGCATCTGGCGAAAGGTCTTGGCCAGCATGTAGAGGTGGCCAATGGCGGCCTCATCCCCATCGCCAGTGCTCAGAATTGCGTCAAGGATGTGCAAGGCTTTGACCCTGTCCTTGGCGGAGATAGCGTCGGTCAACTCATACAGCGAACGCTGCTTGGCGGCGAGGACCATTGTCTCCACATCACCTAGCGTGACCCGTTTTTTCTCCCCGACATAGAGGATTAACTTTTCGAGTTCGTTGGAAACCATCATCATGTCGCCACCTAAAGCGTCGACAAGTTCGCGGGCAGCGTCCGCATCGATCTTCACTTCGCGGGTCACGCCGTATTCGGCGATCCAGCGGACCGCCTCGCCTTCCTCGACTCGCGCCAACTCGACGATTGCGCAAAAGCCGCCGATGGTTTCGCGGATACGCTGGTAGCGCTCCTTGTCGGTCATCTCCATCCGGCGAGCGTCGGCGGGGATGCTGATGTGGTCGGCGATGAAGATCAAGACGGCGTCAGGATTGGGATCTTTAGTGTAGGTTTCGATGGCTTCGATCTTGTCTTCGTTCGACCCCCGGCCGAACATCGTCTTCACTCCACGCACGAAGAACACCTGAAACGGGGCCATCAGAGAGGGCGTGCGGGCGCGGTCCAGCACTTCCGCCAGATCGGTCTCAGCGAGATCGAATTCGAACAAGCTGAAGTCGCGCAGATCAGGAGGCACCAAATGCTCGAGGATGGCCTCTCGGCAGCGGCGGCGGAAGAAGACTTCGTCTCCCACGAAGACGTACACGGGCCGCAGTTTGCGTGACTGCACCTCAGAAACGAAGCGATCAGCCTGGGCGAAGGCCCGCATTAAAAGCCCTCCAGAATGCTCGAAACCAGGGTGCGGGCGAATTCGCGAGAGAGACGATTCAAGGCGGGTGAGCTTTCCTCGAAGAAGCTGGAAAGTTCGCGGGTGACCTGGTACTGCTCGCGGAAGACGTACGACGGGTTTTCGTAGAGAACCTTGCCGTGTTTGTCGATGAGAGAAACCTTCATGTTTACAGTAATCAGAACGCTGGCGGCGCGGCCGGTCTGGGAATCGTAAGTCAGCGGCGCTGTGTAGGTGGAAACCACCGTACCACGCAGAGTCGCGTCGGCGGAAGCCTCGGCGTCGTTAACGATATGGTATCGGGTGCGGGTGATAAGTTCCTTAACCACGGCACTGGTCAGAATCTGCTCGATGCGGTAGGTCTGAGTCTGATTGACAAAAGCTGGTATCGCGATCGTCTGGACGTTGCTGGGCAGAGTCGAAACATGCCCGGCGGTGTGATACCCGCAACTAGCGAAGGTGGAGCTTAGAAGCAGGGCCATCGCATACCACCCTCTCACTGGATCTTTCCCAGCGGGCGGGTGGCGGTCATCGTTTCCGCGCACTCGACCGCGGTAGAAGCCGCAATGCGAAGATTGTCGGTGGCCGCCCACAACCAGATGCCACTTGCCTGAGTTGCATCGGGCAACAAGGACACGAGAATATTGGGCTGTCCGGCGGCGTTGACGTTACTCGGAGAATCCTCCGCGGATGTCGTGACGGTCACATGTTCTCCGGCTAGGGCCTGCGAGAAAACATCCAGGTCAGCCCTTTGCGCCATTTCCAGGTGGATGGAGAAGGCGTGTCCATGGAAGATCGGCGCCTGCACCAAAAGAACCGATGGAACCGGTGCGCCGTCTCCGGCAATGAGCTTGTAGTGGCGAGAGATGGTTTCCTGCGCGGAAAGAAGTGGAGAGAGGGCCCGGTCTCCGTACCGTCCCACCAGATTGAAGGCCACCTGGGCGTCGTAAATATTTTTCGGAAGTTGTTGGAAGGAGAGCAGGTTTACCGTCTGCTCGTGAAGTTCATCCATGCCTTTCTGCCCTTGCTCTGAAGCGGGCTGAAAAACGCTTGCCGTCACGTGCCGGATCGCTCCGATCTTCTGGGCGCGCGTCAACAGAACGGCGAGAGCTACGGCCGCCGGATGTGCAGTCACTACGGGACCAGGTTGAAGCTCAGGAGTGAGTGTGAGGCCTAGCTGTCGCTCCATCCACGGTGAGCGCACCGACGCCCCCGGCTCGCCTTCCAGGGAAGCGGAAAGATCGATGATGGCGCTACCCCCATCGCGCGCAACCTTCCAGTTCTTGCGCGTGGAGTCCGGATCGGAAGCAAAGAATGTGAAGTCGACCCGCTCAAACTGGTCGGGTCTCAGGCTCTGAATAAAACTGACTTCATCCCCCATGGTTTCCAACTGTCCCAGGGACTCCTCGTCATCCAGCAGCTTTACGTCGAGCGAAGGAAAATTTCGGTCGTTCAGGACCTCGGCTACCTCTTTGCCTCTGAGCGTGGCGGCTCCGACGAGGGCGACGCGATACAGATTGGAAACACGCGCCGACTCGGAATGGGTCATGGGAGGCTTGGAGTGAGAGCTCATGAGATTTGAGACGCCTCCTTATAGGCGGGCGGCGATGGCGGACCCTTGCGCCGCGAGTATCCATTGCAGCCGCCAGAATACGCCCGAGAACATGTAGGTCAAAGCCAGCACGAATAACAGCGGACGGGAGAAAACCCATAAGCCCGCGAACAGGGCGCCGAACAAAACAATCAGCCGGAAGGGCTGGCGCATTTGCAGGTCGATGTCTTTGAAACTATAGAAGCGCCAAGTGCTTACCATGAGGTAGGCGGCGGCCACGATCAATAGCAACCAGGTCATCGCCGTCCACCACAGTGTGATAGGTTCACCGCCAGAAAAATGAACGACCGCCGCAATCACGCCTGCCCCAGCCGGAATTGGCATGCCTACGAAATACTTTTTGCCCGGCCGGCCCGGATTTGAGGGCTGAGGGTTCTTTGTAATGTTGAAGCGTGCCAAGCGGCTCGCCCCGGCCATTAGAAACAGGAAGCTGGCAATGCCTCCCAGCTGCACCAGCTTCGACAAATTCTCTGCTGTAGACCAGGCCGTCAAGTGTTGAAATCCCCACATCCAGGCCAACATTGCTGGAGCCACGCCGAATGTGATCACGTCAGCCAGGGAATCCAGTTCCTTGCCGAAATCGCTGCTGGTGCCGGTGATGCGGGCGATTCTGCCATCGAGGCCGTCGCAGATAAAGGCGAGGCCGATGGCCTTGGCGGCATAGTCGAAATGAGCCGGTGTTACGGCTGAGCCATGCGTGATCTGCAGAATTGCGTAGTAGCCGAATCCGATGTTTGCGGTCGTGAACAGCGACGGCAGAATATACATGCCCTTGCTCAGCCGCCGCGGCTTGGACTTATTCTGGGAAGCACGAACGCTATTGTCTGGAATATCGAGATCGCTCATCACCGTGCTCCTTGTCGATGCTGATCGATATTTGTTCCAACCTTACTTTCTTCTACCGGGGCCACTGCCAGGATGCTGGCTCCGCCTTTTACATGGTCGCCAACTTTTACCTTTAGGTTAGCTGAAGGGTCGAACAAAACATCGACTCGCGAGCCAAACTTGATGAGACCCACGCGTTCGCCGCGCGCCACTTGGTCGCCAGGGTGTTTAGTGAATACGATTCGCCTGGCTATCAAACCGGCGATTTGTTTGAAGACAACGGTCTGCCCTTCCCCTTCCACCGTCACGATGTTCTGCTCGTTCTGATCTGCAGACACCGCATCCATGGCGTTCAGGAATTTCCCATGCTGGTAGCGGGCATCACGAATAGTGCCGGCGATGGGGGAGCGATTCACGTGAACATTAAATACATTGAGAAAAATACTGATTCGCGTGCGCTCGACGCCGTTGTCCAAAACTGGGGCAATCGCGGTTACTTTTCCGTCTCCCGGGGAAACAATCGCCCCGGCTTCGCCGGGTATCACTCGATCGGGATCGCGAAAGAACCACAAGAAAAAAGCCGCCAGCAGGAAAGCGGGCGTCGCCCACGGTGGACCGATAATCCAGGCAATCAGGCCACCCGCGGCCAGCATCGGCAAACCGTAATAGTAGCCTTCTGGAACCATGAGAGTTTATTAAAAGGAATTATAGAGCAGTGAAGAGACAAGAGGGCCGTTGAAACCCAAAACGCCAAGGACGCGGCATTTTGGTCCTAAACTGCCCGCGCATACAAGAAGGGCGCGACCTAGGCTACAACGATAATTTGGTGGAAAACTAAGCGACTTGGTTCGTTTCAAGATGCCGCTGATATTGCCGCTCGATGGATTCCATCTGATCCTTGAGCCGCAATTTCAGCTTTTTGAGTCGAACTTCCTCGAGTTTTTCGTCGTCCGTGAGAAATCGCTTTTCGACCAGTGAATCGAGTCTTTGTGAGTGCTGCGTATGCTCCATAGCCAGTTTGCGGAATTCCTCGTGATTGGCCAAGAGTTGGTCTCTAGAAGCAAGCATCCAGCTGACCTCCCTATACGATTTATAAGGGCAACCTACCATAGCCACGAAGCCACTTCAATCCCTGAATTCATCGAGAGCGGAAATCCATTGGGCACAGCGGGATAGGAAGATTAGACCAGTAATTTGTAGAGAACGGCGTCCTCGAGTGGGTCACGATAATAGCGCGAACGGTATCCGGTCTGGATGAAGCCCGATTTTTCGTAAAATGCCCGCGCTGCTTGATTTGACTTCCGGACTTCAAGAAAAATCGATTTCGTGCCGCTTTGCGAGACCATGTCTAGAAAGGTTCTCAGGAGTTGGGAGGCGAGCCCGCGTCCCTGAAGCGCCCTGGCGACGAGAATATTCTGGATCTCCCACTCTCCGGCGACGTCCTGAGCGATAAGAAGTCCGGCCACGCTTTGATCTTCGATTACCAACAGGAGTCGTGAGCCTTCCGCTGCTGCAAATATGGCTTCGTAGTGTGCCGAAGACCAGTGTGCCGCAGTGGGGCTATCTCGCTCCAATTCCATGATCTGCGGAAGATCATTAGCGGTGGCCTGGCGAACGTGCATTTCAGTCCCGCCTGGGAGGAGAAAATAATTCCGCATCGGTACGGCGCAAATAGTTTGCGTCCAATTCTTCGGGAGAGACAACTTGCCCCGCTTTGGATTTTTTGCCAGCCCAGCTGTGCGACCGCGTCCGCTCGTGGGCGAGCTGATTCTTGCACCGCGAACCCTGCGCTCACGCGTGTGAGCGGCAACATTCGCGTCAGGCGTGATCACTGGAAAGCCTTTAGAGAAATTCAAGAACTCTTCCATGGTAAGGAGTTGTTCACGGACGATGCGGCGTCCGTCGTATTCTCCGACGTAAACCTGGTGGCGTCCGGCGTCTAAAGCGGCCAAGCACTTGGTTTGGGCCTGTCCGGCCATCGCCACCACGTCAAGAAACGAAACCGGCACAATCGGTTTGGCCAGGATTTCGCCCAGAGCCTTGATTGCCGCCAGGCCCACGCGAAGCCCAGTGAAAGAGCCTGGACCTGAGACCACGACGAAAGCATCCAGATCATCCTTGGTGACGTGGTGCGGAAAAGCAGAGATGCGATCTGAGGCACCAGCTGGGCCGAGAATGTGCCGCCCTCGAGTGCGGCGACCTCGAGAATTTTGCAGAGATCTGGGGCAACGCAGCGGGCTAATGCGATGCTTCCGTTTCTTCCTGAAGTGTCTACGGCTAATAAAAGCATTCGGGATTCTCAGGTTGCAGCTTGTGTCTGGGCGGAGATCTAGGGAGACCTAGCTGTGCGGGTCTCACACCATGACTTTTGCATGTTAGGACTGCACCAGTTCAAGAAGTACTCCTCCGGCGCTATTGGGATGAACAAAAATGTAGCGATGCCCCCCGGCGCCGATTTTTATTTCGTTTGATACAAGCCGCACCCCGTCCTGCTTAAGCTTCGCCACGGTCGCAGGTAGATCGGGAACCCGCAGGCAAACATGGTGCAGTCCCTCGCCACGCTTTGCGAGAAATTTGGCGATAACGGAATCGTCGGACGTTGGCTCCAGGAGCTCAAGCCGGCTCTCTCCCACCGGCACCATCACCAGACGCACGCGTTCTCCTTCGACAACTTCTTCCGGAGAAACCTGCAATCCCAATTTTTCGTAGAATGCCTTTCGCGGACGCCAGGGACTTTACCGCGATTCCCAGATGATCGATCGTGGCCATGATTAGTTCTTTCCCAGGTTGCCCAGCAAATCTTCCACCAAGCTGTACGGATCGCGCTTGTGCTCGGCGACTTCGGTGGCGTAGCGCTCCAGATCGTCAGCCCGAAGCTGGGTTCGGGCCCGGAGCAAGAGAGAGTCGCGAAGCATCTCGATAATCCGCTCCTGCCAATTGTGGACGTTGCGCTTGAACAGCAAATTTTCTTTGAGCAAATAGGTTTCGTACTGGCTGATTATCGTGGCAAGCTCTCCAATTCCCTGCCCTTGGCTGGCCACGGTTTTGACGATAGGCGGCGTCCAGTGATCGCCGCGGATCGCCAGTGATTGCAGGGCGCGAATCTCGCGCTCCACCCGCTCGGCGCCGTCGTAATCGCTTTTGTTGATCACAAAGATGTCGGCGATTTCCATGATACCTGCCTTGATGCTTTGTACGTCGTCGCCCATCCCCGGCACCAGAATGACGACCGTGATATCGGCCAGCCGCACGATATCTACCTCGTCCTGGCCGACGCCGACAGTCTCAATCAGCACGACATCGCGACCGCTGGCATCCATTACTGAGGCTACGTCCGCCGTGGTGCGGGCTAAGCCCCCGAGCGATCCTCGAGTGGCCATGCTGCGAATGTAGATTCCCGCGTCGGAGGAGTGCTCCTGCATGCGAATACGATCCCCGAGAATTGCCCCGCCGGTATAAGGGCTGGTGGGATCGACAGCCACAATTCCTACCGTCCGTTCCTGCTTGCGATAGTGTCGGGCCAAGCCGTCGACCAACGTGCTCTTCCCTGCTCCGGGCGAGCCGGTCATCCGATGATGCGCGCCCGGCCACTGTGCGGGAATAGGGCCTTGAGAATTTCGGGTGATTGCGGCCGAACGGTTCTCAACCACACTGATGGCGCGCGCCAACGAGCGAACGTCTCCGGACCGCACCTGATTGATCAAAGTTTGAAGATCGGGCGTCAAGGGGTTCAGTGTAGCAGCCTATTTCGCAGGCTCAGATTCGAAACGGTAACCCACACCACGAGCGGTCAGAAGATAGACGGGCGACGATGGATCGTCCTCGATATAGCGGCGCAATCGCACGATGAAATTGTCGATGGCACGAGTGTCGGTGTCCTCCTGCAGGTCCCAAACTTCTTCGAGAATCTGTTTGCGCGAAATCACGCGTCCGCGGTTGCGAATCAGATATCGCAAGAGCTGCGCTTCCATGGCGGTAAGGTGAGTGATGTTTCCGTTAACCCTCAATTCCAGTTTGCCGAAGTCAATGGTGCGTCCATTAAAAGAAAATATGTCGCTCTCAGGCTCGCTCGGCACCACGTTGGGAGAGATTGCTTGTTGCAACCATTGGCTGCGCCGCAGCAGGCCCTGAAGCCGTGCCAGCAGGATCGGCAGCTCAAATGGCTTCGGAAGGTAGTCGTCGGCACCCGATGCGAAGCCGTTGAGGACATCTTCCGCCCGGCCACGGGCGGTCAACATCAGCACCGGGGTGAAATTTTTGTTCTCCCGCAATTCCGATGCGACTGCGAAGCCGTCTTTCCCCGGCAACATTACGTCGAGGACGATAGCGTCGAATGGCTCGTTTTTGGTCAGCAACAGGTCAATGGCCGCCTCGCCGTCGCTGGCGATCTTGACCTCGTGTCCTTCGGCTTCGAGGTTAAAGCACAGTCCCGTAGCCAAGTGGGTTTCGTCTTCGACAATCAACACGCGACTCACGCCACGCTCCTGGGAAGTTCGAGAAAGACGGTCGTTCCCCGGCCCTCCCCCTCGCTCTGTGCGAAGACGCGACCACCGTGTTTACCCGCTATGGAACGAACGATGAACAAGCCGAGGCCGGTTCCCTTCACGCTGGTCAGAGCACGGCTTGGTACACGATAGAAGCGGCGGAAAACACGCTTGAGTTCTTGGGCAGGAATACCGACACCATGGTCCTGCACACTCAGCGTGACATGCCTCTCATCAGGCGTCTCGAGCCGGACCAGAATATCTACTCCCTTAGTTGAATATTTCACCGCGTTGTCGAGAAGGTTGGAAACGGCGGTCCGGAGTTCTTCGGCGTCACCCTTCACTACCGGACGGAATCCGTTGTCCGCACGTTGTTCAAAGCGGACAAGATCTGTCTTCAACTGATAACGCGCGCGAGTGACCTCGACGCACTCTCGCACCAGCTTCCCGAAATCCAATGGCACTTGGCGCGTTCTGCCCTTGTGCCCAGCCTCACCAGCCTTGAGAACTTGTTCCACTGTGCCTAACAGTCGGTTAGTGTCTTCCAGCATGGATTGGTAAAACTCGCGCCGTTTGGCCTCATCCACGTCGTGGCGCTGCAAGGTCTGCAGGTAGAGGCGGATGGATGCGATCGGCGTCTTTAGTTCGTGGGTAACGGCGTTGATGAAGCTGTCGTGCTGTTCGTTGCGACGAATCTCCCGCACCAGGAAGCTGGTGTTGAGGATGAGTCCAGTGGTGATCGCCCCGAAGAAGATGATTCCAAAGACGACCTTCAGGTCCTGGCGCCAGTTAAGGATGATCCAGCCAAAGCCTACAGAGACGGCCACGGCAGCCAGGATTACGCCGAACGAAAGGAAGAAAATCTTCGCGTTTCGACGGCTAGCTATCTGCATATGTGGATTTTAGCGCGCCTAGCGCAATTTCTAGGATCTTCTGACCTAGGGCGGATACTCTGGCCCGCCGGGAAGTAGCATAACGCCAAATCACCCAGGCCTTTATGCGGCGGTTCCGGAGCGCGAGAGGGGACAAAGTGTCCGCTCTACATTGTCCAAAAAAGTTACGACCTGGAGCAGCCAAAGATAATCTATTCAAGGTGAACAATTATGACGACCGATAGGAAGCCGCACGTTGTGGTCATCGGCGGCGGGTTTGCCGGCCTTCTGGCGGTTCGCACCCTCAGCCGCTACCCGGTGAGCATAACGCTCATCGACCGCAAGAACCATCACACCTTCCAACCCCTGCTTTATCAGGTGGCGACGGCCGGATTGTCGCCCGGGGAGATTGCCGCGCCTATTCGTTGGATATTGCGAGGACATCCCCACGTCCAGGTCCTACTGGGCGAGGTACAAGACTTTGATCTGCAACGACGCGTGGTGAAGCTGCCTGATCTTGACGTGCCTTATGACTATCTCATAGTAGCGACTGGGGGCTCGCATGCTTACTTCGGCCATGATGAGTGGGAGCCTCTTGCTCCCGGACTGAAGACTGTGGAAGACGCTCTGGAGATTCGTCGCCGAGTCCTTTTGGCGTTTGAGTTGGCGGAAAACGAAGCAGCGCGTGGAAAACAGCACGCTCCGCTCAATTTTGTAGTGGTGGGCGGCGGACCGACCGGAGTCGAGCTGGCGGGGACGCTGGCCGAAATCGCCCGCAAAGTGCTGTCCGAGGAATTCCATTCGATCGATCCCAAGTGTGCGCGCATCCTTCTGCTCGAAGGGGGCCCGCGCATTCTTCCAGTTTATTCCCCAGACATGTCAGACAGCGCGGTGCGCCAACTGCAGAAACTAGGTGTCGAGGTACAGACGTCCGCCTTAGTTACCGGTATGGAGCCGGGCGCTGTGTACGTCGGTAAGACTCGCGTCCCCTCGGCCGTGACATTGTGGGCGGCGGGAGTGGCAGCTTCCCCGCTGGGCAAGAAGCTCGGGGCGCCAACCGATCGCGCGGGGCGGGTGTTGGTAAACCTCGATCTGAGTGTTCCCGGACATCCGGAAGTCTTCGCCATCGGTGACCTGGCCTCACTCAAGGATGACAAAGGCAAAATCGTACCGGGAGTTGCCCCTGCGGCCATGCAGCAAGGAAAAGCAGTGGCCCACAACATCGGCCGCGACCTTGAGCGCAAACCGCGAAAAAACTTTCGGTATCTGGATAAAGGCAGCCTAGCGACGATCGGAAGATCGGCCGCCGTCGCTGAGTTTGGCAAGGTCCACATTTCAGGATTCTTCGCCTGGTTGTCCTGGTTGTTCATTCACATTTTCTTCCTGATCGGGTTTCGCAACCGGTTGATCGTACTGATCCAGTGGGCCTGGTCTTATTTCACCTTTGAACGTGGAGCCCGGCTGATTACCGGGAATTCCACTTTGCCGGGCTGGCCGGAAGCGGAACAGCCCGAGGAAAAAGTGCGCCAAGCGGGCTGAAGTTAGTGCTGGACCTGGTTTTGAGCGACAATAGGCCGAGGCGTCTATGAAGCTGCTTCGTTCCTGGCGAAGGTTCGCGTTGGCCGGCTGGTTACTGCTGTTCTCACTCTCCTCTTCCGCAGAAGTTCTGAAGATTGTCGTCAACGACACCATCCAGCCCATCACCGACGAATACATTGGGCGCGCATTGGTGGAGGCGCAACGCAACAAAGACCAGGCAGTTCTTATTGAGCTAAACACACCCGGAGGATTGCTCGACTCCACGCGTAGCATTATCGAAAAGATCGTGGCATCGCCCATCCCAGTGATCATTTATGTCACTCCTAGCGGCAGCCGTGCGGCTTCTGCGGGATTTTTTATCCTGGAAAGTGCGGACGTAGCCGCCATGGCTCCCGGCACCAATACCGGTGCGGCCCATCCGGTGACCATCGGCGGCAGCAAGATGGACGACGTGATGAAGGAGAAGATCGAGAACGATACTGCTGCGCTGATGCGCTCCGTGGTGGCAAAGCGCGGGCGAAATGTTGAAGTGGCGGAAACGGCGGTACGTCAGTCGAAATCTTTTACCGATGGCGAAGCCCTGTCGCATAAACTGATTGATTACGTCGCACCCAACGAGCAGGACATATTCCGACAGCTACAAGGCAAGACCATCAAGCGGTTCAATGGAGAGACGGCCACGCTCAACCTGGCAGGACAGGTGATACGGAATTATGAGATGACACTGAAGCAGCGAATTCTCGGATATCTCATGGACCCGAACGTTGCCTTCATCCTGCTGGCGATCGGAGTGCTCGCGCTCTACGCCGAATTCAATCATCCCGGCGCCGTCGTTCCCGGAACGGTCGGCGTAGTGTTTATCCTGCTCGCCATCTTTGCATTGAACATTTTGCCGACCCGCTTCGCTGCCGTGGTCATGATTCTGGCGGCATTTGTACTGTTCGCGCTGGAGGCTAAGTTCGCTTCCCACGGAGTTCTGGGAATTGGTGGCATCGTCACATTGACTGTGGGTGGTCTGCTGCTGGTGGATGGACCGATCCCGGAGATGAGAGTCCGTTTCTGGACCGCACTGGCGGTTAGCCTGCCGTTGGGAGCAATTACCGTATTTTTAATGACGATTGCTTTGAAGGCACGAGCTAATAAAGTTACTACCGGTCCTCAGGGAATGATTGGCGAAGTCGGCCTAGCTCAGACCGACCTCGATCCATGCGGCAAAGTGTTCGTGCATGGGGAGATCTGGGACGCGCGCGCCCGCCAGCGCGTTTCAGCGGGCAAGCGCGTAGTGGTGAAGAGTGTGCACGATCTGGAAGTCGAGGTCGATCCCGTGACAGAATCCGCGCCGGTTCCGGCTTTAAGCAGAACAACCGGTGACTGATTGAGATACAATCCGCCGCAGCGTCTTCCGCTCGCTCGAAAGCATTCTGGAGGTAGGCATGCCCTTTGAATTTGGCTTCGGTACCGTCGTGGTAGTTATCGTACTTCTATACATTTTGAGTTCCATCAAGATCCTGGCCGAGTATGAGCGTGGCGTGATCTTCCGCCTGGGGCGACTGCTTGGCGCGGCAAAGGGTCCTGGTGTGATCCTGGTTTTCGCTCCTGTTGACCGCATGGTACGGATCTCTCTACGACAAGAAGCGCTTGAGGTGCCGCCGCAGGACATCATCACCCGTGACAACGTGACGCTCAAAGTAAACGCCGTCATTTTCCTGCGGGTCGTGGATCCAAATAAAGCAGTGGTTGAGGTTTCGAACTACGCCTACCAGACTTCGCAATTTGCGCAAACCACCTTACGTTCTGTGCTCGGTGAGCAGGAGCTTGACGAATTGCTGGCCCATCGCGAAAAGATCAATCTCCGCTTGCAGAGCATTCTTGATACCCATACCGCCCCCTGGGGAGTGAAAGTAGCAAACGTGGAGGTAAAGCAGGTCGATATGCCGGAATCGATGCTGCGCGCCATGGCAAAACAAGCCGAGGCGGAACGCGAGAAGCGTTCCAAGATCATCCACGCGGAGGGCGAATTCTCCGCCGCTCAACGACTGGTGGACGCCGCACACCTGCTGGCAACCGAGCCAGTCAGCGTGCAGCTACGCTATTTACAAACCTTGACTGAGATCGGAGTGGAGAAGAATACGACGGTGGTCTTCCCGGTCCCGGTGGACGTATTCGCCGGCCTGAGGAACATTCTCGCCAAGGCACCTGATACAGGAACCAAGAGCTGAACTCTTGCTAAGGCGGCAGGCAGGGTAAGCTTGTAATTCCTATGGCGCGTTCCGACGACACCGAAATTACGCTGGGCACCGGCAAGATGGTCGGCATTTTCTTTGGCCTGGTGGCCCTGTGCGCGGTCTTTTTTGCCCTTGGTTTCAAGCTTGGCAAGAGCTATGTGGTTCCCCCCAACGCCACCCCATCGGCTGCGGCCTTGTCAGGAGGCGTCCGCCCATCGGCTGCGAAATCAAACATGACAGCGCCACAGACCGCGGACTCGAAAGCTACGGTAAGCCCGACGCCCACGCCGGTTAGCGACAGCCCGGCTTCGGAAGGCGATCTGAGCAGTTCAGCCACGGGATATTCTGTCCAAGTGGCGGCTGTAAGCAAACAGGAAGACGCCGAGGCGCTGGTGGATGCCCTGAAGAAAAAAGGCTATCCGGCCGTCGCCGCAAGCACGGGCGACAAACTGTTCCATGTGCAGGTTGGACCTTTCAACGATATCAAGGACGCCGAAGCCGTGCGTGCCAAACTGGTCGCGGATGGCTACAATCCGATCCTAAAGAAATAACGGCTACCTGCTATTGAAGCGCTGCTCTTTCCAGGGATCGCCATACATGTGATAGCCGTTCTGTTCCCAGAATCCGGCAGCGTCCGCATCGAGCAGTTCAAACCCTCGAACCCACTTCACCGATTTCCATGCATACAGATGTGGCACAATCAGCCGCAGAGGATATCCATGATCGGCGGGAAGAGGCTGGCCGTCGTGGTGCGTCGCCAGCAGAACATTCGACCGCTGCAGGTCGGCTAACGGGACGTTCGCCGTATAGCCCTGTTCGGCGTGGACCAGCACGAATGCCGCCTCCGGCTTGGGTTTGGCGAGATCCAAAAGATCGCGGACAGATACGCCCCTCCACCGGTTGTCGAACCGGCTCCAGCGAGTTACACAGTGAAAATCGCTCTGGGTTTCAACTTTGGGCAGCGCATTAAACTCGTTCCAATTGAGTCTTATCGAAGATTCCACCCATCCGTAGACCCGAAAATCCCAACGGGCGGCGTCGAATTTCGGCACAGATCCATAGTGCAACACAGGCCACTTGAGGGTCAGAGACTGTCCCGGCGGCAGCCTTCCCTCGCGTTTCATTTCCTGCTCGCGTTGGCGACGCTCGTTTCCTTCGAATAACATCGCGCTCATTCTAGACCAATGAATGGAGTAATTCGTCTATATTGACAGCCATCAATTCGGCTTTTATTTGTAGTTCATATGAATCATTCGGAGCAGAATTTAGACCGCCGTTTACGTGCCATTGCCGATCCCACACGCCGCCGCATCCTGAAAGTGCTCAAAGAGAAACGATCCAACTCCATCGGAAAAAACGCCGGGCTTTGTGCCTCCGATATCGAGGAGCGAATCCCGCTTTCACAGCCTACGATCTCCCACCACATGGCGGTGCTTGCCAAAGCCGAACTGGTTGAGGCCAAAAAGATCGGACACTGGATGTGGTACCGCCGCAATGAGGCGACTCTCAAGGACTTTGCGAAGGGGCTTAAAGATAGTTTGTAGTCTGAAGTTAGCCAGCGGAGGCTGCCTGTGTCTTCTGCAATAACCGCTTGGCTTGAGCGATAAGATCGGCGACTTCAAACGGTTTTACCAGCGATGGCAGATTGTGCTGCTGCAGGAAGTCGCGGATCTCCGGCTCAGGAAGCGTGGAGAACGTGAACAGAACATGTTTCTGGAGGTCGGGCTGGGTTTCTCCGAGCCAGCGGTAGATTTCGGGGGCATCCCATCCGCCGGTGACTTTGCCGTTGATGACCAAGGCGTCAAACTTTTCTTTCGTCAACTGATCTTTGGCGCGATCCTCCGATATCTCGGTCACCACTTCGGCGCCGGCTCCGACCAGGACGTCGTGCTCGAATTGCAACACGGCCTCTTCCTCTTCCGCCAGCAGGATGCGTCCTGCAATGGCTGCATCGCGACGAGGAGCTACCGGAGCTGAGTCATGGCCGGCAATCACTCCCGCCGATGGCAGGCGAATGATGATACCGGCGCCTCCCTCTTTGCGGTTGTGGGCCGAAATATCTCCTCCGTGTTCCTTGATAATTCCATAGCAAATGCTTAGTCCCAGACCGGTGCCCTTACCCACGCTTTTAGTGGTGTAGAAAGGATCGAAAATGCGATTTGGCTCCTTGATTCCAGGCCCGGAATCAAGGAACTCAGCCTGCACGTATCCTTCGATGACAGAGACGCGCACGGTGAGCCTTCCTCCTTCCGCCTTTTCAAGCATGGCGTCAACGGCGTTGTTCACAATGTTGAGGAACACCTGCTCCAATTGGTGCGCGTCAGCTGTGACGGCGGGAATGCTGGCTGCGATTTCGCGTTCGACGTGAATGCGATGAACCTTGAGGTCGTAGTCGCGCAGCGCCAGAGTCTCCTCAATCACCTTGCGAACATCCACTGGCTGCTTCTGGGGCTTGCGCTGGCGCGAGAACGAAAGCAGGTTCTGCACCACCCGGTGGGTTCTCTGTGCTTGCTTGAAAAGCTTGCTGACAAAATCCGCGGCACGGATTCCCAGGCCTTCGCCTTCGAGAAGTTGGGCGTAGCCGAGAATGGCGGTGAGTGGGTTGTTCAATTCGTGAGCGACGCCGGCGATCAGTTGCCCCACGGCAGACATCTTTTCGCTCTGCAGCAATTGCTCCTGAGTGCGGCGAAGGTCCTCGTAAGCCCGGCAGGTTTCCTCGTACAAGCGCACCTTCTCAATAGTTGTGCCTAGCTGCCGCGCGACGGCCACCAGTAGATTTTCATCATTGGTAGAGTAGTCCCGAACATGGCTTCGGCTCACCCCCATCATGCCGACCGGTTTGTCTTTGCTCCAGAGCAGCACCCAAATCCAGGCCGACAGCCCTTCGGCTTTAATGAATTCGGCCACCAGTGGCGGTAAGTGTGGGAGATAGTCCGGGGTAATGACTTCTGTCCGGGATAGAGTAACCAGGTGACCGAACCCTCCCGGCAACCGTATTTCACCCAGACGGGGACGGTCACTGCTACGCTGGCCCCAATCTGCGCGCCGTCGAAAGATTCCTTCCTCGCCATCGGTTAGATACACCGAACCAGCTTCTGCAGCGAGCAGCCCTAGAACTTGCCGCAAGGTGAGGTTCAAGATCTCGTCCAAGTCAAAGGATTGGGTGGCAATTACAGCCATCGCGTTCAAAGCGTTCAGCTCGCGATTACGGCGTCGGATTTCGTCTTCCGCCTTCTTCTTCTCGGTGATGTCGAGGAGAAATCCCTGATAGCGTTCGATTTTTCCGCTCGCGTCCCGGGTAGCAAAGCTGCTTTCCATTGCCGTAAGTAAGGCGCCGCTCTTTTTGCGCAGAGTAACTTCAAAATTTCGGACGTAATTGTGGACTTCCACTTCCTGCCGGAATTTTTCGCGCTGCTCCGGAGAAGCGTACAGTTCACGGTCGAGATTCAGAGCCATCAATTCCGATCGGCTAGTGTGGCCCAGCATGCGAACGAAGGCGTCGTTGCAATCGAGCAGCTTACCCTCGGGTGTCGCCGCGAAGACACCTTCCTGCATCTGTTCGAACAACAATCGATATTTTTCTTCCACGATACGGCGGTCGGTGACATCGCGTATGACGTGAATCGTGCCCTTTTGTTTCGTGACTTGGTCTGTGTAGGAAGATGTTGAGACCATGGAGAAGCCGCCGAAGCAGGCGTCCAATCCCTCGTACAGAGTCTCATCTCCTTCGCTGCAATAGGGACAGCCCTGCCACCGGATCTGCGTCTTGGGCAGCACATCTCCACAGGTCTTGCCAACCACGTCCGCCACCGCACGGCCCAGTCTCTGCTGCAACGCGCGGTTGGATTTCATGATCCGGAAATCAGCGTCGTGAAGCAGGATCACGTCCTGAATGGAATCAAAGGTGTTCGTCCACTGACGATGCGAGCGAAGTATCTGCTCGAGCAATTGGAGGTTCTCTACCGCGAGTCCGAGCTGCAAGGCAGTGGTGGCCAGGAACTCCATATCGTCGACGGTGTAAGACACACCGCGCGGGCTACCGAGATTAAGCGTCCCAATTACGGATTTCTTTCCCCGAACGGGAACTACGACTACATGGTGGAAGCCTTCATCGCTCAGAATTACCGTACCTGATTCGTCCACCGAAGCCGGAGCCACGACAATGGGACCGCCATCGCTTAGGGTTCGTTCGAACGAGTCTTCCATGGGAATCGAAAGGCGTTCCTGCAGAAATGCGGGAGACAGTCCAATGTGTTGCGCGATTACCAGCTTGCCGTTTTCCAGAACCCGTAGCCACGCTGCCTTGGCGTTCATCAACCGCTTCAGCTCCTCGAGAGCCGTCGCCATCATGGGCCCGTGTTGCTGTTCACGCATGATGCTGGTGGTTAACGCGTTGATTACCCCAAGCCTGCGGGTGCGCGTCTTGGAATCGTCAAAAACTACGATCAACAAGCTGAGCCCGAGTACCATGTCGGACATTAAGGCAAGGCCTACCGGAATCCGCTCGGTGAAGACCCTCCAGGGTAAGTGCAACATCACCAGGCTGATACTCAGCAACCATGATCCGATTTCCCACCGCGCCCAGCGGCAGCGGACAAGATGGATAGCGGCGAATATGGCTACCAGCCGGTATCCAACCTCAAGTGGCACTCGGATCAAAAGTTCGTCAGGCTGAAAGAGTCCTGAAACAAAGGCGTAAACCGTGAGCCCCGCCCCGACATAGCAAAGCACGTATATCAGTTTTCGCGCGTGGGTGTAGAGAAAGACGGTGGCCGCGAACAGGCAGACGGCGAGCACAAATTCCGCTCGGCCAGAAGCTGCGAGAAGAGACGGCCCCGAGGCCGCCCCGCTTAAAGAACATTGCGAAACGAAGTACGCTGACCAAGCCAGGATCCAGACCAACAGATAGCGCTCGCGGAAGGTGCGGAAGACCAGCAGGCTGGCGGCCAGCATAATAAGCACAGCCGATTCGTGCGGCGTCGACCGCACGACAGTGAGCTCCGCTAGCGCAAAACAGGCACCTAGAGTAGTCGGATTCATCCCTGGAGGACCAATATGGCCCTCCCTTTGATAGCACGCAGCCCGGGGTTACTGATGTGTTTTCCCCTTGATTGCCATTACTTTGGGAACCTCGGTGCTGCTGTAGAATGGGCCTTACACTTAACTCTCCATGCCACAGGAACGGATACTCGTAGTCGACGACGAAGAGGCGATCCGCGAGATTGTCTCGTCCATGTTGGGCAGCGCGAACTACAGCTGCCGTCAGGCTGGCTCCGGTGTCGAGGCATTGGCGCTGCTTGAATCCGGTGAGGAATTCGAGCTCATGCTCACCGACTTGATGATGGACAAGATGAACGGGACGCAACTGCTGGAGCGGGCGAAAGAACGCTTTCCCGATATGCCAGTCATCATGGTCACAGCCGTCCATGACATTTCGGTTGCCTTGGGAGCGCTGCGCAATGGCGCTTACGATTATCTGCTTAAACCCTTCGAACGAGAGCAGTTGCTTGCGACAGTCAGACGCGCGCTGGAGAATCGCCGCCTAAAATTGGAAAATCGCGCCTACCAGACCAACCTGGAAGCCAAGGTTGATGCGCGTACCCGGCAATTGAAAGAAGCATGGGCCAATCTTGAGCGCTCCTACGACATCACGCTGGAAGCGCTGGGCGATGCACTGGATCTGAAGGATGCTGAAACCGAAGGTCACTCCAAACGGGTGACTGCATTCACCATCGCCGTCGCCCGGGTAATGGGAATTCCCGATGAGCAGATACGAATCATTGCCCGTGGAGCCTTTCTGCACGACATCGGAAAGATGGCAATTCCCGATGCCATCCTTCGCAAACCCGGCGCTCTTACCCCTGACGAAGTGGCGATTATGCGTGAGCATTGCTATCACGGTTATCAGATGTTGAAGAAGATTCCGTTTTTGGGAGAGGCCGCCGATATCGTCTATTCCCATCAGGAGAAATTCGACGGAACCGGTTATCCCCGGGGTCTGAAGGGTGATGAGATTCCCTTGGGCGCAAGAATCTTCGCGGTCGCCGACACCCTGGATGCCATCACCTCTGACCGTCCCTATCGGCCCGCACAGACTGTAGGCGCCGCAAAAGCTGAAATTCAAAAGTGGTCAGGTCGGCAGTTCGATCCCGAAGTTGTGCAGGTCTTTGTTTCCATGCCTGACAACCTTTGGGAAAACCTGCGGAAGCAAATCGACAGCCAGGTTTATCGCTTCGCCTATCCCCCGGTTGCCAAAGGCTTGGGAATTTAACCTCCTCACCTCCACGAAATGCAGCGGTATACAATTTCCGGATGACAAAACTTCTTCTTGTTTCGGCTCTGGTATTGAGCAGGCTGACTGCAATGGCGCAGGATCGTCCTACGCTTCCGCCGAATAGCATTTCTGCAGGCGCCGACGGCAGGTTCGAGGCTGCCCCTGACACGGCTGTGGTCGACTTCAACATTTCGGTACAGGATGAGAATTCCCACACTGCCTACGACCGCGCCTCGCAGCAGGCGGAGCAAGTGCGTCAGATTCTTCGCGCCAATAGCATCGACCCTAAGACTGCACAGATCGGTTCATTTTCGCTTCAGCCGGTGTATGACTACAAGACGCCAAAGCGGAAATTAGCGGGTTACAGAGTGAGCGCCAGCGTATCGGTAAAGCTGAAGGATTTTGGCAAAATTCCTCCAATCCTGCAGGCCCTGGCAGACGCCAGCGTGAGCGACACGCAATCGCTCGGATACACGCTCGAAGAAATGGACAGTGCGAAGACCAAGGCCGTGGAAGATGCCTACCGGCGGGCCCGGCAGTCGGCGGAAGCTGTGGCCAAGGCGTCAGGAAGAACTTTGGGAGAGCTGTCGTACGCTTCGGTCGATACGTTTGAAAATATTCCGATGATCCGGCCGATGGGCGCACAGTTTAAGACGCTGGCCGCGGCAGCGCCTGCTCCGACCGAAGAATTCACACCGCAGACGCTAAACGTGACTGCTCACGTAAACGCGCTATTCAATCTGAAATAACTATCGGGTAGTGGACGGTACACGGCTCGAATCGACAGGAATCGACCGTTGTATCACCATTTCTAACGTCGTTCCTGATTCCAGCCGTACGTCGTTGCCACGGGTGAGCAAGGCGATGGCGGTTCCCACCACGCCACCTGCTGCTGCCCCAATCAGTGCTCCTTTTCCGCCCTGGCTTAGTCCGCCAATCACAGCGCCAGTCGATGCCGTGCTCGCTACCGTTCCGACGTCTTTGGCTTTGCTTCCACTCTGCTGGATCGTGCCTTCCTCGCCCTTCATATTGGTGTTTTCGGCACCGGGGACGTTTTCGATCGCTCCCGGCAACAAAACCGTGTACCCGCTGGGATAGATCATTGTGGTGAAGTGAATCAAAACTTCCGCGCGTCCCTTAATTCTTCCCGGGCGCTTGATGTTACTAATTCGTCCCTGGACAAATGTATTTGCGGGAATGAGCACGCGATCATTCAACACTACGGGAAACGTCGTCTCGGCATAGATTGGATCGCCTTCGCGGGCACCTTTGGTCGAGATCGCATGTTTCAAGGCCACGGGAACCTTGGTTCCCGCCGGTATGGTCAGCTCCGTCGAAGGAGCAGTCTTGGAGAGCTCTGGAGGCGCCTGCGCCACCGCCAAAGAGCAAAGTAGGACCAAGAGCGCGAACGTCTGCATCATAACTCCTCTTTAATCTGACCCAGAGACATTTAGCCTGAGGCAAGGCGGCTGGTCAATAGAGGTACGATGCCGGGTCAGGACCGGTTAGTTGGACGGAAAACACCCGACTCGCGCCTACTTGTAGATCAGATACTTCTGCCGCAGCTGCTCGAACTCATCCAGGCGGGGCTGCCAGTCTTGCGCGATACGGCGAGGATCCTCACCCTGCGCGATGGCGTCGTAAACCGACTGATTGACCACTAGCTCAATCAGACGCTCCATGTGCCATTGATCGGGGTAGAGCTTGCGCATTGCGGAGGCTAGTTCGATACCCAATTCCGGGGAATCCAAGGCGTTACGCTCAGTGACTACCATGTTGACTCCTTCGCACCGTTGGCCCGCATAGTTGCTGGTCGTAGGGGTGAAGCTGGTAGAGACAAAGCGGACTCCGGAGATGTTTCTGGCATTCAAGTATTGCGCCAGCTCCCTGCCCTTGATCCACGGCGCGCCCAGCAACTCAAATGGAGAGTCGGTCCCACGTCCCACAGAAACATTGGTGCCCTCAATCAATCCCACACCGGGATAGAGCGTGGCCTGATTGAGGCTCCTGAGATTTGGAGACGGATTGATCCACGCCAACCCTGTGGCATCAAACCAATCGCCACGAAGCCAGCCTTCGAGAGGAACTATCTGCAGCCGCGAGTTGAGCTTGCGCTCGCCGTTGTACATCCGCGCCAGCTCTCCCATGGTCATTCCATGGCGCGGCGGAACGGGGAAATAATTCACAAAGCTGTCGAGCCCAACGTCTGAAACCGGACCCTGTACAAACGATCCCGTGATCGGAGTTGGCCGGTCGAGCACGATGACTTCCGTCCCAGTAGTGCCGGCAGCTTCCAGAAAATATCCCAGAGTGGCTTCGTAGGTATAGAAACGCGTCCCCGCGTCTTGAATGTCGATGACAACCGCGTCCAGATTCTTGAGTACATCGAGCGGCGGCCGGCGCGCTGCTTTGGTAGCTCCATAGACGCTGTACACGGGTATGCCGGTGGCGGCGTCCTTTGAGTTGGAGATGTCAGTGGTGTCGAGCGTTCCGGTGACACCGTGCTCAGGACTAAAAATGGCCTCGAGCGATACGCCGGGAGCTTTTGCCAGGACGTCAATTGTACGTCGGCCTTGCAGGTCGACGCCGGTCTGATTTGTAAGCAGGCCAATTCTTTTCTTCGTCGCATCGGTTCCTGAGACAACATCAAAATTGTGCGCTTCGAGCACGTCGATTCCGGTCTTGACGTCGCCATTTCTGTTGGCCACTCGCCGGGCCGTTGTCTGAGCCTCATTGTAGCCAGTGAGGCTCTGCCACCTCAGCCTCTCATTTTCACTTGGCTCGAGACGTAACTCCGCAGCAACCGCGGTGGCGATCTTCGAGCGCAAAGGAACTGCTGTCCCCTTACCGCGGGGGTGAACCCCATTCGCCAGAATTATGATGACCGTGCGGGTCACTGGATCGATCCATAACGAGGTCCCGGTAAAGCCGGTGTGACCATACGAGCCGACTGGCAGTAGATCGCCTCGATTGCTGGAAAAGGGCGAGTCGATATCCCAACCCAATCCGCGTAGCACCTGCGAGGTCGGCGGCTGCTGGGGCGTCGTCATCTTTTCGACGGTCAGCGGAGAGAGCACCGGACTCCCCTTCAGCAACGCCTGGGCGAACTTAGAGAGATCATCCGCGGTGGAGAACAGTCCCGCATGGCCTGCCACTCCACCCATCCGGCGGGCCGTCGGGTCATGGACAATTCCCCGCAGCATGCGGTTGTTTTCGTCGTACTGCGTGGGTGCGATTTTAGGAAGCCATGCCGGCGACGGCAAAAAGCGGGTGTGCAACATCCCCAACGGCCGGAAGACATGCTCTAGACAATATTGATCAAGCGGCGCTCCCGAAACTTTTTCAACCAGTGCGCCCAGTGAAATGAAATTGATGTCGCTGTAAAGGAATCGCGACCCCGGTGGAAAGATCGGCTTCTCCGCCCCAACCATTTTCAGTGCGACGTCACGTCCCCGCCATTGCGCTGTCAGATCGAGGTCTTCGCGGAGACCTGAGTGGTGAGTGAGCAGTTCGCGTACGGTAATCTCGCTCTTATCGCTGTCGGAGAACTCGGGGAGATATTTCGCCACCGGATCGTTCAGCCTTACGTCCCCTTTCTGCACCAGTTGCATGACGGCCGTGGTCGTCGCGATTACCTTGGTCAGTGATGCCACATCGAAAATGGTGCCCGCCGTCATGGGTTCGCGGCGAGGCTCGAGCGAACGATGTCCAAAAGCTCTGCGGTACAGAACCTTGCCATCGTGCCATACCAGCACCACTGCTCCCGGAACCTGTTGGTCCTGAATCGCGTTCGTGACGATCGAGTCTATGCCCGCCAGAGGCGGCGCATTTGCAGCAGGATCGGATGCGGCGCTTGAGAACGCACAGCAATGACAAACCGCTATTACCAGCAGCAGGGTGATGCAGGCGTGTAGCCGCAGGATTTGATTCATAGGGGATACTCCGACTCTAACAACCGCGGCCGAATTGCTCAAGAAACTCAAGTAAGGGGGTACCGCGAGATGGACTTGGGATAGTTGTCTTTAACCCTCACAGTTGCTATAACCCGATCAAGCCGCTCCCGTGAAAGCGATCCCCGCAACTACGCCGCATTCCCCTCTTCCTGCATGGGTCGAGCAGGACATGCGCTTTAGCCGAGCCTTCACCGTTTTACAGAATGCCATCTCAAGCCGTGCCTTCCCCGGCGCTACCAGTGCCGTGACGTATCACGGAAAACTGGTTGCATTGAAAGCGCTAGGGCAGTTTACTTATGATCCCGAATCGCCCGCTGTTATCCCGGCAAGTATTTTCGACATCGCCTCGGTTTCAAAAGTTGTGGCTACCACCAGCATGGCTATGCTGCTGTACCAACGCGGACTGCTGGACCTCGACATGCCGGTCACCGCCATCGTGCCGGAGTTCATCGCTGACGATTCCCGCCGTCGTGAAGTTACACTCCGCATGTTGCTGGCTCATTCATCAGGACTGCCCGCATACGAAAAGCTATTCCAACGATGCAGGACGCGAGATGAGTTACTGTCGCAAGCGTTTACAACCCCGTTGATCAGCGAACCGGGCGTCAAGGCTGAATACAGTGACATCGGATTCATCATCCTGGGTACGGCCCTGGAACGTCTTGTAGAAGAGAGCCTCGACCGCTTTGCGCAGCGTGAGGTTTTTGGACCACTGAGAATGTCGGAAACCGCTTTCAATCCGCCCGCCTCATGGCGCGATTCGATCGTGCCTACCGTTGATGACCAGTCGTTTCGCCACCGAATCATTCAAGGTGAGGTGCAAGACGAGAATGCCGGCATTCTTGGTGGAGTCGCAGGCCATGCCGGGGTATTTTCAACCGTGGAAGACCTGGCAACGTTTGCCAACGTAATGTTGACTGGCGGTGCGCCTATTCTGCGACCAGAAACCATCGTGGTCTTCACCCGTCGGGAGTCGGCCCCGAGAAACACCTCACGCGCTTTGGGCTGGGATACGCCTTCAGCGCCATCCCAGTCGGGCAGGTACCTTTCCGATCATGCTTTTGGCCATCTCGGATACACCGGCACTTCGATCTGGATCGATCCCGAACGCCAGCTTTCGATTATCCTGCTCACAAATCGCATCTGGCCGGACTGCTCCAACCAATCCATTCGACAGGTCCGTCCACAATTTCATGATGCCGTCGTAGAAGCTCTGGAGAAGAACGGTTGAAATCAAAAGGCAAGAAAGAAATCAGCAGGCTTCTGACCGAACAATCCAACCACGCTGCCGCCAATCTGGACCAGAAGCCCTCGCTCGAACTGGCTCGCATCATCAACGCCGAAGACGCCAAGGTCGCCGGGGCGGTGAAGAAAGCCCTGCCCCAGGTGTCGCGTGCCATCGATGAGATTGCTGCTGCCCTAAAACGCGGAGGACGTTTGATCTACGTTGGTGCGGGTACGAGTGGCCGCATGGCTGCGCTCGATGCTTCAGAATGCCCGCCGACTTTTAACACTGATCCTGAGACTGTGCAGTTCGTGATCGCCGGTGGAACCCGGGCGCTCTGGTCCGCCACTGAAGCAAGTGAAGACTCGGCGGAGCTGGGCGTGAGCGCAATCGCGGATCGGAAGCCGGACAAAGACGACGTTGTAGTTGGAATCGCCGCTAGTGGGCGCACACCCTTCACCATCGCCGCGATTGAAGAAGCCCGGCGCCACGGCTCAAAGACCATTGCCGTGGTCTGCAATCCGGGTTCCCCGCTGGAGGAAGCAGCTCATTTCGCCATCGTCACCGAGGTTGGCCCCGAGGTGGTTTCAGGCTCGACTCGCATGAAGGCTGGCACGGCGCAAAAATTGGTGCTCAATATGCTTTCTACAGGCGCCATGACCCGTCTGGGTTATGTCTATGGAAACCTGATGGTCAACGTCCACATGAAGAACGAAAAACTCGTCGAGCGCGGGATCACCATTCTGCAGCGAGCCGCCAATGTCGATCGAGAAGCCGCGGCAAAAGCATTGCAGGATTCCAGCAACCGCGTTCCAGTGGCAATGGTCATGCTGCAAGCCGGAGTAAAGCTCAAAGTGGCGGAAGGTGCCCTGAAAAAAACATCGGGTCACGTTCGCAATGCTATCGCCGCTGCCCGCAAGCGCTAGTCTTGCTTGTTATACTCAGCCTTAATGCTGCCTCTGAAAGACACGCTGGCACAGGGACAGGCGTCAACCGACGCCGCTCTGGAACGCCTGCTGCCGGCTTCCACCCAGCGGCCCGCCTCGATTCATAAGGCTATGCGCCACAGCGTTTTCGCCGGTGGCAAACGTTTGCGGCCGATTCTCTGCATGGAAGCTGCGAGGATGATCGCCGGGTCGCTAGCGGATGGTGTCGCCGATCTTGGTGCAGCGTTGGAAATGCTTCACACCTACTCATTGATTCACGACGATCTGCCTGCGCTCGACAACGACGATCTCCGCCGCGGACGTCCCACCTGCCACAAAGTCTTTGGCGACGCCATGGCGATCCTGGCGGGCGATGCGCTGCAGACGCAGGCCTACGAAATTCTGGCTCGCTTAAAATGTCCTGCAGAGGATCGAGTCCGCATCATCGAGGAAATCGCTCGTGCCACCGGAACCGTCGATGGAATGATAGGCGGACAGGTCGTAGACCTCGAGGCCGAGCACCGCAAACCGGATGCCGACACGCTGGAATACATTCACCGCTCGAAGACCGCCGCGCTCATCACGGCCAGTGTGGTAACCGGAGGCCTCTTCGCAGGTGCGGAAGACACTGCAGTTAAAAAGCTGCGGTCCTTCGGGCAATCCATCGGACTCGCGTTCCAAATAGTTGACGATATTCTCGACGTAACTCAAACCTCAGAGCAGCTAGGAAAGACCGCGGGCAAAGACACTGCTGCCGAGAAATCTACCTACCCCGCCTTGTTTGGAATAGAAGAATCGCGGAAGAAAGCCGACAAGCTTATCATGACGGCCTCCGCCGCCCTCGAGGGTTTCGGGACTCGCGCAGAAACCATGGAGGCGCTGGCTGATTACCTAGTTCAGCGAAAAAAATAATCCCCCGCGAATGTTCCCGCGCACCCCTCAACCGTCATTCCCCAAGGGATGACATTTTGGGGGCGGCTAGACCCCGTTGGGGCGGCTTCGAATCAGCGACAAGAATTCGGTGCGCGTCTCCTGCTCCTCGCGGAAGCATCCCAACATTGCCGAAGTCACTGCCGCAGAATGCTGCTTCTCAACGCCGCGCATCATCATGCAAAGGTGGCGAGCCTCGATGACTACGCCGACGCCCTGCGGGTGGATCGCGTTTTGTATGGTTTCCGCAATCTGGGTGGTGAGCCTTTCCTGAATCTGCAGCCGTCGCGAGAATAGTTCCACCAGCCGCGGAATCTTGCTTAACCCCACTACCTTGCCGTTCGGGATATAGGCAACGTGGACCTTACCGATAAACGGGAGCATGTGATGCTCACACAGGCTGTACATCTCAATATCTTTGACGATAACCATCTCGTCGTAGTTCACCGTGAAGAGGGCATCTTTTAAAAGTGTCGCAGGATCCTGCTTGTAGCCGCGCGTAAGGTATTCGTAGGCTTTGTGAAAACGCTCCGGAGTCCGCACCAGTCCTTCTCGGGATGGATCTTCTCCAAGCCGCACGATCATTTCGCGGACTAACTCTTCAAAGCTCGCACTGGTCAAAGTCGGGGTCTCTACGATCTGCACCATCACCAAATCCTTTCCTTGCCGCCCGTGTACTCGAACGAATTCATCATCGTCTCTTCCAATCTCACCTTCTCAAGATGTGCCTCGGTGAACCCACGCTGCAAAATTTTGTGGAGGACAGTGCAAAGATTTTCAGTAGTTGGAACTTCGCTTTGAAACTCCGGCAACGTGTTGAGGTTCTGGATGTCGACCCGTTCAAGGATGTCTCGATGCACGAACCCGTCCAGATCGGCCAAATTACAAACCATTCCTGTCGATGGATCGACCTGCCCGCTGACTGTCACTTCGAGCATGTAATTGTGTCCGTGGCCATGCGGGTTGTTGCACTTGCCATAGGTATCGAGGTTCTCCTGCGCAGACATGGCCTCATTGTGCAGGCGGTGCGAGGCTGAAAACATATAGCGCCGAGTGAGATATGCCTTCATGCCTCTCCGTAAAAGTCCACGAACAAATCCGACGTTTCGTACACTCGCACCCGATGCAGTTGCGCCGCTTTCAACTTAGGTTCCAACCGTTGCCATATGGCAATCGCCAGGTTTTCGGTAGTCGGTATCTGGTTGGCAAACTCGGGTACCTCTCGATTCAAGAAGCGATGGTCCATAGCATCCAAAACTTCGCGGGTCAGCACGCCCTTGAGCTGCTTGAGATCGACCACGAACCCAGATCGCGGGTCGATCTCTCCCTTCACCGTTACTTCCAGTGTGTAGTTGTGGCCGTGCCCGTTCGGGTTGTTGCACTTGCCGAAGACGCGCTGGTTCTCCTCCGGTGTGAACTCCGGATTGTGGTAGTAGTGGGAAGCGGCGAATTCGGCTTTGCGGGTGAGATAAATCATAAGGGTGGCAAAGGGGCTGCTGGAGTGATCTCGGTCTTCGCAGCCTTCTGGATAGTGCGATTGTCTCCCTGCGAGGCCTCTCCATCGTACAGGCGCCCTTTCCAGCTTACCTTGCCTCTGCCGTGAAAGAGTCGCGAGCGCAGCAAAAGATACGCAAAAACTGGCAGCCCAAGTAGCGAAAACAGGTTTGCGTCCCAGCGAAAGTGCGCTTTACGAATCCGCATCACGAACAAAACATAAATCACCGCGCCAACGCCGGCCGCTGCTATTCCGGTATGAGCTCTTTCCTTGGCCGCCCCAACCACGGCCAACGTGGCGCAGCCGACGATCAGGACAAATTCCATCAATCGCAATGCCGCTAGCCTGTTAGTGGAGGGAAAGAGCAACACGAGGTTCTTGGTCCAGCCATCTCGCAGCTCGACGAAATTGCGATACATTCGGGTACGCACGGCATCGGGCCCGTAGCGAAAGAAGGTCTTGCGTCCCGAGGCCTTCACTGCCCGCGCCATGGCGACATCTTCGAGCAACGTCGTGGCAACCGGTGCAAATCCGCCGACTGCCGCATAGGTCTCGCGGGATATCAAGAGGTACTGCCCGTTCGCTGCTGCGACGGCGGACCTCGGATTGCTGACTTCCACCGGTCTGAACCTTGATGCCAGTTCAGCAAACACAACCGGCATAACCGCCTTCTCCCAAAAACTGCGAACCTGCTGCTCCGGGGAATAGGAAAGCAAAGCTGCTTGCCTTTTCTCTGCTTCAGTAATGGCGCGGGCTAATGAACCCGGAAGATGAACTGTATCCGCGTCAGTAAAAAGCAGCCACGCCCCCCGAGCCTGTGCAGCCCCAGCCTCGACGGCATTTACCTTCCCGCTCCATCCGGGCGGTAAGGCTGGGGGATGGACCACCCTAACCTGCGGGAAGGATTTGGCAATTTCCCCGGTACGGTCGGTTGAGGCATCGTCGACTACGATAATTTCGAAGTTGACTCCGGCCTGCTCACTTAACGATCGGAGGCAGGCGGCAAGGCAGGCCTCTTCATTGCGCGCTGGAACAATCACCGACGCTTGCAAAGCAGCCGGGATTGTGCTTTCCACTGACATAGGGCCGAATTAGGTATTATAAATGGGTGCGACGGGCGAGTTTTCTTCTAACTGCGCTGACTCTACTGCTGTCGGCTTGCGACACAGGGTCCAAGCCCCCTCGAATCGGAACCGTTGCCCCCGACTTTACCGTACAAGACTCCGACCGCAAGCTTGCACTGAACCAGTTTCGCGGCGAGATTGTTGTGCTCAACTTCTGGGCGACCTGGTGCATGCCCTGCATTGAAGAGATGCCCTCGTTAGTGCAACTTCAACAGCGGCTCAAAGATCGTGGTGTGACTGTGCTGGCTGTCAGTGTCGACACAGACGCTGGGGCATATCGGCGATTTCTCCACGATCACAACATAAGTTTGCTCACCGTCCGCGACGAAAAACAGCAAAGCAATAATCTTTACGGGACCTTCAAGTTTCCCGAGACCTATATCATCGACCGCAATGGTGTCATGCGCCGTAAATTCATCGGCGCCGTCGACTGGTCGCAACCTGAGATCACCGAATTTCTTAGCAAGCTGTAGTCTCCTTACTTCCGGTTGCTACATGGCCGCCTCTCCTGTAAGGTTTCTCATCGCCGGATGAATCCTTGCGGAGAAGGTCGTTTCGGCACACCCTGCTATGGTCCCTACGAATTCCCTCGCCGCCTCTCCTGACATCGGCCCGCTCGTTATCTCCCGGCTTACCCGCCGTATTGTGCCTTTCCTTTTCGTGCTCTACATCGTCGCCTACCTGGACCGGATCAACGTAGGCTTCGCTGCACTTCAAATGCAGCAGCAGCTGCATTTCAATGATGCAGTTTACGGATTTGGGGCGGGCGTATTCTTTGCGGGATACCTCTGCTTCCAGTTGCCCAGCAACCTCATCCTCAACCGCGTGGGCGCGCGGCGCTGGATCTGCCTGTTGATGGTTATCTGGGGAGTTGTCTCCTGCTGCATGATTTTCGTCACTACCCCGAAGAGCTTCTATGCCCTTCGTTTCACCCTCGGACTCGCCGAAGCCGGCTTTTTCCCCGGAGTGATTCTGTATCTCAGAAACTGGTTCCCTGCCGAAGCGCGCGCCCGAACGGTGGCGTGGTTCATGACCGCCGCGCCATTGGCTGGAGTAGTGGGCGGACCCATCTCCGGCGCACTCCTGACCCTCCACAATCGCGGGGGACTCTCCGGGTGGCAATGGTTGTTCTTGATGGAAGGGCTACCTGCGATCCTTCTGGGAGCTGTCGTCGTCTTCTATCTCACCGATTTTCCCATCGATGCCCAATGGCTGCCCGCGGACCAGCGGGAGTGGCTCATGGACACGCTGGAACGGGAGCGGCGCGCGACTTCGGTAACGGGTTATTCCACTGCATCCAGGGCCCTGCTGAGTGGACGGATTTGGATGCTCACGTTCATGTATTTCGGGATGAACACCTGCACCTACGGAATCAGCCTCTGGCTCCCAACAGTAATCCACAGCCTCTCGGGAGTCAGCAGCGTCGTGATCGGTTTGCTGTCGGCAATCCCTTACGTGGCCGCGGCAATCTCCATGGTGATTGTGGGATACCACTCGGACCGCACCGGTGAACGACGCTGGCACGCCGCCATTCTTGCGTTCATCGGTTCGGCCGCTTTGTTGGGCGCTGCTTATTCCGGATCCGTCGTACCCATGATTGCAGCCATTAGCCTCGCCGTTCTGGCCGAGTTTTCCATGATGGGTCCGTTCTGGTCGATGCCAACCACCCTGCTCTCAGGCAGCGGCGCCGCAGCCGGAATTGCACTGATTAATTCCATTGGCAATCTTGGCGGATTTTTCGGCCCTTACGTCATTGGCAAGGTCCGGCTCAGCACGGGCGGGTTTAAAGGTGGTCTGCTGGTGGTAGCCGCGGCGATGGCCTTTGCCGGCTGTCTTGCCGCCCTGATTCGCCTGGCCCAGCCCACCCGAGCACCCAACACCAATCACTAAACTACTTGTATTCAATTAGATACACATATCGCCCCCGGCTACATCTAACGTATTAGGAAGACTGAAAGGGCAGCGAAACTTAGTCTCGACGCTGGGGTTATTAGCTACAGAAGTATTAAGCAAGGCCGACCCTAAGCCATTGCTTAAGAGATGTGCCGACCAGGCCATCTCAGGGAGATCGTGCCATGAAGTCATTTTGGCGAGTTGTGCTGGCGACATCGCTTTTAGCGCTATTCACGGCCACTGCGCTGCGGGCCCAGGACCAAGGTCCAAGCCCGAACCAGAATCAGGCTCAAGATCAGGACCAAACTCAGGATCCTCCCGGACGCGCGGCTCGCCTGCAATACATTCAGGGATCAGTTTCGGTTCAACCTGCCGGCACCGGCGACTGGGTCGAGGGGGCATTGAACCGTCCCTTAACCAATGCAGACAATATCTGGACGGACAAGAACGCGCGCACTGAACTGAACGTCGGCAGCGGCATCCTGCGGCTGAATTCGGAATCCAGCCTGACCTTGACCAATGTCGGTGACAACAGCGTGCAGGTGCAATTGCACCAGGGCACGCTGAATTTGCGGGTGCGCAAACTCTATGACGGTGAAATCTACGAAGTCGACACGCCTAATATGGCGTTCACGGTGCAGAAGTCTGGCGAATACCGCTTCGACGTCGATCCCGATGGCGACGCCAGCTTGGTCACCGTCTTCAAGGGACAAGGCGACGCTACCGGCGAAGGTCCGGCAGTCCATGTAAAAGAACACGAGCGGGCACGTTTTCATAGCGGTACCTCGCTCGCCCATGAATTTTCGGCAGCTCCTGGCTACGACGGTTTCGATGACTGGTGCCGCGTGCGCGACAAGCGCGAGGGTACGGTTTCGGCGCAGTACGTTGCCCCAGAAGTGGTTGGGTATGAAGATCTCGACGAGTACGGAACCTGGGAGGAAGTTCCTACTTACGGCCACATCTGGAGGCCGCGGGTTACGGTTGGATGGGCTCCTTATCGCTATGGACATTGGGCGTATATCGGTCCCTGGGGATGGACTTGGGTTGACGACGCACCTTGGGGCTATGCTCCGTTTCACTATGGCCGGTGGGTCAATTATGGCGGATATTGGGGATGGGCTCCTGGCCCCCGCTACATTCGTCCGGTTTACGCTCCCGCCTTGGTCACTTGGTTTGGCGGTGCTGGTTGGGGCGTTGGCATCGGCTTCGGCGGTGGCTACGGATACGGCTGGTGTCCGCTGGGCTGGGGAGAACCCTACTATCCTTGGTATCACTACAGCCGCGGATATTACGGTCGAGTGAACATCAGCAACACGCGAATCACCAATGTCTACAACTACTACGGCCGGGGTGGTAACAATTTCCGTTATACCAACATGCGTTACGCTGGCGGCAGGACAGCCGTCTCACGAGACGTCATCGTCGGCTCACGCCCCGTAGGCCGCTCGCTGGTGAATGTTCCAGAGCGTAACTTTCAGAACGCCCACTTAGGCGGACGCGTTGATCTCACTCCGGATCGAACCAGCAGGCTCGGTGTCAACGCTGGACGCGCCGCCGCAGCGCCGCCACAACGTTCCTTCTCGAGACCTGTGGTGTCTCGTATGACATCGCCCGGACGCAGCGAACGCGTTGATGTCGGCCGCGGCAGCGCAGTCAACAATCGTATGGAAGGCCGGCCGCAGGGTGGCCAGTCCGACGCGCGCAACAACGGTCGCTTCGTTCCTCGCCCCGGTGCCACTAACCCGAGCGAAGCTCGTGGCAGCGAACGTGTTGGCGCCATCCACGGACGTAATGACAATCATCCGCAAAGCGGCCCAGCAGAATCCCACACCAACGGCCGCTTCGTTCCCCGCCCTGGCGTAACTGCACCTGGAGCGAACGCAGCAGGCACGGCTACTTCGGCGCGCGTTCCCAACAATGCGTCGGAGCCGAACCGCAGCTTCCAGGGACAACGCGGCGAGACGGGAAACAACCAGTCGCCAACCATGCGATCGAACTCAATCCCGCGTCCGACCGCCGGTGTTCGCAGTGAACGTAGCGAGATGCAACGCACAGAAAACCCACGGGGCAACGACTCCGTGCACACCATGCCTTCACAGAGCGGTCCTAGCAGCCGGGGAATGGAACGTTCGACCCCACGGCCCACCGAAAACGGCGGAGGCCGGGGCAGTGAACATCCCAACGCCGGACCACGCAACGGCAGGCCGAACGGTGGGAGCGCGAGCACGAACGTGCCTCGTCCGACGGGACAGGTCCGTTCTGCCTCTAGCTATTATGGCTCGAGCCAGCCTTCGCGCGGGGAACAGGGCTATCGTTCTTTCGCTGGGAACTCCAGAGAATCGTATGGCTCGGCCAGATCCTGACAGCCAACCCAGCCGTTCCTACTCGACGCCTGAGAGGTCCTACTCTTCCGCGGGTGCACGAAGTTACAGCCAACCTTCAGCCTCGTATTCACAGCGGTCGTACGGTGGTGGCGGTGGTGGCGGCGCGCGCTATAGCGCACCTTCAAGTGCGCGTTCCATGGGGAGCAGTGGTCCTCGTGGTGGCGGAGGATGGATCGTTTCACGGATCGTCGGGTGGCGGATCACACGGTGCTTCCGGACGACGCTAACCACGGATTTATTGTCCGAAACAAAGACGCCGCCCTTCGGGGCGGCGTTTTGATTTTGCATCTCCGCAGAGCAATTGCCTACTGCTGCTCGGCTTCCTCCGCTATTTCGCTGTCTTTCTTCTTCACCCGGACCACTGTGATCTTGGTGAAGCCCTCTTCAAATGCGGGCGGCTTCAGCTTTGCCGACATTCGTTTAACTACGTCTTCTCCCACCACCCGTGATCGCTTCTGATTTCTTTCCAGGCACACATCGAGGGGCACGTCGAAATAGACGGCCTGAACGTCGTACTGAAAATCCTTGGCAAGCTTGATCCAGCTATGACGTTCCTGCGGGGTGAGATTGGTGGCGTCGACATAGCTGAGGGGCCGCCGGGCAATAAGCCGTGCCTTCAGCATCGAGCGCAAATTCGAGAACACCAGATCCTGGAATCGTTGCTCATTGGCGTCGTCAAATAGAAGCGATCGCAGCAGGTCAGTGGAGAGCGCGGTAATGTTGTGGCGCTTAAACCATGAACTCTTGCCGGATCCTGGCAGCCCGATTGCCAGCACCACCACGCCCTTTGACGTGTGGGGCTGGGCGGCGACCGCCGTCGGCACAACTACGGGAGTTGCAGCCGCGGCTTCGGGGGCTTCGTCCGTCGGGCTTGGCGCTGCGGAGGCTCGAGAACGGCCCCTTCCACGACCTCCTCGGCTCCGACGACGGCGAACCGGACGTCCAGCATCGGAACCAGAGGGGGTCTGCACGGGCGTTGATTCTTCGTCGCTGGATTCAACTGGTTCCGGCGGTTCAGTGGCTGCAGATTTTTGGGGTGATGGTTCCTCTCGGCGCGCGGTAGGTGGCACAGGGCTAGCGGTCGGTTCTTTACCGGCGTCAAAATACGCCGGTTGCAGAGGGGCGGGGCCGGACTCGGTTTTTGTGTCGTCCGTCTTTTTCTTGCGCTTCAAACGATCGCGCATCCATTTGCGCATGCATGGCTTGTAACACACAAGAAGGGTCGCGGGCAACGTAAGCAGGCAGAAAGGAACCAGAGCAGGCAGTGAAAAGGGAATCGCAAACTTCCCTTCACGGTATTCCCAGCAGCCCTGTGCAGGCTTTTCAATTCTGTGGCGGCCCCCGGGGTTGAATCGATCATTCCCAAACGCCTGCTTCCGTTCTATGTGACGGTCCGTCACAACCTCTGTGGAAAACCTTCTATGGCTGCCCAGCGTTGGCACCATAACGATTCACCTGTTAAGATTTTTAGTTCCCGTCAAAGAGCTGGACTATTTCGATCGGAGGCAACATGGCAGTCAAAGTCGGCATTAATGGTTTCGGACGTATCGGTCGCAACGTGCTGCGCGCTTCGCTTAACGATCCCGATCTTGAGTTTGTTGCGGTCAATGACCTTACCGATCCCAAAACCCTGGCCCATCTTTTGAAGTACGACTCGGTTCTTGGCAATCTGGATCATGAGGTCACAGCCGGTGCCGACAGCATCAGCATCGCCGGCAAGACCATCAAGGTTTTCGCCGAAAAAGACCCTGCAAAACTGCCCTGGGGCAGTGTTGGCGCGCAGGTGGTGGTCGAGTCCACCGGACGCTTTACCGACGCCACTGACGCTAAAAAGCACCTTCGCGACAGCGTCAAGAAAGTCATCATCTCGGCCCCCGCCAAGAACGAAGACATCACTCTGGTGCTGGGTGTGAATCACGAAAAGTATGACGGCGCCAAGCATCACATCGTCTCTAATGCATCGTGTACCACCAACTGCCTGGCTCCAATCGCAAAGGTGGTGAATGACGCGTTCAAGATCGTCAGCGGCACTATGACCACGATCCACTCTTACACGAACGATCAGGTGATCCTCGACTTCCCGCATAAAGACCTGCGACGGGCGCGTGCTGCTGCGATCAACATGATTCCCACTTCCACGGGGGCGGCCAAGGCGTTGAAGCTGGTTCTTCCAGAGCTCGGGGGGAAACTCGACGGCTTTTCCATGCGCGTGCCGACACCCAACGTTTCCGTGGTCGACATGGTGGTTTGGGTAGAGAAGAAGACGACTCGCGACGAAGTCAACGCAGCTCTGAAGAAGGCGTCTGAATCGGGATCGTTGAAGGGATACCTGGGTTACGAGACACAGGAATTGGTTTCGTCCGACTACAAAGGGGATCCCCGTTCCTCGATCGTCGATGCGCCCATGACGCTGGTAGTCGGTGGCAACTGCGTGAAAGTGATCTCCTGGTACGACAATGAGTGGGGATACTCCAATCGCGTTCGTGACCTGATTACTTTTATGGTGAGCAAAGGCCTTTAATCCTTCCCGTGGCGCCGCTCGGTACCGGCGCCACAATTCAGGACGCCGTTCATGTCAAAGCTTTCCATCCGCGATCTTTCGCTCAGCGACCACCGCGTCTTCATGCGGGTAGATTTCAATGTCCCGCTTGAAGACGGCCGGGTAATGGACGATACCCGCATCCGTGAAACCTTGCCCTCTATCGAATACGCGCTGCGGCATGGTGCTCGCCTGATATTGGCATCGCATCTCGGACGTCCGAAGGGCAAGCCCAACCCAAAGATGAGCCTGAAGCCCGTGGCCGAGCGCCTGCGCATGATGCTCGATAAGGAACTCTCTCGAGGTGAAAACGTCGGCTTCTGCCCCGATTGCGTTGGGCCCGAAGCCGCGGAAATGGCCCGGCAACTGGAAAAGGGCCAGGCGCTTCTGCTCGAGAACCTCCGTTTTCACGCAGAAGAAGAGGCCAACGACGAAAAATTCGCCAAGCAACTCGCCAGCCTGGCTGACTTTTATGTGAACGATGCTTTCGGCAGTGCCCACCGCGCTCACGCTTCGACCGCCGGCATCACCAAATTCGTGCAAAAATCGGCCGCTGGCCTGCTGATGGAGAAGGAACTGCAATACCTGGGTAAGGCCTTGCAACATCCGGAAGAGCCGTTTGTAGCCATCCTAGGCGGGGCCAAAGTAAGCGACAAAATCCCAGTCATCCAAAACCTGATGACCAAGGTCAATACACTCATCGTGGGCGGCGGCATGGCTTACACCTTTCTGAAAGCGCAAGGCCATGAAATCGGGAAATCCCTTGTCGAGGCCGACAAGATTGAATTGGCTCGTCAACTTCTGGACAAGCCAAAAAACGTCACGTGAAGTTTCTACTGCCGGTCGATCACATCGTCGCCGAAAAGATCGATGCTGGTGCATCCACACGCACCATCCCCAAGGGCCAACCCATACCCGCCAACATGATGGCCCTCGACATTGGTCCCGAATCCATCGAACTGTTCTCGGAAGAGGTCTCGACCGCGCGCACGATTGTCTGGAACGGACCCATGGGTGTGTTTGAAGTCGCTCCCTTCTCGAAGGGAACTTTCAAGCTGGCCCAAGCCGTGGCCGACAACGGAGGCGCCACCTCAATCGTGGGTGGCGGCGATTCGGTTTCTGCGGTTCACAAGGCCGGCGTAGCCGACAAGATTACGCATATTTCGACTGGAGGTGGCGCGTCCCTGGAATTCCTCGAAGGCAAGAAACTTCCAGGTGTAGAAGCGCTGACTAACAAGTAAATCTGACAAGCTGAGTGCCGAATGTAGTTCTTGAAAGGACCTAATGCCCCGCACCAAACTAATGGCCGCAAACTGGAAGATGTATAAAACCCCCGACCAGACTCGCGAGTTCTTCAACAGTTTCCTTCCCATGGTAAAGGGCCACACGCGGGATGAAATTGCGGTGCACCCCCCCTTCGTCTGCGTCCACGTGGCGGTCGAAGCTGCCAGGGGATCGAATGTTTCCATCGGCGGCCAGAACATGCATTGGGAAAAAGAGGGTGCCTTCACCGGCGAAACCTCCAGCGGGATGCTGCTCGCTGTCGGTTGTACGCATGTGATCATCGGCCACTCCGAACGGCGCCAATACTTCGGAGAGACGGACGACACCGTGAACCTGAAGGCGAAAGCGGCGCTCGAGGCAGGACTAATCCCCATCGTCTGCGTGGGAGAAGTACTCGAAGAGCGGGAAGCCGGGCTGACCGAAGATGTCCTGCGCCGGCAGTGCCTTCGCGCCTTCAATGCCATCTCCGGCAAGAAGGCCCACAAACTCGTGGTGGCCTACGAACCCGTGTGGGCCATTGGAACCGGCAAAACCGCTACGCCCCAGATGGCTGCAGACGCGCACGCTTTAATCCGGAATGAAGCCTCCAAAGCATTCGGCGACGAGATGGCGGCCAACCTTCGCATTCTCTATGGAGGCTCGGTGAAACCGGAGAACGTCAAGGCCCTGATGGCCCAGGAAGAAATCGACGGGGCGTTGGTAGGCGGCGCGAGCCTAGATCCGAAATCATTCACCGCGATCGTGAAGTACTAGAAGCTCCTGGGCCCAAAGCGCAAAGCGGCTGACAAGACTCTATTCCACCGCAACCGGTAAAATCACACTCGACGCCGCATCTTTCGACCGGTAAATCGTCTGCGTAGCCTTGATGTAGTCCCCGTCACTGGCCTTATAAATATTCTCCACAAATTTCTGCGGATTCCGGTCATACAGCGGAAACCAGGTGCTCTGCACCTGCACCATGATGCGATGCCCCTTCAAGAACGCATGGTTGTTGGGGTGCAGATCAACCTTGAATTCGGTAACCTTGTTGGGCGTAATCGCCTCCGGTTTTTCCAAACCATTGCGAAACCGTCCGCGCAAAACATCATCGGCAACAATCAGTTCGTAACCGTTCAGCACCGGTCCCGCACCCTTGGCTTTTTCTTCGTCGGTTACCTTCTGGTAGTCATCTGGATATACATCGATCAGTTTCACCACCCAGTCGCTATCGCTCCCGCTGGTCGACGCAAATAGATCGGCGGCGATATCGCCGGTCACCACGACATCGTCATTTAATGGTCCCGTCTTCCAGGTCAGCACATCGGGCCGGTGCTCCACAAACCGCTGGTCTTGCAGCAGCCAGATGGGCCAGTCTTTTCCTGGATAGGTGGGCGTGATCGGACGCGGGCGGTAAGGCACGGGATTTGCCGGGTCGGAAACATAGCTATCGAATCCGTCAGCCCCGCTCGGTGCGTCAAACGACAGTGCTCCGTTCTCACGAAAGTACAGCCTCTTCTCGTTGATTCCCTGCTTCGGTGGCCATAGTTCGTACTTCTTCCAGACATTCGATCCCGTCTGGAACGTCCACGCTTCCGCATCGGGCCGGGGACCGTTGCCGTGCAGCCAGTAGGCAAACCACGGCGCAAAAATATTAGCTCGATAATATTTTGCCGTATCACTGCCGAAATCAATGTTTCCGAGTGCGCTCCCGGCTTTGCCCATCCAGCCCCCATGGTTCCAGGGGCCGGCGACAAAATAGTTCAGGTGTTGATCGTCAGATTGCTCGAGCGCGGCATAGATGCGCGTCGGCCCGACAAAGTCTTCCTGGTCGTACCATCCTGCGACGTTAAGGTTCGGTACGGTGGTGTGCTTGAGAACGCCCGTGACCGAATGCCGGTCCCAAAAATCATGATTCGGATGCTCGACAAAGTCACTCCAGGTCGGAAGCTTTCCATGGAAATAATTCTTGTCCGCGTTTGAAAGCGCGCCAAGACCCAGGTACCACTCGTAGGTGTCGTAGTTGTCGAAAGCGAAATTGGTATTTTCCTCTTTCGCGGTCTCGAGTAGAGCTGAGTATTCGAAACCGTAACTTAGACGAAAGGTCCCATTGTGGTGGAAGTCGTCATTGACGAACATATCGTCAGGCGAGGCCTGTTCGCTTGCCGCCTTCAGCGCCGGATGAGGCTCCATCAAAGCCTGGGTCACCAGCCACCCCGGATATGAGATTCCCCAGATTCCGACCTTGCCATTGTTGCTGGGAATATTCTTCAACAGCCACTCGATGGTGTCGTAGGTATCGGTTCCCTCGTCGATAGAACTCTTCTTCGCGCGGTCTCGCGCCGGACGCTGCATGACGAACTGTCCCTCCGACTTGAACCGGCCGCGAATATTCTGGAAAACAAAAATGTATCCGTCGTCGATAAGGTCGTCGGAGGTGCCTGAAGTAAGCCCGCTTTCATCCTCCGGCACACCGTAGGGAGTCCTTACCATCAGAAATGGCAGTGGTCCCGTCGACCGCCTCGGTGTGAAGATCACGGTCTGCAGATGAACTTCGTCGCGAACCGGGATCATGACTTCCTGCCGGTTAAATAGTTTCGCCTTGTATTGCGGCTGAATGACGGGAGCCTGGGCCCCCGCAACCGTCGCGATCAAGGAGAACAGCAATAGGCAAAGGCCAAGAGAACAAGCACGAGAAAGAAGACAGAAAAGGAGAACACGAAGGAGAAGAAGAAACAGAAATGGTCTTCATAGCGTCCCGCCGCCAGTCGGAAGTATACAAGCACGACGCACCCGGCCAGAAAGGGCCGGCCGCCTCATCTGCACAGGTTCACCGTGTACCACGCCACGCGCAGCGCGCCCCGGTGGAGCGTGGCGCACACCGTATCGCCGGCCTCTATCGCCTGATAAGTAGAACGAGGGACCGAAATCTCTTTTTGCGGCAGACTTCCCCATGGTTCCAGTTGCAGGTAGTAGCTATTGCCTCTATTTAATGTCATCCGTTTGCCAAGCACGCGGATCGGATGGATCGAGGGAGTCGAAGAATCGAGAGCCGCGTTAACCTGCATCCCTCCTCCGTATCCATAGGAGGCAAGCAGGAGGAAAACCAGGATCAGCTTCCACGACTTTTCACCCAGTTCCCGGTCAGCCTTTATCGCCGCGGTCGAGAGCACCGCGGCAAGGGTTAAGGTCAACCCGAGCGCGTGGGGCCATTGCGCCGGATGAATGTCGGCGATCGTTACCAGCAGCAGAAAGAAGCCCGGAAGCAGGAAAGGCAATGGCAAGCTGGGTTTCGGGTCGTTTTTGCGATGGTCGAGTTTCCACCCTCCCTTCGAGCGGAAGACCAACAAAATTGCGATCCAGGGAAGCGCGGCCAAAGGAAGAATCGACCGTCTTCCCCGAAGAAAAATCAACCCGGCCACCGCCCCTGCCAGCAGACCCAGGTTTGCCAAAAGGGCATGGCGCTTTTCCCTTTTGCGGCGTAGCCCTTCGGGGTTTTCTGTGACTTGCATAATGCCGCTGCCATGCGACGGCATTCTACACTCGGGCGCAAGATTACTTTGTTATAATCAACCTGCCTTTTCACAGATTTACACCTCAGTGCGGAAGTGGTGGAACTGGCAGACACACCATCTTGAGGGGGTGGCGCCGCAAGGCGTGGGGGTTCAAATCCCCCCTTCCGCACCAATAAAAAATTATGGTCATTACGTTTCTCACTATCGTTCACGTCATTGTTTGTCTATTTCTCATCATTGTCGTCCTCTTGCAGAGCGGCAAGAGCGGAGATATTGCCGCTGCCTTTGGCGGACAAGGCAGCCAGACCGCATTCGGTCCGCGCGGAACCGCCACTGCGCTTTCCAAGGCAACCACATGGTCAGCCGTGATCTTCATGGTCACCTCGATCACGTTGTCGGTCTTGGCCCAACGCCGGACTGGCCCAGGTTCCGTGCTCGAGGGCGTGAAGTCTGCCCCGACGCAGACCAAGCCGGCTACCCCGCCTCCCGCTCCTCCCGCCCAGCCTAAATAGGCTGCCAGAGCCGGATTTTCCAATGATCCACGAGATCCTTCCCGTTGGGCCGTTGCAGTGCAACTGCTCGGTCATCGGCGACGAGGCCTCGCGCGAAGCCATGGTCATCGACCCGGGCGATGACGTCGAAGCCGTTCTGGCCATCATTCGCAAACACAATTTGGCCGTAAAGCAGATCGTCGTTACGCACGCTCACATTGATCACGTGGGCGGAGCCTCGAAGCTTCGTAAGCTCACTGGCGCGCCCATTCTTCTCAATCAGAACGACTACGACCTGCTAAAAATGATCGACGTCCAGGCTTCCTGGATTGGCATGGCTTCGCCCGGCAAGATCGAGATCGACCAGTCCATCGCCCAGGCCGATCAGGTAAGAGCGGGCGCGCTGACCGCAGAAGTTATTCACACCCCCGGCCACACGCAAGGCAGCGTTTGCCTCTACTTCCCTGCTCAGCAAAAACTGATTGCCGGAGATACCCTCTTCGCCGGTAGTATCGGACGCACTGACCTTCCCGGTGGCTCGTTCGAAAAAATCATCGGCTCACTGCACGAGAAAATCCTCGCCCTGCCCGACGAAACAATCGTGGTGCCGGGCCACGGCCCGCAAACAACGATTGGCGCCGAGCGCGAAAGTAATCCCTTTCTGAAGTAGTAAGCGATAACCACTAAGGACACCGAGGAAATCTTGGTTCTGTGCGATTTTGATTTTCATTTGTGATCTTCGTGTCCCTGGAAGTTATCGCTTCTGCAGTCGCCCGACTAACAGGCCTCCACCCGCTACAATGCTTGCGTGCGAATCCTGATCTCCGCCGGGGAGGCTTCCGGCGAAATGTACGGCGCGCAGCTAATCGAAGCCATGCGCCACCGCGACCCCTCGCTGCAATTCTTTGGCGTCGGCGGAGACCGCATGCGGGCTGCGGGATGCGACACCGTCGTCGAGGCCAAGGACCTGGCGGTGGTAGGCATAACCGAAATTCTGAGCCACCTGCCGAAAATCTGGGGTCTGTTTCACAGACTCATTGCCGAGGCCGACACACGCCGGCCCGACTTGGTGGTGGTAATCGACTCCCCAGCGTTCAATTGGCGTGTCGCCCGCCAGATGCGCAAGCGAAGCATTCCCGTCGTCTACTACGTGTGCCCGCAGTTCTGGGCCTGGCGCCAGGGCAGAGTGAAACTGCTGCGGAAGTATGTCGATAAGGCACTGGTTATCTTTCCATTCGAAGAGAAGTTTTACCGCGACCGCGGAGTGAATGCCGCTTTCGTCGGCCATCCATTGGCTGGTCTTCCCCGCCCTCAGATTTCAAGAGGCGACTATGCCCAGCAGCACGATCTTGATCCTGCCAAACCATGGATTACCGTGATGCCGGGAAGCCGCCGCAAAGAAGTCCGCATGAATTTGCCCGGCATACTTGAATCTGTCGCAAAGCTGGGATCTGGCCATGAATTTCTCGTGCCTGTGGCCTCAACGCTGGATCCTGCGTGGATGCAGCAACAGCTTCAAGGCCTGAATGTTCACCTGGTTCCGGAAAGCCTTCCTGCGCTCGCCCACTCGAGGGCTGGGATAATCGCCAGCGGAACGGCCACTGTCGAGGCTGCCCTTATGGAGCTTCCCTTCGTAATGGTCTATCGGGTCTCGCCGCTCACTTATTTCCTGGGTAAGCCGCGAGTGAAGGTCCCGCACTTCGCCATGGTGAATCTGATCGCCGGTAAAGAGATAGTGCCGGAGCTAGTCCAGCATGACTTCACAGGAGACAAAGTAGTAGCGCAGCTCGCGCAACTGGTGGCGGAGGGTCCGGCGCGCGGGAAGATGCTCAATGAACTCCGAGATGTGAGACTTAAACTGGCCGGAAACTTACCAACCGGGATTCATCCCGCAGATCGCGCCGCGGAGATGACGCTTTCGCTTTTGCACTCCAAAAGCTAGGATGTTTTTCCTTCGTAGCCTTCGTCGCTTGGTGGTTGGAGGCTTCCCTAACCCTTGTGCTACCAGCATCTTTTGCGTAACAATCCTCATCATACTGTTGACGCGACTTTTCAGGAGACAGCAAGTAATGCTCTTCAGCACTCGGCGTGACCGTCGGGCCATATTATTCTATCTCTTTTTGTTGGTTATAGTTACCAGCATTCCTTCATGGGCTGCTGACAAGCTGCGTCTGCGCGTCGATCACTACAAGATCGACGCCGAACTATCACCTCACAGCCACAAGCTGGCGGCGAAGGCCAAGGTTGAGTTCACCGCTCTCGACGACCTGAGCGTCGCTACCTTCGAACTAAACAACGCGCTGCGTGTCACCAAGGTACTCGACGCTGCCAACAAACCGCTGAATGCGGAACGAGTCACGCAGGACTCCACGGTGCGTGTGCAGCTCCCAAACGGTTTGAAGAAAGACACCTCCACCAGCCTGACATTCGAATACGAAGGGGAGCTCTCTTCCGCCGACGATAGTCCGGTACAGGGTTTGAAGCTGGCATCCATCGATGACGAAACCAGCTACCTGCTTTATGCGGGACGTTGGTTTCCGGTAAACGGATATGGCGTCAACCGCTTTACTGCCGACATCAGCGTGACCGTTCCTGCGCACATGATCGTCATCGGCAGCGGCAAGGAATCAGCAGGAACAACCTCCGAGCCCAAAAAGCCTGTCGCAGGTGCGGTACCGACCAAGACATTCAATTTCAGCTGGGACAAACCAAGCTTCCCCGGAACTATCGTCGCAGGTGTTTTCCAGGACTTCAAAAGTGACGAAGCCGGCGTCGATCTGCACGTCTACTTCAAGCCGGTTCACCAGAACATGGCCAAGACGTACGCCGAGACGGCCATCAAGGAATTTACTTACTACGTAACTTTGTACGGCACGGCGCCATCGACGACCCTCAAAGTCATCGAGCTTCCCGATGATACTGTTCCGACCGCATGGGCGCCTGGAGATTGCTGCGCTGGCTGGACGCGCAATCACCGAGCGGGTGAACTATCGCTTGCTCGCCGACGACATCGCCCACCAGTGGTGGGGGGTGTCGGTTAGCCCCAGTTCGCGCGACGACTGGTGGCTGAACTCCGGCTTTGCCCGCTACTCCGAGGCTCGCTACATTGAAAACGCCGCCGGACCGGCAGGTCTCGAAGAAGCGGTAAAAGACATGTCAGTAGGTGCGCTTGCCTACGACACCGTACCACTTTCAACCGTCGGTAAGATGGACATGTTCTCCCCGGAATTCCAATCGCTGGTCACCGACAAAGGCGCAATGATCTTGCACATGCTGCGCTGGGTCGTTGGAGACCAGAAGTTCGACAAAACTATGCGGGACTTCGCCACCAAGTTCGCGGGGAAATCCGCATCGCTGGACGACTTCCGTGGGATCGCGGAACAGAACTTTGGCGATCAGCTGACTTGGTTTTTCTCGCAATGGCTCGACTCAACGGGCGCTCCTGAATTCAAAACGAAATACACGGTCTATCGCCTCGGAAATAACAAAGGCTTCCGTGTGGTGGGCGAAATCTCTCAAGATCTCGACCTCTTCCGCATGCCGGTCGATCTTAAGATCGACACCGACGGAAAGACCGAGAGCAAACGGATCGAAGTCGTCGGCACCAACTCTGCCTTCACCGTGGAAACCTTTGGTAAACCGCGGCGTATATCGGTCGACCCTGATGATCACGTCCTGAAAAACTCAACCGACGTGAAGCTACGCGCTTCAATCCAGCGCGGCCAAGCCATGGTGCAGCAGGGAGACCTCGCCGGTGCTCTGCTCGAATTCAATAAAGCCCTCGACGTCAACAAGAACAGCTCGCTGGCGCACTACCGCATTGCCGAGGTCTTTTTCCAGCAGAGGAATTTTCAGGCTTCCGCCAACGCCTACCGTGACTCGTTGAACGGAGACGGCGATCCACGCTGGACTGAAGTTTGGAGCCACATTCAGCTAGGCAAGATCTTTGACGTAACCGGGCAGCGCGAGCGTGCCACCAATGAATATCGGCAGGCCGTCCAGACCAATGACAACACTCAGGGCGCTCTCGAAGAGGCCAGAAGATATCTGCAAAAGGCTTATGAGGCGCCCAAGAAACCCAACAGCTAAAAGGCCCAGCGCATCAAGGTAGCGCCGGCGGTAAATCCGGCTCCCACCGAAGCCAGCAGGACCAGATCGCCTTTCTTGAGCCGACCTTCCTCGCGCGCCGTGGCCATGGCGAGGGGAATAGTTCCCGCGGTGGTGTTTCCATAGCGGTCGATATTGATCACGACGCTCTTCGGATCCATTGCCAGCCGGTCGGCAGTCGCGGTAATGATCCGCTTGTTAGCCTGATGAGGCAGGAAGACGTCGACATCACTCGGCTTCAGCCCATTGCGCGATAGCAGCTTCTCGCACAGTTCCGCCATCTTCCGCACTGCATACTTGAATACCGCTTGCCCATCTTGATGAACATAGTGCATTTTCTTGTCCACCGTCTCATGCGTGGATGGGATTCAGACTCCTCCCCCGGCATGTAGAGAGAGCAGCCTCCCGAGCCGTCGATCTCATGAATGAAATCAATCAGGCCGACCGTATCATCCTCCGCAGGCTCAAGAATCACGGCACCCGCTCCATCGCCAAACAGGATGCAGGTATTCCGGTCGGTGTAGTCGATGATCGAAGACATCACATCCGCACCGATCACCAGCACCTTCTTATGAGCTCCACTCTGTATGAATTGCGCCCCTGCCTGCAAGGCATAAACAAAGGCGGAACATGCCGCCGAAATATCAAATCCCCACGCACCCTTTGCTCCCAGCTTGTGCTGTACCAGGCACGCGGTTGACGGAAACAGCATATCGGGCGTCACCGTGCCCACAACGATCGCTTCGATGTCGCTGGCACCGAGGCCACGCTGTTCCAATGCGCTTTTGGCGGCCTCTATCGCCAGATCGCTGGTAGCGACACCTTTTTCCACGATGTGGCGCTCGCGAATCCCGACCCGTTCGACGATCCACTCATTCGAGGTTTCGACCATTTTTTCCAGATCGGCATTGGTTAAAAGACGGGGCGGAACGTAGGTACCCAAAGCGCTGATCTTCGCGCGCACAAGTTGGCTCACTCAGTGGTCTCCTCTTGCTGCATACCGAATCCGTTATTTTGACTGACAGACTCGCAATGTTCAACTGGCGCAGCCCTTGGCAGGTGTCAGATCAGGCGCCCCGCTTTCAAGCCAAGCTATTTTTAGGGGGGCCACCGTTACCGGAGTACAAGCCCGTGCCTCTTCGGCTCTCGCCCTTTGCTGACCGGCCAGCCACGCTTCGCGCGTGGCCGATCACCGCATCTCTCTGCTTCTATCGACCAGTTTCAATATGGAACGACAGGCACCTGTTCCATTTCAAGACAAATCCTAATCTCCCCATCACAACAGCTACCTCCGGCCGGAAAAGAGATTTCACAAGTCATGTCCAAGACAGAGATCAATTTTCCTGTACGTTCGTGCTCTCTGCTCTGCGGACTGGTACTTGCAATTGCGATCTTGAACGGTTGCGGCTGGTGTTTCTTGCTTAGGACGAGCAGCACGTCAGACAAGCCATCCCCCGGCGCCGTTAAGGTTACGGTCACCCCGAAGTACGCAATTGCGAGTGAACGCCA
>CAWGQZ010000018.1:0-29971 GCA_963824805.1 uncultured Acidobacteriaceae bacterium | reverse complement strand
CACCCGCGTCCGGGGCGTGCAGTTCCTCGGCCCGTTCACGCGGCTCAGCCTGACGGTCTCCGGTCCGGGCGAGGCGGCGCTCGAGTGCGACATCGCCGCCAACGCCGTCGCCGGGCTCGGCGCGGCGGAGGGGACGGAACTGGTGCTCGGTCTCAGGCCCGAGGCGCTGCGCGTGTTTCCCGCGGAGCGGGCGTGAGTCCCTCGCGCCGCCTCGCGGGCGTGTGGCCGAACCGTGGTGCGCGCGGTCGTTTCCCGGGCGGCGCCGGGGGGAGGGGCGCCCTCCCGGGAACACGCTCCGTTGTGGGCGGTCGGCGGCGCGGCGTCGCGGGCTATGGCACTGAACCTCGCGCTTCGTTCCATCCGCAGAAGCCACGGTTCCCGGGATGGCGCCCCTCCCCCCGGCCCCGCCCTTTCCGTTGTGGCACGGCCCGGCCACAGAGGTGCTCGCTGTGAACGATCCTGGGTCGCGTTCGCCGATCCTCGCCGCGGCCGATGGCGCCGCGCTGAATGAGCCGGCGGCGCCTCCTCGTCGTGGGGGGGCGGTGGGCGGGGAAGGATTCGTTTGGCCGGTGGGGGCTGGTGGCGGGGTTCGCGGGATTCCTGTACCTGTTCGTGCTGTATCCCATGGGGCACCTGGCGTGGCGGAGCCTGCACGGCGTCGACGGGGCGTTCGCGGGGCTCCAGAACTACGCGCGGTACTTCCGGACGCCGGCGATCGCCGCCTCGATCACCAACAGCCTGTGGGTGTCGGCGGCGTCGATGGTCATCACGGTGGTCCTGGCGTTCGGCTACGCCTACGGGCTCGCGCGGACGCTCATGCCGTGGCGCGGAGTCCTCCGCGTGGTGGCGATGCTGCCTTGAGCGTGGATAGTGAAGGTGACATAGGGACGTTGGCACCGGGAGCCTATGCCGATGTGATCGCGGTAGGCGGAGATCCGCTGAAGGACATCAAGATCCTGGAAGGTGTTGGGTTCGTGATGAAGGATGGGGCAGTCGTGAAGTCGGGAGGCAAATAAAATTTCAGGCCAAGGATTCAATTTGTCATCTTCCACGCAACCGGAAAAGATGCGACAATTCGTTTCCCTAAGTTTCATCCTCCATGCGAAATTTGTCTGAAGCTTTGCCGAAGACGATTTCCGTCATCCGGATATTTACAGCATTTTTCTTCATTCTCTTCGGACAATACAAGCTCTTCAGTCCGGGTTTCGTCGGGGGTGGCTTTCAGCAATATCTTCAGGGCTATATCGACAATGGCGCCGTGAGCTGGTATCAGCCATTCCTCGCTAACGTCGTACTGCCAAATGCAGTCTTCTTTGGCTACTGCATCGGGTTGGTGGAACTCTTCATCGGCATTTGCCTGTTGTTGGGATTCTGGGTGCGTCCGGCGTCGGTCGTGGGCGCGCTGCACATGATCAGCCTCACCCTGGCCACGTGGTGGGAGCCGGGCCGCGGAATTCCACTTTGGCGCTACTTCGGCTCAGAACTCGACCACATCCCCTGATTGATGTTGTTCGTGATCTTCTTCGTGGCCGATGCCGGGCAGGTTTGGGGTTTGGACCGACGCCGAAACAAGCTTTAGGCTGTCCCTCTTTCGCCGCGGGCGAGTTTCAATCAAAATTTTCAGACAGGAGCCCCTGCATGATCGGTAGGATGACGGGATTTGCAGTTTTGCTCATGGCGGTTTGCGCGTGCGTGGCGCAGCAGGCGACGCCTCGGGTGGTGGTTCATGCCGGCAAACTGGTGGACGTCAAAACCGGAAAACTGCTCTCGGATCAGGCCGTGGTGATTCAAGGCGACAAGATTGCCAGCGTGGGTCCAGCTTCGGAAGTGACGCCGTCTGCCTCCGACAAAATCATCGACCTACCCCACGCCACCGTGCTTCCTGGACTGATCGATGTACACACGCACCTGACCGGGGATCCTAGCTTTGGGTACGAATCCCTTGCGATTTCAATTCCGAGAGAAGCTCTGACCGGCGCAAAGAATGCGCGGATCACGCTAAATGCGGGATTCACCACCGTCCGCAACGTAGGAGCAAGCGGCTATACAGACGTGGCCCTGCGCGACGCAATTAACGCGGGAGACGTGCCCGGGCCGCGCATGCTGGTAAGCGGCCCGGCGCTCGGCATTACCGGCGGTCACTGCGACAACAATTTGTTGCCCTTCGAATATCACGTGACCGATGACGGAGTCGCTGATGGTGTTCCCGGTGTTCAGCACAAGGTGCGTGAGGTGATTAAATACGGCGCGGACCTGATCAAAATTTGTGCCACTGGAGGCGTGCTCTCCAAAGGGGACGATCCGCAGGCATCGCAGTACACGCTCGAAGAAATGAAAGCGATTGTGGCCGACGCACACCGCCTGGGCCGCAAAGTCGCCGCCCATGCCCATGGAGCACAGGGAATTCTTTGGGCGTCGGAAGCGGGTGTCGATTCGGTGGAGCACTGCTCTTACATCAACGATGAGGCCATTGCTGCGTTGAAAAAGAACGGCACTTATCTGGTTCCCACGCTTTATCTTTCTGACTGGCTGACGGAGAACATGCAGAAGGTTGGAATGCCGGAGATGTATGCGAAGAAGATGCGCGATATTATTCCGGTCGTCCGTCAGAACGTCGGCCATGCTTTTGCCAACGGTGTGAAGGTTGCCTTCGGCACAGACGCGGCAGTTTATCCGCACGGGTTGAACGCGCATGAGTTCGCCGTCTACGTAAAACTCGGAATGACTCCGGCGCAAGCAATTCAGACGGCGACGGTAAACGCCGCCGATTTGTTGGGATGGTCCGACAAAGTAGGTTCGCTCGAAGCCGGAAAGTGGGCGGACCTGATCGCGGTCGATGGCGACCCCTTGCAGGATGTCACGCGTTTGCAGCAGGTGAGGTTCGTGATGAAGGGTGGAGCGGTAGTAAAGAACGATTACGGAAAGCTGTAGGCAAGAAGGCTTTACGACAGGGGCACGGACCAAAGAGAGAAGTATCTCAATTTTTCCTTCGTAGAGTCGGTGGCCTCTGTGTTATCGCTGTATTCTCCAAAAACCAAAAGGCCGGCTGGGCCGGCCTTCGCCCTCAATCAAAAACCAGAATTACTTCTTGGGTGCGATTGCGTCTTTGGCGGCCTTGGCCACGCGGAACTTCACCACGGTCTTGGCCTTGATCTGAATCGGTTCTCCGGTCTGCGGATTGCGTCCAGTGCGGGCTTTGCGATGCGCCTTCACCAGGCGGCCAAGTCCAGGAATCACGAACAATCCATTCTTCTTGGTCTCTTTAACGGCGGTGTCGGTAAGGGTTTCCAAAAATGCGGCAGCAGCCTTGTTGTTGGTCTCGAGCTTCTCTGCCAGATGCCGGACGAGTTGCGTTTTGGTCATACCTGAAGCCATGAATCCTCCTGTGAATCGATAGCTAAGTTTTGCTGCGAATGATGGCTATCTTATACCACGCTTGCTGTGGAAATGTAGCGATTTGCCCGCATTTTATGCGGGTATTTTTAAGGTAACGTTACGAAGCCTAGGGAAATCGGCGCTTCCATGATTGTTGGGTTGAAAACGATGCGCCAAATCAGGCGAGATGCGAGCACGAAAGGCGTAGTGGGATAAACACATAAAGAGCCCCATGGCTACATAACTGAAAATTCATAGTTTGTTCTCCGCGGCGCTCCGGCAAACTCCGCTCCATGGCATAATCGCGAGGGGGATTTGGTTTGAGCTGCGCCATCTGTGAAACCCGCAAGGAAAAGCGCTTCTGCCCCGCGATTCACGGCCGAATCTGTCCGCAATGTTGCGGCGAACAGCGGGAGGTTACACTCGATTGCCCCAGCGATTGTGTGTACTTGAGGCAGGCACGTCAGCACGAAAGGCCGCGTCCGATAAGCGGTCTAGACCAGGCAGCTCTTTTCCCCCACGTCGAACTGTCACGCCAGTTTCTTTACGAACAGGAACATCTGATTCTGGGAATATATTTCGCGCTGGCTAAGAGCGCGCGTCGGAAGCTGCTGGTCAAGGATATAGATCTGATTGCCGCCCTCAGCGGGCTAACCCGGAGTTACGAAACCCTGGTGAACTCTGGGTTGCACTACGAATCGCCAATTGCAGGGGTCATTCAGCAGGCCGTGGTCACGGAAATTCAGGCCATGATAAAGGAATATCGCGAAACCGAACATCAAAATTTGGGCTATAGTCGGCTGCGCGACACCGATGTGTTCCGCGCTTTGGTTTTCGTGATGCGCATGGCATACTCCCACACCTCAGGGCGACCGAAGTCACGTGCGTTTGCCGATTTCGTCGTGGAACAATTTCCGGAAAAATCTTCCGGGCTAGCCGCGCCGGCGGAAACCAACAGCATCATCATTCCTTAGGAATGGATTCGTGGTTCACTGGATTTTTTCACTGCTTGTCCTGGAGGCAGCGCTCCTAGCAGTTCATTGATGGTGCGTTTCAATATCGGGTGGTATACCTCGGCAGCAATCTCAGCCAAAGGCTGAAGCACAAATCGCCGGTCCTGCATTGCGGGATGCGGAACCGTCAGCCCCGGAGTATCAATCACGGAATTCCCAAACAGCAGAATGTCCAGATCAAGTCTGCGAGGCCCTTTGCTCTGTTCTTTGCGTCGATTGCGGCCATACCGGCGCTCTAGACGCAGCAACTGCGCCAGCAATTGCTTGGGCATTTTTTCGGTGTCGAGTTTGACCGCACAGTTGAGGAACCATGCCTGGGTCCTGACCTCAACGGGCTCCGTTTCGTAAAACGACGACACCGCCTCTACCTTCCCGAGGCTCTCCAGATCCGAAATAGCTGCGAGCAGGTTCGCGGTGCGGTCCCCGACGTTCGACCCCAGCGAAAGATAGACGATTTTATGCATCGGTGGTCTCTAACTCTATATCTTCTGCTGGATGTGTAAGAAGGTTTGCAACCTCAGCGCCCCGGCCGCAAAAGCGGCCTAGTGGGTGATTCTCCCAATTACCTTGGTCACTTTATGGGTCTGGTACTGGACGCTACTATCTCAACAACCATGCCACTGGAATCGCTCGTAGTTAGCCGTGATCCGCAGGTTCTCGGAATTCTGCAGCAGGCGATGGAGAAGTTTGCCATCAAGGTCGAGATATGTGAGGGCGCGAGCAGCGGCGCCGAAATACTGGCCTCAGAAAAGTTCGACGCCGTCGTGGTGGATTGCGACGATCTTCGGGGTGGCCTGGATATGCTGGACGGGATGCGCAAGGGGCAGACCAACAAAACCACCATCAAGTTCGCAATTCTGAACGGTGTCACCACCACCCAAAAGGCTTTTGAATTGGGCGCGAACTTCGTAATGCAAAAGCCGATCTCGATGCTTAACTCCATGCGCTGTTTCACCGCGGCGCTAAACCTCATAGAACGCGAGCGTCGCCGCTACTTCCGTTTTCCGCTGGAGATTCCAGTCCTGCTGATCTTCGGCGAGAACCAGGAATTGAAGGTCACCACCTCCAATTTGAGCGAGGGCGGCATGGCCATCACTTTCCGGAGTAAGCTGCCTCAGACTGGGCTTTCACGGATCGTCTTCAGCTTGCCTGGAAATGAATCGATCACCGAATGCACGGCCACCGTAGCTTGGACCGATGGCAGCGGACGGGCGGGAGTTCGCTTCCAGGAAATGGCAGCCGCCCCACGGCAGAAGTTGGAAAGCTGGCTGGAAGAGCAGATGAAGCGCGCCGAACTACAATCGAACCCCCAGTCTCGCTGAAGGTACCTAAGTAAAGACTTGCCGCTGTGGCTAAGTCCACGCACCCTATAGAAAATCCCTTCACAGGTGCAGGACTAATGCTAGCTATTGATCTCAAAATTGAGCGCACGCAGCGTCTCTTAAGAATGTTGGAGCGGGATGCCCCGTTATTGGCAAAGCGGGTAGCCCCACTGACCCCGGAATATCAGCAATCGGCGAAGGGCTACGCCGCCCGTCTGCGGCAGTGCGCTCAGGCCGAATTGGAAACCTTGATGAAACAGCGCACGGATGGGGCGTTTTCAGCTCCTCCGGCGGCTGCGGATTAATTTTTACAGAGATGTCGCGACAACCGCGTGGACCGCATCACCGTCGGCTTGACGGGAATCCTCAACCGTAGTTTCTTCCCACAGCGAGCGGTCTTTCAATAGGCGTGATACCAGTGCGGTGTGCATGGCATGCCCAGCGCGGTCGGCGACTACTATGCCCAGAATCTGTTTTCCCAGCAGAGCCAGGTCACCAATCAGGTCCAGAACTTTATGGCGCACAAATTCATCGGGATAACGCAGTGGTGGATTTTCCACCCCCTCGGGCGTAAGCACGATGCAATTATCCGACGAAGCGCCGCGAATCAAACCCATATTCCGCATTGCTGGTTCATCATCACGAAATCCAAAGGTGCGCGCTCCGGCGATTTCATTCAGGTAGTTTCCGTCTGCCAGGTCCACGCGAAAAGTTTCTCTCCCAATCAACCGGTGGGGAAAATCAATCGTGTAGGAAACTGAGTAGCTTTCGCCGGGGTACACCGCAATAAACTTGTCGCCTTCCCGAAGTTCCAATTCGCGTCGAATGCGAAGGTAAGTTCGTGGCCGGCGCTGTTTGCGAATTCCGGCTTTACGAATCGCTTCAACGAAGGGCCGGGCGCTGCCATCCAGAATCGGAAGTTCCAGATTGTCGAGTTCGACGATAGCGTTGTCGATCCCGACACCTATGAAGGCGGAGAGCAAGTGCTCAGTCGGTGGAAATGAGCACGCCCTTTTTCATCAGGCTGGTCGCATAACTGACGCGCGCGACATTGCGGCTTATGGCTTCGATGTCGAAGTCGTCAAGATCGGTCCGGCGAAACATCACTCCTGATCCAGGAGGAGCAGGGAGAATCCTGAGGTTGACGGGAGCGCCACTATGAAGACCAACGCCAGCGCACGTCACGGCGCTGCGGACTGTTTGCTCGTGCTTCAAGCCAGAGTTAGTTAAGTCAGCGGGAGAAATTCGACGTGTGGCAAATCAGCCACAGTCTGTGGCGGGCATCCGCTCAGTAACTGGTAGATTTCATGTAGGTTTCGACAATGCGCAGACGATCACACGATAATTCGTTCATTCCCCACCTGTCGGCGCGACGTGCTCCCGGTCGAGGTATTCGAGCAAAGGGATCGCGTATTTTCGGCTAACTCCAGTGATGTCCTTGAAGCGGGCGATGTCTATTGTGGGTGACTTTGACCGTTCCGCCTGCAGTATCGTGCGGAGTTCCTCCAGCGCCGCCCGATGAAACACCAGATCCTCCGATGTCTTTACCAAGATCTTGTCCCGAAGCAGTAGGGTCACAATTCTTTGGGCCCGAACTCGGTCGACCTTCAGACCGGCGAGCACATCTTTCAAGGCCGGCGTCTTGAGCCCAGCCGAAGCGAAGGCGCTTTCAATAATCTTTTTCGATTCAGCTTCTTCGTCCTTCATCACCACGCTGGTTCCCGGCATGCGCAACAAATCAGCCATGGCTTCCAACATCTCTTGTCGCGTGAGGGTATCGGCCAACGCCGAAAATATCTTGGTATCGCAATTTAGCTGCTCCCGCAAGACTTCGCGTCCAATCCCGGGCGAAAGAGGATTCGATTTTTGGAATGCTGCCACTAACGCCAGGGCGCGGGAGGCCAGCGCCGCGAATGCCTGAGCAGAAATCAATCTCTCTTCGCAACGAACAATTTGTTTTCGTTCGAGAAGCCTGGCAATGGCTGTGGACACTTGAGATTGCGTCCATCCAGTCTCAGCCATGGATTGATGCAACGAGAACCCCTGATCGATCCGTCGCTCGATACGAGCGAGCAGGATCTCCTCGGACGAACCATCGCGCATGATCTGAAGGAAGGACGTCATGTCCGCGGCCTTGCGTCTCCGCGAGGAGTGGCGCAGCATCCAACACCGCGCCGCCACCGATGGTCACAACCGGCGAGAACTGCCGGATGATGAAGCGATCGCCGGGCAGAAAAAGGGTCGGCTCGGCCAAGCGCAGTCGCGCGTATGCCGTTTCTCCTGGGACGACCTGCTTTCCTCCGTGCAAGACAATCTCTGCGACGGTTTCAAATGTGTAGGCGTGCAAATGGACTCGTGACCGGTCTTTTAGAGGCTTGCTGAGATTCAGCAATGACAACGACACATCAACGACGCGGGTGGGTCTGAAAGTGTGGGCCCGCGCCAGTACAGCCCCGCGCGCCAGTTCTTCTTTACCAGCGCCGGTCAGATTCAAAGCAGTTCGCTCGCCGGCTGCCGCTTGCTCGGCAGGATTTCCATGTACCTGCACCCCACGGACCCGCACTCGGGTTCCCTACGGAAATAGCTCTAACTCGTCTTCTTTGCGAATTGTTCCCGAGACCAGCGTTCCCGTGACCACGGTGCCAAATCCCTTCATGCTGAACACCCGATCAATGGGTAAACGAGGCAATGCAGTAGAGTCGCGGGCGGGAGTTTCGGCGGCTGCCTTCAACAAGGCGGCTTTGAGCTGTTCGATTCCCGCGCCCGTCCGCGAACTCACCGGGACAATCAGGGATTTGGCCGAATCGAGAAACGAACCGCGGAGAAAGTCCTCCACTTCAAGACGGACGACCTCGAGAGTTTCAGCGTCGACCAGATCGGATTTGGTCAACACCGTAATGCCACCTCGGACCGAGAGCAGCCGGCAGATATCGAAATGCTCGCGTGTTTGAGGCTTGATAGATTCGTCGGCTGCAATGATAAGCAACACCAGGTCGATGCCGCCAATCCCCGCCAGCATGTTGCGCACGAAACGTTCGTGGCCGGGGACATCGACGAATCCGATGCGGACTATTTCGCCCGAGGATCGGGCAATTCGAGATGGGCAAAACCGAGGTCGATGGTGATGCCGCGGCGCTTTTCTTCTTCCAGGCGGTCGGCGTCAATTCCAGTCAACGCCTTGACCAGAGCGGTTTTGCCGTGGTCGATGTGCCCCGCCGTGCCTACGATGATTGACTTCATGCCAAGTATCTATCGTCGCACAAAAAAGCCAGCTATTTGGTGGTGATATTGTCGGGATCGTCCAATTGCAGGCACGTAGGTTCAATCCAAATGGTCTCAAGGGAGGGCGCCTTTCCAACGATATGCCCTACATCCAATTGCACCAGTTGATATGGCAACTCCTCGACCGTTTGAAATCCTGCGACTGGAAGGTTTTACCATGACACTTTTCAAACAACGAACCAGTACCGAGCTCTTGATTATCCTTGAGATTGCGGGGAATCGCCACGATCCTTACCGTGTCCCCAACTCTCAATCGGGATCGCATCGCGCTTACAACATCCCCTTAGTCTGCAGGGTGAGGAGACTCAGGGTATTTTCCAGCCGGAGAATGGCCTCTGCCAGCGCGGGGTGTTCTCCGATCTTCTCTTCGAGCGATTTCAGCAATTGGTGCGCGGCCGTGACGTGCTCCACGATGGGTGCACTGTCAGAACTCTTTGGCGTGGTTTCCATAGATTGACCTCTTTTCAACCATCTACTTTTTCCCCTGCGCGGAAGGCGGCAACAGCCCGTTCAAGCGCAAATACATCGCGGCGGCCCCGTAGTGGTCCGCCCAATCGTTAGTCAGAGCGATCAAAGCTCCTGCCCGGGTCGCCTGGCGGCCCTTCCAAAGCTCCATGGTATCGCCGAGTTTGGAATCGTCGGCCTTGGCGAGGACTCCGTCGCAGAAGTCGAACGACGCTTTCAGTCCCGTGACCAGTTTGTCTTTGGCGTCGGTGTCTTTCAAGTCGTCGGTCTTGGGCGCGGCTACATCTCCGATTTTGCTGCAGAGCAAATCATTCGACGTCGCGATATGCATCACCAGGTGGCCAAAGGTGATCTGTTCCGCCGTTGGTTTGTAGCTGTACTTGTCGCCAGGCATCGTTTCCGCCGCACCAATCAGATTTTTCTGCTGACGGGGAAAGATCTCTTTCACCGCCGAAGTAACCGGATTCCTTGTAGATTGCGCAAAAAGTGCTGACGGTCCTAACAGCAAGAGAATTACGGCACATGCCAGCTTTCATGTTTTCTCCCTGTGACTTCTTAGCATAGACCCGGCAAGGGTTTTCTGTCTGGTGCGAGGTGTGGTTACGGCCGTGATTTGTTGTCCATTTCTGAACAAAAATTGGAGAAACCGGACAGTGCTCAAGGTTGCCTCGGCAGCCTGCTCAAATGAAATGAAAAACTTACGCCTTTCGCAGATGGTCTCAGAGTTGCATTGTTTGATGCGAGATACGGATAACTCCGGGTTTGCGGCGAGGGCGCTCATGCACACTTTCTTCCAAGATCTCCGTTTCGCTCTGCGGCAAATGGCAAAGAGTCCGGGTTTCTCCTTAACGGCAATCCTCTCGCTGGCTCTCGGCATTGGGGCCACGGTCGCGGTTTTCAGCGTAATCTACAGCGCCGTCCTCAACGCCTGGCCCTACGCAGAATTTGACCGCGCCTGCCAAATCAACACCCTGAACAAGACCGGAGACAACGAGGGCAGCCCCGACCTTACCGGGCCGCAAATTCGCCAACTTCGCCATGCCAACGCAGTTGAGGACATCATCGGCTTGCAAGACTGGAACGCCGTCATCACCGGCGGTGACGTTCCGGAGGATGTGAGGTCGCTGCGCATGACGGGAAACGCGTTCAACTTTTTCGGCATGCCTGCCTTGCTCGGGCGATATTTCCAGCCCTCGGATGCACCCGACACGCAGGATCCTCAACCGGTAGCGGTCCTGAGCTACGCTTTTTGGCGGCGGCATTTCAACAGCGATCCCAATATCGTCGGCAAGAACATCGAGATGGCGCACCAGAATTACACCATCCTGGGGGTTATGCCGTCCCGTTTTACCTGGGGGGACGCCGATGTCTATCTTCCAGTGAAATTGTCGCAAGACCGGTCGGCACTTTACTGGTCCCGGTTTCGATTGAAGAAGGGTGTCAGTCTGGAAGCAGCAGCAGCGGAATTCACGCCCTTGTTCCAGCAATTCGACAAGGAAAAACCGAATTACTTTCCTCCGCAATTCCGCATTGTGGTGCGAAAGACCGGCGAATTTTATGTGCACGACCTTCGGGGCACGCTCTATCTGCTCTTCGGCGCAGTAGGGTTACTGTTGATGATTAGTTGCGGCAATGTTTCTATTTTGCTGCTGGCGCGAGGTACCACCCGCCAGCACGAGCTTGCAGTACGCTCTGCCGTGGGAGCAACCCGATTCCGGCTGGTGCGGCAGCTGCTGACTGAGTCGCTGCTGCTCGCCGTGGTTGGGGCGGGACTGGGCGTGCTGCTGGCCTACCGTACCCTGGGGTTCATCGTGGCGCGGCTGCCCGAATATTCCTTCCCCCATGAAGCCGACTTCCACGTAAATCTCCCGGTTCTGGCTTTTCAGCGTTAGCTTGGCAGTGTTGTCTGGTGTGCTTTTTGGAGTATTTCCGGCGCTGGAATCGGCGCGGCGAGAGATTAATGACGTCATTCAAGCCGGCACCCACAAACTCGCGGGCAGCGTTCGAGGTGGACGAGTACACACCGGGTTGATCGCGGGACAGATCGCTCTGACCTTGCTGCTGCTGACCGCGGCTGGCGCCGCCATTCAAGGATTTTCCCGCATGCTGCGGCGGCCGCTGGGCTACGATCCGCAGCATGTCATGTCGGTTGGGATTCCGATTCATGAAAACACGCTCACGACCTGGGCGGAACGTTCCGCCTATTTTGGCCAATTACGGGAGCGGGTCGCCACCACCCCAGGAGTAGTTTCAGCCGGCATCTCCAGCAACGCCACGCCACCGAGCAATGGATGGACCCAGCCCTTTGAGGCCCTGGGGAAGACTGCCTCCGAACAGCAGGAGGTGCGGGCAAACTTTGTGAGTTCGGAGTACTTCAACATCCTCCACATTCCATTGGTTACCGGACGCCTGTGGAACCAGGGTGAGATCGCACGCGCGGCTACTCTGGCAGTCGTCAATCAAGCCTTCGTGCGCCGCTACTTCCCGGGAGAAGATGTCCTGGGGCACTCGGTGCGCCTTCCCCGTTTGACGAGTCAGCCACCCTATCTGCTGAGCCCGGCTGGTAGTGATGGTTGGTTGCAGGTTATAGGTGTAGCCGCCGACGCGCTGAATGATGGCCTGTCCAAGCCGATATTACCCGCGATCTATCTTCCCTACTCCATGAACATGTTCATGGGCACTCAAATTTTGGTTCGAACCCAGGGCGAGCCGCTCGCTATGCTGCACAATATTCGTCAGCAGGTAGCCGCGGTGAACCCCGACCAGCAGGTCTTTTCTCGGGTGAATGATCTTCAGACCTGGATCACGCGCGAACCAGAATGGGCCCGTTCGAGACTCGTGTCGATCCTGTTCGCCGGGTTTTCGGCTCTGGCGCTGGTACTGGCCGCGGTAGGGCTCTACAGTGTTGTCTCCTACAGTGTGGTGCAGCGTACAGGGGAGTTTGGCATCCGCATGGCGCTAGGCGCACAGCGTTTCGATGTACTGCGCATTGTGCTACTTTCCGCCGGAACCAGCGTGGGGCTTGGCCTTGTTTCCGGAATAGTTCTCAGCCTCGGGCTAAGCCGGATGCTCACTCGCTGGGTGGAGAATGCCACCCACAATCCGTTGATTGTGATCGTTGTCTCGTTGCTGGTCGTTTTTGTGGCTGCTCTTGCATGTTTGGTGCCCGGCGAAGCGGGCCTTGGCCGTGGATCCGATGGCAGCGCTGCGCTGTGAATAGAACCCTTTTCCGAGAGTCGCCCTTCCCGCATCTGCGCAATAATCAGTTCGAATGCTGATAAATCCCCAGATGTTCATGATTTCTGGAGGCCCGGGCGCAGGCAAGACAACGCTGCTGGCCGAGTTACATAAACTCGGCTATTCAACGGCACCGGAAGTCGCCAGGCAGATTATTCAAGAGCAAGTGAAGAGCGGCGGCGACGCGTTGCCGTGGGCCGACAAGGAAGCCTACACCCGCCTCATGCTGCAGCGTTCGATTGAGTCCTACCTTGAGCACGCAACCCTCCCGGGGCCAATTTTTTTCGACCGCGGAATCCTGGACACTCTCTGCTATGCGCGGCTGATTGGCTTGGCGGACGCATCAGACATTGAGGATGCATGCCGAACCTATCGATATGCGTCGCAGGCATTTCTCGCTCCGCCGTGGCAAGAAATCTATGCCACCGACGAGGAGCGTAAACAAGACTTCGCCGAGGCGGTGCGGACCCACGAAAATATGGAGGAGGTATACGCAGAATACGGGTACGAAACCGTCATCTTGCCGAAGACAAGACCCCGCAGCACGGGCGGAGTTTGTGTTACAGACGATAAATCACGCCGGTCGTAACCTTTGACGGCGGTTCCCCGTCGGGGCCTGTAACGAGTGTTACATGTAACGTCTGTTACAGTCAAGAGCAAAGAACTTGAGCCCGGGTTTCCACGTTTTCCAGGATCTTCAGGAACCTAGTTATTGGATTGGTGCGCGGACGGCTTGCCCCGGGAACGCGCTACTTGTGAGCTGGCCGTGATCCACAACCACGACACCACCTACTAACAGAAAACGCACCCCTTCCGAATAGCTCGTCGGCTTCTCGTATGTCGACTTTTCCGTGACGGTTTGCGGATCAAAGACTGTGATATCGGCGTCAGCCCCGACGCGAATGCGGCCTTTGTTCTTCATCGCCGGATCGCGTTTTTCAAGGCGCTGTGCGGGCATGAGCGTCATCTTGCGGAGTGCGTCCATGAGCGTAAGATCGTGCGTCTCGCGTACATAGTGGCCCAGGATGCGAGAGTAGGTGCCGGCGGTACGGGGATGTCCTCTGCCGTGGATGATCATGCCGTCGCTGGCAATCATAGTCAACGGATCGCGCACTGCCCCGCTGACGATTTCCTCGGTATTGGTGAACATGATGACGTAGCCGCCCTGCTTGCGGTACTTCGCGTAGCTCTCCTGGTTCAGGCGCTCGCCGGTTAGCGGCCACATCAACTGATTTAGGGAATTGCCCGGGACCTTGATCCAATCATCGACGACGGCAGAATCGATCGCGGTCATGCCCGCGGTATATGGATAGGTTTCTGTCGTGACATCGAGACCATGGGCCCGCGCTCCTCGGATCATTTCCAACTCATGCGGGGTAGCGGGGCCTCCTGTGCTTTGAATGTGCACCACGTGCAGAGGCGCTCCGCTGATGGCGGAATCGGCAAACACTTCCTGTAGTCCCTGTTCGTGGCCGGTGACGCCGCGCAGATGAACGTGGCACGATGCCCCATATTTCGCCGCCACCTGGAAGACCTGAAGAATCTCCCACCCAGACGCGGCCTCGGTGTATGCCGCGCCGACTCCCACGGCTAAAGCGCCGCGTTGCAGGCCATGGTCGATCTGCCGGGTGATCTCTTCAATTTGGGCGTCGGTAGCGGCTTTATGGGCGGCGTCGCCGTTAGGCAGAAAATCTCCAGGATCATGCATCACCACCATGCGCACCCGGGGATGCCCAATCGACACTCCGTAGTTGATCAGAGCTTTGCCGGCGTGCTGGTCGTACCAGCGGTCGACATCTTCAGTACCGATTTCAAGCTCAAGGGCAGTGGTGACGCCGTCCATCGCTTTCATGCGGTAGTTTTCGTCGTCCTGGCCATGCTGGTGGAGGTCGATGAAGCCAGGGGCGACGACCAGGCCTTTGGCGTCGATCGATGCGCGGCCAAGCAGAGGTTCGGTTGCTATAACCCGAATCTTCCCGTTTGAAATTCCGACGTTGCGGATGTCCGCGAGCCCTGACTCGGGGTCCATTACGGTCCCGTTCAGAATAACGAGGTCGTAATTTGTCGAGGAGTCCTGAGCAAGGCAGGATGCAGCGAGCATCAATAGCGCGCACAGCGTTCGTTTTGTGGTTAGCAAGTGACCTCCGCCATCTGGAAACGGGATTCTAGGCCAGGCGCCGAAGCTGATCGAAATTTTTCTCTGTATCCTCATGTTCTCTGTGTCGATGTTCTCTGTGTGCCTAAGCCTTTGGTAGCTTGGCAAGAGAGTTTGGCCCCCGGCCTGGTTCTTTAATCACAGAGGACACAGAGATGTTTCATGACCAGAAATTGCTCACCGGAATCGCCCTTTCCTTCCACAGCCCCAGATGCGAAAATGGAGTTTCCCCATGAATGTTGCCGCCCCTCCCGCCATTACTCCCGAAATCATTCGCGAGCACGGGCTGACGCCTGACGAATACGAAAAAGTAAAGCAACTGCTGGGCGGACGCGAACCCACCCTGACAGAACTCGGTATTTTCAGCGTGATGTGGAGCGAGCACTGCTCCTATAAATCCTCGCGTGTGCATCTGAAGCGACTGCCTACGCGCAGTAAATTGGTAGTGCAAGGGCCGGGGGAGAACGCGGGCATCATCGACATCGGCGATGGTTGGGCTTGCGCGTTCAAGATCGAGTCGCATAACCATCCATCGTTTATTGAGCCTTTTCAGGGCGCCGCCACCGGGGTTGGCGGTATTCTCCGCGACATCTTCACCATGGGTGCCAGGCCGGTCGCTGTCATGGATTCGCTGCGCTTTGGACCGGTGGAATTGCCGCCTACAGGCGGCTCGACGGCGCATACCCCCCTCGCTACACAGGCAGAGGTGCACAAGAACCATTCGGTGCTCGAGGGCGTGGTTAGCGGCATTGCTTCATATGGGAATTGCTTTGGTGTTCCCAATCTCGGAGGCGAGACCAAGTTCGAGCCCTGTTACTCGGGGAATCCTCTGGTGAATGCCTTTGCTCTCGGCCTCGTCAAGAAGAACGAAATCTTCTACGCTAAGGCTTCCGGTGAGGGCAACCCCGTAATTTATGTGGGATCGAAGACTGGGCGCGACGGTATCCACGGCGCGACTATGGCCAGCGAAGAATTCCACGAAGGCTCGGAAGCCAAGCGGCCCAACGTTCAGGTCGGAGATCCATTCCTCGAGAAGCTATTGCTCGAAGCCTGCCTCGAAGCCATGCAGACCGGAGCCATCGTTGGTATTCAAGACATGGGCGCCGCCGGATTAACTTGTTCAACCTGCGAGATGGGCGCGCGCGGCGGGGTGGGGACTGAGATTGAATTAGACCTGGTACCCCAGCGCGAGACTGGCATGACTGCGTACGAGATCATGCTCAGCGAATCGCAGGAGCGCATGCTGCTGGTGGCTGAGAAGGGCCGTGAAGAGGAAGTTTATGAAGTCTTCCGCAAGTGGGGACTCGACGCCGTCGAAATCGGCCGGGTTACGAACGACGGGAAGATGCGGGTGCTGCATCACGGGCAGGTGGTCTCAGAGATCCCAAACAAAGCATTAACCGACGACGCGCCAATTTACAGGCGTCCGCTGGAGCGCTGGGAGCCGCCTGTTCCACGTGAGATGCCAGAAGACATTCAGCTCTCAACTGCGGGAAACCTGACAGAAAGCTTCAAGCGGCTGCTGGCTAGTGCGAACATAAGCGGCAAGCGCTGGATCTGGCAGCAGTACGACTCCATGGTGCAGACCAATACCGTCGAGGGGCCAGGGGGTGGCGATGCTGGTGTAATTCGCATCAAGGGTTCGCAGCGCGGGTTGGCGATGGCTCTCGACGGCAACGGACGGTGGTGCTATCTCGATCCGAAACTGGGCGCGATGCACGCCGTGGCAGAGGCCGCGCGCAACGTAGCCTGCGCGGGGGCAACTCCCGTGGCCGCTACCAACTGCCTGAACTTCGGCAATCCCGAAAAGCCGAACATCATGTGGCAGTTCTCGCAAGTCATCGACGGCATCACCAAAGCTTGCGAAGAACTCGAAACTCCGATTACCGGAGGTAACGTTAGTTTCTACAACGAGACTTTAGGAGAGGGCATCTATCCCACGCCCGTGATTGGAATCGTCGGCATCCTTGATGATGTGCACAAGGCGGTGAAGCCGGATGTCCGTGAGCCGGGGCGAACCATTCTGCTGATGCGTGGCACCGAGTCTGGAGACGTTATCGATGCGCAGGTAGAATTTGGCTCCTCCGAGTATGCCAAGGAGATTCTAGGGACCGTTTGGGGCTACCCTCCCGCCCTTGATCTGGAGAGAGAGGCCGCTCTGCAGAAGGCGATGGTCGAAATTTCGCAAGAGGGACTGGTCGATTCGATGCATGACTGCTCCGACGGCGGTCTGGCGGTGGCCTTAACCAAGCCTGGTCTCGCTAAAGGTTTTGGAATCAACGTTGATCTCGCTTCGAACGGCCTGCCGCCGGAATTTGTGTTGTTTGGCGAAGATGCCAGCCGGGTGGTGATCTCATGCGACCCGGACCAGGTCTCGAGAATCAAACAGGTGGCGGAGAAATACGGTCTATTAACAGAAACTATTGGGCAGACGGCCTCCGAAGTGGTAGAGATCAAAGTGGATGGCAAGGGCGTCATTTCAGCCCGGATTTCTGATCTGCAACAAGAGTTTGAACAATCGCTGGAAACGGCTCTGAAGACCGAGCCGGCAGCAGTTGCAGCAGATTAAATACCGACGTAAGGCCAAGGGGTCAAATCGATGCACGCTTCCGACAAGTTCCGGGACGAATGCGGGGTGGTCGCCATTTACGCTCACCCTGAAGCGGAAACGCTCGCTTACCTCGGGCTGCATGCGCTGCAACACCGTGGCCAGGAGTCGGCAGGGATCGTCACTTCCAATGGCCTTGCTCTGAACTCCCATAAGTCGATGGGCCTGGTGGCCGATATCTTCACAGAGGACATGCTCTCGAAGATTCGCGGTTCGCTGGCCATCGGACATACCCGCTACTCGACGGCGGGCGATTCGTCTCTGCTGAATGCACAGCCCATCATGGTGCAGTCGAACAAGGGTGTGATGGCTTTGGCTCACAACGGCAACCTCGTGAATGCCCATGAGATTCGCAGCCGTCTGGAGAGCCAGGGATCGATCTTCCAGACCAATAGTGATACCGAAGTCATCGTTCACTTGATAGCTCTTTCCAAGGAACACACCCTGCCCGAAGCCATGACGGATGCGCTGCGGCGGGTGGAGGGCGCGTTTTCGCTGGTGATGATCAGCCCTGACCGCATCTTTGCCGCCCGCGATCCGCGCGGCTTCCGCCCCCTTTCCATGGGAAGAATTCCGAGCGAACTCCATGCTCAAGCAGGACACTATCGTCTTCGCCTCTGAGACTTGCGCCTTCGATCTGATTGGCGCCAAGTACGAACGCGAGGTGAAGCCGGGCGAACTGATTGTCGTCGGACCGGAGGGCATCACTTCCCGCTCCTACGCCAGCGCCGGACCGCAATCCAGCTGCATTTTCGAGCACGTGTATTTTTCACGGCCGGACAGCACCGTCTTCGGACGCGCCGTGCAAGAAAGCCGCGAGGGACTGGGACGGCAACTGGCACGTGAAGCGCCCGCCGATGCCGACATCGTCGTGCCCGTGCCCGATTCCGGTGTCACCGCTGCCGTCGGCTATGCCTCCGAAAGCGGAATTCCATTTCGCTTCGGGCTGATTCGCAACCATTACGTGGGACGCACGTTCATTGAGCCGCGGCAGACCGTGCGCGACTTTGGGGTGAAGCTAAAACTAAATCCAGTCCGTTCTCTTCTGGAGGGAAAGCGTGTGGTGCTGATCGACGACTCAATCGTGCGCGGCACCACCAGCCGGAAGATTGTTCGCATGGTGCGCAGTGCGGGTGCTTCGGAAGTACACATGCGAATCTCCTGCCCGCCCACGATTTCTCCCTGTTTCTATGGGGTGGATACCCCATCCAAGAAAGAATTGATCGCCGCCAACAATACGGTCGACCAAATCCGCGAATATATCGGGGCGGATTCCCTCTCCTATCTTTCCCTGGAAGGTATGAAAGCTGCCTGCGGAGAAGGCGAAAAAACCACTTACTGCACCGCTTGTTACACCGGCAAATACCCTACCAACTGGGTGGATGTGGAAGAGATCCAGGCTGCGGTGGCAACCAAGAATTAGAGGGGGGATACGCTGTTCCCCTCGCGCCGCGATGAGCTCTCCCTTTGAGATCCGATCCCGAATTTAAACCTGTGGTCTCTCGCGGCCAACAGTTTGCCCTGCATCTGCTCTGAGATTCTGTGTCATTTTGATACAGTCTCTCGGACGCGCCCCAATCGGTGCTTTGGGCCCCACCTCCTATCTCATTGACACCCATAGCTTTAATCATCAGTAACGAATGTGCCCTTTTTGGCTGCTTCCGTGCACTTGTCCCAGCGGATGCGGTCTGGAACTTACCCTGGATAGCTAACCGGCTCAACGGATCGGGCCTGGGCCGCATTGACCACTTAGGGGAAGTCCCATGGCCCAACCCGCCCCAGCCAAGGCCCGTGTCTTGCCGGACAGTCCGACCGTCAAGCTGGCTAAGTTTTTCCCGGAGGCGACGCCAGTGCGGATCCCGGTGCGATTGACTCGCCTGGTACCCCAAGGCGAGGAAGTGTCAGAAAGCACGACGATTGAATTTGGAACTTCGCGGGAGGCGCTGTTTGCCTCCAAATTGCCACTCGAGTTTGCTGACCGGCTTCGGCTGCAGAATTCCGACGGCACTCTCAATACCGAGGCTTGCGTAGTGGCTGTGCAATACAACACCGGTAAGACCGCGGTGGCCGCCCGGTTTGCCCAGGACATCCCTAACTGGATAATCAAATCATGAGCTTATTACCTGCATACAAGGATTCGGCGGCAGAGTGGCAAGCCGCGCAACAGATTCACACTCTTTACAGCAGCCTGGCCAGGGAGTTCGGGCTCGATGCATCGACGTCGGAAGTCCTGGAGTCGGCGAGCGAAGCCCCGACCGACGAGACGCTTGAGTCTGCACGCCAGTGGCTGTCGCGCATGGACGATCGGATTGAGGTGCACCAGTTGCGTCAGTATCTGCAGAATACCTTCCTGTCCAATCAGGAAGGCGTGCAGGTTTTGCTCGAACATTTCCTACGCAAGGCCGACCAGAGGCCATCGGACCGCGACAAGATTGATTTCCTGCTGGTGCAGCATTTCTTCAACTGCGCTCCGTCCCTTCTCAAAGAGGGCAGCGTGGAGCAGAAGCTGGTCGCCCAGACACTGAAGCCTGTGCTCGGCGATGTAGATGCCAATCTCCCCTCATGGTTGCAAGCTCTCGACAATCACATTCAAACAGCCCTGAACTGCTCCAGCCTGAATGAGCTATTTAACAGCGGAGCATTGGAAGCCGCGAGAAAACTAAAGACTTCCTCCGAGCATAACTACTTCGAGCCTGCCGCGATGGTGGCGTTCACCCGGTTCAACTTCATGATGCGGCGGATTTTTTTCCGCCTGCTGCATCAGGACATCAACGTCATTCTCGATGGACTGCGCGAACTGGAACAGCATGGAGTACAAGTGCTGGACTGCCGCCGCGCAGAATTCTCCGCAGAAGAGCCCATACTTCGGCTGCGAATGATCTGCCAATCCTGGAAGGTGATGTTCCAGGCGGAGTACTCTTTCGGACAACCGCTGAAACTATTAACAGAACTGAGAGCGGTGGTAGATGCCGCACTTGCACAGAACACTACCAATCCGTCTGCCGAGAAATCAGCACCCAGGGAAGAAGCCGTCAAGGACGGCGCAAAAGACGTTGCCAAGGAAGTGACGCACGACAAAGACGCCCACAACAAGAAGTCGCGTCGCGCCCGCGCTGCAGCGGCCGCGGCCGCCTCAAGCTCCCACCACAAGCGCGAAAAAGACATCGAACCGTCGGGAAAGTCTGAAGGTCCGCGACACGATAGCTCCAAACGCCGGTAAACGGCCTAACCGCTGATTATCGCGATCGCAGAGGGGAAACCATTGGAGCTGCCCACGGTACTGCTTATTTCCGACGATGCCGAGTTTTCCAGCGCAGTGCCAGCGCGCTGGCTGCGTGAGGCCCGGGTCCCGGCGTTTACATTGATGACAGGAGACCTTTGCCAGTCACTCGATCCGGAAATCTTTGATATTGCCATTATCGGCGACCTTCAATCGGAATCGCTATTCCGCGTAGGGAAGATACTGGAGGCGTCTGCCAATCCCGTCATCTTCGCTCGCACCTTCGATTTCGACGCAAGCAGCCTGCCCCCACAAGCCATCGTGATTCCGCCCGGTGAAACACAGCTCGACACGTTGGTTTTGGTGGCCTCGCAGATATTGCAGCGCTGCGAAGCGGTGGAGTTCGCACGGCGCGTTGCGGAAGCGCATGCGTCCGCAGAACGCGAAGCCACCCTTGGACGGTACATGCTGGAGATGCGCCATGGGGTAAATAACGCGCTGACTTCAGTGATGGGAAATGCCGAGTTGCTGCTGCTGGAAAAAGAGTCGCTGAGTCCCGAAGTTCGCTTGCAGGTTGAAACCATCCGCAACATGTCACTGCGCATTCATGAAACCATGCAGAGATTTTCTTCGCTGGATAAGGAATTGAATGCCGTAGCCAAACTCACCCGAATGCAAGCCCACGCCTCCGGAGCCTGATCCCCAGCTACTTTTGCGTGACTGTCACTCTGTGCTCGCCCACGCTGGCAGTGTCGATCTTTTGCGGAAGGGAAAATCGTGAGTCTAGGCCGATTTCCGGGTATTTCGGCTGCAGATACTTCTCAACAAATGATTGCAGAACAAAGCGCGGGATATCGACTCCATCCAAGGCAACAGAATCTACATGCACAACGCCTTCGTGTCCACCTCCCTGGGCGTGGGCCGCTACCACAATTTCGTGAACTCCGGTGAAGACTGAGAGCAGCGGATTCATGGAACTGCGCCCGGCTTTGATCACATCAAAGTCAACTCGTGCCGTCCCTGTGATGACTCCGGGCTGCCCTTGGAACTTTACCGCCTGCACACCCTCCGGGAGGTCCACTTTTCCAGCGGCAAAATATGCATTGATTTCATTCTCGCTGAAATCGGTGGGAGACGTATCGACCGGCGTAGCCGCGGCATTCGCTTCCAGATGCTGCAACTTATGCTCCATGCTGGCGACACTGGAATTCTGCCCGGCCAGAAGAGACGTTAAAATTAATACAGAGACTGGGGTAAGGAGCTTGCTCATGGCTTCAAAGCAGCCTGGGTTTCGGGGAACAGCGCCGGTTCGACGCGTGGAGCACTCACCGATCCGGTGACGGTAAAGCCTCGTCCGGTGTTGCGGATCAACCGTAAGTCAAGCTGATTGGCGAGCGACGCGGAGCCCACCACCTGATAAGCGATATCTGCACTCTGCAATTTGCCGTCTCCTATTTCAAGCTTCCCCCGGTTCAACAGGAACTTTCCGGTGAACCGTTCGAACGCCAATGGCATGTTGGTCAACATCAGATACGGCAAGGTTCCTTCGCGGGCCTCTACCGTCAAGGCGCCGGTGGCTGATTGCAGCAAGTCGGCGAGCGACGTACCCGTGGCCTTTACCTCGTAACTCGCGCCTGCCGTGCCCGTGATCCAGTCCGTGCGCATCGATGTGGACAGCTGTTCCAAATCAACTTCATCGAATGTCCCGCTACCGCTATAGGCGGCCGGCTGTTTGCTGAAGTCTGCTGTCCAGTTTCCGTGATGAACGCTGCCCATCAGTTCGGCCTGGAGGTTGTAGAGATTGAGAACTCCCTCCTCGATAACCGCGTCCGCCGAGACATGGCTAACCGTCAGGCGTTGAATAACCAGCCGTGAGGTCGCGATTTTTCCGCTAGCATGCAGCGAAGCCAGAAATGTCTGCGGAGATTTCTTGCTCGATGGCAGGAACTTATACCACGCACGCTCTCGCCCCGGGGTCTCCTGCCGCAGCAAGGCCGTGTCGATCTTGTCAGCTGCGAGATTAAAATGAACGGTGCACTTGATTTCGCGGTTGCAAGGTCGGGGAGCATCCAGCGACCCGCGCCACGTGCCGCCTGCCAATAAAGCCGTGATATTCGAAACCCTGGTCCGTTCGGGTGAGAGAACGATGTTGGCGGCCTCAATCTCTACTGGTTCGTTGAACTCGGCAACATCCGCGTGAACCGCGTGCAATTGAGCTTTGCCGGTAATGTTCGGTGCGGCAAACCCTCGCCACTCGCCCGCAATCTGCAGGTCCACTTTGACTGGACCGTCAGCAGAAATTTTCGCCACCGGCAAGCCGACGGTCTCGGCGCTCTGTAGCAAGCGCCGCACCTGTGCGTTCCCCTGGACTTGAACGTTATAACCCGAGCGCGCGAGCCTCGCACGTATGGCCATGGGCGCCGGCCCTCCCATCGCAATTGCGATGGGTCCGATATCCAGCGCTGGAGAATGGTCCGGTGCGATCTCACTGACCGCAAAATGTATTCGTTCAAGACTGAGATCAGCCTTGGTCGACTTCGAAGCTAAGTGAAAATCTGTAGCATTGCCTTCGCCCTGCCAACGGGTTTCCGAGCCAGCCTCTTTGCGTAGAACTCCTATCTTGCCGTTGAGCCGGCCTCCGGCAATCAAGTCCCTTGGCACATCTCCCTTGACCCGCCTCAGCAAACTAACCAGGCCCTGCACCGGAACGTCACGGGCCGACACCGCCAGATCGTATGTACTGGGATGATAAAGAGAGGTCTCTCCCTTCAGCGCGATCTCCCCCTCCCCTACGGGGGAGTGGCAATCCACCTCGGAGAGGAAACGATCGAAAGAGCGGTAACGCGCGCCGCAGCGCACAACCAAAAGCAGCGGACCGCCACTGACAATGTCGTAGCGCCGAAAATCCTGAACGGATGCCGTGGTTGCGACCAGCAAATCTGCTGGCGTCCCGGTCAAGGCCATAGATATGGCCATCGATCCCCGCCAGCCTTTGTCGTCTCCGTATACGAGCTTGGTCATCTGGCCAAGTTGGGCGCTGTCCCACTGCAAATTAAATTTGAGCGGAGTTTGACGAAGGCTTGCGGACCGCTGCCACGAGCCCGAAACTTTTAAGGTTCCCGTATCGCTGAGGTTAAAATCGGTGCGTACCGGCTGCGCTTCCATCCGCATGCCCCAGGTGTTTTCCGAATCTTGCCATAGGGAGAAATCGGCGCTGGTCAGCGCATGGGGCAGTTTCTCGTGCCCAAATTTGAAGTTGATGCGGGCGTCGGAAGCCTCGATGTAAGGGAATGCGAAGCGCGCTTCGTCTTTCGTCTTGCCGGTGGGAGCCACCGCGGTCTCCGCAGCCCGCTGCAGAAGGCTTTCAAGATTCCAATGGCCTTCCGCATTTCGCACCAGGTTTAAACTCGGTTCGGAGAGATTAAGGCGGGAAACTTCAAGACGGCCCCGAAGCAGCGAGCTAAATCGAAGCACGGCGGTTACTTCCTGGGCGCGAACCACTGGCTCTGCACCGAACGCGGGATCGTCCCGCATGACGAAATTTTCCAGATCGAACCCGGGCTGTGGCAGCAATCGCAGATTCACCGTGGCAACTTCTACCGGACGTCCCACCGCCATGCTGATCGACGACACAATCCGGGTGCGCAACTGGTTCGCTCCTGGTCGGACCAGGCACAATACAGCAACCAGCAGAAGAGCTGCCACAATTGCCAGCCGCCGTTTTGTTACAAAGAATCTCAACGCACTATCCTGAGTGTCCGCCGCCAGCGGGTCTCATCGAAAAAGTGAATGACCACGTGCAATAGAAACTTGACCCGGTCGCTAACTTCTTTCTGCAGATATTGATTGGCCGGAGTGATAAACGACCAATAAATGAACATGGGACGGCCGATGACATTCTCCTGCGGAATGAACCCCCAGAACCGGCTATCCAGGCTGACATCACGATTGTCTCCCATGCCGAAATAACTATTGGGCGGAACCACGATATCGTCGCCTTGAATGTATTGCGGCAATAGCAGCTGCCATGAGGGAGTCACATTCGTGAATTCGCTGGGTGGAACCGCAGGGAAGTTGTCGCGATAGGGCACATATCCACCCTCGGGTTGATGGATGACGTACGGCTCGTCGAGTTTTTCGCCATTGCGATAGACGACGCCGTCGCGAAGGTGAATGCGGTCGCCAGGAACTCCAATGATGCGTTTCACCACGTAGAGCCCAGCTTCGGCGGGCGAGAGGAAGACCACGATATCGCCTCGGTGCACTTGGCGATAGGGAAGCAGCGGTCCCAGGTAGTGCGCGGGTGGCGAGAATTGCACGCGATTGACAAACACGTGGTCGCCGATCAGCAGGGTGTTCTCCATCGAACTGGAAGGGATCTCAAAGGCCTGCAGGACGAATGTGATGATGAATAATCCAGTCACCAGAACCGCAGCCAGCGAGGCCAGAAATTCAACCGTTGTCTCGCGCGGTTTTTCTGCCGGCGAAGCTTCTTGTTTAGCCAATTGTGTTTTTCCCATGCGAATAAGTGTCAGCGTCCTAATGAACTACCCGAAATGTGCGGTCCCAGCGGGTGATCTGCAACAAGTGGGTCGCCGCGTATGCGAAATGGAAAAGCTTATCACCGGTGGACGGCGAGATAGGCATGTCCTCGCCCGTGCTCTGCACCGACCAATAGATGATCAGCGGCCTCCCGATGATGTTTTCCTGCGGGACAAAACCCCAATAGCGGCTGTCCAGGCTGTCGTCGCGATTGTCACCCAGCACAAAGAAATTTCCCTCCGGAACAATCAACTGGCCATCTTCCACCAGCTTCTGCATCTGCAGCCACCAGCTGCTCTCGAGCCCGGCTACGGGAGAATTCAGACGCGGAAATTCATCCCGGAACACGTCGTGCATATGGCGGGTATGTTGGGTGTAAGGCTCGTTCAGCGCAACCCCGTTGACGTAAACCTGGCGATTGACCAGGCGAATATGGTCCCCAGGAATCCCTACCACACGCTTCACGAAATGCTGGCTGGGACTGACAGGATACTTGAAGACCACGATGTCTCCGCGTTTAACCGGTCTGTAAGGAACCATGGTGTGCGCGGACTGGCCGGAGCCGTAGCGAAACTTGTCTACCAGCAGGTAGTCGCCAATCAGCAATGTGCTTTCCATCGACTCGGACGGAATCTGAAACGCCTGCACCACAAATGTGATCACGAACACTGCTATCACAACCGTGACTAGCAGGGATTGGAAGGAAGTAACTCCGTCAGTTTCGGATTGGGGCTGAGTGGCTTCCATGACTAACGCCCCGCACTTCCGGCAGATTGGGCTGGTGTAGCGTGCAGGCCGGCAAGGAACTCCAGGGCCTGACGTGCGGCATCCTGTTCCGCGTTCTTCTTGGTTGAGCCCTGGGCCCGCCCGACGAACTCTTCCTGAGAAGCGCCGGGAGCGCGCAACCGCAACTCCACGGTGAACGTCTTTTTATGCTCCGGACCTTGCTCCTTGACCAAAATGTAAGTGGGCTGCGCCAAGCCCATCGCTTGGAGCTTTTCCTGCAAGGCGGATTTGTAATCGGAAACCGGAAGACCATTGCCATTGCTGGAAAGGTGCGCCAGTTCCGGAGAAATAATATAGTCGAGAATCACGCGCCGCACCGCAGGCAAGCCGGCATCGAGGTAGAGAGCAGCCAGCAAAGCTTCTAGGGCATCCACCAGCAGCGTGGTCTTGTTGCGCCCGCCGCTCTTTTCTTCTCCACGCCCGAGGCGCAGATATTCGCCAAGCTGAAGTTGCTGCGCTACTCTCACCAGATGTTTTTCGCTGACCAAGTGTGCCCGCAGCTTGGAAAGCTCGCCTTCGCGGAAATGCGGAAACCGCTGAAAAAGCTCTTCTCCGGTGACGAACCCCAGCACTGCGTCGCCTAAAAATTCTAGCTGTTCGTTGTCCGGCACTGGACCCTTCAGGTCCACCGCTTCCTGTTCTCTCGCCTGCGAGGTATGGGTCAGAGCCTGTTCAAGAAGCGCGGGCCGCTCAAACTGGTGGGCCAGCGCTTCCTCCAGTGCGGCAGTGTCCCTGAACTTCATCGTTGTCTATTTCGCTAGTTTTTTGGAGTCGGCGGAGCTGCGGGCGCGGGAGCCGAAGCGGCCGGGCCGGGTGTGGCTGTGGTGCCCGGAGCCGCTCCCCCCGTCAATTGCACCAGACGGTCGCGTTCACGTCGCGAGAGTTGTCCGGCTGTGGTTCCATCCTGTGTCAGCTCCACTGCGTGATTGGCTTCTTTCAGTGCTTCCGGATATTTGCCTTGCTTGTCCAGAGCGAGCGCCAACCGCAGGACAACTACGGCATCCGGCTGTGAGGCAAATGCATCGATTGACTTGCGGAAGAATTTCTCGGCATCGGGAAAGGCATTTGCGTTGAAGGCTTGAGTCCCGAGAATGGCATAGGCGCCTGAACGCAAGAAATTCTTGTACGCGTCGATGCGCTCCTGAGGCGTATTCGGCGGGATCGCAACGTCGGTGTCGATGGTCTCCAGGGCGTGGTTCGCGTCATTCACCGCTTCTTCCATGCGTTGCGCCTTGTCGAGATCGGTATCCCGGGTGCGCTCGGTAAGGACTTCCGCTACTCCGATCAGGGCTTCGGGATCGTCCTTATCCAGCTTCAGTACCTTGCGGCCCATTTCCAGCATCTTGTCTGCGTTGTTCGCGGTCTGGTAGGCGTGCATGGCATCGCGGTACATCAGCACCGTCAACTCGCTGTCAGGAAACTTGGTGGCGAAATCGTTGGTCGCCTTTTCGAATGCTGCGGGATCGTTTGCCTGCGCCTTTGCGGCGTTGTAGGCATCGTACTCGGCCTGGGTCTTGGCCTGCGGCGGCCGTTTACCGGTCGCCGGTGCCGCCTGCCCCGCGGCGGGATCCGCAGGGGCGGGCTGGGTCTGTCCAGACGGGGTCTTAGAGGGAGCGGAATTTGCCGGCGCAGGTTGCTGGGCAACCGCCAATGATGCCAGTGCCAAAATCACGCCTGCCATTGCTGCTTGCTTCATGCTGTCTCCTGGGCTGCTTGTCGCATGCCAATATCTTCACATCAACTACGCAAATCGCTATTGTTGCTGCTGCTCTTGCGGACGCGGCGGTTCATAGGCCTGCTGCAATCCGCGTTCGGCGGCATCTTTCACACCGGGCAGACTCGCACCGCTGGTAAGGGCCGCGCGGTAGTGTACAACCGCCTCATCGCGCTCTTCCTTTATATCGAAGATTCGGCCCAGATAGATGTGCGACCAGGCTACCACCCGAGGTTCCTGCGCCACCTGCAAAGCCTGTTCGAAGTAGGTGCGGGCGCCGTCCATGTTGCTGCTGGCGGCTGCCACCTGCGCCAGAATGAACAACGCCCGGCCGCTATCCCCGCTCTTTTCATCGAGTGCCTGTTGGGCCAGTTTCTGCGCGCCTTCCTTGTCGCCATCCACCAGGTGCTGTTCGGCGTTCTGCAAAATCTTGCTGGGGGCGGCTTTCGCCAGCGTAAGCAGCTCCGGGTCGGCTTTGGCGGCAAACTTGACCGTACCGGCGTGCTTGCTTTCTTTACCTACATCGATACGGGAGAGCATGTCGCCGTATACACTTCGCAGGCCGGCTTCATCCTTCTCAAATCCTGTCAGCGCGTCATAAAAATAACGCGTGAGGATGAACCCCTGTGCTTCTGATGCGGCCACCGCCTGATCCCGTTCGGCCAGCAGAGTCTTGGCGTTTCCAGCCGTATGCGCCTCAACTGCTCGAATAAATGACTCCGTCACCAGCAACGAAATGTCGCCCTTGAAATTGTCATCCATGGGCGCACTTTTAGCCGCCGCCAACAAAGGCTCCAGGCGTTTCAACGAACTCGGGTATTTCAACACCAGCGGATCAATCAGGTAGTGCAGATAGGTATGCCGAATCTGCTGCATTTTCAATTCCGGAGATCCTCCGGGCGACAGCACGACATAGTAATCGGGACCATAATTGCGAGCATTGATCTGCCCCGGAGCGCCCATGGGATCGAAATACACCGTGAACCTGCGTCCCAGATACCCGGCGGAAGGCAGCTTTAAATAGATTTCGCTGTCAAACAGCATCTTGGCTACGGGAGCGTGATATTTGTCAGAAAGAGTCGAGTACTCCTGCGCGTGGCGCTGCCATATGGTGTGTAGTTCGGCATCCTTCTGAAATTTCTGCAGCAGTGGGACCATACCCACAACGGCTACTGCGTCCGGGGGAGCGTCTGCCTCTTTGGTCTTCAGCGTAAGTTCCGGTGGCGGGTTTAGATACAGTGCCAAAGAAACATACTGTGCGAGCTTCTTCGACTCATCGGCCTGCTGATGCTGGTTGAAAAAACCGCAAAGTACCTGTTGGCTGGTAGTTGCCTCCGGTGACGCCTCCATTGCTTTGTTGACTTCTTCGCGAATCTGCTGCCGCAACGGGTGGGAAATGCTCAGTTCGGAGTCATAGCCGCAAGAATTGATAGCCACCAGCACATCGAACAAAGCTTCATTTGTGTCGAGCGTGACCGTGGGGATATTGTCGCCGAGGCACACCGCTGCCAACAATCCGAACAGGGCAACGGAAACTACGCTTCGGAGCCGGAAAATCAGGGGTCCTCCTGCAGGATGGCGGGCTGTAGATAAGTTTAAGGGGTTCTATTGGAAGGGTCAATCGCTGCCCATTGAGGCCCTTATAACCATGAGGGACACTAGGGATCACGAAGGATTTCCTTCCCTAGTGTCCGGCGTGGTTAATGTCTTTTCTGCTATCCCTTCACGCTGATCTTCGAGAACGACAATACGGCCCGGCCCGAGGTGGGAATACCCATCGAGGTTGCTGGACGGAAGGTGGTGAAAATCAACATATTCTTCACCTCCGGCAACAACTGCGCCGCCTGCTCTGAATCGGATACCACACGGTAGTCCTGAACCCGGCCATTGGAATCCACATAGGCAACGATCACCAGTGAACCTTCGTGGACTGAATCCAGCGTATTGCCGAAAGCCGCCTGTTTCAACTGCGGGGCGGTGTTGATGTTGATCGGAATATCGGAATTGCTGGCTTGCAACGGCAGCGCGAAAGAACCCATCAGAATTCCGAAAACCGCTACCGCCGCGACCAGTCCGGCGGTTGCCGGAACCATAAAAGCATTAATGGCATTTTCAATTCGGATCCAGGCACCGCCCAAAAAAGGACGTTTCGAGCGCGCCACCTCGCCAGAAATCGCTACCCGCAGTTTCAAAGCCAGGCTCGGCGGGGCCTTCTCCGGCGTCCGATGTTACCCAGCAACTGTTGGGTGCGG
>CAWGQZ010000017.1:0-27598 GCA_963824805.1 uncultured Acidobacteriaceae bacterium | reverse complement strand
GGGCAGACAAACTCATCGAGGCCTCTGCCGGCGAAAAGCTGCGAGGCCTCGACTTTTTTAGTTTTCTTTTTTCCTGAGAGAGCGTAGCCGGAAAAACCTGAATCCCCGCACCATCGTCTTGACTACGCCTCTTTTCCAAGGAGTGATCTCCGAATGAAGAAGAAGGACGTTACTCGTCGTAAGTTCATGAAGACTGCCGCCTCTGTCGCGGCGGTAGCCGCCCTTCCCGCAGCCAAGGCGATGGCAGATACGGCGTCGAGCTCTGGAGCTGCCAACCCCGTTCGTTACGGCTTTATCGGTAGCGGGACGCAGGGATGCACGCTCTTGGGGTTCCTGGCGACCATCCCGCAAGGGCGTTGCGTTGTGAACTGCGACATCTATCCACCCAATCTCAAGAAGGGGGTGGAGACCATTGGCTCAAACCCAGACACTTCTGAGGACTACCGCCAGGTTCTTGATCGGAAAGATGTCGAGGCGATCCTGATTGCAACACCTCTCTACCTCCACGCGAAAATGATCATTGATGGCCTCGAGGCGGGGAAGCATGTCTTCGTTGAGAAGAGCATGTTTTTTAAAGAGGAAGAAGCCGAGCAAGTACGCAAGGCCGCGGCTGCACATCCTAAACAGGTACTGCAGGTAGGCTTGCATCGACGCGCAAGCGTGCTCTATCAGATCGCCATCGAAATGGTTCGAAAAGGGGCACTTGGTAAGGTGATGCGGGTAGAGTCCCGCGTTACTACCCATGGGACATGGCGGCGTCCTGTCGCGGACGCGAAATACGAACGTCTGATCAACTGGCGGATGTACCGCGAATATTCCGGCGGACTGATGGCAGAAATGGGATCGCACTTCATCGACATCGCCAACTGGGTATTCGAAGCCGAACCGGTCTCCGTCATCGGAACGGGTGGAATTGATTATTGGAAGGATGGCAGGGAAACCGGAGACAACGTTCAGGCGGTTTTCGACTATGGCGCTGGCAGGCGGCACTATTTCAACTCCATGCTCTTTAATGGACATCGCTCCAGCGGGGTCATGATCATGGGCGACGAAGGGACGCTGGACGTCACCGATTCCCGCGGAATTTACTTTCGTGAGCCCAAAGCCAAGGTCACGACAGGTTCAGCGAAAGAGACCTGGTGGGCTGGTGCAACAGTATCGAAGGCAGCTACCCAAAAGGGAATTCCAATTTTCCCCGAAAAAGAAGATCCAAACAGTGGCTTCGTCGACCGTGAAATTGGCTATGCAAAACGATGGCTTGCTTCCATGGGTATCTACACCCCCGAGGAGCCGTTTGATCCCTACTGGGGCGAACTGGTCAGTTTCTTCGCCAGCATAAGAGATGGCAAGCCGGTGGTCGCACCGTTAGAGGTCGGAGTGGCGGATGCGATGGGAGTGATTCGTGCCAATCAAGCGATTGACATCGCCAATGGAGCGCCAGTTCCCACCAAGACAACGTAGACAGCCATGACCAACGCATTGTCAGAAAACCATTGCCCTCGGGAAGTATTTCGCTACGAAGCTTCCCATGCGGCAATGGCCACGGAATTCACCCTGGTCGCGTATGGTCGGGATGCGACCTATCTGGCAGAAGTTGGGAATGAAGTTTTTCAGGAGATCGACCGCCTGGAAGCTCGACTAAGCAAATTCAATCCTGCAAGTGAAATCTCCACCATCAACCGGGCTGCTGGTAAAGGGCCTGTGCAAGTAGGGCCAGAGCTTTTCCAGTTGCTCTCTGAGTCGCTGCAGTACAGCGTCTCGACAGAGGGAAGTTTCGATATCACGGCTGGCCCCTTACTAAGAGCATGGGGATTCTTTCGCGGTCAGGGGTCCCTCCCGTCGTGCTCCCAAATCGCCATGGCTATGCGTCGGGTCGGTTATCGCCACCTTCACCTGCGAAGCGACAGAACCATCCATTTCGAGGTGGATGGCCTTGAATTGGATCTCGGCGCAATCGGGAAAGGCTATGCGGTCGACCGCGCGGTGGACATTTTGCGCCGCTACGGCATCGCCAGCGCCTTGGTCTCGAGCGGAACCAGCAGTCTCTATGCGCTCGGCGCACCTCCAGGCGAACAGGCGTGGCAGATCAACTTGCGGAACCCGGTGCACAACGACGCTGCCGCGGAGACACTGCAACTGAGAGATCGTGCGCTCTCAACTTCGGGTAACTATGAGAAGTTCTTCTATTCAGGAAAAAAGAAGTACACGCACATCCTCGACCCGACGACGGGTCGCCAAGTAAAGAACATGCTGGCTGCAACCGTAGTCGCCGAGACTGCTTGTACCGCCGATGCGCTTTCCACGGCGTTTTTTGTAATGGGCGTGCCGCGCACCCGGAAGTATCTGAAGCCCCATTCCGGCCTGAAGGCAATCTTCTACCTGCCGGAGAACCGCAAGGCGGCATTCCGACGAGTTGTTCTAGAGAGTTCTTTCAAGAGTAAAGGCACAAGTGGCAATGAACGTGTCAGCCGCATACACTCGGCATCTGGGAAAGCCATCGCCGATCTCTCGGCAACACGCACTTCGCATTTCGCGGAACCGGTAACACTTTAAAAATTCAGGAGCACTTCTAACCATGAAGCCCGGAAAATGGCTTTCTTTCGTTGACCGAGATTCAGCGCGAAATTTGGCTTCCACCACACTCAGCCGATCTCCAATTCTCGCTGCCTGCTTTTTTCTCTGGGCAGCGACGATGCTTGGTCAGGCCGCGTCACCTCTCGCCGCAGCGGGGCACGCCGTCCTCCCCGTTCCGCAAAAAGTGACGTTGACCGGGCATGAGTTCATTCTGGACGACAGATGGCGAGTACAAATCGGAGACGGCGTCAAAGACAGTGCGATTGCCGTCGAAAGTTTGAAAGATGGGCTCGCGACAAGATTTCATTTGAATTTGGCGCAGGGACGATCCAATAGTGCCGCGGCGCCATCGATTCGCCTGGCACTGAAGCCTAATTCGGTTTCAATCGGCGAGGCCGCCGACCGCGACAAGTCTGTCCTCGCGGAGCAAGCCTACCGTCTCAGTCTTGATGAGAAAGCAGTGAGGATCGAAGCCAACGCCGAGGCTGGCCTGTTCTACGGCGTGCAGACGCTGTTGCAACTTGTTCGGCGGCGCGAGAACCGCCTGTGGCTTCCTGCGGGCGAAGTTACGGACTGGCCTGACCTGCAACTGCGCGTGATCTACTGGGACGACGCTCACCACCTTGAACGTCTCGACGTGCTCAAAAATGCCGTTAGGCAGGCGGCGTATTTTAAGATCAACGGTTTTGCCATCAAGCTGGAGGGACACTTCCAACATAAGAGCGCGCCTGCCATGGTCGAGCCTTATGCAATGACGCCGGCCGAACTGCAGGAGCTGACCAATTTTGCGTTGCGCTATCACGTTCAGATCATTCCTTACCTCGATGGTCCGGCGCACGTAGCCTTTATTTTGAAACATCCCGAATATGCTTCGTTGCGCGAATTCGCCGACAGCAACTACGAATTCTGCGCGACCAATCCAGACACCTACAAGCTGCTCTTCGGCATGTTCGACGACCTGATGGAAGCGACCAAGGGCAGCAAGTATTTCATCTTGTCGACTGATGAACCTTACTACGTGGGCATGGCGAAGAGTCCGCAATGTGATGAGGCAACGCGCACCCATGAACTTGGCTCGGTGGGAAAGCTGCTGGCGGAATTCATTACCAAGACCGGCAACTACCTGCACGACCACGGTCGAACGGTAGTGTTCTGGGGTGAATTTCCCATGGTGCCGGACGACGTGCCCTCACTCCCAAGCCACATGGTGAACGGCGAAGTACATGGCAACTCGTTCGACGACGCATTTAAAAGCCGGGGAATTCGCCAACTGATCTACACCTCCACCCAGGGCGAGGAACCGCTTTTCCCTAACTACTACGTGCTGCCGCCAAGCAGGCGTCTGCACCCAGCCTCAGGTCAAGGCCGAGTGGGGGGAATGTTCAACCAGATATCCTTCACGGCTGCGCGCCAGCGGTCCGACCTAATGGGAACGGTAGTTGCTGGATGGGCCGATGCCGGCCTGCATCCAGAAACCTTCTGGCTGGGATACGCAGCCGGACCTGCGGCCGCCTGGCACCCGGCTTCTGCCAGTCCAGCGGAATTGATGAACGCGTTTTACGATTTGTTCTACGGAGCGGACGGTCGCGATATCGGACGCCTCTATCAGTTGATGAGTGAACAGGCGCAAATCTCCGATGACACGTGGGAGGATGTCGCTTCAACCGCCCGGCCGCCAATCTGGGGAAATTCTGACAAAATCTTTGACCCACCCCAACCCGCTGGCGATCAGTCACTTCCGACGTTGCCCGTCCCCTCAGCGGGTAGCTTGAGCATTGGTCACGACTGGAAACAGGAAAATTCCAGACGCCTGGAGATAGCGTCTGGCGCCCTCTCAGACCACGACGAGTTGCTGGACTTGCTGCATGCCAATCTCGCGACCGTCAATGACAACCGGTACAACCTCGAAGTCTTTCTTTCCATCGCGCAAATCTATCGCCAGAGCCTGGAGATGATCGTCGATCTCGGTAGGATCAGCGACCAGCTAAAAACTGCTCAAACGGCTGCAGCGAGAGGGGAAGCCCGGGATGCGCTGTCAGCCATCGATGAAGCTCTCGATCAGGCCGGGGAAATACACCGCCGCCGTAATCGTGCGCTCGAAGCGGCGACCGAAACCTGGTACAAAACCTGGTTCCCGCGGGTGGCGGAAGCCAATGGACGCCGCTACCTGGACCAGGTTGACCATGTGAAGGACCACCGCCCCATCCGTACGGTAGATATGAGCTACCTTATCTATCGCGAATTACTGTATCCGCTTGGAGACTGGGCGGCACAGACACTCGATGCGCGGAACGAGTACGCACGCACGCATAAACTGGCGGAACGAACCAACCGCTTGGATTGGAAGGACACTTCTACGAATTGATGGGCGGTCACGGCGTTGTGGGCTTAGCTTCAGTCTGAGAACTGCGAAGCCTCTGAAGGGCTTGCTGGAAATCGGTCCTTGAAGGAGCGAGTTGGACCGCCACTTCATATTCTTGCTCCGCCGCCGTCGTGTTCCCCAGCTTTTCGTAGATATCTCCGAGGAACCCGCGCAGTTCCGAGTTGCCAGGGCGGCTTGACCTCACTCTTTCGGCATAGTCTTTGGCTCGGCCAAATTCGCTGCGGGCGAAGTAGTACCGGGCCATTAGGTACCCTCCCACGACGGAGCTGCTGTCAATCTTTTCCATCTTCTTTAAGTGAGAGTAAGCGCCATCGAGATCCTTGGAATCGAGCAGCATCTCGGCGAGATATCCATGCGGTTCCCACCGATTCGGGTCGGTGAGAGCGGCTTGCTCAAATAGCGACCGGGCTGCGGTTAGGTTTCCGCTATCCAGTTGCGCCTCACCTTGAGTCAGCTGTCGGTCGACCGTGCGTATTTTTTCTTCTCTCTCACGCTGGTCGCCAGTCGCTTGTTGGAACCTGGCGGTGTACTCGTCCGCTTTTACGCGATTGCCTTTTTGCCGGTATGCCCGCCCTAGCGAATAGTAGATTCCAGGAAAGGCGGGTGCGGAAGGCAGGGCATTCTCCAGATTCTGGATAGCCTCGTCGACCTCACCGTGCTCCAAACACACGGCCGCCAGCTGAATATGGTATTCGGGGTTGTCGGGGTTCTGCTTCACAGCGTTGAGTAAAGCAGCTTTTGAATCCTCAATCTGACCTCTCTGATGGAGAAGCTTACCCAATTCAAAGTATGCCTCTGGATTGTTATCCCGGGCTTTTTCGACGCTCTGGTGAAGAGCTTGCTCTGCCGAATCGAGCACGCCTTTCGCCACAAATACTTTAGCCCGATCTAGATCGACACCGGGATCGTTGGGGCTTCGTTGATGCAGCAGTTCAAGAACTTTAAGCGACTCATCTGTCTTCCAGAGCCGGAGATAGGTCTGTTCCAGCATCTTTAACCAGGCGGCATCCAACTGCGATTGACCCTGCTGTCCCAACGCGGCGATCGCATTAAGCGCCGCGTCATCTTGCTTGAGCTGTACCAACACGTTGGCTTGAAGCACCAGATATTCCGGCTTGCCAGGGGCATAGCGAACTGCTTCTTGTATTTCTGAGGCGGCTGCACTCAAGCGGTGCATCTCGCGGAGTGCGACAGCGGAATAAAAATAAGGACGCGGGTCTTGAGGAAAAGATTGTTTGAATTGATTGAAGATTGCCAGAGACTCGGGATAGCGACCGGTGGAGACCAGTTGGATACCACTTTCTAAGGCGCTTTCGCTATTGCCGGGCAACGCTTGTGCTGCTGCGCAAGTGTTCCCAATTGCGCACGAGGCGAAAACCAAGCTACAGATTCCAACGAGTCTTGCGATACGAGGGATAGAGAAGGGCGCCATCAGTTCGTTGAGCCACGAGGCGCCACGGGAGGGAGTGAGTTGGCGCGTTCCAATTCTTCCTGGGCCTTTTCATGCAGCCCCTTAGCTTCATAGGCTTGCCCCAGGCGGAAGTGGGCTTGCCTCATTTGCGGTGCGATGGCGATTGCCCGTTCGAGGGCCTGAACCGCATCGTCCGTCCGTTTCTGATAGAGGAAAATCTCTCCCAGCGCGGTGTAGGCCTCGGGATATTCCGGGCGAATTCGGACCGCTTCCTGAAACGCCCCCGCTGCCTCATCAATCCGCCTCTCGCGTAGATACGTCGACCCCAAACCGAAGGCCGCGTTGGCATTGGTGGGTTCGAGTTCCAGAGTTTTCTTGAAATTCTCTATGGCGGCATCGTTGTTGGAACTTTGGGCTTGAATGACTCCCAGGTAGTAGTAGGGTTGCGCGAAGGTGGGCTTGAGTTCGATGGTTCGATTGAACATCCTCACTGCATTCTGGAGGTCTTTCATCTGTAGGTAGTCGAGGGCCATGAGAAAACAAATGGAAAGAGAGCCCGGCTCGATCTTTTGCGCTTCTGTCAGCTTGCGCAATGATTCCTCGACGCGGCCGTGTTGTCCGTCGGCCATGGCATCCCAGAACATTTCGTATACCTGCACACGGTCTTTGGGATCGGGAACCTGCTTCCCGGATGACTCTGTAACGGTGCCTCCCGGGGTTGTGATGTAGCCGAGAGCGTTCAGACGTTGCAGAAGCGCAGGGTCGGTGAGCGCCTTTCCCCCTTCCGCGATACCCGATGAGGGCGTGAACTGGTTGAGCAAGGTTGAAAATCGGTCACGCATTACTTGCGAGACGGCTGGGCGAGCGCTGGCCAGGTTCTTCAACTCCTGCGGATCTGCGCTGGAATCGTAGAGTTCCGGGCGGGGAGCCTCAATATACTTGAGGTTCTTCGAACGCATTCCTCGCAGTTGGCTCCAGCTGAAATGCAGTAGAGGAAGATAGGTCTCCGCGTAAATATTCGACGCCGTCGAATCCGGATGCCCCTGAATTGTTTTCAGCAAACTGCGGCCCTGTACCGTAGGCGGCGTGGGAAGCTTAAGTGCGTCCATCACCGTAGGCATTACGTCTACCAGAGAAACTTCGTCTTCCACCACCCGAGCCGGTACGCCAGGGACTCTTACGATGAGCGGCACGTGGATGGTGGAGTCATAGATGAAGAAACCGTGCTTTTGTTCGCCGTGCTCGCCGAGTCCTTCTCCGTGATCTGCCGCTAGAACAACGATGGTGTTCGCTAGGCCTGCACTGCTCCTAAGAAACATGAGGAGGCGGCCGACTTGCGCGTCGACATAGGCAATCTCGCCGTCGTAAGGTCGGTTCTTGTAGCGGCTGCCGTATGGTTCCGGAGCCTCGTAGGGGTAGTGGGCGTCATAGAGATGCACCCAAAGAAAGAACGGTTTTTGGCGCTGTTTTCTGGCCCAGCCGAGCGCCTCATCCACCACCAGGTTTCCCTGCCGCTTGATTTCATCGGTTTTGCCTTCGTCCAGATTGCTGAAATCAAAGTGATCGAAATAAGTATCAAACCCTTGGTTGATTCCATAGCGAGAATCCAGCACCGGGGCGCCGATGAACCCTCCAGTGGCGTAACCTTTGTCGCGCAGAATCTCCGCCAACGTGACGGCACTGGCAGAGAGGGTATTCGTAGCGAAGTCGTGCACGCCAGTGGCCATGGGGAAACTGCCAGTAAACAAGGACGAGTGGGCCGGCAACGTGATGGGAACTGTGGTGTAGGCGCGGCTAAAGCGGGTGGCGGTCCTCGCTAACGAATCGATATTGGGTGTGCTGATTTGCTTGTAGCCGTAGCAACCGAGGTGGTCGGCCCGCACAGTGTCTATGGTGATGACGACGACGTTGGGCTTAACCGGTGCGGCGTCGAGCCGGTTAATAAGGCAGGCAAAAGAGACAACCAGCAGCGTTGTAACGCTGAAAGAACGAGGGATGCCACCGGCCCTTACGGTTCGTCGGGAGCGATTTTCTCGGATAGGAATGAAGCGGAGACCCCTCATAGTTTGGATCCGATCCGTTCACGGACTCTGCGTGATTATAGTTCGACGATCCCATCGCGGTCCTTAGCTACCATAGCGATCCATTGAACCGATCCTTAAATCGAGTTGGTATTGGGAGAGGGGGGTCGATCAGGCTGGGTAGATCCCTGAGGCTCTAAGTCCACGACGGCAAGAATTGGTCGGGGAGAGAGGATTTGAACCTCCGACCCCCTGGTCCCGAACCAGGTGCTCTACCAGGCTGAGCCACTCCCCGACATGCTTGGACGCTGCGCAGGAGGGAACATTGTTCACGCAGCGGGATCGCGGAGGCGCGATCTCCAACAAAATTATAGCACCGAGAAGATGACGGCATTCTTGCCACCCTTGACGCGGATTCCTCTGCGCTTCGGAATGACAACACTCCGAGGGCGTTCCTGATAACAAGCTGGTGTTCTAGATGCCGGCGGCCGGGGACTTTGCGATGGTCATGCCCAGCGTGGCCTCGAGGGCTTTGGCCAGCTGTTCTTCGATGTCGATATCTTTGAAGATGGAGTACTGGGCTCGGGTCTCGGTTTTCTCGAAACCGCTTTGCCGGCCCGCAACAATTACTACAGGAATATTTGCGGTTGTGGGGTTGGCCTTGAGCGCGGTGATCAGTTCCGTGCCGCTCATGCGGGGCATCTGGATGTCGGTGACGATCAGGTCGGGCTGCATCCGCTGCAGGACTTCTAATGCCTCCTGGCCATTGGTGGCGCACTCGACAGAGAATCCACGCTCTTCCAGAAAGCGACACACGGTGTGCCGGATGAGCATGGAATCGTCGACGACCAAAGCCACAAGCATTTCTTCTCCGCAGGACGAACTATTCCCTCGCGGAACATTAACAAAATGTTAACTTGCCAACAAGGAACTAAGGGGAAGCCCGAATTACCTTGGTCATGAAAGAAATGTGGCGCTGAATCACGACTCGGGGCGGAGCTTGGTCTCTTCGATGTTCATGTCTTTGAATTCACTGGATTCAAAGATGTCCCCACACTCCATGCATTCGACGTATTCGGCGTCTTCGTCGCGCGAAACAATCTGCACGCGCGGATGCTTGCACGGTTTCAGGTCGGGTAATGACGGCGAGGTCGGAGTCATAAATCCGGGTTGGTACACCTGCCCGGGCGGGCGGGGTGAGATGCCGGAAATTGGCCGTATTTTAGCCCGCCCGGTTTAGAAGTCAAGAGCCGAAAGCTTGATACCTTTGTGTAGGTAAAGGCAGGATTTCTACCACTCGCTGCGATAATCAGGGGAAGGTATTGGGCGGCGTAGTTAAGGTATTGACTCACAATGGTTTGCGCTGACATTGGCGGTTGCCGGACGTTGCGTTTGATCTCTCCGCTGCCTAGAATTTGAATGCGAGCAATCTATGAATAAGGATGCAAAGATGACGGGTGGGGGCGAGAAGATTGCGGATGGAGTTGTGCTGCCCATCTATCTGGATAATCACGCGACCACGCCGATGGATCCGCGGGTTCTCGACGAGATGCTGCCATATTTCAGGCAGAAATTCGGCAACGCGGCCAGCAGCAACCACTCCTTTGGATGGACCGGTGCTGAGGCGGTGCATGCTGCTCGTGACCGAATCGCGAAATTGATCGGGGCGAGTGCCCGGGAAATAATTTTTACATCCGGCGCCACCGAGAGCGACAACCTTGCCATCAAGGGGGTTGCCGAAATGTATCGGGAGAAGGGCGATCACATCATCACAGCCGTCACCGAACATAAGGCGGTGCTCGATAGCTGCAAGCGTTTGGAAAAGGCGGGATATCGCGTCACTTATCTTGCCGTGCAGAATGACGGGCTGATCGATCTTGATGAACTGAAGCGCGCCATGAGCGACAAAACCATTCTGGTTACGATCATGGCTGCCAACAACGAGACCGGTGTGCTGCAGCCTTGGGCCCAAATCGGCCACCTCTGCCACGAGCGCGGCGTGATTTTCCATACCGACGCGACCCAGGCTATCGGCAAGGTCTCAGTCGACGTGATTCGTGACAACGTTGATCTGCTTTCGATTTCAGCGCACAAAATGTATGGCCCCAAGGGCGTGGGAGCTCTGTACGTTCGAGCGGCTGGTCCCGCGGTGCGGCTTTGCGCCATCATCGATGGCGGTGGGCATGAGCATGGGATGCGTTCCGGTACGTTGAACGTGCCAGGTATTGTCGGTTTGGGGAAGGCCTGCTCCATTGCGATGGAAGACATGGCGGAAGAAGCTCCCAAAGTGGCGGCGCTGCGCGACCGCCTTCGCAACCGCATCATGGATCGTCTGGATGAGACCCACGTCAACGGGTCTACCGAGCATAGGCTGCCGGGTAATCTGAACATTAGTTTTGGACACGTCGATGGCGAATCATTACAGATGGGGCTCGGCGATATCGCAATTTCCAGCGGATCGGCGTGTACCTCAGCGGCAGTTGAGTCATCTTATGTGCTGAAAGCGCTAGGCATGAGTGACGACCTGGCGCACAGTTCGATTCGCTTCGGAATCGGGCGCTTTAATACCGAGGCGGAAATTGATTACGCTGCTGACCGCGTGGTGGAGACCGTAAGCCAGTTGCGCGAGCTTTCGCCCGCTTATGAAGCGGCCCGCAACCGGACCTAGCTCCTAGAGAGGACCTTACATGCCGCAGGATCTTACCTGGGACAACGCCGAGGAAATCGGCATCCTTCTTTCGCAAGCGCACCCCGAGGTTGCGCCTCTAAACCTTCAGTTCCCCGATCTGCGCCGCTACGTTGTCGAGTTGGCGGAGTTCAACGACGATGCCACCCGCGCTGACGACAGCAAGCTCAAGGCAATTCAGGCAGCTTGGCACGAGGAATTTCAGGATAGGACCCAGGATTAAAATCGCTATGCACGAAGGGCACCAGGGAATTCCTTGCTGAAACACTCACTAAATCGAAACGCCACGGGCACGAGGGTGGCAAGTAGGAAAGGTAGTAGGGCGCTACGCCGATTACGTCCTGCCTCTTTTTTTATCCACCGCGGACTCGGCCGGGGTTCCCTGGGAGGTTCGCGTCTTGACCTCGACAAAACAAAGAACCCGCCCCTCCCACCCGCTCAAATCGATTTCGCCGTGCCGCAGAGGTGATCGAAAGTTCTGCGCCACCATGGTGTACCCCTGGCGCCGCAAATAAAAGTAGGCGTCCTGTTCCCTCTTCCTTACGATGCGGTGGCGTTCGGAGATTTTTTCCGGCGGCAACCATCTCTCGCACGCTCCATTGATGAAACGTAGTACTGCCTGGGTCAGTCGGAGGAAAGCCATGCGGCGAATTTATCCACTGTTTTGTCGGTTCTCCAGTGATGGATGGCACACCAGAAGGTGCAGTCCCCGAAATAGGCAATTCTTTTTCCATAAAACTGTTGACAATGCAGATAATAACCATCAATATGTTGTACCAGTAGCGTCGCCCACGCTTCTAATTGGGTGGCGATGGTTTTCTTAGGCCCTGGAATCACGTAGGGAAAATCCGTTAACGGAGGAACTTCATGCCTGCAAAGAAGAAGGCCGCGAAGAAAAAGAAACACTAATCAGAGAACATCCACAAGCTCTCTGGGCTCCTCGAGGAAGCACCTTCGCGGGGCCTTTTCTATTGCCGAAGCAAAACAATTTTCCAGCACGACGCCGAAAAAGAAATTCGCTGTTGTACGTAAGGCGGGTGACGTGCTAGAAACGCGTAGCGACAATGTCGTCCGGAGAGATGATCTGAGCCCCCGTAGCAAATCCGCCGTCAAAGTTAGCAAGACTGCCGACGTTGTGATTCCTGACAGATTGTATTTCCGGATTGGCGAAGTAGCCCGCCTCTGTCGGCTTCCAGCCTACGTTCTGCGCTTTTGGGAGACGGAATTTTCGCAGTTGAAGCCGATTAAAGGCAGTACCGGGCAGCGAATGTATCGCCGCAAAGACGTTGAAAATGTGTTGCACATCAAGCGGCTGCTTTACGAGGAAGGATTCACCATTGCCGGCGCCCGCCAGCAGTTGCGCGAAGAAATAAAAAGCGACAAAAAACAAAGTCCGTTGCCGTTCCCGGTGAGTTCCGCGCCGAACCTGAAATACATCCGACAGGGTTTGCGCGACATCCTTACCATGCTTTCTGCCCGCGCCTGACTACTGGCGTTTGAAATACTGCACTGCGCGTTCGTGGGCCTCGGCGGCCTTGCGCGTCTTGAAAGTGCCCAGGTTGCGGCGCTTCCCGGTCTTTGGGTTCTTCTTGCGAGAATAGAGGCGAAACTCTCCAGAGCTCAGTTTTCGAATCATGGCCGAACTTTGATGGCGGATGTAGCCTACGGGTGGCCGGATGTCTTACGGCCGGCCTTCCACTCTAGAGTCCAATCTTATGTGCTTTAAGTGAAAGGCTGTATTGTTGCGTGGTTGATTTCGGTTTCAGATAGATGAGTAGAAATACTCGTTAGGAGCGTCTATGAAAGCGACAACTGTGACCCTGTTGTTTGCAATGCTTGCCTTGGCCCCCGCGTTTGCCCAGAATTCCCAGGAACGCCCCTTGAGTCAGGCAGGTATCGATCGCATCACCAGAGAAGTCCGCCACGAATTACTCCTGCTGCCTTACTACGGAGTGTTCGACAACCTGGCATACAAAGTGGGGCCCGACGGTACGGTTACCCTCCTCGGAGAGGTGGCCCGCCCGAGCCTGAAGTCCGACGCAGAAAATGTGGTGAAGAAGATTGAAGGCGTAGAAAAAGTCGACAATCAGATTAAGGTTCTGCCGGTTTCCGGCAACGACGATCAAATTCGCCGCGCCACCTACCGCGCCATCTACGGGAACAGCACTCTGGCCCCCTACAGCATGCGCGCTGTTCCGCCGATTCACATCATCGTCGACCATGGTCACGTGACCCTCGAAGGTGTAGTCGCGCGCCAGATGGACAAGCAGATTGCGGAGATGCAGGCCAAGAGCGTCCCGGGCGTATTTTCGGTAGACGACAATTTGAGAGTGGAAGAAGATAAGTAGCCTTTAACCAGAGGCGCCCCATTCTTGTCGTTCCGTTTTTTGGAACGACAAGGGTGGGGCTTTTCTTGAACACAATAATTTATCCTCATTCGCCGCCAATCCTGAAGCGCATCCCCGCCCGAAAATTGACTCCCAGGGCTGGGTATCCGACCACTTCCTCGTAGTAATGATCGAAGGCATTCTCAACGTTTACATAAACCGTTACCCGCGAGGTGAAGGCGTACCAGCCTCCGAGATCGGCCCGAGCGTATCCGGCGGCATGATCGATATTGAAGCCTAAAAAATCAGAGTCGGCTCGTCGTCCTACAATGCTTCCACCCAGATTTGCTCCCCAGCGATTGCCCAAATAGTTAAACAGCAAGCTCCCCGAATGCTTCGGACGGCGCAGCAGCGGAGACCCCGGCGCGTGCAAAGTGTCGAATGCAAATGGCTGGTCGAGAATCTGCGTGGAGGTATAGTTGTAGCCCGCATCGAGCGAGAGCCGCGATGTCAGTCGGCCTTTGAGTTCGACCTCGGCACCATGGGCGATCGACTCATTTACGTTTACGTACTGACCGACGAAGGTGGTGAAATCCAGAATGGCAAAGTCGATCTGGTTCTTGAAGAGATTGTTGTAGTAGGTAGCGCTTAGCGCATACTTGCCGCCCAAAAATTCCTGCTGAAGCCCCGCCTCAAATGCACGGTTCTCTTCGGCCTTCAGGTTTGGATTGGGAACGATAAACGGCCCGCTGGCGAATGCCTCTTCCAGTCGCGCTTCCTTGATGCCAGTTGCATAAGAGAAACGGAAACGGGTGCCGGAGAAAATCTCGCCGCCCCTCAGCACCTGAAAACCCAGCGCCACCCGTGGGACTCCCTTGTTGCCGAAGGTCGCGTTGTGCACAAAGCGTGCTCCCGCCACAACTGACAGCCTGCCCAGCGTCAACTGCTCTTGCCCGTACACCGCGTGATTCAACCTCAAACCATGCGTCAGCGGCGGGGAAAGCAGGTCTCCGGTGAAGCCGTTCTCATCTTCGAACTGGTATCCCACGGTGGCCTGGGCCCAACTGCGCTGCACATAGTTGCCCTCGTAGTCGAAACCCGCGCGGTTCATGTCGGCGACCGAATCAAACGCACCGTCGAAGATTCGGTCGGCGTTGAATCCATTCCGGTTGTCGCGCTGATGGTGGTATTCGTATCCGGTAAGGCGATGCTGCCAACCCGAAGGCCCGCTGATGGTGAGGTCGGCGCTTGCCAGCAAATTGTTCTGCTTCTGCCACTGGTTGTCGTCGGGCGGTTGCAGCTGCTGGCCGTTGAACTTCCACTCGCCCTGCACTCCGGTGTAGGCGTTCGAGTGCCGGGCCCGGACTCGCAACCCGACCCGATCATTCAACGCCACCCCTATATTTCCGCCTTGCAGCGAGTTCGAATAATCGTCGTTGATGCCCTGTCCTTCGGTATTGAACTGATCACCGAAGAAGTCGTAGTCAAAGCGGCCTTTCGCGCCGGCGAGCGTGAGATATCCATGGGCGGTGTCATAGTTGCCGCCGTCGGCGCCGAACTTCAATTCCGGAGTCTGAGTGCGCCCCTGTCGCGACCAAAGCTGAAACACGCTGGACATCGCGTCCGATCCATAGAGCGTGCTCTGCGCTCCCCGCACAAATTCAACACGCTCGGTCTCGTCCATCGGCACCACGCCAAAATCAAATGTGCCGCCGGGTTCGTTGACGGTGACCCCGTCGATAATCACTTTGTTGTAGCGCGAGTCACCGCCGCGCACGAACAGCGATGCGATGCCGCCGCGCTGTCCCGAGGCGTTCACCACGGCTCCGGGCAGAAAGCGCAGAGCGTCGCCGGCTGCCATCGGCTGCATAACCTCGAGTTGCGCCGCGCTCAGGCTGCTGACGTCGGCGCCCGCGGCCTCGGTTGGGACCAGGCTGCGCGTGGCCGTCACGACAACTGTCTGTGCCACGGGGGCAAGATGAAGTTCTACGGTTAAGGCTTCATGCCGATCGTGCGCGACTTCTGCTTCCGCCGGAGTAAAGCCCGGGGCAAGCGCTCGCACCCGCGAAGCGGAAGTAGTGCTTTGAAAGACTGCAACGCCATCGGACCCAGTGGTCTGGGTGGAAACGGGAGCATCGCCGTTGAGCAGAATGACCTGTGCCCCGCTGACCGCGGACGCATGTGGATCGACAACTTTAATTTTGATTTCGGCGGAAGCTACCGCCACCAGAAATACCAGACAAAAAAATAACCGCATCACTCCTCCTCTGCACGCGAAAGGGTTTAGTGTTGACGGTTCACGCCGGTCTCCTGGCTTTGCGAGTAAGGACGCGTCCAGCACGTCCACTTACGGCATCCGGCCTTCCCAGGTTTCCCCAGTGACCGGCTGCATTGTCCTCGCTTACAGTTGCGCGGCAGCGCGGGATTTTCACCCGCTTCCCTTCCTCATCAGCGACGAGGATGCGCGAACCAAATAAGTTGTGAAAGAACCAAACGGAGTGAAAGCAATCTAACGGCTGCGGGGAAGGAAGTCAATGCGGGCAGGAACCGAGGAAAAAGCTCTCTGCCGAATCGTTGTCACGGGCATTGGGGTTAACGTGCGGGTCACCACCCCCCGGCCCCTACCACCCAGCCTTCAGCCCCTTATTCTGCTCATCCAGCCACTTCTGCAACGGCGCAAAATACTCCAGCATTGCACCGGCATCGGTCTGCTTCTCCCCAGTCATCGTTTCCAGTGCCACGGGCCAGGGCCTGCTCTGTCCTACTTCCAGCATCTGGTTGAACTTGTCCCCAGCTTCCTTGGATCCGTAGAAGGTGCAGCGATTCAGCGGCCCGCGATAACCCGATGCCTTACACAACGCGCGATAAAACTGAAATTCATAAATGTGCGCCAGGAAATATCGGATGTACGGCACATTCCCCGCCACGTGATACTTTGCCCCAGGATCGAAATCTGCCTCGCTCCTCTTATCCGGCGGCGCGACGCCTTGATACTTCAGCCGCAAATCCCACCACGCTTTGTTGTAGTCCGCCGGCTTAATCTCGCCGGAGAAGACTTTCCACCGCCACTGGTCGATCATCAATCCAAAGGGCAGAAACGCAACCCTTTCCATTGACTGCTTCAATAATTCCGGAATGTCATCGTCACCTGTCGGTATAGTATCCAGCAATCCAACCTTGTGGAGATATTCCGGCGTAATCGCGAGAGCGATGGCATCGCCAATCGCCTCATGAAACCCATCATTGGCGCCGCTCTGAAAAAGATATGGCTGATTCTTATAGGCCCGTTGGTAAAAGTTATGACCGAGTTCATGGTGCACGGTGACGAAATCCACTCCGCGTACCTGAAGACAGGTCTTGATTCGCAAGTCGTCTTTGCCATCAATGTCCCAAGCGCTGGCATGGCAGACCACGTCGCGGTCCGCCGGCTTGATGAACAGCGACCGATCCCAGAACGTCTGGGGCAGCGGTGCGAATCCCATCGACGTAAAAAATCCCTCGCCGTACTTCACCATGCCCCGGGATCGACCTTCTTTGCCTGCAGCAAAGAAGTAACGTCATAGCTCTGCCCATTTTCCGGCAGGCCCATCAAGGGATACACATTCTGCCATTGCTGCGCCCAGGGATTACCCAGCAAATCCGCCGGAATCGGCCCATCCGGAGGAACCACGGTCGCCCCATAATGCTGCGAAAGCTTCGCCCGCACAAAAGTGTGCAGCGAAAGATACAGCGGACGCACTTGCTGCCACAGACGCTCCACCTCCGCGCTGAACGCTTCGGGACTCATGTCGTAGCCGCTGCGCCACATCGCGCCGGTATCCTCAAAACCAATTTCCCGCGCGCCCTGGTTTGAGAGATCGACAAACCGCGAATATCGCTCCCGCATAGGAGCACCAACCTTGTGCCATCCCGCCCAGAGATCAGCCAGTTCCTTAGGATCACGGCTGCTGGCCATGATTTGCTCGATAGCAGTGATATCGAGACATTCATCCGGCTTGCGGCAATACTTTCCGCGACCGTAGTCCCCATCCATGGAGGTAGAAATCTGCGTCATTTCGCGGCGCAGCGCCGGATCTTTCGGCGCCGGCGCGGTAAGCGATAACCGCAACAACTTGAACCTGCGCGCTAAATCGTCCGGCAGTTTTAATCCATCGAAGCGCTTAGCCTGCTCCACCAGCTCGGTAGTCGCAGCGATCATCTGCTCCTGCGCGTCGGCCGAAATTGCCTCGGTGTCTTCCGTGATGAAGTTCTGCTGTACCCAGGTCGCGTGATTGACCTTGACGTTCAGCTCGGCCAGACGGGCCTCCGCCTGCTTCATGAACTCTTTGGCCTGCGAAACGGTGGGAGCAGAACCACTCTGTGCTTGCAGGAAAGGGAGGAAGGTAAAGACGATCAAAACCCGCAGTATCTTCATGCAAAATCTCCGCTCAGGAATTATACGGATCGGAATCACTGCGCCCCTCGGAATGTTCGAGAACGGACACCCCATTCCGCTGACGGACAGTTCTTCGTGGCTCTAACGCAGCTTTTCCGGTGGTTTGATGCCCTTGCAGCCGCCCGTCAGGGCCAGCAAATTGCTCTGTTATAAGGCGCCCTGCTATTGGAGGTAATGCACAAATGGCCCGCTTACCCCAGGATCTTCGCCACGCTTTTCGCATGCTCCGCAACAAGCCCGCGTTCACCGCCGTGGCAATTCTTACCTTGGCACTCGGCATTGGAGCCAACACTGCAATCTTCAGCGTGGTCGATGCCTCCCTCCTGCGGCCATTACCGTACAGTGCACCCGGCGGGCTGGTGATGGTGAAAGAATGGATCCCCAAGGCCATTCCCGACCCTATTCCCGTCTGCGCGCCGGACGCAGTTCAGTTCCAGCGCGAGAACCAGACTTTCGCGTCGATGGCCGCATTCTGGGGTGGACAGTTCGACTTGTCCGGCGGAACTGAACCCCAGCGCATTAACGTCAATCGCGTAAACGCCACCATCTTCCCGCTGCTTGGCGTGCAGCCCAGTCTCGGACGTGCCTTCACGACTGAGGAGGATCAGCCCGGGCATCTGGTGGCCATCTTGAGCAACGGACTGTGGCAGCGCCAGTTTGGCGCTGATCCCAACATCGTCGGTCGCAAAGTGACGCTCGATCGCCAGCCCTACACGGTTGTCGGAGTCATGCCCCGCTCCTTTGTGTTTCCTCTGCCCGGGATGAATCAAGGCGAAACCTCCGATTTGTTTGTTCCCATGGCATTCACTCCTGCCGAACTCGCAGCGGTCGGAGACAATTTCAACTATGGCGTTCTGGGGAGGCTGAAACCGGATGTGACTCTGGCGCAGGCGAATGCCGACGTTGCAGCGATCGCCCACCGCATCCTCGAGACCTATCCGGTTGAATTTCGTTCGGACATCACACTCTCGGCCATAGCCCTGCCGCTCGCCGAACAAGTTGTGGGCAAATCCAGAACCCCTCTTCTGCTATTGCTCGGGGCGGTTGCTTTCGTGCTTCTCATCGCTTGCATCAATGTCACCAATTTGCTGTTGACTCGCGCCACTGACCGGCAGCGGGAGATCGCCGTCCGCCTCGCGCTCGGGGCCAGCCGGGCGCGGCTTCTTCGCCAATTGTTGGCAGAAAGCATGTTGCTAACTGTAACCGGCGCCGCCTTGGGACTGGTCCTTGCCCATTGGATCATCCGGGGGCTGCTGGCGTTGATGCCGGCAGAGATTCCTCGCGTCCATGCCGTGGGTTTGAATCTCGCGGTGCTCGGCTTCACCGTGGGATTGGCTGCCCTCACCGGCTTGGTTTTTGGCATCGTTCCCGCTCTTGCCAGCTCACGCACCAACGTCAACGCCACCCTCAAAGAGGGCGGGCGCAGTAGCATGGAGGGCCGGCAGAACAATCGCGTGCGTGAAGTATTGGTCGTGGCCGAGGTAGCTATTGCCATGGTCCTGCTGGTGGGTGCTGGATTGCTCCTGCGCAGCTTCCAGCACGTTCTCGAGACCGACCCAGGTTTCCAGCCCGAACACGTTCTCACCGCATCTCTGAGCTTGCCGGAAGCGCAATACCCCAAAGAGGCTCAGATCCAAAGCTTCTACCGGCAGCTGATCGGCCGGTTGCAACAACTGCCGGGCATGCAGATGGCGGGCACCTCTACCGACTTGCCGCTCCGAGCCGGATGGAATCACATCTTCACTCCGGAGGGCTATCAGCCTCCACCTGGCGCGAACCTCAATTTCTCCAACCACTCCGTGATCTTCGCTCAGTACCTGCAAACCATGGGCGTGCCCCTGCTCAAGGGGCGCTATTTCACCGAAGCCGACAAACAGGGTTCCACCCCGGTGTTGCTGGTCAGCGAATCACTTGCAAAGCGCTATTGGCCGAATCAGGACGCGATCGGCAAGCGGTTAAAGTGGGGTCCGCCGGAATCGAAAGATCCCTGGCTCACCGTGGTGGGCGTTGTTGGGGACGTAAAACAGAGCACACTGGATGTCGAAACGACTCCCCATACCTACGAACCTTTCCTGCAGAACACCAGCGGCTCGGTCAATGTCGCCATCCGGGCCGCGGGTGATCCGGCTGCTTTGACCTCAGCACTTCGCGCCGCGGTTTGGGCGCTCGATCCGCAACTCGCCGTCGCCCAGATTCGAACCATGGACCAGGTGATCTCCGAATCGACTACTTCGCGACGCTTCAATTTGTTTCTGCTGGCTGGCTTTGCCTTCCTGGCACTGGTCCTCTCTGCGATTGGCATCTACGGCGTGATTGCCTACTCCGTGGTGCGGCGTGTGCACGAGATCGGCATCCGCATGGCGTTGGGTGCTTCGGGCGGCGACGTGATGCGCTTGGTGATTGGCCGCGGCCTTTTGCTTCTCGGGATCGGCATGATCATCGGCATTGCCGGAGCACTGGCCATAACACGTTCCCTTGCGAGTTTCCTTTATGGCATACGCCCCACCGATCCTCTGACGTTGGCCGGTGTGGTTGTGATCCTGGCCAGCGTCGCATTCCTGGCGAGCTACATCCCAGCTCGCCGCGCGACGAAGGTGGACCCGATCATCGCGCTCCGTTATGAATAGACTATCGTCTGCCAAGGTCCGCTACAGCACTCGGCAAATACCGTGGGAAGGGCCCGGCTTCAGCCGTGCGGTAACCGTTCCAATATTCGACAAGGCCTTTAGCGGCAGCTTCTGGACCCTCAACCCCTCGCCGGCGTCGCGATATACCACTGGTTCCCGAACGCATCGCTGACCGCGCCCGTCCGATCCCCGTAGGACTGATTCGCAGGTTCACTCATCGAAGTCGCACCTGCCGCCAGCGCCCGCTGATACGTCGCATCCACATCCGGGACATACAGCATGAAGCTGCTTGGCATTGGCTGAAAAGGTCCCTGGGCCTCGCCCATCTCCATCAGCGCATCCCCAACCTTCACCGTGGCATGACGAATCACCCCGTCTGGAGTGGCATGCCGGCCCAGCTCCGTGGCTCCAAAAGCATGCTTCAGGAAGCTGATCACCGGCTCGGCCCGCAGCGGATGCAAAGAAGGCTGGATGGTCGGCGCCCCGGGCCACTTGTAGTCTTCGCCCTTGTAGGTGGCGATGTACCAGAGGTTCCCGGCTTCGTCCCTCACATTCGCCGAGCGCTCCCCGTAGAATTGATCGGCGGGCTTGCCCAGCGACACACCTCCGGCTGCAAGAGCGCGCTCATACGTCGCGTCACAATCAGGCACGTAGATGTGAAACGCGCACGGCCTCGGGACGCCCTTCCAGGCAAATCCCGCGCCACCCCCGCCCACCATCAGCATGGAGTCGCCGATGCGCACCTCGCAATGCATCCCGCCTTCAGAGCCCGGCCCGCTGCGCAACGTCTCTTCCGCGTGAAACGTCTTCTGCAGGAACTCGATCAGGCTCGGCACATTCTGCGCCACGATGTAGGGCGTGACCGTATGGAAGCCTTTCCGCACCTCAGCCCTCCCTTTCGCCGACTCCTGGTGATGAGGCATTGCATCAAACCGGCGCTGTATCTCTGGTGCTGACAAGTTCTCAATCGGTGTGGAAACCGTCCAGAAATAGCCGAACGGATCGGCCAGCTGTCCCGCTCGATGGCCGTAGAACATATCCGCGACTGGCCTGACTACTTTTGCTCCTTCCGCCACGGCGTGCCGCACGAAAACATCCACGTCATCGACGTTCAACTGCATCCTTACGGGTGATCCGCCCAAGGTTTTGGGTCCGAGGCTTCCATACTCAGGAAATTCATCGGACAGCAGGATCGGTGTATTGCCAATCTGAATTTCCGCGTGTATGACCTTTCCGCCGGGGCCGAGCAGCCGCATATTTTCGGTGGCCCCAAACGCCCGTTTGTAGAAATCCATGGCGGCTGAGGCGTTCTGTATGGTGAGGTAAGGCGAGGCCGCTGGACGCCCTGCTGTCCTTGTCTCTGCCGCCCCCGACAAAGACAGGCCGCGTTCCCCTTGCAGATCATGCTTGAGCCTCGCCTTGAACTCGTCCCGCGGCAGGTTGCGCAACTCCGCCGCAATGCGCAACAACGGGCTGATCTCCGAATCAACTTGCGAAGTCTCCGCGCCGGGATGATCCAACATCGCCTGTACCGCCTGATCGAGCTGTTCTGCCAGAGAGCGCTTAGGCATTGGCACCCTCCATCTGGGAGCGAAGCTGCTTCAGTGCGCGGAATTGCAGCTGCTTCACCGCCCCCTCAGTTTTTTTCATCTCTTGCGAAATGTCGCGAATGCTCTTCTGCTCCACAAAGCGCAAGACCACCACCTGCCGCTGGTCGGCGGGAAGCGCGTCTACCAGCTGAAACAAGGCCGCTCTGCGTTCAATGTCATCCATGGCTGCTGCTTCGGGTATTTCCCTTGAGGGTGCTGCGCCTTCTTTCGACCGCCGCTCCCAGCGGTCGGCAAGGGCGTTGGCTGCGATTCGGTACAGCCAGGCCATGAATGGCGTTCCCCGCCACTCGTAGTTGTCCAGCTTCTTGAGTGCCTGGTGAAAGACCTCGGAGGTTACGTCTTCTGCCTCTTCGTGGCTGGGAACCCGCCGCACCACGTAGGCATAGACCCGGTAAAAATGGCGCTCGTAGAGCTCGGCAAAGCGCGCACGGTCGCGCTGCGCCGCTTCGACCAACTGCCGGTCGTCGCTAAGTTCTTTCTTGAGAACAGTCAACGAGTTCTCCGCCGGTTCACTCGGTTTACTCAATAAGATTAACGGTGGGCAGGGGCAAAAGGTTACGCGGGTTGGAACGAAATTTTGGCCGACGCCGCAGCCCACTGATTCCGAAAGGCACCACCCCTCCGGCACGTTTGGTTCGCTTCAGGGCATCGACTTCGGGCGGTGATGTAAACCAAGTCAGCGGAGCCTTTAGGTTCTGGATAGTCGCCAGAAAAAAAGGAGCGGGAGAAAATCCCGCTCCGCTGAACATCTGCATAAGCTCGCGCTAGAAATCGTACCGCAGTGCAAACTGCATCACGCGAGGGTTAGTCAGCAATCCCGTGTAGTTGCCGAAGGATGGCCCGGAGTCAATGCCAGTAGTGACACTCTGCACATTGAATCGCGTGAGGTTGGGTACGTTAAAGACTTCCCATCGGAATTGGACTGCTGGCCCTCGGCGTACGGCATCTTCCAGGTTTTGCTCAGGCTTAAGTCCAGTCCGGCATAACCGTCGCCGCGAAGGGTGTTGCGAATGCCGCTTTCGCCCGGGAAGTCGTGGCGGAAAGCGCCTATCCCCGTAGCTCCCTGGGAGTCGGAAAACAGGTTTACGGTTCCGTCGGAGTTCCGGGTCGTCCGGGTAACCGCGGGGCCGATCGGCGTTGCGGGTCCACCGAGCTGCCAGTTGGTTGGCCAGGTCGCGCCGTTGAAGATGGTCACGGGAAATCCGCTGGTCCAGCGGGCCAATGCCACATAGCTGCCAACCACCAATCATGCGCATTTGCCGCCCCGCCCGAGTCATGGAAGAAGTAACGGCCCTTGCCAAATGGTAACTCCACCACCCAGTTGGCGTTGAATTGGTGAGTGGTATCGAAATCAGAGACTGCGCGCAGTGCATTGGGGTCCCATGAGTTGATGATCTGTCCGCCAGTCCGCCCCATGCGCGCGATGCGCTCGGCATCTGAGGCGATATCAATCGACTTCGAGTAGGTGTAATTGAAGTCAAATTGCGTGCCGTGGCTAAGCGTTTGCGAAGTTGGCTTGCAATCGCGTGGTAGTTGGCATTGCCTATGAACGCCAGGCGTAAAGCGAATGGAACTGCGAATTGAAGAAGGCATTGCCCAGCGCCCCGGGTAGTAGTCGTTGGGATAGTAGTTCCCATCCGTTTCATCGACCTCAGAGTCCCGCCGGCGATGCCCGCGATTCCCGGAGAAGTCGGATCCGAGGAAGTCCAATTGTCCCAAGTGCCGTCGTCTCGTTGAAGGGCTGCAAGCGAACAGGTCGTACGCCGCCTGCACCGGTATGGCACACGCGTAGTGTTGACCGGCCCGGAACAGGACAAGTTGTAGCTGTCTCCGGGCATAAGCGGCTTAATCATGTTTTGCCAATAGGCCGCCGTCGGCCCGACGGCAGCTGCGTTCACGTCGGCGGTTGAAGTCCATCCGCCGCCATCTGCGAAAGCCGCTTGGCGGCCGAGAAATAGTCGACCTTCGATTTGGGGTCCACGATGTTCAGCGGCATTGCCAGGTCTTCCTGGTCAACAGCCGGTGCGAAAGGTGGCCGACATAGGACACCTGGAAACTCATACCCGCCCGTTAACTCTCGATCGATGGAGAAATCGAGGGCGTAGGAGTAGGGGTCTTGATCTTGTCATCCAGGCCCCAGTAGATGCCCAAACCGCCGCCGCTCGGAGGAGGAGTGAACGGGAATCCGCCCTGTGGCGTGGGCGGGAAGCAATGAGGTCACCATTCGATCGATTCTGGAACGGTGCTTAGATCGGTCACGCGAGGAGCTGTATCCACCGACGGAATCTGGTCGTTGGTGATTGTGGGTCGATAGCCCGAACGATCCGTTGCTGGTCAAATGTACTCAACAATCCCGCGCCGATCCGGTCATAGACCATCCCAAATCCGCCGCGAATGACCGACTTGTCCTGATCCCCGAATATTTTCTTCCAGCAATCCTCCCTCGGGGCGAGGAGAATAAGCAAATGCCAGGCGGGGGGCCGAATTGTGATAGTCCCAGTTGTAGTAACCCTTTTTTCCGTTCGCAGCCCCAGCCAAGTCAAACGAGACTAGGGGGTCGGTTCCGGAACCGCCCCTGCAGCATCTTGTCGCCCGTTGTTGAAACCAATCCCCTATGCTGACGTCGGGAGCAACTTCGGTGCCGTTGGTTTCCCAAGGGGGCGAGAACAGGGAATAGCGCACGCCGTAAGTCAGAGTCAAATTTGGCTTTAGCCGATAGGAGTCCTGCACGTAGAACTCGTATTCATCTGCGCCCCATCGCCGCCGCACCGGGGTCCCGAACGCCTGGGCAGTTCCGGTCTTATCGAAATTGAAGGTGGAGTCCATCTCGCTGACGATGCCCATGAGTGTCATCAATGGATAGTCGTATGAATTGTTGAAGCCAGAGGCTACGTCAGGGAACCCATTGTTCGTGGGATCGAGTGGGCTTCCGGACTTATTGGCCAAGCCGGCTGTGTCCAACCCGGAAGCATTGGTCGTTCCCGAACTGAAAGAATTCAGGAAGTTCGATCGGGGATTGCGGATGAAACGTATGTTGGTGCCGAAGCTGAAATTGTGCTTGCCCCGGGTCCAGGAAATATCATCGACGAAGTTATTCACTGGAGTCTGATACGCCTGGCTGCGGGTGATCGCAAGCGAGCTATTTGCCGGCGGTTGCAGTTGTCGTTCAGCCCGCGGAAATAGATAAAGGGCTGCGTATCGTTGTTACCGACATCACCGATGCTCTGACGGGTATATCCCCAGCGGAAGTTGTTGATGAAGGTAGGAGAGAATACGGCGGTGTAGCCCGCCACGAAGCCTTTGCTGTAGTCGGTCAAGGCATTGAGTGGTGTGGTCCCTGGCAAATAAGGGACATCATTGTTGACGGCATTGCTCAATGCTCCGCGCCAGAACAAGCTGTGATTGCCATTCTGGGTGATCTTGTAGTCGACGCGCGCGATATACCAGTTTTTGTTCGTTGGCAATCGGGCCGCGGAAGCGGTAGCCGACATAGTTCAGGCCATCGCCGGAGGCGGATCGTTTGGCAGCTGGGGAAAGGTATTCAAATAATTGAGTACCACGGAGTTCGGGCCGATGTCGCGTGGATCCATGCCGGCGATCTGGGCGGCATTAAGACCGCATGTACCCGGCGGCGATGGTGTGCGACGCCGTTAGCCCCTGGATCAGTTCCGCCACGGGCAGCCGCATCGCCGGATCGTCGCACTGATACTGAATGATGCCATCCCGCAAGGTGTCGCTGGGCACGATACGCAGCACGGCTGTTCTCTTCCCGCTGGCGATAGCCTTCGTAGTTGGCGAAGAAAAACAGGCGGTCCTTCATGATGGGACCGCCCAGAGATGTTCCAAAAACATTGCGGATGAGCTTGGGAGGATCGTTGGGCTTGCCCGCACGACAGCTCCGACTGTCTTGACGAAATAATCGTTGGCGCTGGTGGCGGTATTGCGGTGTATTCGTAGAGCGATCCGTGAAAGTTGTTGGTTCCGCTCTTGGTGACCAGTGAGACCTGCGCGTCCCGAGGAGCGCCCTGCGTCGGCGTTGGAGTTGGTGGTCGTGACCCTGAACTCCTGCACCGAATCCAGAGTCACCGGCAGGACCGAGGTGAAGGCGTAGCCGTTCACCTGATCGTTTACGTCAACTCCGTCCAGCGTCATGTTGCTCTGGTCGCTGTGCGCTCCGTTCACCGAGCCGCTTCGCGTATCTGTGTCCCGGTCGATATCGGAGCGATTGCCGGTGTAGGCCACGCCGTTTTGCAAGCTCAGCAGATCGGGCACGTTTCGGCCTTCAAGCGGAAGCTCTTTCACCTGGTGTTCGTTGAACGCATTTCCCAGGGTGGCGTCGGTGGTGTTGACGGCCGGCGCTTCGCTGGTCACCTCGACGGTTTCGGTGCCAGTACCTATATCCAGGGTGGGATTAAGCGTAGCGGGAGTATTCACCAACAATTGAATACCCTTCTGCTCGTAACGGCGGAAGCCTTCCATTTCTACCGAGATCTGGTAGCTCCGGGGGGCAACTGCACAAACTCGTAAGTGCCCTCGGGGCCAGATTGGACGGTCCGGACCAGCGCTTGCGCCGGATTGCTGACCGTCACCTTGGCATTGGCTACAGCGGCGCCGCTTTTGTCGGTCACGGTGCCGCGCACAGAGGTGGTGGAGGACTGCGCCCAGGTAAGGGTGCTGAGGGCGAATAGGAACACCATGAACGAAACTGCTGCACGAATAGAGAAACGCATAAACACTCCCAGGGAAAAGTGCTAGGGGTTAACAGATATCCGAGACTTCAGCAGAACGGCATGACAAGGAAATTCCTGCTGTTTGTTGAAATTAATTTTGCAATTTCACATCCATACTGAGCCATTGAATATACAAGAGTTGATGGTCGGGAGCGAACAAGAATTCAGTTTTCAAGATTGTTAATACGATTTTTTGTAGGAGACCAAATGGTGACAATTGCAGCACTTGCAAGCAAAATCACTACGGGATAGCACTCCAACATGTAGCGTGGCTCGGGATTTTCTAAAGTTGAGAGGAACAGGGAACGCGACCCAACAAATGTCATTAAAAGTCCGAGGTGTTTTGTGTATCGGTGCTGCCACAACCCGGCGAGCGCAGCCGTCACGTAAAGAAGATTCACCAGCAACAGGACGACAGCTAGCGCCGACCATCTGGGATCGTCGTTGAATTCCCACCAACGAATGTCAGAGGGAAGAATCTCGGTCCGAGGGCGAAGCCACATGTCTGCGATTCGGAGGGCGGGAAGCCCGATGTAGTAGCGCAGGGGTGACGCCCGGATGCGTTGCGCCGCCAATTCGGCAAATCGATTATCCAAATCCGGAGGCACCCGTAGCTGGGCATTGTAGCCTCCAGGATTTTCAGGGTTGCTCCTGCTGGCGGCGAATCGAAGGCCCGCGAGGGTAGCTGGGACGGATCAATCGCCGCGTCTGGTTCCTGCCAGTAAATTTCCTCCACCGAAGCGTCGTCGACGATCCAGGTCAGCAATACGTCGTAACGAGTAGACGCACAACAT
>CAWGQZ010000016.1:0-79669 GCA_963824805.1 uncultured Acidobacteriaceae bacterium | reverse complement strand
GCTCAGATCGATCCAAGCAGCACGGAGCCCCGCACCGCCCTGGTTCGGCTTTACATAGCGGAAGGGCAGAAGGAACAGGCGGAGGCGGTGCTCAGGAAAGCCAAGCAGGACTTTCCTGACAATTCAGCCGGCTACCGCATGTTGGGTGATTTTTATTTTGCATCCGGCGACACCGACAAAGCGCTTGCGGAATATCAGTCGCTCTATTCAGTTCATCCGTCAGACCTGCAGGTGAAAAAGAACTACGTTCAACTGCTGATTATCAAAGCTCGGATTGACGAAGCTTCGAAGCTCAATGATGCGATCCTCAAGAGCAATGGCAACGATACCGAAGCGTTAATCTTTCGAGGGCAGATCCAGTTGCGCCAGGGCCGGGCTGCGGATTCGGCCACAACTCTGGAAACTGCGGTCAAAAATGATCCTGACGATGGACTCGCCCATTACCACCTGGGAGTTGCACTTGATCAGCAGGGCAACACGGTTCGAGCGGCAAGCGAATGGCGCACAGCGGCGCGATTACGTCCGGATTTGATCGATGTGCAGCGGGCGATGGCGAACCTCGCGATCCGACAAGGCGACATGCAGGCGTTGCAGGATGCCGCCAGCCAGATTGTTGCGCTTGAACCTGCATCCCCTGAGGGCTATGCCATGCGCGCCGAATCGTACCTGCGACGTAAACAATTTTCTGATGCCGAACAGGACGTCCAGAAGGCGATCGATGTTGCGCCGCAAAGCGCCGCAGGATACATCGAGGCAGGAAGCCTTCGAAACGCTCAGAAGAAATTTCCCGATGCGGAGAAGGCATATCAGCAGGCATTGGATCGCGATCCGCGGTCTCTAGAAGCATTGTCTGGCCTGATGAATAGCTATCTGGAGCAACAACAGATCGACAGGGCCATCGCTGCCGCGAATACCCAGATCGGCGAAACCGGAGGCAGCAGTGCCTTCTATGACTTGCTGGGTAGCGTCTTGCTTACCAACAAAAAAGATTTCTCCGCAGCAGAGGCAGCACTGAAGAAGTCAATAGAGCTGGATCCGAAGAATTCGGATGCCATGGTCAAGCTTGGACAAGCGCTCTCGTCGGAGGGAAAGATTGACGAAGCGATCACTCTGGCTGAGCGCTACCTGCAGGAGAATCCGCGAGACGCCGGATTCTGCGTTTTCAGCGGAGAACTCTACGAATCGAAGCAGGATTGGGCAAAAGCTCAGACCATGTATCAGAAGGCTCTTGATCTCGCTCCGGACAACCCCATAGCCTCCAACAACCTGGCGGCGGTGATTGTGCGCACCGGCGGTAATTTGAATCTGGCACTTTCGCTCGCGCAATCCGCAAGGCGCAATCTGCCGGAATCGCCTGACGTCGCCGATACTCTGGGATGGGTTTACTACAAGAAGGGAATTTACGATTCGTCAGTGGACATGTTTCAAGAAGCTCTGAAGCTAGGCAAGAAGAACAACCGGCCTGAGGGTGCGGCGTTTCATTATCACTTGGGGTTGGCTTATCAGAAGACGGGTAAGGCCGCGCTGGCGCGACGGGAATGGGAGCAGGCGCTCAAGGTTGATCCCAAGTTTCAGGACGCTGGCGAAGTGAAGCAATTGCTGGCGCAGTTGAAGTAAGCAGGCTCCGGTAAGGCAAGGACATCGGCCGTGCCAAGTAAAGCTGAATAATGATGCGGCGCAACTGCCAGAGTTATCTAGAGGGCACGGCTGGAGTCGGTGCCCGTCCCGGAGAACTTAGCCTGCCGCAGCGCGGTCCATGAACCAGAGCAGTTCTCCGTTTTGCGGAATGACATGGCTGGCGGGAAAATCTTTGTATTCTTCTAGAATTTGACGGACTCTGTCTTTCTTTCCGTCACCACTTACAAGAAACATGTCGCAGGCCGCCGCATTCAGCACCGGGTAGGTGAAGGTCAAACGATCCGTGCTCATCTTTTCTATGCGGTTAGCGATGAAGATACGGGTGGTTTCCCTAAGCCCAGGGGAATTGGGAAACAGAGAGGCGGTATGGCCGTCGGATCCCAGTCCCAGTAAAACCAGGTCAAAACGCGGAAAGTTGCCCGGGGACAGTCAAAGAAATCGCGAACAACTTTCTCATATTGCTGTGCCGCTGCCTCCGCGTTGCTCTCCTCCGCGGGAACGCGAAAGATATTTTCAGCAGGTACCGGAACCTTCGACAGCAGCGCTTCGTTCACCATTCGGTAGTTGCTTTCTGCATGCTCGGGAGGCACATGGCGTTCATCTCCCCAAAAAAAGAAAATCCTGTCCCAGGGGAGGGAAGCGAACCGGGCTTCCAGCCAAGGCTCGGTAGAGGGCCTTGGGCGTGGAACCGCCAGACAAAGCGACGCTGAAGCGGCCGCTCGCCGCAACTGCTTGCTGGGCTCGAGCAGCGAATTCGTCGGCCGCGCCGGCGAAAAGGGCTTCGGCCGATTCGAAGACACGAATTTCAGGACGGGGACGGATGGCTTCCTCTATGCGGGGACGAGATTGACTGAAGCGCAGCGGGCGGCACCTAACAGGGCCAGCTTTTCGTTGGTAATAATTCGTACCGGTATGCTCTCCATCAGCGGCTTCATGCGGCCCTTTTCAATGAAGGACTTCATGAATTCCGGGCCTTTCAACTTGGGCAGGATTTTCGGCGCGATGCCCCCTGCGACATAGACACCGCCCAGGGCCATACTTTTCAGAGCAAGATTGCCCGCTTCCGCCCCATAGACCGAGATAAACACTTGTAAAGCCATTTCTGCCAACGGGGATTTACCTGATAGCGCAGCATTTGAAATGGCAGCGGCCGGAACCGAGCAGGCCATCTCATTCGCCAGCCACTGCGGTTCTTCACCACGCCCGGTGTCACGCAGAAATTCAAATACGTTAACCAGGCCGGGGCCGGACAGTATCCGCTCATAACTCACCCGACCATAACGTTTGCAAAGATACTGGAGCATTTCGATTTCGAGGTCGGAGCGCGGCGCAAAGTCGGAGTGGCCGCCCTCGGTGGGAGAGATGCGGTACTTCAGCCCATCTGTGTACAGAATCGCTTCACCAAGCCCGGTTCCGGCTGCGATCACCGCTTGGTTACCGGTGGGATGGCCGGTCACAGGATTTAACGCAATCGTATCCGCCGCATCGAGAGCCGCGATGCCCCAGGCGCTGGCTTCCAGGTCATTGATCAGCAGTATTTCGTCGAGATGAAGTTCTTTAGCCAGCCGTTTGGCTTCGATTACCCAAGGCAGGTTAGTAGTCTCGACTCGTCCAGCGCGCACCGGTCCCGCCACGCCAAAGCAAGCAGCGATTGGCCGCTGGTTCATGGTGTGGACGAACTTGGTGGCAATTTCGTCCAGGCTGGAATATTGCGCGCTGGGAAAGACGGAGGCTGATACCAGCCGAAAATGACCGTTCGTGGCTTCGTAGAAGGCTAGACGCGCGTGGGTACCCCCGATGTCGCCTGCCAAAATCATTTCTCGAAGTTCCTCCAGTGACGCCCGTCCCGTTCCAATAGCTCTTCAGATTCTTTCGGTCCCCATGACCCCGAAGGATAGTTGGGGAAGTTGCGTGGAGGCAATGCCCTCCAGACGTCGAGAACCGGACTCACCACGCACCAGCCAGCTTCCACCATGTCAGCGCGCTGGAAAAGCGTCTGGTCGCCGATCATGCAGTCATGTAATAGACGTTCATAACCGGTGCTGGGCTGCCGCCCAAAATAGTCAGCATACTCGAAATTCATATCTACCGCGCCCAGTCGCATTGCCGGTCCCGGCACCTTGGCGGCAAAACGTAGCGAGATGCCTTCTTCCGGTTGGATATGGAGAATCAACTGGTTGGGCATGAGATTGCCCACTGGAGTGTCCCGGAACAATACGAACGGCGCCTGGCGGAACTGAATCACGATATGGGTTGTCTGAGCTCGCAGCCGTTTGCCGGTGCGAAGGTAAAAGGGAACCCCCGCCCAACGCCAGTTATCGATGGCCAGCTTCATCGCCACGAAAGTTTCGGTCTTGGACTCAGGATCAACCTTGGGCTCGTTGCGATAGGCGGGAACACGTTCGCCGTTCATGATGCCTTCGCCGTATTGCCCGCGGACGGTTTCGCTCAGAACTTCTTCATCCGTGAACGGCTGAATGGCATGCAGGATTTTGGCCTGCTCGTCGCGCACTGCGTTGGCCTGGAAAGAGATTGGGGGTTCCATCGCTGTCAGGCTGATGAGCTGCATCATGTGGTTCGGCACCATGTCGCGCAGAGCGCCCGCTTTATCGTAGTAGCCGCCGCGGTTCTCCACGCCCACAGTTTCAGTGACGGATATCTGTACGTGATCCACGTAGCGGCGGTTCCAGATGGGCTCAAAGATTCCGTTGGCGAAACGGAAAGCCAGGATGTTCTGTACCGTTTCTTTGCCCAGGTAGTGGTCGATGCGGTAGATCTGCTTTTCCTGGACAACCCGCAACAGGCGTTTGTTGAGCTCGCGGGCGGAGTCGAGGTCATGGCCGAAGGGCTTTTCGATGATCACGCGACGCCACTGGTGATTGGTCTCCGTCATCAGGCCGACTTCGGAAAGACTCTCGACAATGGGACCGAAGAAGTCCGGCGAGGTTGCAAGATAGAAGAAGCAGTTACCGTGGGTGGAATGATCCTTGTCGACTTTTTCGAGAAGCTGCTTCAGCTCCGGATAGAGGCGTTTCTCATCGAACTCGGCCGAAAGGTAGTGCATGCGCCGGACAAACCACTCCCACAAATCGGGGTCGACCTCTTCGGTGGCGAAATGCTTGATGTCCTCTGAAATCTTTGCGCGAAATTCTTCCGTGCTCATCGGATTGTGGGCAATCCCGACCACCGCAAACTCGCGGGAAAGAAGTTCATGTCTTGCCAGGTTGTAAAGCGCGGGGATGAGCTTTCGCCGGGTCAAGTCTCCGGCAGCGCCGAAGATCACCATGATGCAAGGATCGCCCGGTTTGCCGGGCCGTTGGGACGTCGCGGTGGGCACTGCCTCTGTATGAGCCATACTTTCTGTGTTAGGAACTCCTAAGCGGACTTTTTGGCGGCGGTAGGTTCTACGTGCCCGCCGAACTGCTGACGCATTGCGGAAAGCATCTTCTCTCCGAAGGTGTGCTCCTGCCGCGAACGGAAGCGAGTGAACAGGGCGGCCGCCAGTACGTCGACAGGTACTGCTTCGTCGAGCGCCGCCTGGATCGTCCAACGGCCTTCGCCGGAGTCCTGCACAAATCCGGTGTAGCCGGAGAGCGACGGATTTTGCGTCAACGCGATGGCAGTCAAATCTAGCAGCCAGGAACTGACGACGCTGCCCCGCCGCCATACCTCGGCAATGTCGGCCAGGTTCAGATCGAAACGCTGCTCTTCGGGCAGTTCGCTGCTGGTGGCGTTCTTGAAAATGTCGAAGCCCTCGGCATAGGCCTGCATGAGTCCGTACTCGATGCCGTTATGCACCATCTTCACGAAGTGGCCAGCCCCCGCCGGACCGCAGTGAATGTAGCCTTCTTCAGCGGTGCCGGAAATCTTGTCGCGTCCAGGTGTCGGAGGGATGTCGCCTTTTCCCGGCGCGAGGGTCTTGAAAATGGGATCGAGCTGCTGGAAGACTTCTTTGGGGCCGCCGATCATCATGCAGTATCCGCGGTCGAGTCCCCATACCCCGCCGCTGGTACCGACGTCCATGTAGTGGATGCCTTTGCCCTTTAATTCTGAGGCGCGGCGAATGTCGTCTTTGAATTGGAGTTGCCGCCGTCGATCAGAACATCGTCGGCTTGCAGCTTGGGCGCCAGGGCCTGCACAGTCTTCTCGGTGGGCTCGCCGGCCGGCACCATTAGCCACGCGATGCGTTGCTTACCCAGCTTGCTGACGAAGTCGTCGAGCGACGAGGATGCAATCGCACCCTCGGCGGCCATGTTCTTCACGTTTTCCGGCTTCAGATCTGTGACTACGATCTCGTGACCGCCACGCATCAGACGGCGGGCCATGTTAGCCCCCATCTTGCCCAGACCCACCATTCCCAGACGCATCGTGCGCTCCTTAGAAATTGCCGACTTGGTGAATGCTATTTCAGTGCCTGGCGAAACAGCGAGACCAGCCGGGTCAGGCCGGACTCAACGTCGGCACCCAAGTGAACCCGCAATGCCCTGCGTCCGCGCTCCGCTAAGACCTGGAAGTCACCGCGGGCCTGTGCTGCTTTGACCACGCCGAAGGTATATTTCTGGTCAGGCACGGGAATATCTTTAGCGTCATCGGCGGTGATCTGTACGAACACGCCCGAGTTCGGTCCGCCTTTGTAAGCCTGACCCGTCGAATGCAGAAAGCGCGGCCCAAACCCCAGGGCGGTTGCTACCTGGTCCTGTCGCGCACCGCCTGACGTATGTCCTGCAGGTGCGCCTCATGTTTGGGAGTCATCTCGATGTAGGCCAGCAGCCCCAGATAGTCGCCAGCCGTAATACGGTCGAGATGCGCGGTGAGGAATCCGAGAAGGGAACGTTCTTCGCCCGCCGCCGAGATTAGTTCCTCTGCGTTGCGCGCGTCGGCGAAGAGCTTGATGCCGCCTTCGTCGAGAAGAGGAATTTCGGCTGGAAGCGAACCTCTTTTCTCGTATTCCGAGGTGAGATTGCGGGTCGCGACCTTGCTGGCTTCGACGTCTGGCTGGTTAAAGGGATTAATGCCGAGAACCGCTCCTGCCGTGGCCGTGGCAATCTCCCAGCGGAAAAATTCCTGGCCGAGATTGTAGATATCCTTCACAACGATCCGGACCACCGGGGCCCCGGACTTTTCCAGCGCCGAGATATTGGCATCCTGCTCGGCATCTTTGTCCGACTCCAGGCGAAGGTAGGCAAAGACACGGTCTTTGCCATAAACCTCGGGAGCACCCAACTTTTCGCGATCCACCGGAATAATGCCCTTACCGAGTTTCCCGGTCGATTCGGCAATCAACTGCTCCAGCCACGCACCCAAATCATGAATGCCAGGAGAAGTGATGATCGTGAGCTTGTCCTGCCCGTTCTTCGCGGCCAGTCCAAGCAGCAGGCCCAGAACGACGCCCGGGTTTTGTCCCACAGGGATCGCGTGGCAATGTAGCCTCAACCATCTGCTGCGTTTGGTTGAGGAACCTGCCGGTGTCGATCCCCATTGCTGCTGCCGGCACCATACCGAAATTCGACAGCACCGAGTAACGCCCGCCGATATTCGCCAAGCCGGGGAAGATCGAACGGAAACCATCCTTCCTGGCGACTTCCAGGAGCTTCGAACCCGGATCGGTAACCGCTATGAAGCGGCTTCCTGCCTTGTCGGGACCAACCGCTTTCTTTACCTGTTCGAAGAAATACTGTTTGAAGATGTTGGGTTCGAGCGTCGACCCGACTTGCTGGAAACCACAAACAGCGTCTTTGCCAGATCGACCTTGTTCTCGAACGCTTTCACCTGAGCCGGGTCAGTCGAGTCGAGCACGTGCAGTTTAGGAAAACCCGGGATCTGCCCGAAGGTCTCTACCAGAACTTCCGGCCCCAGGCTCGATCCACCCATCCCCAGCAGCAGGATGTCCGAAAAGCCGCCGCTCTTTACATCCTCGGCGAGTTTTTTGAAATCTGCGTTGTGCGCAATCTGATCTTCCGTGATATTCAACCATCCCAGCCATTTGCTTTCGTCACTGCCGGTCCACACTTTGGCTTCGCCTTGCCACAGTCCACTGACCGAACCTTTGCCGCGCCAGTCGCTGATGGCTTGCTCTAATTGCTTCTGCAGATTTTCAGGGATCTTGAAGGTCTGCGGATCGACCTTTGCAGGTTCCTCGAAATGGCTTTCCTTCTCGACCGCTTCTAGCAGCTTATCGAAGGGCTCTTTGAACAGCCGCACTGCATCTTCGGTCAGCTTGTCGGTAACCTCCTTAATAGAGATACCCAGCTTGGCTGTGGTCGCCATGATTTTCTTGGCTCCCTCGACATCTTCGATCAGGCTTTCACGCAGATTCCCGTGGTCGCGAAAAGCCTCGAGCGTAGCCGGCGGAACCGTGTTGACCGTGTCCTTGCCGATCAATTCCTCGACGTAAAGCACGTCGCGATATTTGGGATTTTTAGTGCTGGTGCTGGCCCACAGTACGCGCTGCACCTGCGCGCCCTTGGCGGCCAAAGCTTTCCAGCGGTCGGTGCCAAAAATATCCAGAAAACTCTGATAGGCAAGCTTGCCGTTGGCGATGGCAACCTTTCCGTTGATGCTCTCGAGTTGTTCCTTCTCTTTCGCGTCTTTCGAAGACTTCAAGCGGCTTTCGACGATCTTCTCAATAGCGGAATCGATGCGACTGATGAAAAAACTGGCTACGCTGGCAATCTTCTTTATATCCCCGCCACTGGCGGCAAGCTTTTCCACTCCCGCAACGTAGGCACGAGCGACATCTTCATAGACTTGCTGAGAAAACAGCAGAGTTACATTGACGTTGATACCTTCGCTGATCAGTTGCTGGAAAGCGGGAATGCCCTCAGCGGTGCCTGGCACCTTGATCATGACGTTCGGACGGCTAACTTCCTTCCACAACCTGCGCGCCTCACTCAGCGTTCCTTCGGTATCGCGCGCCAGATAAGGAGAGACCTCGAGGCTTACGTAGCCATCATGAAACCTGCTGTCTTCATAGACCGGCCGCAAAACGTCGGCCGCATCCTGAATATCGCGAATCGCGAGTGATTCGAAGCGCAACTTCGCATCCAGAGCCTTGTTCGATTCCAACGTTTTCAGATAATCGTCGTAAAACTTGCCGCCCGAGATGGCTTTTTCGAAGATCGCGGGATTGGAAGTCATGCCGCGCAGCCCGTCTTCTTCGATCATGCGCTTGAGTTCACCGGTCGTGATCAGGTCGCGGCGAATGTAATCGAGCCACACCGACTGGCCGAACTTTAGAAGGTCTTTCAAAGGGTTAGTAGCTTTTGCGTTTTCCACGACTCCGACCGGTTGCATAGATTGCTCCTAACTATTCTTGATGTTGTTGGTCCGAGGTAAGTTTCATTTCCCTTTGGATCGGGAAATTGCCTCGCGTGCGGCCTCGACGATTTTGTCGGGACTGAATCCAAACTTTTTCTGCAATTCCTTGAGCGGGGCTGAGGCGCCGAAGGTGTGCATGCCGATGATGACGCCCGTCGGTCCTACATATTGCGACCAACCGAAGGTTGATGCTTGCTCCACGGAAACGCGGGCCTTAATTTCGGGCGGGAGGACTTTTCGGCGGTAAGCTTCGTCCTGGTGCTCGAAGATGTCCCACGACGGCATGCTCACTACGCGCGCCTTGATTCCTTGCTTTTTCAAATCCTCATATGCGTTCACGCATAGATACAATTCGCTGCCGGTCGCCATCAGAATTACCTCGGGCTTGCTATCCTCGGCGTCGGCCAGGATATAGGCGCCCTTGGCGACACCGGCTGGCAGACGCGTATTTGGTGCGATCAAGCGTAGGCAGATTCTGCCGGCTCAAGACTAACGCTGCCGGCTCATTTTTCAATTGCATTACCACTTTCCAGGCCTCAACCACTTCATTGGCATCGCCAGGGCGGAGCACCACCAAACCCGGAATCGCCCGCAAAGAAGGCAGCTGCTCGACGGGTTGGTGCGTGGGACCGTCTTCTCCCAGGCCGATCGAATCGTGGGTGTAAACGTAGATGGTCGGAATCTCCATGATCGCCGCCAGCCGGATCGTGGGACGCATGTAGTCGCTGAAGTTGAAGAAGGTCGCGCCGAAGGGCCGCACATTGGAGAGTGCCATCCCGCTGACGGCCGATCCCATGGCGTGCTCGCGTACTCCAAAATGCAAATTACGGCCGGCATACTTGCCCGCCTGGAAGTCGCCCGCGCCCTCGAACTTCAAAGTAGTCTTGTTGGAGGTGGCAAGATCGGCGGAGCCGCCAATCAGCCAGGGAACATTCCTGGCAATCGCGTTCAGAACCTTGCCGCCGCTTTCGCGGGTGGCGATCCCCTTGGGATCAGGCGGGAAGGTAGGAAGATCCTTGTCCCAGCCTTCCGGGAGCTCACGTCTTTGCATCAGGTCGATATGCTTCGCGAGCTCAGGGAATTTCTTCGAGTAATCGTCGAACAGCTTCCTCCACTTCTGATGTTCGCCCTGACCACGCTTGCCAATTCCTTCACGGAAATTATCGAGCACGCCGTCGGGTACCAGGAACTTGGCATCTTCCGGCCAGCCGTATGCCTTCTTCACCAGCTTAACTTCGTCTTCGCCCAGCGGTTCGCCGTGAGCGGCGTTACTATCCTGCTTGTGTGGCGATCCATAGCCGATGTGGCTGTGCACATTGATAAGCGTCGGCCGATCATTGGTCTGGAGGAAGTTGCCATAGGCCTTACCAAGCTGGTTCAGATCGTTGGCGTCATCAACGGTGGTGACATTCCAACCGTAAGCTTCAAAGCGTTTACTGACGTCCTCGCTGAACGACCAGTTGGCAGGCCCGTCGAGGGTGACGTGGTTGTTGTCGTAAATCCAGCAAAGATTGGAAAGCTTCAGGTGTCCGGCAAGGGAGGCGGCTTCGCTGGCAACCCCTTCCATCATGTCGCCGTCGCTGCAGATCACATAGATGTTGTAACTAAAGATGTCATAACCAGGCTGGTTGTAACGTGCAGCCAGCCACTTGGCGGCCATCGCCATGCCTACACTGTTGCCGCATCCCTGGCCCAGCGGGCCGGTGGTGGTTTCTACACCGGAGGTCAGACGATACTCGGGGTGGCCGGGAGTCTTGCTGTTGATCTGGCGGAATTGTTTGATGTCGTCAAGCGACACCGCCAGATCGTCAAGCCGCTCGTAGTTGGAATTTACCGCACGTACCTCCGAGAGGTAGAGCAGCGCGTAGAGCAGCATGGACGCGTGGCCGGCAGAAAGTACGAAGCGGTCGCGGTTTGGCCAAAGCGGATCTTTCGGGTCGTAACGTAGATATTGCTGCCACAGCGAGTAAGCCACCGGGGCAAGCGCCATTGGGGCCCCGGGATGACCAGAGTTGGCCTGCTGCACTCCATCGATCGCCAGAGTACGAATGGTGTTGATGCTGAGTAGATCGAGTTGCTGGCCGGTCAAAGTCTGCTCGCTGGCGACCATAGTGCCCTCCTGATAAGTGTTCCGGGTGATGCGAAACCCATTGAAAATATGAGGCGATCCCGTGCTTGCAGTTTATCAAGTTCCTGCGCGATGTGCTTTGCGCCCTGTGAAGATCGGGGCATCTCCAGGTAGTGAACGTGCTACCTTGATTCCCGTCCAAAGAGCCGGACAATTCCGGCGGAGAACTCATGCGGCGATTGGGTTTTGGTCTCTTGTGGGTTGCCATCCTTTCGATAACAGTTGCTGCCAGATCGAAATCGAAGCTGCTTCAAATCTATTTCCTGGACACGGAAGGTGGTCAGGCCACGTTGGTAGCCACCCCCTCCGGTCATGGTCTGCTTTTCGACGCAGGATGGGCAGGCGGTCGTGATGCCGCGCGCATTGTCGCCGCAGTTAAGGATGCGAAGGTAAAACATCTGGACTACTTAGTCGTGACCCATTTCCACGGCGATCACGCGGGAGGCGTTCCGGATCTCGCGAGGGTCATCAGGGTGGGCACATTCGTCGATCACGGCCCGAACATGGAAGACTCTGAGGCATCTCGGAGGGTTTACGATTCCTATAAAAAGATCGCCGAGAAAGCCAAGCATCTCACAGTGAAACCGGGCGACGGATTGTCCATGAAGGATGTGACGGTCAAGGTGCTCACCGCCGCGGGAGCTCATATTGCGGACCCGCTGGCGGGAGCGGGAACGGCAAATGCGTTTTGCGATCTTCTGTCCACGTCGTCCTTTGACGACACTGAAAACTCGCGTTCCGTAGGGACGCTGATCACGTTTGGCAAATTCCGTTTCCTGGACCTGGGAGATCTTTCCGAGAAACAGGAATTGGAACTGGCGTGTCCCAACAATATGATCGGAACTGTTGATCTTTATCTCGTGACCCATCACGGTGCCGCTGGGTCAAATGCCAAAGCCCTGGTGTGGGGATTGGCCCCGCGGGTGGGCGTCATGGAAAATGGGGTCGATAAAGGTGACGATCCGGCAACCTGGCAGACCATCCACAATTCCCCGGGGCTTGAAGATCTTTGGCAACTACATCTCTCAACCACGGGCGAACGTCCGCTCAATGTCGCCGAACCGTTCATTGCAAATCTGGATGAGAAATCGGAAGGCAACTACATCAAAGTTAGAGCCGATGGGGATGGCAACTTCACTGTGTTCAACTCTCGAACCAAAGAAACGAAGAGCTATTCCAGGAAGGGTACGGGAAGTTCCCCTTCCAGTCAGCCATTCTAGACAACCGGAATTGAAGGTTATCCTTTGGCACTTTCCTTTGAATGTTGTTCGATCAAGCGCTTGGTCATGATCACCAGGCCGATTAGTTGAGTCCACTCGGAGACGACGTTGCCTACAACCTGGCCCCACTTGGAATCGGTCTTGGAGTGCAGAAACATAACCGTCCATATCACCCCAGTCGGGATTAGAACGAGCAGCAGGGAATGGTCGAGGCAAAATCGCAGGAAGGCATTGTCTGGTTCGTGTTTGGGATTCCGGCTTTCGGCGGATCCCTTTTCGTACAAGTATTTGGTTGCGAACACTGTGACGGCCACGCCGGTCCAGTCGGCTACGGCGTTGCCTAGGAATGATCCCCAATGAGTTTGCGGATCATTGAAGTTGTAAAGGATGATCAGTAGCACCAGGATGCCGAGCGAGGCCAGCCCGAGTGAATGGCGATGGAGAAATCCCTTTTTCTTGTGATTTCGTTTCTTTTGCCCTTGCGGCAGATTGCTCATCTGGATTGACGTGCCTCCCGCTAAGAATGTATATCGTTGAGCTCGTTTTCACTCGAATCCACCTAGGTTTCATCTCGTAGAATGTTGGGATGAGTTACAAGCCGCAACCTGTCGATACTTCTTCCGTTACGCTTAGCCCAGACATAATCGATCTTACCGAGCGGCTGGCGAAGAATACCCACGACGTCTGGGCCCAGGAGCGCATGGCACAGGGATGGCATTTTGGTCTCGAGCGAAACGATTCGCGCAAAGAACATCCCTCGCTGGTTCCTTATGAAGAACTTCCGGAAGCGGAGAAGGTTTACGATCGCAAGACTGCGATTCAGGCTTTGAAGGCTGTCATTGCTTTTGGTTACCGCATTTCCAAAGCTTGACAGGGCCTGCCGCCGATGCCAGAATCGGCCCTCAAAGCCCGCTGCCATGCCTGCGCCAGAGCCTAAACCCGGGGCCTCAACCAGCGACGGCGAAGTCCGCGTTTGTGGTCCCACCGAAACCGATCCCTTCGATGACATCCAGGACAATCAATCAGACTGGGACCGGTACGCCTCGCTGCTGCCGCTGAAATGGTGCTGCGTCATCAACGACGCCTTTAAAGCTGCCGACAAGCAGGCTATCTGGTTTCAGCAGCGGCACCAAATTCTGGTGTACATAGCGGCCGTTGGGCCGCCCCGCTACCGTTGTCCTGGCGATCGTTGGCCTGGCATACCGCACGGCAATTGGTCAGAAGCCCGCAGAGGAGATCACGAAACCTAACCAGCAGGTTTTAGTAAAGTCTGAACAAACCGCTGATAAGGGGAAGTGGATCGAAAATGGAGAGATTCTCAGTGCAGGGGTGACTCTGACGGTCGTCTGGTTCGGCCGGAAGCAGCGCTACAAGGTGAATTGGCTGCGTTTTCGCCATCGTTCCGAGTTATTCCGCCTGCTCCGTTACGAGTTTTTGATACAGCCGTCGGTGTGGGAAGGCTCTGAGAGTCCCGAGAACTGGATTCGGACACGAATAGGTGCGATCGAGCAGTTGACGAATAGCGAGGACTTGGAAAAGGCCTTAAACGAGCCCTCTCCGGCCGGGCCCTATGAACCGCCGGACTCGCGCATGAGAAGGGAAAGCCTTCAAGCTTTGACCGAATATTATTTGGCCAAGCGCCTGAGTCCGCAAAAGGAATACTTGGCGAACCGGGCCCAGCGCAATGAAATCAAGGACCAGATGCGGCACTATCTTCCCTTGTTTTTCTTCATCAGCATTATGGCGGTGCTGGCTAAATGGGTCGCCAACCAGGGGGCTCTCCCCGGGTGGCATTTGTTTTTTTTCTGGCGGCAATTGTGTTGCCGGTGTTAGCGGCGGGAATTCGAACCTATCTTGCTGCCTTTGAGTTTTCGCGCAACAAAAGCCGCTTCTATGCGGCGCATAAGGCTCTGGCCGAGACCGAGAAGTCTTTGGTCCAGAATACTTTCGCGGCCGTTACCGCTCAGCCCGACGGACAAGTGCGGCATGAAAGCGTCCTGATAGGCTCAAATTTTGGGCAAGTGATCGTGGTTGCTGACGACTCCGCCACGGAGGCCAGTTCCGTCAAGCCTGATGCCAATGCCTATCCAGTCCTGCGCGACCTCGCATGGTGTGAGCATTTGCTGAATGCTGAACACCGCGAATGGCTCAGGCTGATGTACGACGCGGAGTGGTTCGGGTAGAACTACAAGTCACCCTCAAACATGGATACCTGCCGCTGGTCGCTGGGCATGCCTCGCTTGCGGCGGCGGGTGGCGCCAATCACCGCGATGACGGTTAGTGACTCCAGGGCCGAACGGGGTACGAAGATTCGCTGGGTATTTGAGCGCAAATCAGGAGGATTGACCAGGAACCCGTCCGGCGTGGTTTGGCTGAGGTCATTGGGCATCATGCCCTCCAGTACCTCGTTATCCTTAAACTTCAGCCGCACCCAGAGCCCCTCGGTTCGTGGGCGGCTGGTAAAGGTCTTGCGACTGAAAGTGTCTAGCTCGCCAAATTCCCGTACGAAGAAGACGCCTTTGATGTCGCGAAGATCGATCGCAACCACATTCCCTGATGTATTGAGCAATTCCAGTTTGCCTTCGTGCACGTAGTTGGCCGGGGAGACGTAGCCGTTGAGGCTGTCGCGGTCGATTTTCCGGACGATTACTTTCTTGTGTGTAGAAGGCATTCTGTATTCAATAGCTTACAGGCAAAAATCGGCCTCCGAGCGTTGATCTTGCCTCAAGGGTGCCTGAATCACCATCATGACCAGCGCTTGAGGCCGATCGGACGGTTCTGTTTCCACGATTTTCCCACCTTTTGTATGAAAAACGGGCCTGTTCTACGGTTCTTGTAGCCAAACGGTAAACCTTGTGGTATTTTCTGTAGTTTGCCGCGTCCCATCAAAGCAAGTCTAAGCCTTTTGGGTGGAGTCACTTACCTCGAAGTGACGGAGCCGTTATTTCCCCCAAGGCTAGTCCTGTGGAAAACTGGAGCCTTAGGCACGCCGAACTGCCATCTGGGCTTGGCGTTTACCGAAACGCATGGCTGATTATATTTACACGCTGGAAATAAGGCTTACCCCGGATCAGTTGCGGGGGGTCACCCTTGTTCAGGAAATCGCACGTGCAGCGGAGATGAACGTTTATCTCACCGGCGGGGCGGTCCGGGACATTATTTCCGGTTTTCCCATTCGCGATCTCGACTTCAGCGTTCAGGGCAATCCCTTAAAGCTGAATAAAGAGCTGGAACGTGCCGGGGCACGGATCGTCGGTTCGGATGACGACACCCGCACCATTCACGTCCTCTTGCCCGGCAACGTGCGGGCCGAGATCAGCATGGCGCGAACCGAGCGCTACGAAAAAGCGGGTAAGCCTCCTATTGTCTCCGGAGCCACCATTATTGAAGACCTTCGTCGCCGGGATTTCACAGTGAATGCAATGGCGCTGTCGCTGAACCCCGGATCGCGTGGTCTATTGATGGATCCTTTCAATGGGGCCGCCGACATTGAAGCCAAGTTGCTGCGCGCTCTGACGAACTATGCCTTTGTAGAGGATCCGTCGCGGCTGATTCGCGCTACCCGTTTCGCCGCGCGTTTCCACTGGCCGCTGGAGGAACGCACCCAAGCCCGTTACGACTCGGCCAAGGAAAACAACTACATCGAGTACATCACCAATCGTGCGATCGGCTACGAAATCGCGCAGATTGCTTACGAAGATGATCCGCTTCACATTCTCAAAGTTCTGGAGAAAGAAGGCTGGCTAAAAGTCCTGAGTGCGCACTGGACGAGCGCTAAGGTCGATTTGCCGGGATTGACCCAACTGGTGAAAACACGCCAGCAGATGAATGAGCTGGGATATACTCCCGATCCCGCGCCGGCTGTCATGTATTTCCTGACTGCCCGGCTCAGCGATAAAGAAGTCGCGGACATGCGCAAGCTAATGCCGCGCAAAGATCTCATCGAATCATGGGGAGACCTGGAAGACAACGCCAAAGAACTGGCGAAGCGTTTGAACAGCAAAGAAGCGGCTACGCCCTCCCGTACCTGGAAGCTGCTGTCCGAAGCCCGGCCGGAAATGATTCTGTTCCTTTCGGTCACAGCTCGACAGCAGGGCGTGATCCAGAAGCTCAAGAATTTCTTTACCAAGTGGAGACAGGTCCAGCAAAAGATTCCATTGCCGGAGATGGCGGAACTCTTTATCACACCCCAGTTGCCCGAGTATCCCAAGATTGCGCATGACGTACACATGCTGTTGTTGGATGGCCGTTTGCGCTCGCGCACCGAAATTCTTAAATTCCTGAAGCCGTTGGCTCCGCCACCTCCACCGCCGCCCCCTCCGCCGAAACGAGGGCGGGGCGCCAAGGCAGCTGCGGCGGCGGCCGCAGTTCCGGCCTTGCCCGCGCCAGTTGCTGGTAAGAAGAAAGGAAAGGGAGCCGCAGCCGCGGTACCGAATGCCGCTCCTGCACCAGCCCAAAAACCTGTAGCCACAAAGGGCGCCGCCAAATCTCCGGCTGGTGCCACGGCTGCGTCGCCGAAAGCTGTCCCCAAGCCACCAGTTGTTAAGCCTGCTGCCAAGCAGGCGAAAAAGGAAGCGCCGAAAAAATCAACCAAACCGGCTGCCCAAAAGGCGCCTGCCAAGAAAAACGCTCAGAAAAAAAAGAAGAGCCGTTAGCCTTGCCGATTGCGCTATTGAATAGCCGCCACTAGTTTTGAGAGGCATGGATGAAGAAATTCGGCAGAATTCTGTTGTACGCGCTGGCCATTCTGGTTGTTCTGATTCTGGGTGCGATCAACTTCACGATCGGGTGGCGGCCTTTCTTCGGACCGAAAGCCCGTCCTCTTACTTCCAGGAAATTTGAGTCCACTCCAGCCCGGCTGGAGCGGGGAAAATATCTTGCGGAGACCCGAGGCTGCTTCGGCTGCCATAGTCCACATAACTGGACGATCCACGGTGCCCCGATGCCCGAGGATCGGCTGGGAAGTGGGATGGAAATGCCCATCGCGGGCCTGCCGGGAAAAGTTGTGGCGCCGAATATTACGCCTGATCCGGAAACCGGAGGAGGCGCGTGGACTGATGATCAGTTCGCCCGAGCTATTCGAGAAGGCATTGGCCACGATGGACGCGCCCTCTTTCCCATGATGCCTTATGAGCAGTATCGCCACATGTCGGACGAGGACCTGGCGGCCATAATCGTTTATCTGCGGAGTTTGCCGGCGGTGCGCAATCCACTGCCTCGAACCGAACTGAATTTTCCCGTCAAATACCTGATTCGTAATGTACCCGAGCCACTTACAGAGCCCGTTCCCGACCCTGATCGCAAGAATCCGGTGAAATGGGGCGAATATGCAGTGACGACTGCGGCCTGTGATGGCTGCCACACGCCAGTCGTCGGACATGAACGGCCGAAGTCAATGGCGTTTGCGGGAGGCTTCCATCTCGAAGGCCCGTGGGGCAATGTTGCGAGCGCGAACCTGACCCCTGACGCTTCCGGAATCGGTTACTACGATGAAGCGTTATTCATTCAGGCCATGCACACTGGATACGTCAAAGCACGGGAACTGAACCAGATCATGCCTTACGGCGAGTTCAAGAATATTCCCGAGGACGAACTGAAGGCGATGTTTGCGTACCTAAAAAGCCTGCCACCGGTGAAACACCGGGTCGACAACAGCCTCCCACCCACCGACTGTAAGCTCTGCCAAGGAAAACATGGCGGCGGCAATCTGAACTGACCCTAAGCTTAAATTCCAATGAGCCGCCGTACGGCACGTCGTTAGCATCCAAGGATCAATGGTCCTCCTTGTTGAGAAATGTGCCGTGGTGGTGGCATTTCTTCTATTTGCTGCTTCCTCTGTCCGCGCCCAAACCTCGCCCGGTACGGAAATTCGCACCGAGATGCGAAACGTTTCCTATCATTACACCGACCGAATCGCGATCCAGATTCAGATGCTGCAAGGGACACTGGTGCCGACCGAAGCGGGCCGCGTGCCGGTATTCGATGACACCCAGTCCTTCGAAATACACGTGACCTCGGCTCAGGTTTTCGTGACCGTCGACTCCATGGCGCATGTATTGAACGATTACGTTCTTTCCCGCAAGGATGCACCCATCAAAGGCATCAGCATTCAAGCCAAAGGAAATGCCTTGATCGTGAAAGGGAAAAAAGGAACATTTCCTTTCGAGGCGACGACAACCCTGAGTCTGACGCCCGACGGGGAGATTATTCTGCACACCGAAAAGGTAAAAGTCGCGCATCTGCCGGTCAAAGGCATGATGGATTTGCTGGGACTGGAAATGGCGGACCTGATCAACACGAAAAAAATCCATGGAATACGGTCGGATGGCAATGACCTGATCCTGAACACCGAGAAAGTTTTGCCTCCACCGCATATTCAAGGAAAGATTTCCAGCGTCAGCGTGCAGGGTGACAACATCGTTGAGACCATAGGTGCCCCCGATAACGTTAAGCCCGCGATGAAAGGGAACTACATGTCCTACCGCGGCGGAGGGTCGCTTGGTTTCGGAAAGCTTACGATGGCGGATACCGATCTGGTATTGATCGACATGGACGCCAGAGACCCATTCGATTTTTATTTTCAGCGCTATAAAGAGCAACTCACTGCCGGCTATTCCAAAACCACCAATGACTTCGGACTGCGTGTCTATATGCGGGACTTCAATAAGTTGCCATCTCAAACGCGTCCGCCGGCAGGGAAGTAGCCGGGAACTTTTTTTGCTGCTTCTTGAGAAAAAAACGAGCCCTTTCGGGCTCGCTTTTCCTTGCGACCTCTTTTAGTTGAAATGTCAGGCAACTTCCACGGCGGCGGCCGGTTGAGAATGCGAACCCGCCACCGAATAGTAATCAAACCCTAGCGAAACCATGTCCGCGGAGGGAAGACAATTCCGTCCATCGAGAACCAGGGGGCGGGCCATCAGATCGTGTACCCGCGTCCAATCCAAATCCCTGAATTCCTTCCATTCGGTAGCGATAATGACCGCCTCGGCATCGCGAACAGCCTCATAGGCAGAATCTGAAAAGTTGAGTTGTGGAGCAGCGACCCGCGCCTTGGTCATGGCCTCAGGATCGTAAGCCTGGATGTGCGCGCCTTCCTCCGCCAACCTTAGCGCCAGATCAAGTGAGGTAGAAAATCGAATGTCATCAGTCTCTGGTTTGAAGGCGAGTCCCAGTATCCGCAATTCGCTTTCCCTTGAGAATCCAGAGAGCTTGGCGAATCTTATCAATGAACCGGCTTATACAGCGCTTGTTGATTTTTTCAGCTTCTTTCAACATGGAGAAGTCGACTCCAAGCTGCCCGGCGAATGAATGAATGCCTGAACATCCTTGGGAAGGCAAAATCCACCGAAGCCGAGACCGGGGTTCAGGAACTTATTGCCGATCCTTGGATCCATACCTACCGCGCGCATTACCTGATCGATGTCGGCTCCTAACTTCTCTGCCAATTCAGCAACCATGTTGGCGTAAGAGATTTTTAGCGCGAGAAAAGAGTTGGATGCGTGCTTGATCAATTCTCCGCCACTGATGGTTGTAACCATCCAGTGCGGCGGCGGCAGCGAAGGGCACCCCGAGGGATGGACCGGGCAATCAAACCGTTGCTCCAGCAATGGCCGATACATCTCACGCAATTGACGCTCGGTTTCGTCGTCTTCGACTCCCACCACAATTCGGTCAGGATGCATGAAATCCACAAGTGCTGTTCCTTCGCGCAGAAACTCTGGATTGGAAGCGACCCGGAATGCCAAACCACGCTTTTTCCCGTAAACCGCAAGCGCCCGCTTCAGTTCCTGTCCGGTGCGAGCGGGAACCGTGCTCTTCTCAATCACGAGTTTCGAAGACTGGGCATGACGAGCGATGGTGTAGGCAACGTTTTCAATAGCGCTTAGATCGGCTTCGCCGTTCGGCCCGGGAGGAGTGCCGACGCATATCATGATCGCTTCGGCCGCTGTTATCGCTTCCACTGGATCTTTGGTGACTATGAATCGTCCTTCGGCCTGTGCCTTAAGAATGACGGCATCGAGACCCGGTTCGTAAATCGGAAGTTGTCCTGATTCGAGGACATCCAACTTGTGAGGGTCGTTGTCGGTGCACCAAATCTTGTGACCCAGCGCGGCCAGGCATCCGCCGGTTACCAGGCCGACATAGCCGGCGCCGATTACAGAAATTTTCATGAGCGATCTCCTGAAATTTGGGTTACTGGAATGAAATGAAGAATCTAAGTTGAGGGAGTTAGGGGCGACCGGCGATCTATGCTGTTATTTCCATCTCCGCTGGTTGGGCCCGCAGTGACTGTAGTCCCTCAAAAGCGGCAGTCACATCGTCAGCGTCTCCCCGAACCAGACACTCGTAAATCCACCTTGCGCCCAATTTGCTGGATCCTTTTGTGGCCGAGTCATTGTTCTCGGCTGAGGTCCAGGCAATGAGGGTTGGTTGATTATCGAGTCTGACGATATAGGGGACATCCCCCTTTGCCAGCCGCTGTCTGTAGGTGGTCAGTCGTCCTGGGACGTGGAACAGCGGCGCTTCAACGCTGACATCGGCAAGGTCGCTGAGCCGGGCAGCCAGAATTTTGGTGGTGTCACCAACGATGGGAGATGGCTTAGGTCGGATTCGATTGTGCAATTCTGATGGCGATTGTTCGCGCCAGCCCTTCCCGGTCTCGCTCGGGCGCAAACCTGCCTTCCATTGCCGCGCAACCTTAATAACTCGAAGGACGCTGGGAGTGGTTCTGGAAAAATTCTTCATTTTCAACAGGGCAGGCGCGAATCGTGACTCAGCGGACCGGGCCATGCTTTTCACACGTCCCGCGAGGCCCAGAGGGGCGAGGTACAGCACGAAATTTTCTTTGTGATGATTTGCAAAGCGGTTCTTGAAGAATTCGTAGCCAACCGAGAAGTCGAATTCGCGGCTCACATTCTTGTCGGCGAAAAGAAAGAGGTACCGCAGCAAGACCTCGCCAGGAGAAGAATCCCACGCGTCCACATCGAAGGTTTGCTGGTACATCAGGAATTTACCATTGGTTAAAAATCCAAAATGGTAGGCTACCGGCCGACCTCCCTGCTCAAGTACACAGAACCGCAATTGCCCCAGAGGAGCGATCTCGCGAACCAAGCCTTCGAGCAGGGCAGCGAAGTCAGATCTCAAACAATTGCTAGTCTCGCCCAACAAAGCTCTTCGCCGGATCTGATCGCGAAAGAAACCGGATAAGTGATTCAGAATTTCCGGTTCGTTTTCTATCACGCGAAAATTCAGAGGGCCGCTTTTTGCGAGTTTGGTTTCGTGCCGTCGCAGGTGCTTCTTCTCAGCTAATCCCTTTAAGAGAGCGGGCTGATTTAACAGGATAGTCGCGGAATGCCGGGGCTGAGGTCAGTCGCACATGGCGGCATAAATTTCGCGGCAAGACACCCTGGGCCGCCACGATCCGTGAATCGCAGGAAAGATGCTCGAATATGCATTCCTTCCAATCGCTCGATTTAAGCAACTCGGCAATAGCCGCTGCAAAAACGGTTGAAGCGTCTGCCCTTTCGCAAATCAGGTCGAAGTAGTCAGCATCAGGGGAACCCATACAGGATAACCCTGAGGCCTTTTTTACCATCGGCAGGAAGCCGATTGGAGTTTCGTCCCGCCAGACCACAACGCAACGAAGTTCTAGCTTGTCGCCATAGGCGCGCCACCACGCGCGATTCCACGCGAAGTGCTGGAATACTTCCGCATTTGCGTCGGCTTTCCAAAATCGATCCCAATAAATCTCTAATTCTTGCAGTCTTTGGAAGTCGCCGATCACTTCGCAATGCAAGGCAGGGTTGTCAACGGGGAAGGTCATAAGGATGAATCATGTGGCGAATGATGTTATTGGCTCAACTCGTTGATAAATCATGCTCTGCAGGCTTTGGCAAACGTCACTAAGGTGCAATACGTAGACAGGTAATCAGGACCAAAGCGGGGGCTTCTGGAACAACGTTCCCAAGCAGCCTTCGTTATCTGGAACTCTCTGCCCTCGTGATGGGAAAATTTGCCTGTGATTAAAAGCTACATAAACCGCAGTATTCCCCGGCCAAACCTATGCATTTAAAGTCCATTCTGTATTGCGTCGTACTGACCCTAATCCTTTCGACCATCCCCTCGCCGCAACTCAAAGCCCAAACCGCCACCGTGACAGCCGACTTCGCCAACCGCGCGAATAATACTGCTCGCATTCCAGCTTCCATGTTTGGAACCAATCTGGCGTCGTTCAAAAATGCCAGTACAGTTGCCCAATTAACGCAAGCAGGCATTACTCAGGGACGTAGAATCGGCAATATTTCGTTTGTTTATGCCACCCGGACCCCGAATTGGAGCCAGTTGGACTGGTCTATGGACCAAGCCCGTGCGGCCAATGTCCACCCGATCATTGTGCTGACAGACAGTCCTCCGTGGTTACAACCGTCGCCTACGCCATGCGCCAATAAGAACTCGCCGCAACTGGCGGCGCCTACGAATGTGAGCCAATGGGCAACCATCGCAGCATCGTATGTAACCCACCTCGATCAGATGTACCCCGGACTGGTCGCCGATTACGAAATTTGGAACGAACCGGAACTGCAGACGTCTTTTTGCGTGGTAGGTGACACAGATGCTATCCGGCTGCGCACCTACCTTTCCTTGTATGCGGCCGCGGCCAATGCAATGCGCGCCGCCGCCCAGCAGGATGGGGTGACCATCCGCATCGGAGGGCCGACGATCTCGCGTATGTCGCTTGTCCCCGAATGGGTTGGAGCGCTGGTTTCTAACCCGCAGACCGCTCCCAATGTCGATTTCATCAGTTTCCACTACTATCCCACCGGCGCCAGCGAGATCAGCGCCGGCATGACTTGGAGCTCGCTCTATACGCGGCATCAATCGCTCACCAACGGACTGCCCTTCGATTACTCGCAGATCTCCGCATTGGTTAAGAAGGGATTGCAGCCCAACGCCGCCACCACACCTGTCTACTTGACTGAGTTCAATACCAACTGGTCTTTCAGTCGCGATTGCTGCCGGAACAGTCCGGTTTACGCCCCGTTATGGAATGCGGCTACAGTCGCTGATTTGCTGAATTCGGCCTACACGGGCTCCAATGTTCCAGGGCGGATGTACTACTTTGCGGGCACCATGCCTCCGTTCTGCATGTTCGGAACGTGGAATTCGGCCATGGACTGCAACGCTTCGTCCATGGAACCCTACCCGCAGTACTACGCCTACCAGTTGTTGGCCAGCAGCAGTTATCTGGGTCTGGAAGAAGGTGGCCGCATGGCTGCTTCAGTAAGCCCTGCAACGACACAATCGGGATTGATGGCGACTGCGTTTTACACCGCGAAGAGCGACGCCATTGTGATCATCAATCCGACGGGCACCAACTATACCCAGGTCACAACCGTAGCGAAGAATAGTGGGTATGGAACATTGCAGGGTAGTTTGCACCTTCTGGACTCCGCGCATGGGCAGATCAACACGCGGTCTTTGGTTCTCTCCAATGGGAGTGCAGGAGCCACAGCCACTTTCGATGTTCCGGCCTATTCCGTTGTAGCGCTCGCAATTACTGGATCTACACCCGCGGCATCGCCAAACGCCTTGCTGTCGGTGACACCGCAATCCGGTACTGCACCGTTACAAGTATCGGCTGATTCCTCTGCCAGTTCCGCTGCAGGGTCAGGGAACATCGTTTCCCGGTCTATCTCTTTCGGGGATGGCTCTGCGTCGAACGCGGTGGCGGCAACGCACTCGTACACTTCGGCCGGCACGTTTCTGGTGAAATTGACCTTAACCGACAGTGCAGGATTGACCTCAACTACAACGAAGACGGTGACTGTGTCCGCAGCCACAGCAGCGGCTCCGAAAGCGGGACTTACCTTGCTGCCGGCTCTCGGCACGGCACCCTTGCAAATATCCGCAGATTCCTCGCAGAGTTCCGGGACGATCACGCTCGCGCAACATTGCGTTCGGGGACGGAGTCACCGTAGCCGCCTCCACCAAGACGACTCACACTTACAATGCTGCTGGCAACTTTACGGTGAAACTGACCGTAAGCAATAGCTCGGGCGGAACTTCACAAGCGACGCAAATAGCGCGAGTGGAATCCATCCAGAACTCCGGATTCGAGTCCGGTGCGGCTGGGTGGGCGTTCCGCAGTGCGTCGGATGGTACAGCCCCGGCCCTGGCTGGCAGCGCGCATTCCGGCAGCAGGTACATTGAGCTCAAGGCTTCTGCCACAACGCATCCTGAAATATTTGCGGTGGACGCCATGGACAACGCAGTGTATTTCCCCGTGACGGCCGGACAGACAATCACGTTTGGCGGCTGGGCTTACGGCGCTACTGGAGATGGCATGGGACGCTGGTCCATCGAGTTGACTGACGCCAGCAAGAAGCAGCCAGTCTATGTGACTGCCGTTCCGGCACAGGCGACAAAAGGCGTTTGGACCCACCAGCAGCGCTCGTTCGTTGTCCCTGCGGGTAAGGCTTTCGTCAGGTTTTATGCCGAGGTATACCAAAGTACGACGGCTACAACCGCTGAGGTTTGACGATGCCAGCCTGCAAATTCACTAAAGCGCTTAGCAAAGACGAGTGAACAACACCAACGAGAGTTCACTCTAACCGACGTGAAGCGGAAAGAGGGCCCGAGAAGTTTGGCCCTCTTTATTTCTTTAGTATTTCTTTATTTCTTGATATGCTCGGGGGATATCCGGATAAAACTTCGGTAATGCTACGAACTTGTTCTTAAGTGTTCTACCCGATTGCGTGTAGATGCAAACGGTTTCATAATGCCAACAATTCTCCTCACTTCGTCTTGAATCGACTTCGTCAGCGAAACGGAGTCTCGCTCCAATCCTGGATTTTTCGCCGGAAAGGCGAAGATCCAATTGTCAATTCACGACCACCCCAGTTCTTGGCAGCGAATTAAAAACAGCTGTTGCAACGTGGTTGCTACATCTCTGCCTGTTCCACATGCGGGGACGGAAACACTTCGTCTGCATTGTTGTTATTCAAAGTGAGGTTTTGAAAAATGCGGTTTTCCCCTGCTTCAAGGTGTTTGGTTTTGTTGGCGTGCTTCGTTTCATTGGCCTCGGCTCAGACAGTTACTGCCGACTTCGGTAACCGGAATTACTCGTCCAAGAGAGTGTTTGCAAATTCTCTTGGAATTAACCTGGCAAGCTTGCAGAACACCAATTCGATTTCCCAAATCAAGCAGGCAGGATTAACGCAAACTCGCAAGATGGCGAATATCGCGCAGATCTATGCGACTACCACCGCCAACTGGTCTTCGATCGATTGGTATATGAAGATGATCGCTCCTTCGGGCATGCACCCACTTATCGTGATGAGTGGAACGCCCTCATGGCTGCGGGCGAGTCCCAATCCGTGTGGCAGTGGTGACCCCCAATGGGCGGCCCCGACGGACGTGAACAAGTGGGCCCAGCTAGCAGCTTCCTACGTTGCTCACTTCGACAAGGTTTATCCCGGGTGGGTCATTGACTACGAGATCTGGAATGAGCCGGAAATCCAATCGTCATTTTGCGTTTCAGGAAACACTGACGATTTGCGCTTGTCGAAATACCTTGCACTCTATGCTGCAGCGGCTTCGGCGATGAAGGGGCAGGCGTCGCGGGACGGTGCCACCATCCGGATTGGCGGCCCCACAATTTCCATCCTCAATCTCGCCCCGAAGTGGATTCCGGCTTTGCTTTCGAATTCCGGCACCGCACCTTATGTGGACTTCGTCAGCTTCCACATGTATCTGACGGGGCAGACTGATATTCAGCAGGGGATGACCTGGAATACGCTCTATTCGGTTACACAATCGGCTACCAAGGGCGAGCTCTATTACTACAAGAAAATTTATAACTTAGTGCGCGCCGGTTCGCAGCCCAATGCTGGCCACACCCCGATCTACATAACCGAGTACAACAATAACTGGGCCTTCATGAAAGACTGTTGCCGGAACCATGCGACCTACGGTCCATTGTGGAATACGGTCGCCATTGCCGATTTCCTGAATTCGATGTATGCGGGCTCTAACATTGTGCCGAGGATGTACTATTTTGCCGGTAGCCAGGCGCCGTATTTCTGCATTACTGGAACCTACAATTCGGCGATGGATTGCAACGCCTCAACCCTGAGCCCGTATCCCCAGTACTACGCATTCAATCTAATTGCTTCGCCCTCATATCTTGGCCTTTCAACCGGAGCCTACATGGCGACCTCGGTGTCGTCGGCCAACACTACTTCGGGATTGCTGGCGACCGCATTCTTTACCACGGCTAAGGATGCGATCGTCGTTATCAACCCAACCGGAACCAACTACTCAGCGGTGCAGGTGGTAGCCAGAAATCCTGGCATTGCTTCGGCGAAGGGTACGAGCTACTTGCTCAATGCGTCGAATCCAAAAATCACTTCCAAATCAATAACGCTGGGTTCGATTTCGGGAGGCTACTCCACGACCGTGGCGGTACCGGCCTATTCCGTCGTCGCCGTCAGCGTTCACCCCTAGCAGCCCGGCGATTCAAGGGCAAGAGCGGGTACCATGTCCCTGCTCTTGCCGCACTTGCCTACGCTAAAAGCGGTTGAACCCGTGACTGCCGTCGATTTTCGTCGGCATCAGCGAGAATTTGTAAATCATTTAACTCTTGGCGCACCATCGCGGCAAACCGGCGTCGCATCCAGCTTCGTCCAAACTTCAAATAGCCCCGATCGGCCCAGCTTTTCGGTGCCCGTTCCCAGGGAACTTCATGTCGCGCCATGGAAATGATCCGGAAAAAGCTAGCCACGATTTCGTCCTCAGGGGCATCCTCCTGCTTGTAGTGCTGTAAATAGGAGCGCAGGAAACGTTGCTTCTGCTGGCAGAAGGGCATGCGGAAAAGGCCGGTGGCTCGACGCCATGGCTGGAGGCCTTCATAGAAGGTCGTAAACAGCGCCACGTCCTCATAGGGAAAGGCCTGGTGAACCGAACCAAAATCAATGACGTAAATCGCCGCCTCGTTCACGAGAACGTGCAGAGGGGTGAACTCTCCGTGAGTTTGGCATACCGGACGGCGAAAATTTGGATTGCGTCTCCGGTATTGCCGAATCATGCTTACCGCAGAATCGTAGAGCCCGGAAACCGAGCAATTACAGAATGCTTGCCGCACTCTTTCAAGCTCAAATTGTTCTTCCAGCCAATCGAAAGGGTTTCCTTCGCCAACTTGAGTTATGCGATGAAAGTGGGCAAGCCATTCCCCCGTCAGATCAAGGAGGCAGCCAAGATCATGTTTGCTGGGTCGCAAATCGAACAGTATTGACTTCAGAGTTCGCCCTTCTACCAGCTCTAAAAACATAAGTTCTTCGGATGGAAAGAACGCCAATGCGCGTGGAGATCGGGTTTGCTGATTCAGATCGGATATTTTGCCCCCAATCTTTGCCAAAGTCTGATACTCGGCCTCTAAATCCTGCCCGCCCTGATAGTTTGGAATGTTCCCTTTAACAAAGCAGCGGAACAAATTCATCCCACCGACAACTTCTACGATCGCAGTCTCGTGGATGCTTTTTTGGCGTGTAGGCGCGATTCGCACCTCAAAAGGCTGCGCCTGCGAGGCTTTCAATCCCAGCCGCGAAATAAACTCATCTCCCACTCTCCGGACCCGCGTCGGCAGGTCAGGGAGATCGGAGTTGATGGCAACAGAATGCATGTCTTCACATCCACTGAAAGGGATTTGGTTCCCAGGTTTCTTGCAAGAACGTCTAGTGGCTATCGGGTACGCCACCTTGGGGGAGACCAGATGATGGTTGTTTAAGATTCCAGGTCGAAAGAGGAGAATGCTGGGCAGGTTTGGGCACACCGGGGCTAAAAATACTTGCTATCCAGCGACCTGCGCGGCTCTTCAAAAACCGGAAAGCGGCGCATAGGTCGAGTCCGAACTTTACCTGCAGGAAAAAGTTAACCCGGCTGCGGTGAACAAACATCCGGCGCAATTGCGATCGGTCACTGCGCCAGACATTCAATCCGGGAGTGGAGCTGAACGCGATGTCGTAAATCTTGCCCGCGCAGTCTCGTACCGACGCGTTGTGATAACCGAACGGATAAGCCAGCGTATTGACTGGAGTACCCACGAGGGTGGACAGCTCCTCGCGGCAAAGGGTAAGTTCTGCTTTCAATTCGTCAGGCAATAGATTTCGAAGATCACGATGGGTCCGTGAATGAGCACCAATTTCAACCCCGTCGCGCGCCAGTTCTAGAATTTGTTCGGCAGTCATCAGTGGCCGGCCGGTGTAGCCCAGGGGAGAAGGCCAGTTGCCAGGGCCGCCGATATATTGCGAAACCACAAACATGGTCGACTTGTAATTGTTTGCTTTAAGTACCGGAAATGCATTCTGCAGAAGATCGGAATAGCCGTCGTCGAATGTTATTAGAATCGGTTTTTCCGGGAGCAGTTTTCCGAAATGTACCCAATCCAGCCAATCGTTGGCATGGATCCCGGTGTAACCTTGTTCCGCCAGCCATCGGATCTGCCTCGTAAAAACCTCGGTTGACACGGTAAGAATAGGCCAGCTGCCCGAGAGTTTTGTTCCCACGTGGTGATAGCAAAGGACTGGGAGACGGATGGCGAATTCACGCCGGAACTTCTCCCACCCACCGGCTTCGGCTACGGCACCGGACAAAAATAGAAGGCGCTCGCGGAATTCCAGAACCGCGGTCGCTTGTTTGCGGAGAAGCTTGAACTGTTTGAGGATCCCGGCAGCGTAGCCCGGTAGAAGCAAAATGACCGCCACGAGGTGCGGATTTTGCCAAGCCATCCGGCGAAGCCAAAACCACCAATACCTCCCGATTGTCACTTCACCAAGTGAGGACGATTCACGTCTGCCAGAGTTCTCCCGGCAGCGGCGTACCTCTTCTCGACCTGACTCCTGACAGTCTTCTATGCTTTTCATCGAAATTGGCGAACGATTCTAATCGATCGCCTGAAACCCGTTTCAGACAAGGGATTTGGATGCGCTTAGCGCGCTCCCATATGCTCAAAAGCGTTCTTAAATGCGTCAAAGGCCGGCTTCCGTTCCAGATTGTCGCTGAAAATCAGGGGCCGTACCGGTTGCCTATCAGAACGTGGGGCCTGGTTCGTGAGCCAAGTGTACCGGTCCGTTAGACCCCACGATATCACCACTTTCACCGACTTTTCCTCCAGGATGCCGGAGAGAAAGTCGTAATAAAAGCCTGCAATCGAACGGTCCCGAGCGGAAAGTTCCTTGTCGCTATCGTGATCTCGTAAGTCCAGCTCAGTGATGAAAACCTGAAGTCCCAGATCCGAGACCTGCCGTAAGAAATCGCGGACCTTTTTTGCATCGAACTGGCCCATATCCCAACGCAGGTGAGCCTGAATGCCAAGAGCTTGTACGGGAACATTTTTGGCCAGCAGTTGTTTGAGTAGCTTTAATACTTCAAGTCGTTTCGTATCGTTGTTCGCTTCCTCGACGTACATGTCGTTATAGGTACGAATAGCTTTGGGGTCCGCTTCCGCCGCCGTCTGAAACGCTATCTCCATGTATTCCGGTCCTAGCAGGCGTAACCACGGCGTGTCACGATAGCCGCGCTCGGTTAATCCCTCATTCACGACGTCCCAGGAATGAATTTTGCCGGCGTAGTGATGGAGCACCGTCCGAATATGGTTCACTATCAGATCGCGTGCATTGCCTTGATTGGCGTAGCTCTCGAACCAAGACGGTAGTGCTTCGTGCCATACCAGGGCGGTTCCGCGAACTTGTATGCTGTGAGATTGCGCCCAATTTAGAATCCAATCAGCGTTATCAAAAACGAAGCTGTCCGGCCGAGGCCGCAAAGCTTTCCATTTCATTTCCGTTTCCGGCACCACGATCTTGCACTGGTGAGCTACCAGATCGGCGTATCCGGGATCTTGCACCAGAAATCCTTTGCCAACCGTCGATCCATACAGGAGACCCTTCTGCTGCGCGATTTGGCCCAATGACAAGCCTGCTGCTGTGTCCGCCATTGCCGGGCTCGACCAAGCGTGCGCAGCTCCGGCGACCGCGGCGGCTGCAATCAGCTTAAAAGCCTGTCGTCTGGTAATAACCGTGGAAACCTTGCTCCGAGTCATTGCCCGGGTGCCTTCTCCAAAGCTAAATCGCAGACCCCATTCGTGGGCTGAACCGGAAGGGTGGGTGGAGTCATCCACGATGGTGATTGAAAATTGAAGAACTCGGTCATGTTGTCGGCTGCATCGTCGCGAGCAGTGAGCGGAGGAAGACTGAATCTGGTTTCGATCAACTTCAAGATGGACGTGTGATCGCGGTTTATGTGCGAAACAAGGTGGGGACCCGTCCAGGGGGAGACCACCACAAACGGTACCCGGAAACCAGCCTGATTAAATATGCCGGGTTGGTCGGTGGAAGTAATCGCCGGTGGATAGCCGTCGGGTTGCGTCATATTGGGGGGAACCACGTGATCGCGCATTCCGCCGCCTTCGTCGTAGGCGAGTATGAAGACGGAGGATTTCCACGCAGGACTGGCCATCAGCGAGCCGATGATGCCTGCCATATTCTTGGCCCCGTTTTGTATGTTCTGTCCGGGAGTGTTGGTTCCTGGATTCGGCTTGGGATGTTCGTCCAGATTTCCGTTCTCCTCGATGAAAACAACCTGGGGGAACGTCGCCTCATTCTTGATGTCGTCGAAGTAGGCGCTCATGGGCACAACCTTATTGCTGTCCGTGTTGTAAACCGACCAGGCCGTAATCCACTCAGGCGTGGCATTCTGGAAGTAATAGCGCCAGGAAATGCCCGCCTGGTCGAGCAAATCGAAAATCGTCAGATTGGGCAGGCCGCCGCTGGGAGGCTGGGGATCACTCACAAACCCGAGGGACGTCCCGGCGAAGGAGTAAGCGCGATTGGCGCCGGTTGGGCCCATGAGGGACGAGAAGAAACGATCACTGGTTGCGAACTGGAATGCCAGCGAATAGTAGTACGGGAGGTCCGTCCAGTCGTAATAACCCATGGTCCGAGTGCCGTTCGGATCGAGCGTTGACGGCGAGGTAAAGAAATTACCGGTCTTCATGAAATTGTCCATCAACCCGTTGTCATAGTCGACGTGGCTGGCATTCCAGCTGGGTTGGGTGTTTTCATGACATTCGGTCTGGAAGTGAAATGGCTTAACCGGGTTTCCTGAAATGTCGAGAAGCGCCTGGTTGAGCGGCAGGCCGTCGACCGCATTGTCGTTCACGCCTTGACTGGTCCGGTATTGATTCATCACGCCAAAGTAGTTATCGAACGACCGGTTTTCCTGGAAGGTGAAAATGATGTGCCCAACGTTGGTCAACCCAGCCGGGAAGCAGGTGGCACCCGGTAGGTATAGGAATTTGCCAGAGTGCTGGTGTCACCACCCGGGTTGGTGACAGTTATGTCGGTTGCACCTGCGGAATGCGTGGGGGCAAAAACGCAATGGCGTTGTTGCTATTTACTACTACATGGCTGGCGGCGATCCGCCGATGGTAACAGTGGCTCCGGAAAGGAAACCGGTCCCGTATACCGTTCGAGTCGTGCCCCCTTGCGGCGCGCCCCAATTTGGCGCGACCGAAGTAATGATTGGGGGAGAAATGAATGTGAAGCCGCTGGTGCCACCTGGAGAACGTCTGGAAGATCGCATCATCAAAACGTGCTACTGCAGCCTGGGTGTTCGAGACGATTTCAGCGAACAGCCTGATGAAGGCGTGCACCGGCCGGGACCGTGTAGGTACCTTGTTGTAGCTGCCACTGCGGCACCTGAACATTCGTGGGCGGCGCAGCAAGGAAAGTTGGGTTTGCCTTATTCGCATCGCTGACTTCGATCGCCCAGCGCGCCAACCCATCGCCGGAGACGCGGTAGGCCCATCCGCCAAATGTGATCACGTCTCCCGGAGTTACGGGGAAATACCGGGGAGTCGCGCCGGAAGCCGCGTAATAGACAGGATGGTTGCCGGCAGCGGAACTCAGTTGTATATATCGAGTGCCGATGTGCGCACTGGCGACGGCGCTGCCGATGGTACCTGTGCCCGGACCGGTGAAGACCCATTCAGCCGATCCTGATTCTAGGCCCTGGTTGTGCAGCGTCGCAGCTAACGTTGCCGCCTGGCTGTCGGGATTTGTAACTACAACGTCGCCGGCCCCCGCCGTGTGGGCAGGCGTCACGCCGTTGATCGACCCGCTGTTGACGACCGTAACATTGGTCACCGGCGAGCCACCGATTGTGACCGTCGCCCCTGCCTGGAAATTGGAGCCGCGAATGTTCACACTGGTGCCACCGTTACTCGTTCCTGAACTCGGAGTGATGGATGTTACAGACGGAGCTGAGTTGGTGAATGTGAATCCATTTGTTTTCACCGCGGTCTGGGAGTCGGGATTGGTGACCACGACGCTGGCACTTCCCGATGTATGTGCGGGCGTGGTGGCCGTAATCTTCGTGCTGCTGACTACTGAGGCGTTGGTGGCAGCGGTGGAGTCGAAGGTGACGGTTGCGCCTGAGAGAAAATTGGTACCCGTCAGAGTGACCGGCGTCCCACCTGCCGGGGACCCGTGGCTGGCGCTACGAACTCAGCGTTGGGGCGGGGCCTCCGGTGTAAGTAAATCCACCGCCGGCAATCGAGCGCTGCAACATGGCGTCATCAAATTTCGCCTGCGATTGCACCGTGTTGCCAGTGATCTGGCAATAAAACCTTATGAAAGCCTTGCCGACGGGGACTGTGTAAGTCGCTTGCTGATTCAGCCAGGCCGAGGTCGTGACGTTGGCGGGAACCGCAGATAAATAGACTGGGTTGGCCTTATTGGAATCGGTGGCCTCGATGCCCCATCTGGCTTTTCCGTCTCCACTAGTACGAGACGCCCAACCGCCAAAGGTGACAACGTCGCCCGCGGCTACGGCTAAGTATTGCGAAGTGCCGTTCAGCAGGGCCATGAAAAAAGCTGATGCTCGGCGGCGTAACTGTTATCTGCGCATAATTGTTGCCGCTGTGGGCTGCGCCGGGACTGTTGGTGATAACCGTGGCGGTGCCGGACCCGTTCGCCGCCCAGGAATTGCTTCCGGACTCAAATCCGGGATTGGTCAACGGTGCTTGCGAAGCAAACAACGTAGCGTTCTGCCCGCCCGGATTGGTAACCATGACGTTCACGGGCCCGCGGAGTTGCCGGGGTCACGGCGGTGATAGTCGTGCTGTTGACCACGATGACGTTACTTGCAAACGTGGACCCGAACTTCACCGTTCGCGCCAGCCTGCAATTCGTGCCTGTCAGGGTCACCGATGTTCCGCCACCGCGGGCCCACTGGCTGGGAAATCGAGGTGAATGTGGGAGCCGGCCGGAAGTATAGGTGAATCCCGCCGCCGGCAATTGATCGTTGCAGCGTGGCATCATCAAAGTTCGCCTGCGACTGCACCGTGTTGCCGGTGATCTGACAATAAAATCTAATGAAAGCCTTTCCGGTGGGAACGGTATATGTGGCCTGCTGATTTTGCCATGCCGGAGTGGTGACGTTGGCAGGACGGTGGATAAATACGCTGCATTGGCTTTATTGGAATCCGTGGCCTCGATGCCCCATCGAGCTTTTCCATCTCCACTGACACGAGATGCCCATCCACCGAATGAAATTACATCGCCGGGAGCGACCGGCAGATATTGCGAGGTGCCGTTCAGCAGGGCCATGAAACTAAGCTGGGTGCTAGGAGGAGTAACCGTTATCTGCAGGTAGTTATTGCCGCTATGCGCTGCGCCGGGACTGTTGGTGATAACGGTGGCAGTGCCGGCCCCGTTGACCGCCCAGGACCCGCTTCCGGATTCGAATCCCGGATTGGTCAGAGGTGCTTGCGACGCAAACAGGGTAGCGCTCTGGCCGCCCGGATTGGTGACTGTAACATTCACCGCGCCGGGCGTGCGACGGGGTCGTGGCCGTAATCGTGGTGCTGTTGACTACTGTGGCATTGCTGGCAGTGGTGGAACCAAAAGTCACGGCTGCGCCGACAGGAAATTGGTGCCTTTCAGTTGAACCGAGGTTCCACCGGAAATCCCTCCGCTGTTCGGAGATATTGAGGTGATGGTTACCTGACCCTGGGCAACGCCCCCAGTGCCAGGAGAACTATTCCGGCTATCGCAGCCACTTCAGTTTTTGACATCACCTTACGGCTGGCGGCCCTCACTCATTCCCGACCCGTCCGCCAGCGCGGGTCAGCAGGATCATTCTTTGACGCTCGGTCTTTGGCGTTCTCATTAGATCGCGGACGAAAAGGCCAATACTACCCACGGTTCAATCAGATACCGTTTCCAAAGACGCCGGGGCTCGCTGAGAAGACGAGTCAAGCCGTAGAGTCCAAGCGGGCCGGCCCACCCCGGAGGGCTGGCAATCTCACCGGTAAAGTAATCCATGGTCGCGCCACAGGTGATGATCGCATTGGCAGAGATGGATTCGAGGTTGTCCAGTATCCACAGCTCCTGGCCTCGGCATTCCCATTCCCACCAGGAGCACGTTGGGTTGGAATGCATTAATTGCTTCGATCACCGGGGAGTTTTCCGGACTTCCGGGCCGCCCGTCGAAATAACCGTGCATGGTCGCCATACGAAGCCCTTGGAAGCGCCGGCGCATTTCGTATCGGCGCCGCGCTCCGCGACTCCTGGTTTTGATCCTAAGTAAAACACGCGCCAATCATTGCGGACTATCTCTGCCATGAGGTCGTCCAACGAATCCAGAAATGTGGTCCGATGTTCTCTTCGAAATGGCAGGCCTAACGCTCGGGCCAGGAAGATGACGACCATTCCGTCCACGTAAATGCAGTCGGATCGGCGGTAAAACTGAGCAAAGCCACGGTCGCGATGATAGAGGTAGAGGCTATGGAGATTGTGATTGGCAATTACCCGCCGCTGCCCCGTGTCGACCGCCTCGGCAATTGCCTCGTACACGTTGTCCTGCGTGATCGCATCAATTTCCGTCGACAATAATTTGTAGCGCAGCAGATTCATGCGGAGGCCTTGGAACTCACCTCGGCCGTGGGCTTGCTCGTGGCCGAAGACTCGCGAGGAGAGGCGTTGTGAAGATTCTCCAGTGGGACCCGTTTCTGAACTTTCATAAATGTGCCGAACCAACAAGGATTGCGTTTCGCTGTCTGAGCGGCCAGGTAGGGCAAGATCGCTCTCAGCGCTTGTGCGCGACAGTTGGCGATGGAGCCGTCGGTATTTATGACAACTGAATTTGGAGTAGATCGCGCAAATTCCCGGTACGCTGCTCGTTGCCGCCGGATTTCGTCGATGGGCAATTGCTGTTTGCGGCTCAAGATTGCCGCTTCGTCTGCGTCCAGGACGAAAAAGAAAACCTGACCGGGAGGAATTGTCCTGCCAAGCCAGCGAACCAGCCCCATTGGCCCGTTGTAACGATAACGTTTTGGATCGACCCCGATGTCGTGGTAGTAGCGATCGAAAATCACCAAGCCGTATCGGCTCATCTGACTGCGCGTTTTCAAAAGATGTCCTGCTACGAAGTCGATCCAGGTGAAGAACAGATAGGAAATCGAGCCTTGGGTGCTTCGGAGTGGCTTGGAATGAGGCAGACAGGCAGCGCGCGGCGTTTTGGCAAAGACTCCGGGCCGCCAACGATAAAGGCTTTGCTGAGCGAAGGCGGTTGCAAGACTTTGCCTCACCTCCTGTAATAGCGTGGTCTTGCCGACTCCGTCCGGACCCAGAAAAACCAGGAATGCTCCATTCCCGCCGGTTTTTTCATCAGCTTTTTGCCGCAAGAAACTCTTCGACCTTGTTTCGCGTGGCACGATCCGGGACCTCAGCGCAGTACGGAAGTCGCGAATGAAATCAAGCAAACGCGAGTTGTGAAAGCCGGTGGCTGCTTTCTCGCCCCATTGGCTGCCGAAGATTTCACGCAACACTGCTTCGGTGGCTCGCTTACCCATGGCTGCGGCAACAGTCTCAAGGCGGGCTAAGACCCGCTCGTTCGGATCGTCGCTGAAAACGGCTTCGGCGAGCAGAACAGCAAACGCATCCTGAAGTTGAGGCCTCCAGAAGCTATAACTTCGTTCTCTGCGGTTGATAAGCGACTCAGGAGAAGTACAGGCCAGGGCAGTTTGATTCTTGAAGATGACGTCGAGCGTGATTGTTTCCAGCACCTCATCTACCACGCTCCCAAAAACCAACCGCTTCCGACCGTCTGCAAGGTTTACAGCCTGGATCGGGCAATATCCGGTTTGCGCCACAGACTCGAAAGCCAAGGCCAGTTTGGAAACATCCTCTGGGTGAACGGCGATTTCAAATGCATAGACCAACCCTCGACTGCAATGTAAGACGCAGTAGCGAACGTCGTTTCCCTCCAGTGCGGCAAACAGCGTCGAGAGAAAAACATTCCGGCTTGGTTCCACCGGCGCAATGAACTGCGAGCGAACATCTGTCAAAGACGGCTGATAGAAAGTTTCGACGTGTGGCATAGGTGACGATTAAGTAATTCAGGCCAGGGTCGGACGCGCCGCCGGGTTGGTGGAGTCGAAGGGAAGGGGATCGTACTGAGGCCAAAGTAAAGATCGCTGTGCGTAAAAACGCTCCGGATCTTCTCCATTACTAACCAGACCGGACGGCCGAAACTCGTACAACACTCGTTTTGCAAATTGAGTGGGAGATGCAGCGAAAGCCATGGTTGCGTGCTGCAGCGCCCGAACGAACGCCTTCTTGTTCAGAAGAATATTTGTAAGGCGCGAATGCTCTCGAAAGCGCATCTGCCGGTGATTGAGAATCACCCGTAACCGGTCGTAAACCTCAGCATGGGGTAACGGCGTGAGTCCGCGCAAATGGGAGAGCAACAGGTACTGAATATAAAGCGTGTTAGTACACTGGCCTTCGAAATTGTTCGCCGAAACGCTGCTTTGGTTGTGCCGCACCGCCACGGTTGCCGTTGGAATCAACCGAATCTCGTAGGCGAGAGCCATTCGCCACCAAAGATCCGCATCCTCCACGTGAAGGTCGAAGCGGTAGCCGCCCGCCTCTACTGCCTTTCCCACATTGAGGGTTACGGCAGGATGGCAGATCGCCAACAAGTACCCGGCCTTGGTTAGCTCGCGAAGCTGTTCCGGCGTTCCGCTGGTGGTTCTAAAGTTTCCGAAAATCCGATCATCCTGGTAGTAACGCGCGTAGGAATAAAACATTCCGGCTTCAGGAAAGCGGCGAATCGATTCTGCCGTTAGAGCCAATCGTTCCGGAAAGGCAACATCGTCGGCGTCATGCCGCACCAGCCAGGGTGTTGCTGCTTCCGCCAGCATCCGGTTCAGGGTCGCGGTAAGGCCGCTGTGTTGCTGAGAAATCAAGCGCACACGGCGATCATTGATCGACTTAAGGTATTCCAGACTCCCGTCCGTCGAGCCGTCATCAACCAAAAGCAGTTCGAAGTCTTCGTAGGTTTGCCGCAGCAAACTATTGACGGCTTCTGGAAGAAACCGTCCTGCGTTGTGGACCGGCAAACCAACAGTCAACAATTTCATTCAGTGGATCCTATGTTCATTGCCCAGGCTGGGCTTCTACGGCGGCGCGCAAAACCGCGGCCTTGGGACGCGACATGCGAGAGCGAACCAACTGGCGGATACGGCGCGGAATAAACCACATTGCGAGAAAAAGTGCGAGGTCCATCAAGCGAGGCCTGCCCCTAAAAATCTCGCGCAACAGCGGCCAAAAGGCTTTCCAATCACGTTGCCAGGCGGCTTGAGCGCTTAAGGTTACAGCTACGAGTCCCGCATAGGCGCGGGGCGTTACCAGATTCCGGTTGGCGCGAATCCATTCCAGGGAATAGCTCCAGTGATAATTGTTCTTCAAGGGGCTCAGCGGATCGTCGATATGCCAAATCGCTAAGGCTTCGGGAATAAACTCGACGCCTGCCCCTTCCGCATTTCCTGCCCTAAGAATCCAGTCCCAGTCCTGGTGCCTGCGCAGTCCAAAGGTGAATGGAACATTGAGAAGTAACTCACGTTTGGTTAGCAGGGTGGAAGTTTGGAGAACTCCTTCGCCCTGAAACAAAGAATTTCGGACGAACAGATACTCGCTCAGCGGATATCTGGGTGGCTTTCTGGGCCACAGGAAATCGGCCCGAGGGCTGCGAGCAATGAGTGCCGTAGCGACGATCGGGTAGCGATACCTGGATCGTTCCGCAACCTCAATTTGTTTAGTCAACTTGTCGGACATCCACTCGTCGTCATCGTCGAGCAATGCCAGCCATTCTCCACGCGCAGCTCTCACCCCAGTATTGCGTGCCTCGGAGCCACCGACGGTCTGCTCGAGTTCTACTGTCCGAAGACGAGGATCGCCGATTTCGCGCAGAGCCTGGGAAGTTTGCCAATCAGCACCGTCAATGACCACGATGATTTCGAAGTCGGAAAAGGTCTGATTCAGCACCGATCGGACGGCACGCTGCACCAAATCTGGACGATTCCGGGTTGGTATGACTACGCTTATCAAGGTTGACCTGGGTTAGATGGAATTTGCGGACGCGCCGCGGCCTACCGGGAGTGGGGCCGAAGCTTCGGATTGCTTGCCATATTCTGCGACTACCTGGTCGTAGAGCTTTTCCAATTCATTGCTTTGCGCGCTGAGATCAAAGCGGGTCCGAACCCGGTCAACGCCAGCTTCACTGAATCGGTTCCACAAGGACGAGTCTTGCAACAGACGCACCAAGCTACCAGCCAGGTGTTCGACATCTTCAGCCGGCGACAAAAATCCAGTCTCGTGGTCGGCAACTGCTTCCGGCACGCCGCCATTTGCAAAGCTTACTACTGGAAGACCCATTGCCTGAGCCTCGATGAATACCAGTCCAAACGCCTCAGAAACGCCGGTTCTCGAGGTGATGCATGGAACGCAAAAGACTCGGGCGCGCCCCATCCAGTGGCGGACTGCATCGGGCGCTTGCTCGCCAAGAAAACTACAACCCTCTGGCATTAACACCGCCGCTTCGGCTTCCAATTGCTGCCGCAGCGGGCCATCCCCGATGATTGCCAGCCGGGTATTCGGACACAGTTGTTTCACTCTATGCATGGCTCGCAAAAGAAAAGAGCAACCTTTGTTTTCGACAAGTCTGCCCACAAACAAAACAACCTGGTCTCTCTCATGCGGCGCAGTTGGCTTAAATTTGGCAGTATCCACACCGACATAGTGCACGTGTACTCTCGATTCCGGAAAACCTTGTTCTACGAGTCTGCCCTTGATGTATTGCGAGACCGCGAGGAAGAGATTCGCATTTCGTTGCAGAAACGGCCTCTTTCGCAGATACCTTTTGTGCCACCGGGAAATTGGAAACTCAGCTTTCGTGGTCACGTCATACCCGTGGTGAGTAACAATGAGCGGAACTTTTAGTGCCCGCGCCAGGGTGACACCGTTGAGGCCATCGGGTCCAAAATGTGCGTGCACCAATACGGGCTGCAGCTGCCGTAGCTTTCGCATTAGACCAGGAGCGATGCCGCCAAAGCGGAAGAGCACTTCCCTAACTCCTCCCGCCAGGTTTCCACGATTCAAAATGAGGCAACGATCTTCCGGCAGCGTCAGTCCATGAGGAATGTGTCGCGCCCCGACGTAGTAAGGAGTAAACCGTTCGAGTGATTCCGCCTGGGAGCGCACGAAGGTTTGAGAGTTGGCAAGCAGGTAATCTTCGTAGACTGCTACGGCCGGTAGTCCAGTTCGAATGGTCATGGGTGGAAAGTATTGAGAATCATCCGGCATGTGCGGGCTGCCACAGACCACCACGGCTCTCGGCTAGCCGCTTAGCAGTTGTTGGTTGGCCCAACGCGGAGACAACGAGTTGAAGCCAGCGCGTGGTCAACACCCAAGTCGCGGCATACAAGACCCAGATCAGGCTTTCTTGCTTGAGTATGGAGCCTTCGGAAATGTTGAATACGATGACGAACGAAAAATAGACAAGCGGGAACAGCCCGATCAAGCTTTTGCTCAGGCGTGCACACTTTAGCGCCTGTCGGAAACACATCACATATCCCAGCCAGAACAGGGTGAATCCAGCCAGCCCCAGGTCAGCCAGTACATCCAAAAATCCGTTGTGAGAGTGAGGCACAGGCCAATGCAAGATCGACCAGATGTAAGCTGACTGCCGGCCATTCTGTCCCAGCCAGAAAGCACTATAGCCGTATCCGAGAAAGGGATGCGCCAGAAACTTGTGCCAAACCAGCGGCCAGATGTCGGTACGGCCGGAGAGGGAAATGTCTTTATCCAGCAAGGACAAGGCCTGGTTCACATCAAAGAACAAGACAAATACAACCGCGGCCATGATGATGCCGGAAACGATCGAAACACCGAAAATAGCCCTGAGCGAATGCTTGCGAGCGTAGTTGAATACAGGAATCGTTGCCAACAGAAGTGGCGTGAGCAACGTCGCGGTCGTATCCTTTGAAAGGATGAGCAGTCCAAAGCACAGGACCGCCCCCGCTGCATAGAGCTTCCTGAACTCTTTCTCGTCCAACCACGAGAATACGAACGCTATGGTCGACAAAGCCATAAAACCACCGAGGGTGTTCTTCTGACCAAAAATCCCTTGCCAGTCGCCGGCAGTGGCGCCGCCGGAAATGCCAAAATCCGGCCTCAACCATATGACGATCAAACTGGAAGCGGCGGCGATTGCGCCCGCGGCGCAGAGCATCTTTATCAGGTCGCGCATGGTGAACCGCATGCCGAGATACACACCCAGGATGGTTGAGGCGCTTAGAACCAGACTTCTGCGGAAGGTAAAGCCCGCAACCTCCGACCATAGAGAAGAAACCGCCGCTAAGGCCAACAGTGCAATCAGCAACTTATGCTGCCGGACTATTTGGAAGAATTTGCCACGGTCTCGAATAATGAAAATTCCGGTGACGAGGTAGATAAATAATTGGGCCATCAACTTTGTCGGATTTTTTTCCGTTGGGTCCGGGGCGTTGCTGGCCCTCGGCTGAGCCATGAGCAGCCGTTGACTGGAAGAAGGTGGATCTTGCGCCGTCTGCTCACCCTGCTGGAAAAAGAAATTCAATCCGCCGGCGAAGTAAAGCAAAACAAAGACCACGAAGAATCGTTCGAAGTACCAGAAACCCGCTCGCCTGGACTGCAAGACATCTCCGCTACCACCAGGAATGGACGAGCCTTGCACCGGATCTTCGGATTGAAGAGGAGGATTCATGGAAGACGATCAGGCCAGATTTTCTGTGGGAACCAGCTGTTGCCTGCTGCTTTCCTGACGGCGAAGAATGGAAACTGCGGTCCACAATCCGATGGCCAGCAGTCCATCTGACGCCAGGCTGGACCATGCGGCACCGCGCCAGGAGTAGGCCGGTATTAGCCAAAGATTGAGAAGAATATTCAACACTGCAATCCCGACTTGAACGCCCGTCCGAATGCCCTGTTCGCCGGCTCCAGTCAATGAATCTGCGACAAAATAGTGCAGCGTCTTTAACAGCGGAAGCGGCGCCAGCCATCTCAGCGCGATCACCGTGCGAGCGTATTCATGGCCCAACAGATAGGGAATGATGGGAGCCCCGAAAAATAAAGCCGCCGCCGCCAAGAGACTGTAAAGCGCGGCCTTGGGAATCAGCTTTTTTGCATACGAAGAGCTGGCTCCGATTCCGTTTGAACCGTGGCGAAAAAAGTTTGGGTAGGCGGCCCACAGTAGAGATCGAATCGGCAGGAATGCCACATCAACCAGGCGATACGCTGCGGCATAAATACCAGCGCTGTCCAGCGAAGATAGCCGCACCAACATCGTCTTGTCGATGTCGTTGTATACAGTCTGAGAAGACATGCTGACCGAAAAGTAACCGCCTTCCAACAGCTCTGATTTAATGCGCCAGAGAGCGAGCACGGGTTGGCCCAAAACCCGGTTTATCCAGGTGACTGTTATAGCCGCCATGGCCACGCTCGCGAACAGATAGCACCATGCCCACGAGGTGGCATCGGCGTGGTGAAAGAAAACGACCAGCACCACGGCTCCCAGTATTCGAATCAGGTTACCCAGCACATTCAGTTTGGCGGTCGCAGCCAGCAGGTCAAAGGCTTGAAATGCCTGCGTGCCAACGTCCAGAATCTTGGAGAAGAGCAAATCGGAGATGGCTACCAACCAAATTAATGCCCAGGGAATACGGTCAGAGAGCGCGAACTGCGCCACACCCAACATGATCCCTATAAGGATCGACCCGGAGACGACGCTTAGCAGCAGCGAGTTTCCCCAATACTCGTCGAAAACCTTCTTGTTTCTTGAAACGTTCTTTACAATGAGGCCACCCGCACCCCAGCTTGCAAAGGGAGCCAAGATGGCGGCGAGAGAAGTTACGCCCACGAAAGCGCCATACTGTTCGGCACCGAGCGCCCGGGGAACGATCAAAAAGTAAACAGCCCGCAGAAGCTGACCGATCCCCTGGCCACAGAACATCCACGCCGTGTTGCGCAGCAGGACACTCTCCCGCAATCTTGTCCAATAAGACAAATTACTAAATCTCTTTCGAATGCTGGATTTGGTTGGCAGAGTTACCAGATTCCACGGTGATCACCAGTCAGCTTGTAGGCGACTTTCGCGGCCGATGCCAGAGGCGGCAGCAAGCTGAGTCGCATGGTGCCGGGGAGGTCACCCCGCAACGCCATGCTGGCCATCTGTTTGCCATAGAAAACGGCGATTTTAGGGAAGATCGGAAGCCGCAGCCATGGCCCGCGAACCACGAGATTGTCGCCATTCAGCTGCGCATCCCTGATAACCGATTTCGGCAGATCAAGTCCGGTCTCGCGGTATTGCAGCAAATAGTCGGAGACGATTTTCAGGTAGCTGGCGACTCCCGGCCATATTCCACCCAAGTCGGCGGCGGTTCGTAACTCTGCATAATTCAACTCGCCAGACTCAACCAATCCCGCTGTGTTGGCGACATCACAAATGCGAACATAGAGGTGACGGTACATTCTCTGCAGAGTGGCAGCGATGACCTGCTCTTCGGGAGCAGGAACGAGGAAGGAGTAGCTGAGGATCTGCAATGGCACGCGGCGGGTGATAAATCTTCGCGCCAATGCGCGATGTTCGCCGGTTTGGCCCAGACGCTGGTGATGGATCTCAAGGGTCGTGTTGAGGCCGGGAATTCGGTAATTCCACTTTCCTGCCAAACGATCGCCCCAGGCCCGTGGCTGACTGCTGCCGCGGAGCTTTTCCTGGAGCACCTGCCGCGTGGAAGGCTCATCGGCACTGGTGTACAGGTCCAGATCGTTTCCGATGTCAGGCCAATGGTCAAGAGATTTCATCACCACCACCCGGCAGCCCGCCGCCTCTAGTCTGTGACAAATCTCGGCGAGGAACTCCAAAGCATTTGCTATGCGAGCTTCCTCCGCCTCAAGCACTTTCGCGGTCCAATAGGCAAGTTCCGTCTCTTGGATTTCGACTGCCCGTGTATTCAGAATTCGGAAAGCCCGAATGACCACATGATGATCGTGGGCAAGGCGGCGGAATTCGTCGCGCTGCGGATGATCCATGGCGGCGATGTCCTTCACCGCCTCGACCGCGTCGTCGGCCAATGCCATTTGGGAGAGGAGGTGCAGATTTCTGGCGGATTTTGTGGAGGGTGTCTTCTTCATTCGCTCTAAGCTTTCCTGGGCTACAACTTTTCGTAGAGTTTTTGGGGAATAGGGAAGGTTCGTTTGTTCAAGACGGCCCCGAGAATTCGAACATTTGCCTTCTTCAACTCCTCGACAGCATGACGTGCGCTCTCCTTGCGGGTATTCTGCTCGGCCACCACCAGTGCGATTCCATCCGCCGCCTGACCCAGCATTAATGCATCCCCGTAGGGGTTAAGGGCCGCACTGTCGATAATCAAATAGTCGAAGTGGCTTCTAAGTTCCTCGATGACGGATTGCAGGCGTTCCGCGCCGAAAGCATCCCTTCCGTCGCAACTCGATCCCGCCGTCATCAGCCACAAATTCGGCACGCCCGACACCGGGAAAACGCAGTCGCGCAATCGTCCGGGGTGACGCATTACATCGCTGAAGCCGCGATAATTTCCTATTCCAAAGTAACGGTGAAGTGACGGGGAATGGAGGTTGGCATCGATAATGCAAACCGCCCCGGCGACTTGCGATGCCAGGATCCGCGCGCACTGAACCGCCATCCAACTGCAGCCGTTCCCTGGCTCGACTGCGGCGAACGCTACCGCTCGTACTGCCCCGGGCAGAAGAAACAACTGACGCACCAGCTTTGCTACCTGGTCACGAGAGCGTTCATCGACGCCGTCCAGTGGGTACGATGGGACGGCATGTCCTTCCTCCGGAGGTGTCCATAAGACCTGGTGACGTTTTTTCCCACTTCCACTTGAGACTTCCTGCTCGGCCCGCATCAACAACTGAAAATTCTTACTCATTGGTTCCTTCTGGTGACTGATAGTGTGCCGACCTGTCGGAATATAAGTCCAACGTCTGCCGGCTGTGTCGCGGTAACGCTCGAGCCCTGCGATAGCTGCTACCACCGAATTGCGCCGGAACTGCCGCGAGTACCGGAATGTTGAGGTAGGATTCGATTTCAGACGAGGTGGTAAGAGTGTTATTGAAATATTCCAGCGCCCAGAATAATGCGCAACTCAGCATGCCCATGCCAAACAGAGCCACGATTGCATAAGTAGTGGACGAAGGGGAGGGAATTGCTGGAACCGTGGGCGGTTCTGCCACCACCACATTGAACAAGCGGTCGGCGTCCAAAACGTCCGACACTCTGGCTTCTTCCCGCTTGTGGAGATACATCAGGTAGTTGCCTTCTTCTGCGCTGGCTTGACGCTGCAGATCATGCTGGATGATGGCTTTTTGATCCAGATCTTTAGCGGAAGCCTCATAGGTCTTGATAGTGCTAAGAAGCGCGCCCTCGCTTGCTTGAAGGCCAGCTAACTCGGACTTGGCCTTTGCCAGCTCCCCCACGATCCAGGTGTGGGTCGGATCGATATCCGTCGTAGTTTCCTTTACCGGCTGTGCTTCCTGTGCTTCTATGGATGATTTGGTATGCGCTATCTGTGCTTCGAGTTCCTGGACGGGAGGATAATCAGGCTGGAACTTGCTCAACATGTCGGACCGCTTCAACTGCAAGGTCAATAGGGTGGACTTGAGCTGCTGCAGCAATTCGGGATTATCCGCACGTTTCAACTGGGTGGTGATGCGGTCGGGGCTGGAAGTCAATTGCGCCTGAAGGCTGCGAACCCGATTTTGCGCGTCGGAGACCGAAACCTGGTTCTGGTGCAGTGCAAACTTGAAGTCGTTGAGTTTCTGAAGCACGATGTCGCGGTCGGTCGCGGGGTTCACCACTCCGTATTTTCCTGAAAATTCGGTCAGCGCTGCTTCGGCCTTCTGCAGATTGTCCTGATATTGCGTGGTTTGTTGTTGATAGAAATCAAACTGGCCGGCAGGACGGTGAACCGCCTTGTGCCGCTGAAGATAAACCTCGATCACTTTGTCCAGGACCTGCTTGGCCATCTTTGGATCGCGGCTTTTAAACTGGACCACAATCATGTTGCTGCCCTTGGCTATGTCCACAGAAAGATTTCCGATCAGGCTATTTATCTTTCCTGCTTCGAGTTCTTCGGGCGTACTAAACCATTTCTTCCATGCCGTCAAAAAAGCCATCGGACTGGATCCACCACCCAGAGAGCCGTGGATCTGGCTGACAACTTCTCGCGCCAGATCGTAGGAGGTAAGCAACTCGATTTCGGAGCGCAGTTCCTCGTCGGTCACCACAGGTGGCGTTGTAACTGCCAGGGTCTTGTCCTGGGATACCGGTGAAACCACAGGGTCTGCCCTTTGCCGCATTACCAGCAGTTTGGCTTCGGCCCTATAGCGCGGAAGCTGCCACGCGGCATAGAGGGTGGCGGCCAGGGTGGCCACCGCACACAGAACAAGCAGCCGCCGGCGGCGGAAAGGTATGGAAAGGATATCCTTCGGCGTGTATGTGCGAAACGGTACTCTTTTTTCAATAGCAAACACTTCGTCGTCCATAGCTACCTCCGCGCCGACGTATACCGAGCGCCGGCCTGAGTGGTCTTACGATTGGTGGAATATTTCAAAATTGAGATGGGCTGACGTAAGTCGAAACCGACGGGGTTGGAAGGAACCGCGATATCTTTGAGATTCGATTCTGCGGCACCACGAACATGTCGCCCGCCTGGAGGACCGGATCCTCATCAAGGCTTTTTGCATTGAACATCTTCTTTACATCGATTACCTTGGCCTCCGACCACTTATCCGATAGCCGTCGAAACAAAACCACCTGGGAATGTTTCGATTTCTCGGTGAACCCTCCTGCCACGGCTATGGCTTCGGTCAGAGTCATATCTCCTCTGAGGTCGTATTTCCCGGGATGAAGTACCTGTCCACTGGCAACGAATGCCGGCTTGTTAAAGTCCTTCAGCAATAGTGCAATTCCCGGATTCACCATAATTTTGTTGTAGGCACGGCACAGGGTTGTCGTAAGTTCAGGAACCGTCTGGCCCCCAACCTTGACGTCCCCAATTCCCTTCATAGTCACAAAACCATCCGGCTGGACCGTCGCTGCCTGATTGAAATCCGGGACAAATTCGAACGTGACTTCGAAGGAATCTCCCGGCTGAATGCGGTAGCGAGGATCACGTTCTGAAAATCCGGCCGGAGCTCGTACCCGTTGCCGGTGAATTGCATGCCGATCGTTGCGGAGGCACATTTTGCGCAAACAACGGACTGCAAACCACCAGGGTGGCTGTAGCCAGGATCAATGGTTTCCAAATCGTTTTCATATCTATTGCCTCACGAAACCTCTCTGGTCCCGATGCGAATCAAGCTGCACCAGATCCCTTAAACACCGCCGGAATGGTACGCGCCAGTATCTTGAAATCTAGCCACAGCGACCATTCATCCAAATATTGAATGTCCAGTTCCATCCACTGATCGAAAGCGATCGAACTTCTCCCATTCACTTGCCAGAGGCAGGTAATGCCCGGCCGGACGCTGAAACGACGTCTTTGCCAGTCTTGATTGAAGCCCTGGTAGTCGCGAACCGGCAGCGGGCGCGGGCCAACCAGGCTCATCTCTCCGCGAAGTACATTCAACAGCTGCGGCAGCTCGTCAATACTGGAACGGCGAAGAAAGCTCCCAACTGGAGTGATGCGGGGATCTTTCTTGATCTTGAAGACTGGCCCCGCAACTTCGTTCTGGTCTTCCAAATTTGCCAAAAGCTTTTCCGCGTCGGGCACCATGGTGCGAAACTTGAAAACCTTGAACTTCCGTTTATTAAAACCAACTCGCTCCTGGAGAAAAAAGATAGGGCCCCGGCTGGTAACTTTCACCAGCACCGCGGCGCACAGCAATATCGGAGACAACACGGTCAGCAGCACGAGCGAACCGACAACGTCCATGGAACGCTTGATGAGACTCGGCCAGCCCTCGACTTTTCCTGTATGGGCGATCGTCATAGGATCGCCATCGAATATCTCATTCCGCGGGCGGGCTGTTTTCAGATTGAAGATGTCGGGATCGAATCGCATCATGATCCCGTGTTGCTCGCAAAGCTCCGCCACCCGGGCCGCAGTCTCGTAGAAAGACCGAAGAGGCAGGTACATTGCCACTTCGTCCACCACGTTTTGGCGCAGGAAGTCAGCAATGTTGTCCAAACTAAAGCAGAGCGCATCCGACTCTAACGAACTTAAGTTGGTGCCTTCCCAGGGCTCGTCTACAAAGCCGAGAACCCGGTAACCGAGTTCAGGCTTTTGTTGGAGTCTTTTGGCAAATTGGACGGCTCTTTGATTGGTCCCGGCGATAAGAACGTAGCGAAGGTTTCTGCCGTGACGCCTTATGGCCCCAAGGCTTTCTCGCAGGGCAACTCGACCGGCCACGAACAGGACCGTGCTAAACGCCCAGAATCTGGCGACTCCAGCCGGAGTTACCATCCGCACGTTGAACAAGAGAGCAAATACGGCCAGGACGGCTGCCGCGGCTGCCGTTGCCTTGGCAGCGGTCAACAATTGGCGGCGGGTTGCCGACAGCCGGTTCGACTCGTAGAGCCCGCTGGCAACGAAGCAAAAATGCCACAGGAGAACAAGAGCGGAAAAAGTAAAAAAGTTGATGAGCTTGAATGCGTACCGAGAGAAAATGACCCACCGATATGGTGTCCCAGTGGGACAAAGGCAAGGTCGCCAAACCGAAACACAAAATTGCGACGACTACATCGAACTGCTTTAAGAGATTTAGAAGAACTTCGCGTTTTTCATGAGTCACTACTGGCACCTAATTTCGGGGGATTGGTGTTGCAACCTGCATTGTGGGTGACGACCTGCGGGTAGGCTAGGACGGTCTATTGGTGGACAGGTTCGACGACATAGCCCTCAACGCGCAAAGCCAGAGAGCGTTGAATTGTCTCGACGGAAATAATCAGGCTCTGGTCGCCATTCTTTGAAACCAGAATTCCCTGGACGCCGTCCAGGCTTCCGCCGCGGACGCGCACCCGTTGGCCAACATTGAGAAAGGGATGATGCGTGAACGCGATCCCATCTCTTACGATTGCTCGGACCGCATCCATTTGTTCATTCGGAATGGGGGTACCATATCCGCTGCTACCAACAAAGCTGATGATTCCATCGGTGCGAAGAATAGCCCCGCGCGATTCGCGCGAGCGATCCGTCTTGGTGAAGAGGTAGTTGCTGAAAAAGCGGAAGTTCGACTCGTTGCTTACGGTCGCTCCATTGTCGCAATTCGGCGTGCATCGGCAAAAAACAAAAAAATCCTTTGGAAGCTAACTTCGCCGCGATGCGTTTTTCGTGGCGCGGTTTCGTCTGCAGCGCATACCATTCGCCCGCAGGCTCGGGCTCAACCGTCGATATAGTGGAATTTGGTACGGACGCAATATTGAGCAAGGCTCCGCCATTCTCAGTCCCAAAGGGGGTTACTGTGGAAATCGTTGAAGCTGTCGACCCGGAACCTCTGAGCGGGTTCGCAGATGCGTTTCTTCAGGTAGAACAACCGTTTTGGCATCCTGGCCTTACGGCTTCCTGTGCCCGTAAAACTAGCTCAAGGTACAAACTTCTCGGCCCACCAATGGAATGTTAGTTGCACTTCCATACATCACGTTTGCACCATTGTGGGTACCCGCTTCCGATTTAAACGAATTGAAATATGTTCCTACCGAGACCGAAGAATGCTGTAGCGCCATGTTTCCCAGGTTGAAGGGATTGCTCGCAGCCAGAAACAACATCATTGCCGATCGTGCTGAAGATTTAAACCGGCGGTTGAGATCCCGTTTTGGCGGAATTGGTGTCGTTCCGGATTCCGCCGACTCCGTAAATTGTGGCTGAACGATTTGATCCTCGATGATGGCGCCCAGATCCTGATCCGCAGCGACCTCATGAACAATGCTCTCCTGAACTCCCTCTTCCCCATTGCGTACGCGAGTGAGAGCGCGTTGAAACAAAGATTATTGATGTTGCGTGGAATCCCGCCGCTGTATTGGGCGATTAATGACCTGGCGGCTGCGGTAAATATAGGGTATTGAAAATCGAAACCCGCAACTTCGAGCCGGTGCGCCATGTAGCGACTGGTTCCTGCCGGCGATAAAGGATCGAGACGGGCGATGATCGACAGCCGTTGCCTAAGTTGAGTCATATTCGGCGAGGCTAGAATTCCCGCCAACTGTGGCTGTCCCGCAAGGATGATCTGTATCAATTTCTGTTGTGGCGTCTCGAAGTTCGACAACTGGCGCACCATTTCAAGGACCGACCAGTCCAGATTTTGTGCTTCATCGACGACCACCACGACCCGCCGACCATGCCGGGCCTCGTCCAGAAGCACACTGTTTAGCGCCCGATGCGCCCGCACTACATCGCCGCCCTGGTCTGGAATGCCCAGATCAGCCAGCAGGCTACGGAGAAAGTCTTTTTCAGAAACGTTTGGCTGAAATAGAAAAACCGTTCTCGATGAATTCTCGAGTTGCTGCAAGAGTTCAAAAAGCAGCGTGGTTTTACCCATTCCCGGTTTGGCGATCAAGGCGCAAAAACCACGACCACTATTTACCCCGTAAGACAGGGAGGCAAGGGCTTCCCGGTGCGAGGGAGTGGGATACAGGTATTTCGGATCTGGCGTCACCCCAAAGGGCTGCTCCTTCAATCCGAAATGTTGTAGAACTACGTCGATCTCTTTTTTGTCCACAAATTTTCCAGGATTACCTTGCATTGCAAGTGCACTGCCTTAATCCTAATTTGAAGAAACCACTAGTTCGCCCCGTAAAGCGAAACCTGGTTTCTCACAATAGCGGTCAATGCGAACCACCCGCATGTCACCGCGAAATCTAAGCTTGGCCGCCCCTGCGAACGTCGAAAATGAAATTTCCACAGATATGGGAACGTTCTGGGGAGGGCTCTGCGGCGTAAAAATGTACACGCCCTTGGAACTAATGTCTCGTGTGGCTCCGTCTCCTCTGCCGTCTTTGCTCCATCGGAACGCCGCGTCGGCTTGCAGTCGGTATCGAATCGCGTTTCGTCTCTCCAGATTCTTGCCTTTGAATGAACGACTCGCGTTTGGATGCGGGTCGTTCGGATTTCGATCACTCTCCCAGTTTAAGAATGTGGTGCTCTTCTCTCAAGAGGCGAAACTTCATCTCTAAACTCCTCAAGTTAGTGTTGCGACAAGAAAGGGAGATGACTCGATGCGCGACAAGAAATCTCGACACCGGTGATGGGGAGAATGATCCTCAGTAAAAAGTCGTAAAAAATCTGCGCGGAGTTTCTTAGTTACCCGCCTTTTTGTGGACGATTTGGATACCGTGACAATTTTTGTCACTAGATTTTCTTTCCTCTACATCGATCTTGAATGGAATCTGTGATAAGTATCGAGATGTTCAATGCAAAACTAAATTTTCAGGCAACGAGAAGGTTCTCCGTATCAACCAAGCGAGAATCCACAACCAGACGGAGGAAGATTTTGAGACTTATAGGGAAATCGCCTGCATCATCACCCCGAGAACGAGTTCGAGTGATCATTGCGGATGGCGATACGATGGGCAGTCAGCTTATGGCGGGGGCGCTTCGGCGGTGCCGCAACACCTTCCAGGTCGTAGGAATTGCCAACCATTCAGAAGAAGCATTGCGGAAAGCCAATGAAGAAAGCCCGCATGTGATGGTCCTTGGTGTGGATTTGCAGGACGGGCCCCATTCCGGATTTGAGGTCTTGCGCAAATTAAGTGATCTCCAACCATCTCCCTCGGCGATCATGTTGCTCCCGGCCTCAAAGCGGGAGACGGTGGTCGATGCTTTCCGGGCGGGAGCGCGCGGCGTAATTTGCCGGGACAATTCTTTCAAAAGTCTTTCAAAGTGCATCCGGTGCGTCCACAGTGGCCAAGTCTGGGCTAGTAACCAGGAAATTGAATTTATTCTGGAAGTGCTGACGCAACTGAAGCCGGTGCGCCTCAATCAAGGAAATGGTATGGCAACCCTCACACCGCGTGAGCACATGGTAACCCGGTTGCTCGTCGAAGGAATGAAGAATCGCCAAATCGCGGAGACGCTGCAGCTCACCGAGCACACGGTGAGCAATTATCTGTATCGCATTTTTGAAAAACTCGGAATTTCAACCCGCGTCGAGCTGATCCTCTATGCGCTGAGCCATCAGGCGAGCGTGCCCACGGATTCCTCTGCCGCTGCAACCGTGGCAGACTGCGCCTGATCGGGGCCTCCCGTGAAGCCGATCATGCAAGGAGAAAAAACAGGCGTGAAGCATCCTCCTCAACCACACTGAGGGCGGGATCCGAATGATTTTTAAGCTACGGGAGTACGAGAAAGGCCTGGCGGGATGCCGGTCTCAGGCGGGATTAGAGCTGTGAATTTTAAGTAGAAGCTAGCGAATACCTGAACAACTGCGGAGTTTGAGACGAGAAGTGTAAATCGTTTGGCCGGCGGCGCAGCAAGAACTCGTATCGAATCTTGCGCGCCGGCGAAAGGGAAGGGTTGTGTTAGGTTCCTAGAGCCAATCCCCATTTATGTTGGAGGCGACGCTCAATGGTTTTGAAGACCAGACCATCGACGATATAACCGATTCCGATAATCAGGATCATGACCGCGATTACCTGGCTCATGTCGTTCAGATCGCGTCCCATCATCAATAGTTGTCCGAGCCCGAGGCTCACGAAAATCATTTCGCCGGAAATCAGTGACCGCCAGGCAAACGCCCATCCCTGCTTTAAGCCAGAGACGATGTAGGGCAAGCTGGCGGGGAGCAATACATACCAGAAAAGCTTGAACCCGCGAGCTCCAAGATTACGTCCAGCCATGCCGAAAATCTTCGGCATCTGTTTCCGCCCATCTTCCATTGCGATTGTGACCGAGAGCAACGATCCCATCACAACTACAAATAAAATAGCCTTCTCGGTTAATCCGAACCAAAGAACCGCCAGCGGCAGCCAGCAAATGCTAGGAAGACTCTGCAAGCTGACCAGCAGCCCGCCCATCGTCTCTTCAAGGAATTTGCTGCTTGCTACACCAAACCCTAAAATCATTCCGAGAACTACCGAGATTGCATAGCCCTCCAGCATGCGTTTCATACTGACGCCGATAGCGATCCAAAAACTGTGATCGGCGAAGCCGGCCCACATGTTCTCTACCACTCCTTTTGGATCAGGGAAGACGTACGGCGGCCATATTTTCAGTTTGGCCAACAGAAACCAAATCCCAATTAACAACGAATAAAAGAGTGTGCGTCTAGCGAACTTTTTCATGGCCGTACTGCTCCTCTAGACGACTTGTTGATCTCTTCCCGCAAACTGCTCAAGATCTCGGCCGCGGTTTTGGCTACAGTTACATCCTCCAGATGCCGCGGCCGTGGCAGATCAATCTGGAAATCTTCCTTAATACGACCCGGACGGAAGCTGAACAAAGCCACTCGGTCTCCCAAACGGACAGCTTCACGCACGTTGTGGGTAACGAAGATTATCGTTCGTCCGGTTTCCGCCCAAATCCGCTCCAACTCATCGTGCAGCAGGTCCCGAGTCTGCGCATCTAGCGCGGCGAACGGTTCGTCCATCAAAAGAACGTCTGGTTCGGTCGCCAGGGCACGGGCCAGAGCGACTCGCTGCCGCATTCCTCCTGACAATTGATGGGTGTAACTGTTTCGAAACTGCGCCAGATGGACGAGGTGCAAATAGTAATCGACCCTTTCATTGCGTTCAGCCTTGGATATGCCTTTCATCTTCATGCCAAACTCTACGTTCTCTCCGACCTTTAGCCATGGGAAGAGGCCGAGTTCCTGAAAGATGAGAATCCGGTCGGTGCCAGGCTTGGCGACTAGATTGTTATCTACCAGCACATGGCCCGGAAGTTGGCTGATGGAGACCGGCAATGAGATGTAAAAGAGTCGACTTTCCGCATCCCGACGGTCCGACAATACATAGAAACTCTCCCGGCTTGACCTTCAAATCGATGCGGTCGAGTGCCAGTAAGCGTTCCCCACTCTCGGTTTTGTAGCTAAGGGATATGTCGCAAAGCGAAACTTTGGGGGTTTCATGCAATGGCATGGGTAACACGGTGGCGGCCACGCCCGGCTTAAAGCGGCTGACACCAGCCCGCAGTGCGCTCCGGTGATTCCCCGAAAAAGGTTGAGGTGCAGTTGTCATTGGATTGGCTTCCTCCCTTTGCTCGTCAAAACCTGGTTCAAAATCGTCAAGTCGTACAGTCCGGATAAATCCGGCATCTCTCGCCCTAAAAATCCGGCTTCAAAAGCGGAACGAGCCGATGTAAGCAACGTGTTTCGCAGCGGGTCGTATGTAACTTCAATTCGAGTAAATGCTTCATCCAGTAGGCCGTCTGGAAGAGCCTTACCGGTCTCTTTCTGAATCTGCTGATTGAGAAGCTTCTTTGCCTCCGGCTTGTGGCTGTTGATCCAATCCGTCAACTCCAGGTTTGCGCGAACCCAGGCCGTCACCAAGTCGTGATGCTCAGCCAGAAACCTCTTGCTAACAATTAGGTTGGTCACAATGAACTGCCCCTTGGGCCATAGGTCGCTTTCGTTGAGAAACAACCTCCCGTTACCCTCCCGAATCAGGCGTGTAGCCCAGGGCTCCGGGGCCCAAGCAGCATCCAGGTCTTTCTTCAGGAAGAGAGTGAGTTGATCTGGATTGGCCATCGGCATTACTCGCACATCTCCGCCCTTATCCATTGATTTCATGCCATGGGCTTTTAGCCATGCCCGGAGCGCGACGTCCTGAGTGTTTCCTTGCTGCGGAGTGGCTATCTTCTTACCGTGAAAATCTTCTGGTTTGACGATCCCGGAATCGGCGCGTACTACCAGGGCTGCGCCGCCGCTTGCTGCTCCGGCTACGACTTGTAACGCTTCTCCATGCGAACGTACATAACCATTGATCGTGGGATTCGGGCCGATGTACGCCATGTCAATCGCCCCGGCAAACAGTGCTTCAATGGCGGATGGGCCCGCGTTGAAGGTCTTCCAGTCAATTTTGACCTGCGGACCCAGGGCCTTTTCGAAGTATCCGTTTGCCTTGCCGACCATAGGCTGAGGATGGGTGATGTTGGGAAACGCTCCCACCCGGACGATCGTGGGATTTCCTTGTGCATTCCCTAGGAGAGAAAAGACCTGCACCGCAATGCAGAAAATCAGAATTCTTGCTTTAGTCATTGGCCCATTTCCATTGCCGCGTGTGCTTTGCTAAGAATTGATGGTTGCTTGTTCGAACGGTGAGAACACAAGGTCCCCGGCTCCGCCGACACATCATGAGAAGAAATGGGGGAGGGAAACTTCAGAAAATGCGAAAACCGGGGGGGAGGAACCGTGTCGAGCTTGAGGCGGTATGGCCTGTATTGACACTGGGGCTGTCTAGACCGCAACAGTTTCAGGGGCAATGCTTAGTTCATCGACCATCGACCCTGCGTCCGGGCTATCGGAGATGCCTCCGATACCGACATATTCGAATCCCTGGGACGCGATGTTTTCCTCGCACAGGAAGTTGCGGCCGTCCATCAGCAAAGGACGCTCGACCAAGGAAGCCAGGCGGGTCCAATCGAGACCCCGGAATTCCTTCCATTCCGTTACCAGCAGGATTGCGTCGACATCCTTGGCGGCCTCATAGGGATCGTTGCAATAGGTGATGTTCGGTAATTCTTCTTTTGCTTTTTCCATCGCCGCAGGGTCGTAAGCCTGAATGATGGCGCCTTCGGAAAGCAATTCGCGGATCAAAGAAATTGAAGGAGCAAACCGGATGTCGTCGGTATCAGGTTTGAACGACAGCCCCCAGATCGCGATCTTCTTGCCGCGCAATACCCACAATTCATTTCTGAGCTTCTCCACAAAGCGGGAGACGCGCGACAGGTTGATCTTTTCCACTTCTTCGAGCAGCGCGAAGTTGCAGTTAAACCGGGCTGCAATCCTTACAAACGCCTGTAGATCTTTCGGAAAGCAGAATCCCCCGAACCCGATCCCTGGTTGTAAGAAAGACGCCCCGATACGCGGATCCAGTCCAATGCCCTCGGCAACTTTGGTTACATCCGCTCCTGCGGCTTCACACAAGTCAGCGATCAAATTGATGAATGAGATCTTCATTGCCAGGAAAGAGTTTGAAGCGTGCTTGATGAGTTCGGCGCTATTGGTGTCGGTAACCAGGAAGCGGACGCCCTTCCGGCCGCGACAACCGGTGTGGACCGGGCAAAATGCCTTGCCTTCCAGCATCGGAGCATAGATGTCCCGCAACAATTTCTCAGCCCTCGGGGAGTCCACACCGACCACAATGCGATCGGGATGGAAAAAATTCTCGACTGCCGAACCCTCCCGCAAGAACTCCGGATTCGACGCCACGTCGTAGTCAAAATCGCGGTTCCTGTTCTGGGCGAGATTCTTGCGGAGCTGGCTGCCGGTTTGAACCGGAACCGTGCTCTTCTCGATGATGAGGCGATATCCTTTGGCCCGTTTAGCGATAGTCCGGGCCACGGCCTCAATGTAGGAAAGGTCGGCTTCGCCATTTTTCAGCGGCGGCGTTCCAACGCAGATGAAGATGGCCTGACCGCGGTCAATGGCTTCTTCAGTAGAGCCAAATTCCAAGAGCCCGGCCGCGTGGTTGCGGCTTACCATCTCCTGCAGGTGCGGCTCAAAAAAGGGCAGTTCGCCAGCCTGAAGCTTGGCCAGCTTTTTGGCGTCCGACTCGGCGCAAAATATTTTATGCCCCGTTTCTGCCAGACATCCAGCCGTGGTCAAACCAACATACCCTGCGCCAATGATTGAAATATCCATCTTCGGTTTCCTTATATGAAATGTTCGATTGTGTTGCAGGACTTCTAGAAGGCTAGGCTTAAAAGATTGGGCCTGGAGAAGGCTCAAAACTCAGCGACTGCTTAGAACTGCTGGTCTAGTGCACAGCTTCAGAAACCGCCCGAGTCTGCTGAAAATGCATAACAATCAGGTCGCTGCGGCGCTGCACGCCAAACTTTCCCAACAAGTTCGACACATGAAATTTGACGGTGCGTTCGGAGATATTGAACTGGTTCGCGATCTCCTTATTGGAGAGGTTATCGAGCAGACCTCCCAGAATCTCTCGCTCGCGCTTGGTCATGTCTGCCGAGGTCGGCAATAACCGATGGCTGCGTGCTAACCCGAGAATCGAATCGACGAAGCGTGAAAGAATAGGCCGTGATACCCAAAAGCCACCGGTTGCGACGGCCTCAAGCGCGCGGGGAAGCTGGGTACGCGCCTGGTTGTAATCCAAAAGTCCCTTAACCCCAAGTTGCAGCAGGGGGAAAGCATCTTCTTCCGATGAACGCTCTGACAACACCAGAAAACGGGCTTTCGGGTAGCGGCTCAAAATCTGGGTGATCAGCGATTCGGTGAGGGGCTTATGCCCGTGAGAGTCGATGAGATAAACATTGGCGCGGGGGATGGTCAAAGCCGAAATTTTCGGCGAAAACTGAATCTGCCGCACATTGACCGGAACCCGGCTGTTCGACAACAACTCCTGCAGCTGCTTCAGCAGGAACGGATGCGAAGAAAGCAGGCAGATCCGGAGACGGTGCTTTGGAGGAGAGTTGCGCACCTAAATTCCTTTTTTGCCAGAGTTAAATTGTTTTTACCGCATGTGAGGCCGAAACTACAGACTGGGAACTGGGATATCGAAGATTTACCGGTTCGATTCCCTTTTGTCCTAAGAGACCATAGGTAAGAGAGTTTTAACAGATTCCAAAAGGGCCTGACCAAGTAGGGACTTTCCTCTCCTTAGCAGCTCGGCACTAATTCACAGCCTAGATCCAGGAATGATCTGAGGAGGACGGCGAAGTTACACTCTTGGAGGTATTTTTTTCTGTCCGGGCAATGTCATCGTGCCAACAGTGACAATCTGGACTACAAGAATGATCGAGGCCTGGTAGGTCAATGGTGACCACGGTGAATAGTATTTTGGTATCGCTTTGATCGGCCACAGCGGCCCTTTCCCTTGACCGGCACATTTTTGACTTTGGGATCACGGCAGCTAAGTGCAAGCACCGTGCCAAGGGACTTTCGCTATGACCTAATGATTAGGACGATCCTTCTAGGGCTATCACCTTACCTTTCCATCACTTACGATGCATCCCAATTCCCCAAAACTGAGCACTCGGACCCGTCCCGGTCCTGCTTTGGGCTAGAATTGAATGGTTCCAGCCGTTTCTCATGAAAACTGTTTCATTCAGGGCGCGGCGGCCTATCTCAGGACTTCCCGAGGAGACCAACATTGCGTGTGCTTGTGACCGGCGGAGCCGGATTTCTTGGATCGCATCTCTCCGAAGCTCTGTTAGCCCAAGGCCACCAGGTCGTGGTGGTCGACAATCTTTTGACCGGAACCGCCACTAATGTGGATCATCTTCGGGGCCCGAAGTTCGAGTTTCATCAAGCCGATGTTTGCGAACCTTTCGACTTTGGTCCGGTCGACTATGTTTTCCATCTGGCCACCCCGGCAGGTCCTTCGGACTGTGTCGACCATCCTTTTGAAACCTTGAGGGCGGGCTCGTTTGGCGCCTTTAATACCCTGACCGTGGCCGAGAAATATGGCGCCAGATTTCTGCTGGCCTCGGCCTCGGAAATCTACGGTGACCCCCAGGTTCACCCTCAGACGGAAGATTACTGGGGATTCTGCAACCCGATCGGTGTCCGTTCGGCCTACATCGAAGCCAAACGGCTGTCCGAGGTAGCCACCATGGCCTATCGCCGCTACTGTGGGGTTGATACTCGCATCGCCCGTATCTCCTCAGTTTATGGCCCACGCATGCGGACCGATGACGGACGATTGATTCCCAACTTGGTGCTTCAAGCGTTGCGAGGCGGAGACTTGACACTCAACGGCGACGGCAGCCAGACCCGGAGTTTGACCTACGTCTCCGACGCCGTAACCGGGATGCTGAAGCTCGCATGGTCCAATGAGCACAGCCCAGTAAATCTGGGATGGCCGCACGAAGTGAGCATCCTGGAATGCGCCCGGAAGGTACTGGCTATTACCGGATCCAAGAGCAAGATCAGCTTTTGTCCGTTACCGGAGGACGACAGTAAGCGGCGTTGCCCCGATATCACCAGAGCGCGAACCCTGCTGAGCTGGGAGCCCGCTATCGACCTCGCCACGGGGCTTCAGCTCTCGCTACCTTACTTCCGCGACGCCATTGCCCGGTAGTCTGCCATTGCCGGCTGATTTTCCCATCGCTGCCGGAGCCGGGGCGCCCGGGGCAAACAACGTTCCCATTTTGGCTGGAACGTACCAGGGGGACATCTTCACTTCCAGCGTGAAACGGCCGTTGTGGCTATAGATGCCTACTCGTGGAACCGAGTGCGTGTCCATGATGCGTGGCTTTCTCATCATCGAAAACGCATTGCTGAATCCGGCCTTGCGCGCTGCTTTGCGTACTCTTTCGTTTTGCAGCCCGCGAGGATAGGCCAAAAAACGAATTGGAGTGCCCAGCAAATCTTCCAGCAGAATTCGACTCTCGCGCAGATCAAGCTCGCACTCGTAGTCGCTCAACTGCGTCAAGTCGTGATGAGAGTAGCTGTGGGAACCAAATTGGATCCCCATATCGCGCATCTCCCGCACCTGATCAAGGGACAACACCTTCAACGGAGTCGAGGGAGGGTCATCAACCCAATGAACTTTCGGGTTCGACCGCAACAACGTCTCCGCAACGAGAAAGATGGTGCAAGGAATTTTGTGGCGCAGAAGAATCGGTAAGGCATGCTCGTAAAGATCAACAAAGCCGTCGTCAAAAGTCACGGCGGCAAGCTGGCCAGATAGATTTCCACGAGAGGTCATCTGGTCTACGGCTGTTCCCAGGTCAACCACGTTCCGGCGCTGGGAAAGCCAGCGGCATTGCTGGTCAAAGGCGGCTGGCGAAACGGATAGCGGGGACTTCCAATCAGGACTTACAGAGTGGTAGCAAAGAATTGGCATGGGACTCCTGTCATGAAACAGAGGCAATGAATCAAGTTTTTGATGGGGAATAGAAAGGCGTATGGTTATGCACTCAAAACAGGCATTTCGACTTGGGAAACTATGGTCGCCCTCGAGGCCGAGGCGTCTCCTACCGGCTGTGACGCTTGCGGTACCTCGTAGCCTCGTTGCCGTAGATGGCCAGCGAGACTTTCCTCAAGCTGCGCTACATCTTTAGCGCTTAAGTCTTTAAGGTATCCCGCCTTGTTGGCGCCAAAGGAATGTCTGGAGAAGTTGGATTCAAAGCCACGAGTCCATTCCAGCCCCACAAAATCCAAGAGCCGCTTGGTCGACTGGCGCGGCTGTTCCACCATGTCTTCATAACGGAGTTCCAAGCAGTTGGCCGGAGGGACGATGTGTTTGGTGCCATCGAATGCATCCATCATCAGCTTCCACTCGATGCCGGCGAGTACCGGGAAGGAGTTTCCCGAAGCGTCCCATTCTTGTTGATACTTCTCCGGGAGTTCGCCGAACTTCCAGTTCGAGGTCCCCAAGTAGCCATACCACCACGGCATTTGGATCAGCGAATTCGCCACTGAGCGTCCATCGCGCACGACGTGCAGGAATTTCGCTTCAGGAAACACCTTATGAAGAAATCCTAAGCGGGGCCAACCGGTGAACTTATGCATGAAGACCGCTTTGCCTTGGACATTAGCCCTGTCTTCAAAGAAGGCCCGACAGCGTTTGCTTAGCCACGGGGTGGCGTCTTCGGCAACCAGGTCGCGATAAGGCATGGAAACGGTCGCGGAGACATATTTGTTCAGCAGCGACCATGCCTCGGACGGGCCGAAGTGGGCTTTACTCTGGCGGAAGCGGTTACGCGAGGCATTCTTGTGGCGGTCTCTCTGGGTCAGAGATCGGGGAGTGGCGCGATAAAGCCAATTGTTCCACCGGCCCATGAGGTTGAGCTTGGGAAGAGCCATATCGAGATTGGAGATGAATCCAAATTCGGGGTGTCGAGCCAAAACCTCGGCTACGAGTGTGGACCCACATCGTCCGGTTCCCACGATAAAGAGCATTTGGCTTGATGGATGTTTTTGTTCGGAATTCTGCATTGTGCCCCCAATTAATAAGTATTAAATCGCTCTAAGAAATTAGTAACTACTGATTACGGTTCCCCCGCCAATCTCCGACCACCAGGTGTCCGGAGGTACAGGTAAGGGACAGGTGGTTACCCCTGACCCATTTTTGACCGGCTGAACAGTCGTTTTTTCTTCATCTTTTGCGCATGATTGTGCAACTGGTTTCCAAGCAGGAACGGACCCTCGACGGTCCTGCTACTGCCTTGCCAACCCATTCTCTGCCACGAGTCTGTTTGTTCTGCTCAAAAATTCGAAAGGGGTCCAGAGAGATGAATTTTCGTAAGGTACTTTTTGCTACTCTCGCCACTGCGTTCATGTTGTTATCAGCCCTCCCCTCACTAGCGGTTCCAGATCCTCTAAATTGCACCGGCTATCCTGAGCCGCGCACATTTATGGAATCGCAATCGTGGTGGGAACAAACCGCCGGTAAATCCGGAACCGAATACGGGCATGTGGATGTCGGCACCTGTTTTCCCTTCGGTCAAACTCTCACGGGCAACGTCAATTTTGATGTTCGAGTCGTGCTCTATGACGAGCCTGGCACGCTTTCGACCGTTGAACTGCAACTGTTTGGAAGGAAATCGGGCAAAGTGATTGCAAAAGCCAGCAACGTAAACTCCAAGTGCCTGGGCGATGCGCCTTGTACCTTGTGGTTTCATCTCACCGGCAACACGGCGCTCTATCCCGCCGATGGCCGCCAGGAATTTCGCTTCCATGCGATCGTCAATCAGCCCGATGGCAAGAAGACGATGCCTTCCACTGGATGGCAGGCTTATCTGAAGAACGGCGTATCCCAGGAGCGATTATCGGAACAGCGATGACTTCCTTGAGGGAAGAGGCTGGTACACGAGAGAGGGTTATACGACGGCTCGCATGACCAGCCCGCTTCCGAAAGCTCCGGTTTCCGGTGTCTGGAATGTCGCCGTCAAACTGGCTCCCGGGTCCGGCGGTCGTCCAGTCACGGAGCACTTCGCTCTGATTGACCCCTGTTTCACTTGCGAGGCGGAAACCTCCGGAACTGTGGTCAATCAAGGAGCAGGTTCCTTCCAGGGCAACTTGTCGATCGATACCCGCTGGCTGAGCAATGGTCCTCATCAGCTTGTCCTTCGAAGTGATGCGCCCTCCACCACCGGATCCACGTTAAGTGGCCTGCTGGTCATTCCGTTCGTAGTAAAGAATTGAGTCTCGGCTGACATTGGCGAGTGTGGCCCGGTTTGCTACAGGCGTCGGTCAGGATCCGACGAGCGGTACCACTGTACAAACTGGGCCAATCCTGCTTTCAGATCGGTCGCTGGTTTGTAGCCCAGCAAACGATTGGCTTTTGAAACATCTGCCCAAGTTAAGGGTACGTCGCCCGGCTGGAATGGGTGAGTTTCACGGATAGCCTCGCGCCCGATAACCTCTTCCAACAAGCTGACCAAGTCCCTGAGCTTTATCGGGTGAGAGTTCCCCAAATTGAAGACTTCGAATGGCACAGCGCTAGCGTGCCCATTGCCGTTGCCGTTGCTCGCGGATGCTGACATGGGATAGTCCACTGATGCCAAGATGCCGGCAACGATGTCATCCACGAACGTGAAGTCCCTGCCCGAACCTCCATCGCCAAAAACCGGAACTGGTTTGCCCGCTTCAATCAAAGCTGTGAACTTGTGGATGGCCAAATCTGGCCGCTGTCTGGGTCCATATACGGTGAAGAAGCGCAGGCAAATTGAAGGTAGTCGATACAAGTGGGCGTAGGTGTAGCAAAGCATTTCGCCTGAAAGTTTGGTCGCCGCGTAGGGTGAGATCGGCCTCAACTCCTGCTGATCCTCGGAGAAGGGAGCGTGACTGCTCGCTCCGTAGACCGAACTGGAAGATCCAAATACAAATTTCTTGACCTTATTCTTCCGGCAAAGCTCCAGGAGATTCACCGTCCCGGCGATGTTGACCTGCTCGTAGAGGGAGGGCTGTTCGATCGAAGGGCGGACACCAGCGCGGGCAGCCAGGTGGATCACCACATCAGGTCGCGCCTGGGCGACAGCTTTCGAAAGAGCTTCCCGGTCGCAAATATCCAGATTGTAAAAATCGAACTCGCCGGTCTTCCGGATGGCATCTAGATTGGCTTCTTTCCAGCTGGGGGAATAGAAATCGTCCATGCAATCAACGATCGACAGATGACTCCCGCGCCTTAAGATTGCCTCCGCCAGATGTGAGCCAATGAAGCCGGCTCCGCCCGTCAATAGAATTCGTTCAGGGTTTGTGCTCACTGCGTTTTCTCCCATGAATCTTGTTTTATTGGGGGAGGGCAACTACAAAATCGTGATCCGAACTACTTAACGATGGGGGACGATGTGAAGACGACCCGAAACTGATCGGTCGGAATCTTCTCAATATTGGCGTAGAACCCGGGAAAGATTGCTTCCCACGCCTTAACATTCCCTTCCGACGACGGAGCGAGCAGTTGCACCTGCAGCTTCATCGCACCGCCGTTATCACCATCCAACATCCCGTACTTTTGCAGGGCACGCGCCACCAACTTGCCCTCGCGATTGAGTCCCCAAGTATCAAAATCCTTTTCAGTCAGCGCCGGATTTAGTTGAAATCTCATACCTTCGATCGGGTACTGCGACCCGATGTGCTTTCCATCGCTGCGCGCCGCGGGCGGCATGAAGATGTGGCGGTCATCGTCAGATCGCCGGTTTTTGGAGAAAGTGAAAACCAATGCGTGTCGAATTTCGCTTTCCTTTAATTCTTCCGGCCGGAGCAGACCAGCGATCTCGGGAAATCCTGAACCGCGCCCGCCTCGTGTGAGCCATCGCTTGCCGTCGCCGTCCGCTACTCCGGTACCGCGCAAGTCCCAGATATTGAAGGTGGTGCAGGAGGGCATCCCGCCATTTGGCGCGGGTTGAAATTTCGAGAACTCCCATGCCGTCATCTTGAATGGATCAATGATCGAAAGATGCCCGTCGCCGGTAGCCTCTCCCCACATTTCCGGAGCGATCGGCACACCCACGTCGCTCACTCCATCATGGTTCCGGTCCCAGGCATCGAAAATCCTCTCGCTGCGAACTCTCACCAGGGGCACGTTTTTGGAATTCACCACCCATACGGGAATGTCATAGGACTGCGCGACCCGAATGTTCTTGGTGACCGAGACTGCAAACGCAATGATTTTCTCTGAGTCCGGATGCGTCCTGGCGTTGTCTGCAATCGGAGTGTTCCAAGGGGAGTCATCACTGAAAGGCCGCCATGATCCGGGCAAGCTGTTGCCGATCACTCCCTTTGTTTGAATAGTCTCCGGGGAAGAAATTTTGCTGATCCGGCATTGCCTCGGCTTTGTGTTTTTTGGGGACCGGCGATCCGCTGCAGATTGCGGCCAGTAATACAGTCGCCCCAACCAGCAATCCCGTGCGTAGCTCTAGGCCTTCCATACTTCCACCTTGGGCTGGGGCGAGAGAGAAACCTTTGATCCCGGTTTAGCGGGAGGGGCCGCATGCCGGTAAATCGCTACCGTTTCCGCGATCATTTCATCGCAATTGAAGCGCTGTTGGACCAACTCAAACGCAGCGTCAGCCAAATGCTCGGCCTGTTGGCGATGATCGACTATCCATGCAAGGCCAGAAGCCAGGGCATGCGAATTCGCCGGTGGCACCAGAAGCGCGTCCTTCCTGTCAGTCAGAAGAGCGGCCATGCCGCCTACTTTTGACACCAGCAGGGGGAGGCGGTAGGCGATGGCCTCGAGGAGGGCATAGGGCAATCCCTCTGAGAGGGAGGGCATGCAAAACGCGTCGCTCGCAGCGAGTAATGACAGAACGTCCTCTCGAAAGCCAGTGAAGTGCACCCGGTCCTGCAGATCCAATTGCTTCATGCGGGCGGTGAGAATTTCGCGCATTCTTCCGCCGCCCACAATCAGACAACGCAGTTGGGGGTGTTGGGCGGAGGCCTTTTTCAACGCAGCCAAAAGCACACTGTGACCCTTAACCGGCTCCAGCCGCCCAACCACAATTACCACGAATGATTCGGGGTCCCAACCGACGGACTGCAACAGCGCCGCGCGCCCGCCGCGGTCACGCGGTTCTGGCAGACGCATGCTGTTATGGATCAAGGAAATCTTCTCGTGGTCAATCCCGACATTCTGCAAATATCCGTCCACTGCTTCAGAGACGGCTATGAAGCGAGCCTGCAGCATGGCGTTCAGCCGCAGAACCTGTTCGTAGAACAGGCCCTTCCATGATCCATCGTGCTCCAAGCGGTACGCGCTATGGACCGTACAAATCATTTTCACGCCGCGCGAGAGCCGGGCAGCAGCCAAGGCCCAGAATTGCGACTGTGAATTGTGGGCATCAACGACGGTGAAGCCGTAGCGACGAATGGCCCGCATCAGAAAAGGAATCAAACGGGGATTCGATCGGGAAAACGGAACCGGCAGTACCGTCAGATTTTCCTTCCGCAGTTGCAAATGCAATGGAGACTCTGCCAGGGCGGCGACAGCATAAGTGTGCCCAAGCCGTTCCAATGTTCGGGCGAGTTCGAGGACCCGAACATCGGCACCGCCATAGTATTTCGCGAGGTCTACGATGAGGACTCGAGGCATGGTTTCGCTGCTCTGTTTCCCTGGGTTCGGCCGTGGGTTCTTTTCGTACATTCTTGAGCTACTTACAGACTCCATTTCAATTCTTGGGCTCGCTCGACAGCTGTGCTTCCACAAGCTGTAATACCGGTTGGCACGAAACCATGCCACGGTTTCACTGGGGAGTAAATTCTTCTTCCCGGGATTCAGGCGTCGCACCAGTTTAGCGAGATACCGCTGCCAGCACAGCACAAAAAGGGGAGTGAGGGATTCCTTCGCAAGACCTACGCTTTGTGCATACCGCAGGACGTAGGGCATGGCCCATGCTGAGGGCCCGAAGAACGCTTCATCGAAGGCTGCCATGTATTCCGCTTGTTTCTTCGCGCGCCGTTGGGAGAAGGCTACGTAGGTCAAGAAGAAGAAAACATCCACGGCGGGAAGGCTGTTTGCCTGTGCGAGTTCCCAGTCGACGACGCCGACTCTTCCATCGTTCATGGTCATGAGGTTGGGATCACTCGCATCTCCGTGTTCGAAGACCAGCGGGAATTTGTGTCCGGCGAGGGGTGCCGTCAGCTCCCAGCTGTTTGCCAATAATTGCTCTTCTTTGGGGGAGAGCGGGAGGGCGTTCCTAAAGCTATTTGTCGGCTCGGCTACCAGGCGCTCAAACCAACCATCGTCATCCGTACTTGACTTCGCGGTAGCCACCCCGAGTTCAGTCAGCCAATTGACAACCGCATTGGTGCAGGTCGTTTTCTGTTGTCGAACCATTGCCGGACTCATGAGCGATCCATTCAGCATGGTTTCGACCAGGAAGCAATGATCGTCGTTCTCGTTGAGCGTCACCAAACGGGGGATGGAATCGAATCCGCCAGGACGGGAACTTTGAACTTTCTCCAGATTCTCTGCTTCGCTTCGCAGTTCCGAGTGGCCGCCAGGCAGGCGCGAAACCTTGGCCACCAGAGCCGGCTGCGTTTTACCCTCGGGAAACATCATGAGAATCACATTACTCGAGGCCCGGAAGCCCGGAGTCAAGACCAGCGTCGACAGGGGCGGCTTGCCAAATTGCCCTAGCGATAGCTGATCCCAGTTCGCCGTCAGAAAGTTTGTTATGGATTCCATGCAGCTAGGGTTACGAAGGTTTGTGCGCGATCAGGCTGATGCTCGGGACTATCAAGGGTAGCAATCCGGTTTTGGTCGCGAACCGGGCTCCCATTGACTTGATCTTTCCAGCCAAGTCAGCCTGCTGCCGCGCTAACACGTAATCAAGGGCGGGAGTGTCATCCAAAGGAACGATCTCCCGGCATGCTTCAAAGCTTGGGCGCTGCCAGTAGGTGCGTACATCGTGGAACCCGGCAGCAAATAGGGCGGCGCGTTGAACATTCAGCCCCGCCATTCTTGCTTTGACACCTGTGGACCCCATCTCGACATAAATCGATCCGCCGCCCTTCAGAATCCGTGACGCGTATTCAAAATCCGATCCAGTAGTTGATGTCACCACCGCTAGATCAAAAGTTGCGGGGAGGGCTTCCGGTGTTTTCTGGGAAACAATAATAAGGCGATCGCTGAATTTCTCGAGGGCCGCAACCAGAAAAGGCTTTTCCTCGCCTATGTAGGCGACATCTCCGAGGAGAATATTCGCCAGCAGAAAGCGCCAGTCCAAGCGACGAGAGAGCTGCAAATCCAGATCAGAAAAACTCTGGTCACGAATGGATCGCCGATCGCTCGTGGTTACCGCTGCCCCCGGCATTTCGATTTCAACTGCGTTCATGATTTGAGACGGGCTAAATTCGTGACCTATACCAAAGAGGGTTCAGGAGTCGATTCTTCCTGTCGATGCACGATGTGGATGGTCACTCCCGCCAGGGCCATGATGAGCCAATAGAATCTCTCATACGCAGAGCTAAGGAAGACCGCGCTCGACATGAATGCGACGATAGAAAGCGTCAAACCGATTGCCAGCCCGGTCAATTCCGGATTGCTCTCGGAGTACTTTCGACGAATCTTCAACAGTCCTGACAGGGTCGCGAGAAAGATAGAAATGAACGTACAGAATCCAAGTAATCCGTCGTCGGAAATGACTCCCAGATACATGTTGTGGGCTTGGCGTGTACCCTCCAAGCGAGAAAGTCCGCTATCGCCGCCGTACTTCGCGGTGTACATCTGTGTTTGCCCCGGGCCGACGCCAATCACCGGATGATCCAGAAAAATCTTAAGCGCCGCGAGGTTCTCCGTGGCACGGCCGCGCATGGAGGCGTCGAGCGTTTTGCTTGAGCCCTTCTGAGCGTCCTGCACCCCCACTGCACGAAACAGCGTGAAAATGCGGTAGGCGTAGTCCGGCATGGCGATGGGAACGATCACCACAAAAGCCAAGCCTAGCGCCAGAAGGTGGCGAATCTTGATGGATCCCAGATAAACCATGGCCATCACAGTTGCCACGGCGGAAACGAAAGCGCCGCGCGAGAAAGTCAGCATGATGGCGCCGGCAATTGGGATGCAAGCCAGCGCGCCAATCATCCGAAGCTTACGAGATTTCTCGTAAAAGTAACGTGAGGCCGCCAGCGGCAACAGCATCAACATGATTTGAGCGTAATAATTTTCTTCTCCAACCGTTCCAGAAGCACGGGCGTCGCGCAGTTCACCTTTGCCGTTCCATCCAGTTGCACCAGTACCAATTTTCGAATTCTTGGTCTGGGCGAAGCCGCCAAGATTCTTGTGGGATCCAACAAAGGTCTGAAGAATCGAAAGTGATCCCATCAAAATTCCGGCTATCACCAAGGTCCAGACGGCTTTGCGCAGCATGGCCTGGTTTCTCACCGTGTTCAGAATCAGAAAATAAAGAACGACTCCCTCCGCCAGATACACTACGATTCGTCCCATAGCCGCCCACGAATATTCCGAGAAGAAGGCCGAAATCGACATGGCTACCAGTTGAGCCAGCATCAGCCAAAAGATCCGATTAATCAGGACCTGTTCCCGGCGCATCAACAGGTAATTGGTGAGTGGTATGGCGAGGACGAGAAAGACTGAGCCAGCGATCGCAGTGGGCACATTGTGATATTTGGCCAGCACCACGGCCATGTTTGTATATAAGACAAAAATGACCAGCAAGGTCGCAACTTCGGTATTGGCAAAAATCAGCGCCAGGATTCCAACAGCGAGGACCGCCGCCAGCGTGACTACCACATCTAGTTTGTAGACAATCAGCGCCGTGAAAATTGCCACTGCCACGCCGAATATCGCGGCACGCTTCGGGTTCGCTAGCGAAATAATGTTTTCTTGATTCGACATTGGGTTCCTCAAAATTCGTCTACGCCGCAGCCTGGCCCATCAGCTTGTGAGCGGAGCGGTTTCTCCTATAAAAGTTAAGAATGTGATTGCTTACTTCTTTGTAAACCGCATCTAGTGGTTTCGTGGTATCGACCGCAATAAAGTTATCGAGCCTCGTTCCTTGTTGCAAGAGGGCCTGCCTGCGGGATTCCAGCCATTCGACCGTTGCCTCCGCCTTACGGGCGAAAAGCACTTCGCCGGGAGCATCCAGCAAAATCGTGAGATCAGGGTTCGGGTACAACTTCGCCAGGCTCCAGCGATGAAAGCGCTCCGTCAGTCGCTGGTCAGGAAGTCCGTCTGGCCCGGCGACGCCGTAGTCAAAGTCGAATAGGAAGTGACGGTCACAGATCACGATGGCGCCGTCGCGCTGATACTTCCACATCATGAGTTGCCGGTACCATTCCTCAGCCAACCGGTTCACTAACCGGAAGAGCGCTCGAATTCCACCGGAAGGTTTACGCGCTTTGGGTTGTCCGTTGCGCTGATCTAGGGAATCCGATTTCCGGAGGCCTAGCTTTTTTACCTTCCGAATTAAGCGGGAAGTCGGCAGCACGACGTTGCTTGAGTCGAGGTTAATACCCATGTACAAAACTTTGACCGAAACCGGAAAAGACTCGGCCAGCATATTGGCAATCGTGCTTTTGCCAGCGCCGTCGGGACCGATGAGAGCTACTGAGAACATTATCGAAGGGCTCCGCTTACTCGAAGATAAAGCGCATTCCTGGCAGTTTTAGGAGTTCCGGGAAAGTTTCGCTCACGTGCAGCTTCTTTCTCGCGACCGCCAGCACGAAAATCGAAACCAGTGCCGCCAGTGGGCCCGCGACTTTAAGGCTGCTGGATATGAGTTGTTGAATCGCAAACAAGCCAACCGAACTCGCTACGATCAGCAGGTAGAACGACCGATATTGGCCGTCGAAGATGCTTAGCCCGGAAGCCAACCGAAGACCCGCCTGCTTAAGCATGTTATGCACGATCATGGTGGCTGTGGTACCGATTGCCGCGCCAATTGCGCCGTAGCGGGGAATCAAGAGCAAGAGTAGCGCGATGTCTATAACAGCCGCGATGATATTGATGATGACCGTGTAACGCAGCTTGCCAAGGACTTTGACGGTGAGCCCATTGAATCCCAGGGCAACGTTGAAGTAGAAGCCCAACGACAACATCGCGAGGATCGGACCGGACGCCGCGTAGCGATGACCGAAAACGAACTCGACCAACGGTTGCGCGATGCTGAAGGTAGCAGCAAAGATGGGGAAGGTTAACACTGCCATCCACACTGCCGTGCGCCAATAGAGCTTGTTGATCCCATCGTAATCGTTTTTCGCGAAAAGCCGAGCCGCCAGCGGAGTATACAAAGTGGTGAAGCTCATCAGTACCGTATTGTTGAGCTGGGCGGCGGGGAGAACTGCGCGAAACTTCGCGACCTCAACCGTAGTGTGATAGTAGCCCAGCAGGAAAACCCCGGCCGAAGTCAAAGTCATGCTGACCAGGCTCGAAGTGAGCACCGGAAAACTGTACCCGAAGATATCCCTCGCCGGGATGATCATCTTGCTGAACTGCATATGCGCGGTCAGCCCGCGCTCCCGCAACAGCCGAAACAGCATGAAGCAATAGGCCAGAATCCCAATGATGTTGGCGATGATATACCCGTACGCCAGGAAAGTTACATTCGCCTTGAACAACATCATTAATAGGGCGGCGATGAAAATAAGTCCCGGCGCCAAAATATGGCGGCGGAAGAAGATTGCGCGCGAACTGGAGAAACTCGCGAACAAAGCCATGAATAGCGCGTCAATGGCTTGAATCGGCAGCAAGAAGATCAGAATGGAGAGCACGCGAATCGGCAGGCTCTCATGGCTCATGTAGCGGCGCATCATCTCCGGCCAGGCGAAAAACAAGATCACCAGCAGGCTGGATGTAAGCAGGACGGTGCACACTGTAAGGACCAAAGTCCCTAGCAGCCGGGGATAGTCCTCGCGCTCGTGATAGATGGGCACAAAGCGGACGACCACCTCCTGGAGTTGCAGCATGCAGATGGTCTGCAACATGGTGACAACCGACAGCGAATACCCCAGGGCACCGTAGTTTGCCGTGCTGAGATAGCGAACCATCAGCACCTGCGCCGCAAAGTTGATGGCCACGGCCAGCAACCTGCCACCCAGCAGCAGACTCGATCCACGAATCTGCGTGTGGATGGAATCCTTTTTTACCTCTTGTGGCGCCTCGACAAGTGGTTGCTCCATTACTGACATCGAACAGGGTCCTTTGTCCGGGTATTCCGGCGATTCACCACGAGGGAGGTTACTTCACGCTGTACCTGATGCATAGGTTGGGTCGCGTCCACCACAACCATCTGGGGGATGCGATCTTTCAATCCGAGATAGGCCTGCCGTTGAGCCTCCAGCCACTCGGCGCTGTGCTCGCCCTTTCGCGCCAGCAGCATTTCTCCGGGAGCATCCAGAAGAAGTACTAAATCCGGAACCGGCGCTCCGCCTTCAAATATCCGCTTGCGAAATCGCTTGCCGGCGGTGGGGGCGGGCTGCGAAAGCCAGGAATCGTATATGTAGCGGTCGAGAACCACGACTTGGCCACGAAACCTGAAGTAGCGGGCGGCGGCGCAACGCAGATGGTAGCTGATGATTCGGTCAACGAAAGACAAGGCGCCAATCAGTTTTTTCCGCAGCGGACTGCCCGTCGGCGTTTTCTTCTGCTTGTGCAACCAGCGGCTGGTAGGCAATCCGATCGTGCTGGCTTCGACGTTAAGCCCCATATAGATGTGCTGGGCTCTTACCTGTCTTGCTATTTACCAGGAACTGAGCAAGGGAAGTCTTGCCGGCGCCGTCGGGACCTAGTAGAGCGATCAGGATCCCGCGCTGCCGCCGCGGCGAATCTGTGATTGCAGATTCGCGCCCGGTGGCGACTGGCATTTCTTTCACTTGTTCCATGATTTCCAATTGCAGGGTGATTACGGGATTGACGGTCCGGGCATAGAACCCGTATCCAGCCGGATGTCATCAATTGTCATGCTGCCGGCGGTTCCTGTGGTTGCACCGATCTGTACTGAGTCGGCCTGGGTGGTGAATGTCTGTGTGCTGCTGGTAGCAAACGGAGTCGTGAAAGCAGCATCGCCTGTCGCGATAAAGCCTTCCAGGACAGCGTTGCTACCCGTCCCTTTCTTTTGGTGGATCCCGATGCGATACAGGGTTCCCACAACCAGCGCGGTTGGGGTTGCAGCGATGCTGGTAGTACCGCTGCGCAAAGTAAGTTTCCCGGTGGTTTCAAGGGTGAGCGCTCCGACCGATGTTCCGGCATCGGTAATGCGAACCACGCGAACCTGGCCCGCCGGAATGGCAGCTAACCGGACATAGAGCGAGATGAAAATCTCATCGGTAGCGGTGTAGCTTTGCGTTCCAAATGAGGTTCCGGTTGCGACAGTCATCGAATCCGCACCTTTCAGCGGTGATCCGGTTTCAAGCGTCACCGTCCCGGTGGTCGAGCCAAAGCCCGATGTTCCGGTCAGACTGCCGGTTTCGAACGTGATGTCCTTCACCCGTGTAATGCTGAAATTCGCGGGATTCAGATTGGTCGTGTCAGTTGTGCCTGAGCCGTTGGTGACACTGATCGGGCCGGTAGTAGCGCCGGCGGGAACGGTTGCGGTCAGCTGCGAATCGCTGACGAAATTAAATGACGCTGACGTTCCGTTGAATGTAACCGATGTCGTGCCAGTGAAGTTCACGCCGTTGATGGTCACCAGGGTTCCAGCTCCCACCGCTGGTTGGTGTGAATGATGTGATTGACGGTGGGTTAGAAACGATGGTCACCGTGAAGTTAGCTGGGGTATCCAGGCTGCTGTCCGCTGTGCCACCAGGCGTGGTTACAAAAATTACCTGTCCCGTGCTAGCGCTATTACCCACGGTCGCCTGAATCTGGGTTGCCGAGTTCGTGCCAATCGCTGCCGCCACTCCACCGATGGTTACCGAAGACGCGTTGCTTAGGTTCAAACCATTGATGGTGACCAGGGTTCCAACTGGACCGTTGGTCGGAGTGAAGCTGCTAATCACGGGGGCTGGCGGAGTTACCGTAAATGAGCTGGCACTCGTTCCCGTCCCGGTGACAGTTGTCACGCTAATAGGACCAGACGTGCCTCCGGATGGTACCGCCGCGGTGATCTGTCCGTCGTTGTCGACCGTAAACGAAGTCGCCGACGTGCCGTTGAACTTCACCGTGCTGGCCCCGGTGAAGCCGGTGCCGCTGATGGTGATACTAGCGCCCACGGTCCCAGCGCCAGGGGCGAAACCCGACACGGTCGGCGCGGGACCAACAACGAAGTTTGTTCCGCTCGATCCGGTGCCGGTGGCGGCGGTTACCGAGATCGCTCCCGTAGTCGCCCCTGTGGGAACTGCCGCTGTGATCGAAGTGTCGCTCCAGTTGGAGATTGAGGTTGCATTCGTGGCTCCGAAGGCAACTGTACTGGTGCCTTGTGGTGAACCGAAGCCGGTTCCGGTGATGACTACCGATGTTCCCACCGGTCCGCCGAGCGGGCTGAAGTTAGTCACGGTCGGAGCCGCGCCTACTACAAAGCTGGTGCCGCTGATCCCGGTTCCGGTTGCTGTAGTGACTGAAATTGCGCCGAACTAGTCCGCTGGGACCGGAATTGTGATTGAAGTGTCGTCCCACGCGGTTGCGCCTGTCGCGGTCGTGTTGTTGAACTTTACGGTGCTCGTACCTTGTGAAGCACCGAAACCGGTTCCGGTAATGGTCACTGAAGTTCCCACCGGGCCACCCGACGGATTGAAGTTGCTGACTACCGGGGCGGCGCCAACGACGAAGCTATCGACGCTCGTTCCAGTCCCGGCTGCAGTAGTCACCGAAATGGTTCCAGAGGAGGCTCCTGCGGGTACAGCGACAGTGATTGATGTGCTGCTCCAACTTGTTGCTGGGGCTGCAGTCGTAGCTCCGAAGGCAACGGTGCTCGGTACCTTGGCTCCCGCCGAAGTTGGTGCCAGTGATGGTCACCGAGGTGCCGACTGGGCCGCCTGCCGGACTGAAGTTGGTTACTGTGGGTGCGCCAACCGTATAAGAATTAGCGCTTGTTCCGGTGCCGGCACCAGTGGTTACGCTGATCGTTCCAGTGGTGGCTCCTGCGGGGACCGTCGCAGTGATCTGAATGTCGCTATCGACATTAAATGTGGTCGCTGCTGTACCGTTGAACTTCACCGCGCTGGCTCCGGTGAAACCAGTTCCACCGATCACCACCGTCGCGCCGACCAGGCCCGCCGTCGGGCTGAATCCAGTTACGGTCGGACCCGCGCCAACCGTGTAGGACGTCCCGCTGGTTCCAGTTCCCGTCACCGTGGTCACCGAGATGGTTCCGCTGGTTGCGGCCGTAGGCACGGCCGCTGTAATTGACGTATCGCTCCAGCTTGTAACCGATGTGGCGTTGGTTCCGTTGAACGCTACCGTGCTGGTGCCCTGGGGTGAACCAAATCCGGTTCCGGTGATGGTGACGGAATGTCCCAACCGGCCCGCCTGTCGGGTTGAAGTTAGTGATCGTCGGTGCTGCGCCGACGGTGAAGCTGTTGGCGCTGGTTCCAGTTCCCGTCGCGGTGGTTACCGAAATTGTTCCAGTCGTCGCGCCGGCAGGAACTGGGATGGTGATGGAAGTGTCGCCCCAGGCGGTCGGCCCCGTAGCGGTTGTCGTGTTGAACTTTACAATCGTCCCGCCTTGCGAGGCACCGAAGCCAGTTCCAGTAATCGTCACCGAGGTGCCGACGGGTCCGCCCGCCGGAGTGAAATTACTGACCACCGGCACGGCACCAACCGTAAAGCTGTCTCACACTGGTTCCCGTTCCGCGCCGACGTAGTCACCGAGACGGTTCCTGTTGTCGCACCTGCGGGAACTGGCACGGTAATGGAAGTGTCGCTCCAACTTGTGACGCCCGCCGCCGTGGTTCCGTTGAACTTCACCGCACTGGAGCCTTGGGGAGAGCCGAAGTTTGTACCGGTGATGGTGACTGAAGTTGTTTCCGGACCGCCCGACGGAGTGAAGTTAGTAACCGTCGGCGTGCCCACCGTGAACGGATTGGCGCTGGTTCCGGTTCCGTTGCTGGTCGTCACGCTGACCAGGCCTGAGGTCGCGCTGCCCGGCACTGTGGCAGTGATCTGGATGTCACTGTCTACGGTGAATGTGGTCGCCGAAGTACCGTTGAACTTCACCGCGCTGGCACCGGTGAAGCCGGTTCCGCTAATTACCACGCTTGCTCCGGTCAAGCCGGCGGTTGGGGTGAAGCTGGTCACGGTTGGAGCCGCGGCAACCGTGAAGTTAGTCGCGCTTGTCGCCTGGCCGCCTGGAGTGTTCACCACGATCGGACCAGATCCGGTGGTTGCGCTGGCTACGGTGACCTTAATCTGCACTGCCGTGTTCGAGTCAATGCTTTGCACGGCCGTGCCATTGACCGTCACCGAGGTTGCTCCACTCAGGTTGCTTCCGTTGATGGTGATCTGGGTTCCGACTGGTCCGCTTGCCGGAGTGAAGTCGGTGATGTTCGGCGTTGCTCCGTTCACCGTGAAGTTTGGCGTGGCGAGGTTGATCGTGCTAGCCGTGCCACCCGCGGTGATGACTGTGATCGGTCCGGTTGTTGCCGATGCCGGAACGGTCGCGACGATGGAGCTGTTGCTCCAAGTAGTCGGAACCGCGGTCACGCCATTGAACTTAACGCTGCCGCCAGATTGCGTTGCGCCGAAGTTGGTTCCAGAGATCGTTACTGAGGTTCCCACGGTGCCGCTCGTCGGATTGAATCCGGTGATGCTCGGCGCCGGCGCTGAGAACGGTAAGGTGGTATCGATCTGAATGTTGTCAACGACGAGATCAACTGCCGTCGCTATCGTGGCTCCTAGCCGGAAGCTGGTTGCCTGATCGATCCAGGTGCCGGTGGAGCTCGAAGCGAAGGGTACGCCAAAGGCGGCGTCTCCCACCGCAAGGAAGCCTTCGAGAACGGCATTGGCTCCCGTTCCTTTTTTCTGATGGAGAGCTACGTGGTAAACCTGGCCGATTGCCAGCGCAGCGGAGTTCGCGCCGATTGCTGTAGTTCCGTTGCGCAAGGTCAGGGCGCCTGTGGTAGTCAGATTGAAATTTCCTACTGTGGTTGAGCCATCCAGGAACATGGCAATACGCACGCCGGCGGCGGGCAATGCGTTCAGCCGTAGATAGAAGGACGCATACACGTCGTCCTTACCAGTGAAGGTGTCTTGCAGGTACGAACTACCACCGTTCGCGCGGGCTGAGAAAAAGCCTTTCAGCGGAGAGACGGTTTCCACGCTCAATCCCGTTCCCGAGGTTGAAGTGACGCCGGTGGAGGGATCTGTCAGCGCCCCTCCGTTCGCTTCAAAAGTGCTCAGCTTGATCAGGGAAAGGGTGAAGTTGGTAACGCTCGTGGTGGTTCCGCCAGCATTGGTCACGCTGATCGGGCCGGTCGTGACGCCTGCGGGCGCTACAGCTGTGATCTGAGTGTCGCTATCCACGTTGAAACTGGCCGCAGATGTTCCATTGAACTTCACGTCGGTAGTTCCGCTGAAGTTGGCGCCGGAAATTACAACAATCGTTCCGCCGCTGCCAGTGGTTGGGGTGAATGAATTGATAGTCGGTGACACCAGGTTGGGGACGACCGTGAAGGATCCGCCGTTGCTCGGCTGATTGCTTACGGTAACAACAACCGATGCTGAGCCCGTTGGTATAGCTGGCACAATTACCGGGATAGACGTATCTGTCCAGGTACCGTTAATGGTTGCAGGAGTCCCGTTGAACGTAACCGTGCTTGTTCCCTGGGTGGCGCCAAAGTTTGCACCTTGCACGGTCACAGTTGAGCCCGCAAAGCCTGAGTTTGGTGAAACCCCGCTGACGCTGGGCGGCGGAATCACGGTGAAATTGAATCCGTTGCTGGTCTGACTAGCCGATGTGACCACAACGCTTCCGAGGCCCGTAGCAGCGCCCACCGGCACCGTCACCGAAATGGATGTAGCACTCCAGTTGGTCACGTTCGTGGCAGGTGTCCCATTGAATGTGACTGTCCCTGAGGCGCCGAAGCTGGTGCCGTTGATGATGACAGGAGTATTTGCGGGGCCCGAACTCGGAGATACGCCGGTGATGTTCGGCAGAATAGTGAAGGGCGAGTTGTTGCTGTCCACGCCACCCACCGTCACAACGACATTGACGCTGCCCGCGGTGGCGAAGGCCGGCACGGTCACCCCGATTGAGGTATCCGTCCATGTATTGACAACCGCCGTTTGCGCCCCGAACTTGACCGTACTCGTGCCCTGCAGTGATCCGAAGTTAGTACCCGTAATGGTCACGGATGAACCCACCGGGCCCGAGCCTGCGGACAGATTGGTGATGCTGGGTGGCGGGACCACGGTGAAATTGACGCCAGGACTAGTATTGCCGCCAACCGTCACAGTGACGTTGCCAGTTACCGCGCTATTGGGCACGGTGACCGTGATTGAGGTATCGCTCCAGGCGGTGGCCGTAGCTAGCTGACCATTGTTGAAGGTGACGGTGCTTCCACCTTGACTTGCGCCAAAGCTTGTTCCCGTAATGACGACCGACGCGCCAACCGCACCCGAGTTGGGAGACAAATTGGTGATCGCCGGTGTCACGGTGAAGGGGAGACCGTTGCTGTCCACGCCGGCGGCCGAGACTACGACATTTCCAGTCGTTGCGCCCGCAGGAACCGGCACCACGATAGAGGTGTCGCTCCAGGAGGTAACAGGAGCAGTTGTACCGTTAAAGGCCACCTTGCTGCCGGTAACCTGACTCGCCCCGAAATTCGTACCGGTGATGGTGATCGACTGAGCGACTGCACCAGAAGGCGAAGACAAGTTGGTAATGACCGGCGACGGCACCACGGTGAAATTGGTGGGTGCGCTGCTGGCGGATCCGTTCGGGCTCGTAACCACGATCGGTCCGGACCCGGTAGTTCCGGCTCCCACCGTAAGCGTGATCTGTGTAGCAGAGCCAGGTGTGATGGAGGCAGCGCTCCCGTTGATCGTCGCTGAAGTGACGGTATCGAGGCCAGTACCGGTAACGGTCACCGTGGCTCCGATTGCGCCCGAAGTTGGGTTGATGGCAGAGATGGTTGTGCCATTCACCGTGAAAGGCACAGCGTTGCTGGGTACGTTGTTGGTGTTGGTGACAACCACGTTACCGGTGGTAGCGGTGGCCGGTACCTTCACGCTGATTGAGGTATCGGACCAGCTGACGATATCGGATAGGAGGGCCGTAGTGGCGCCGAACTTCACCGAGGTCGATCCGTTCTGAGAGGCACCGAAATTCAAGCCGGCGATGACGATCGTGTCGCCCGGGTGGCCGCTGTTCGGGGTCAGAGAATTGATCAGCGGAGCGGCCGCGCCTACCGGCAAGCCTGCGTCAACCTGAACGTTGTCCAAGGTGATATCCGTCGCCGCAGTGCCGCTGGTGTTACCCATGTTCACTAACGTTGCCGCAGTCGTCCAGGTTCCGGTGGTTGTGCTGGCAAATGGAGAGGCGGGGAATACCGTTTCTCCCTGGGCGAAGAAAGCTTCCAACAAGCCATTCGCACCCGTCCCTCTCTTCTGATGGAGCAGCACACGGTAGATTTGGCCGACCGTCAAAGCGCTACTGCTTGCTACCAACGTTCCGGTGCTGCTGTTAAGCCGGAGTGCTCCTCCGGTCGAGATATTGATGTTGCCCACAACCGTGCTGCCATTCCTGATTTCCGCGATTCGAGGAATCGCTGCGGGAAGTGCGTTTATACGGAGGTAGAAGGTGACGTAAAGGTCATCCGCAGCCGAGAAGTTTTCTGTCACGAACGATCCGGTTGAATTCGTAACGTGTGCCGACACAATGTCTTTCAATGCGTTGGTCGTGTCGACGACGATACCGACACCAGTCACTGCGTCGGCGCCAGTGGTGGAATCGGTCAGCCCCCCGGGGCCCTCAAAGGTCATCTTCTTGATCAGGGTTGAGACTGTGAAATTCGAGGAGGTGAGAGTAGTGCCCACGCCGTTCGTGACACTTATCGGACCCGTAGTAGCCGTGGCGGGAACGACCGCCGTGATCTGGCTATCGTTGACGAAGGTGAAACTGGCGCCAGTCCCGTTGAAGGTAACCGCCGTCGTACCAGTGAAGTTCGCACCATTCAAAGTAACCGTTGTTCCGGGAATGCCCTCAAACGGCGTGAAGGAAGTGAATGACGGTGGAACCGAGCCAAATGGCGGCACTACGGTAAATGGGAACCCGTTGCTGGGTTGTCCACCGACGGTGACGATGATGGGCTTTGACCCCTGCGAAACTGAGGGAACCGTGGCCTGAATCGAAGTCGGCCCCCAGCTGTTAATCGTGGTTGCAGGTGTGCCACCAAAGGTTACCGAACTGGTGCCCTGCGTAATGCCAAAACCACTTCCGTTAATGGTGACGACGGAAGCAACCGGTGCGGAGGTCGGGCTTACACCGGTGATGAGGGCGCTGATCGTGAAGTTGGTTGCAGTCGATCCGGTGCCGCCGTTGGGGGTAGTGACTGAGATCGGCCCTGTCGAACCGGACGCAGGCACTGTGGCATGAATACTGGTGTCCGAATCCACGGTGACGGTGCTGGCGACTCCGCCGTTGAATGCCACCGCATTCGTCCCCGTGAAGTTAAGACCGGTGAGAAGAACAACGGTTCCGTTCGACCCGCTTGTCGGCGCGAACGACGAAATCACCGGAGCTGGGAAAAAGTTGGTTGCGCTGGTTCCGACTCCGGTGTCGGTGGTAACGGTGATCGGGCCGATGGTGGCGCTGGTCGGAACCTGCACTGTGATCGACGTATCGCTCCAAACGGAAGCCGCCGCCGCGAGCACGCCGTTGAATTTGACGGTACGAGTGCCCTGTGGCGCTGCGCCAAACTGTGTGCCCGTGATGGTCACCTGCGTTCCCACCGCTCCGCCGCCTGGAGTAAATGAGGTGATTGTCGGGGGA